>NZ_JBGFFX010000042.1:0-203 GCF_041224955.1 Erwinia aeris | reverse complement strand
GATACCGCACGTAGCGGCCTGGGTGCGATTCAGAACCGTTTTGAATCCACCATCAACAACCTGAACACCTCTGTGACCAACCTGACCGCGTCACAGTCACGTATCCAGGATGCTGACTACGCAACTGAAGTTTCTAACATGTCGAAGGCGCAGATCCTTCAGCAGGCTGGTACCTCCGTGCTGTCAAAAGCCAACCAGGTTCC
>NZ_JBGFFX010000041.1:0-217 GCF_041224955.1 Erwinia aeris | reverse complement strand
CGGGTTTGTTAATCGCTTCCCGTAGCTCCTGCTCCCTGAGCCTTATCCGCTGCTGGAAGGCCGGTGGATAGATCCATTTACTGCTGATTTTAAAGTCATCGATAAAAATCATATTGTGCAGCTGGTTGTTAAAGGACTCCGGGACGTCAATCACGTAGCGCCCGATGCACTGCGGTTTAGTCTTTGCAAACAGGGTGTCGATCACGGCGCGCTCCTT
>NZ_JBGFFX010000040.1:0-226 GCF_041224955.1 Erwinia aeris | reverse complement strand
GCGCTGAGGATATGCGCTGTGGCGATCTGACTGAAGCACAACTGAAATCCCATTACCGGCTGGACTATATCTCTGACCGTGTTGATCCTTACATGCTGACCCGGCGTTCCTCAATGGATCGGCCTCAATCCATGTTCTGTTGCAATCGGCGCGGAGCCGGAGAGAAAATTAGCCGGCAGCAGTGCGCCATGATGCTGTTTGATGAGTTCCGCTCGTTATCCCGTAA
>NZ_JBGFFX010000004.1:0-296955 GCF_041224955.1 Erwinia aeris | reverse complement strand
ACATCGCTTGTCCCTCTAAGACACGGATAAATCGGTGATATCACCACATCAACCAGGCATTGCCTGAACTGTTGAATTTTAACGCACAGAGAAGAATCAGGGAGGGAGATTTAGAAGTGGTGCTGATACCCAGAGTCGAACTGGGGACCTCACCCTTACCAAGGGTGCGCTCTACCAACTGAGCCATATCAGCACGGCTTGGAGCGGGCAGCGGGAATCGAACCCGCATCATCAGCTTGGAAGGCTGAGGTAATAGCCATTATACGATGCCCGCATCCTGGAACTCGGCTACCTGTTCTGTCTGTAGCTTGTGAACAACAGAAACGCTTTTCTGCTCTTCGAGTCAACCCGCATTTGCTTGATGACTCCGACTGTGCTTGAGCTCAGTCTAAAATCTGTTGATGAACGCTGTTGCTTTCATCTGGCTTCAGCCGTTAAACGTCAGGACTGAATAGGTGCTTCTTTACAGGAAGGATTCACGTCACTGCGTTCCGTGCCCTTCGGTTCAAACCTTCGAGGTCGAAGCTTCTCGTCCTTCCCCGTGGGGAAGCTGAAAAACTCTGCCTCTCATTAACATCGCGAACGATATTAATGGTGGTGGGGGAAGGATTAAGTCACACTGTTCCTTGCCCTGCCGGGTCAAACCTTCGAGGTCGAAGCTTCTCATCATTCCCCATGGGGAATCTGGAAGTTTCTGCCTCTCATTAACACTGCAAGCAGTATTAATGGTGGTGGGGGAAGGATTCGAACCTTCGAAGTCGATGACGGCAGATTTACAGTCTGCTCCCTTTGGCCGCTCGGGAACCCCACCTGGGGTACTTGATGGTGCCGGCTACCGGAATCGAACTGGTGACCTACTGATTACAAGTCAGTTGCTCTACCAACTGAGCTAAGCCGGCATCAAGTGGTGCGCATTCTAGGAAGTGTGGCGGCGGGATGCAACAAAAAAATTGCGATAAAAGTTCTTATGGCTGTTATTTGTGCAATTCTTCGCAAAATCTTGCTGCCCGTCAACGGAACCGTACAAAGAAGCGACGATATTGCTATTTTTTAGCCAGCGCAAAAGCGGCGATTTCTTTCTCTGTTTGTCCAGCAGCATTCCCCTGGCGCCTGCGCAAAGCGAATCGGCTGCTGTTTTCGCTGTCGTTTTCATAAAGCGCGCGTTTATTTTTCAATAAATGCGGTCGCCGTTACGTTTGCGTTGGTCGTTTTTATTTTTCCTTCTGATTCCGCCCCGTCTGGTGTTAACCTCCTGCCCATTGTTTTCTGAAATTTACCTTAGTTACGCGAGCGGCAGCAGCGGACAGCGTCTTCTCTGCGCACGCCACAACAGGCAAGTTCTTGCTGGCAGAAGCATGTATATGAGTAAAAAAGAATCCTTGTTGACCACACCCTATCTGCAATTTAACCGTTCGCAATGGGCCGCGCTGCGTGATTCCGTGCCGATGACCCTGAGCAAAGAAGAAATTGCCCGGCTCGAGGGGATAAACGAAGATCTTTCTCTTAATGAGGTCGCGGAGATCTATCTGCCGTTATCGCGTCTGCTTAACTTCTATATCAATTCCGATTTACGCCGTCAGGCGGTGCTGGAGCAGTTCCTGGGCACCAATGGCCAGAAGATCCCCTATATCATCAGTATCGCCGGCAGCGTGGCCGTAGGGAAAAGCACCACGGCTCGCGTGTTGCAGGCGCTGCTGAGCCGCTGGCCGGAGCATCGTCGCGTCGAGCTGATTACCACGGACGGGTTTTTGCACCCCAACGAGGTGTTAAAAGAGCGCGGCCTGATGAAGAAAAAGGGCTTTCCGCAATCTTACGATATGCATCGCCTGGTGAATTTCGTCTCCGCCCTCAAGTCTGGTGCCGCTCAGGTCACCGCACCGGTCTATTCGCATTTGATCTACGATGTTATTCCTGACGGCGACAAGGTCGTGCAGCAGCCGGATATATTGATTTTGGAAGGGCTGAACGTGCTGCAAAGCGGTATGGATTACCCGCACGATCCGCATCACGTTTTTGTTTCCGATTTCGTCGACTTCTCTATCTATGTGGACGCGCCGGAAGATCTGCTGCGCCACTGGTACATTAATCGCTTCCTGAAGTTCCGTCAGGGCGCGTTTACCGATCCGGATTCCTACTTCCATCACTACGCAAAGCTGCCTGAAGACGAGGCCGTAGGCATCGCCACGCAGCTGTGGGAGGAGATTAATCTGATGAATCTGAAAGAGAATATCCTGCCGACTCGTGAAAGAGCCAGCCTGATCATGACCAAAAGCACCGACCATGCGGTCGATCTGGTACGGCTCAGAAAATAGCCTGGCCAGACGGCGCCACGGAAGGCGCCAAAGCATTTACCGACGTCCCGCCAGCCAGATAGCGTAAGCCTCATCCCAGATAGCCGCAGGCGTCCCCGCCCTTCCCAGACCAAAACCATGTCCGCCTCGCGTAATTTTGATCTGTTCGACCGGCACGCCCATGCGCCGACAGGCGTCGTGCATAATCTGCGTGTTGTGCGGATTTGAGGTGCGATCGTCGTCCGCCTGGGCCAGAAAGGTAGGTGGGAAGCTACGCGTAACGTAATTTTCCACCGACCAGCCCGCCTCATCCGCTGGCGAAGCGTTTTTTCCGACGATTTCACTGTGGGTACGCGTATGGGTGTAAGGCGCTTCCAGCGTGATCACCGGATAAATCAGGGCGACGCTGTCCGCGACCGGCGCAATCTGATCCAGCGTATCCTGCGGCGCATAGGTTACGAAACCAGGCCGCGCCGCCGACATGCCCATCAGGTGGCCGCCAGCGGAAAAGCCCAGCAGATGTACTTTCCGCTCCATCGAGCGCACCAGCCTGATTGCGCGCTGTGCATCCTGAAAGGGCGCGAGCCGTCCCGCGTGCCATTTTTCGTGCGGCAGCCGATAGCTCAGCACGTAGGCCGTATAGCCACGGGCATTCAGCCAGCGCGCCACCGGCCAGGCTTCGCCGCCCATGCCGATCCAGCGATAGCCGCCGCCCGCCGCGATCAGCACCGCCGAGCCGTTAGGCTCCTGCGGCTGAAAGCGCTGAATAGCGGGACTGACGATATTCGACCAGGCGCCGCTGGCGGACACATGCAGATTGCCGCCCGGCCCGCCCCCGCCCGGCGGCTCGTCCGGCCACAGGGGAATAATGTCTTCTCTGGCAAACAGTTTTCCGGCGGTCATCGCCAACATGGCTGCGCCGGTGCCCATTATTAACCGGCGTCGACTAATCATCTGACATGGTTTTCCTTGGTGACATAAACGCGCCGCGCTCCGTGCCGACGCAGCGCTCTTCGCTAAGACATGCAAAGCGGAGGCCAGAAACGGGCAGGCAGAAGGAGGCGAAGCGGACGAATAATTCTTTATCGGCAAGAAGAACCGCTTTTTTATGCGATTTGCCGGTCGGGAGGCAAGTGAAATTCGCGGCGGGCGCTAAATAACGGCAGGATTGCCCGGAGCCGCTCCGGGCAAAGCGCAATCAGTGCAGGGCGTTTTTATCTTTACGGGACATCGCGTCCAGATAGCCCATCACAAAGGCGGACAACACAAACGTCAGATGAATAATGACGTACCACATCAGCTTGTTATCAGGAATATTGCGCGCATCCATAAACACGCGCAGCAGATGAATAGAAGAGATCGCCACAATAGAGGCCGCCACTTTATTCTTCAGCGAGCCGGAATCCATTTTCCCCAGCCAGCTCAGCTTCTCTTTGTGCTCGGAGATATCCAGCCTGGAAACGAAGTTTTCATAGCCGGAGAGCATCACCATCACCAGCAGGCCGCCAACCAGCGTCAGGTCAATCATCGACAGCAGCACCAGCACCAGATCGTTTTCCGCCATAGCCAGCACGTTGGGCAGCAGATGAAAAACTTCCTGGAAGAACTTGATCGCCAGCGCCAGCAGGCCCAGCGACAGCCCGAGATAAATAGGTGCCAGCAGCCAGCGCGAGGCGTAAATAAGATTTTCAGTAAGACGTTCCATAGCATTCCATAAGCAGGTTAACACGAGCGGTAGTATACCTGATGGAATGTTAAATTTTTCACGGCACAGGCCTGCACCGGGGGAATTTTACGGATTTACTCCGTTGGCTCGGTCAGCATGCCTGCCGAGGCGGGTTCAAGTACCCGGCGCGCCTGCCGGTCAATACTGCCGATGCCCAGCGCCAGTTCATCGCCGGCCCGGACAAGCGGTAAGCAAAAACCCGGCTCGCACGCCGTGGTCGTCTGAACGCCCGCTGGCCGAGCGGGAACGGCAGCAAAACCGGTCCCGCTTATCGCCAACGCGATAAGAAAAGCATATTTTTTCATAGGGTATTTATTCAGAGATGCGCGAAGTTAGTGCAGCTCGCGATGCTGATTACGATAATCTCTCGGCGTCACGTTAAAGTGTTTTTTAAAGACGCGCTGAAAACACTGCTGGGACGAGAATCCCAAATCCATAGAGATGGTCATGATGGTTTTATGGGAGGTCACCAGGCTTTTTGCCGCCTCGTCCAGGCGACGATAGCGAATAAAGCTGCCCAGGGTCATGCCTTTTTTCTCTTTAAAAGCGCGTTGTAAGTGCCATTTAGAATAACCGGAGCGCGCGGCTACGGCCTCAATATTCAGTCCATCGTCCAGATGCGCTTCAATCCAGTCGATAATCACGTCTACGATTTCACCTTTCACTGACTTTCTCCTGCAGCGGCATCCTGCATATGACGCCGCCATTCCACGATGTAATATTATATCTATATGTTTTTATTAGTTAAATTTTGATATGCAACAAAAGGAATAACTTATCAAAATTTGGCGGAAGGATATAAAGAAGTGTAAAATAGTTCAAATAGATAATTTTAATGTTCGTTAATAGATACTCTCTATAGAGGTAGCCATGCTGGATCTCAACCTGGTACGCGTTTTTACCGCTATCTATGAAACCCGCAGCGTCAGCGGCGCCGCCGATCGCCTGTTTATTACGCAGCCTTCCGCCAGCTACGCGCTCGCCCGTCTGCGCAGCGAAACCAACGACGAGCTGTTCAAGCGCAGCCGGAAAGGCATGGAGCCGACGCCGACCGCGATGCAGCTCTATAAGGTGTTTAAAAAGTCGCTGACCGGCATAGAAAAAGCCGTGGCGGAAACCCGCATCTTTTCGCCGGAAACCTCGCGCTATAAGTTCCGCCTGGCGCTGACGGACCTGGGCGAGCTGCTGCTGCTGCCCAAGCTAATTACGCTTTTCCGCAGCGTGGCGCCGCATATCCAGCTGGAGGTGATCCCGGTCGACGTGCACAAGCTGGACGAATGGCTGCTGACGGGCCGTATCGACGCGGCGCTGTGCAGCCGCAATGAGTCGGTTTCCTCCGCGCAGCGCGAGCTGATGGCCTATGAACGCTATGTCTGTCTGCTCAACGTTGACCATCCGCGAATTAAAGAGAGCCTGTCGCTGGATGAGTATATGCAGGAACGCCATGTCGTGGTCGCTGCCACCAGCGGTCACCACATTGTGGAAGATCGGCTGAAAGAGTTTGAGCTGGAACGCGAAATCGCGCTGGAAGTGCCGCACTTCGCCGCGCTGGGCGAGCTGATTGCCTCCAGCGATTTGCTGGTAACGCTGCCTTCCAGCGCCGCCAGGATCTACGCACGTCGCGGCAACGGCCGGATGCTGGAGCTGCCATTCCACGTGCCGAATCAGGAAGTTTTCCTCTATGCGCACACCGAAATCGGCGATATCACGGCAAAAACCTGGTTCTACAACGTGCTGCGCATCGCCGGGCCGACCATGATCGATCCCTGAGATACCGCGTCCTATAGAAGAGAGCGCGCAAAGAAAACCAGACCCAGTGCACGTTCCAGGAAAGCCGTGCGGCAAGCGCGGCGGATAACGTGCGGAATGTGAAGCGCTTCAAGCCACCTTGTGCATCTTTCTGAATGTATCGCAAAAATTTCCCGTTAATCCCGACAACAGCACAATGACCCGCCTGAAAAGCGCCTCCTATAGTTGATTAAAACGCCCGCGGGCCGTTTTCCTTTCTCTCCTGCCGCTGCGGCAAGCTTCGTCATCTCTGCGCCTGTATTCAGAGCGACAATAAATAAGGGTAAGCACTATGACTGCTAAAAACGGATCGCACGTGCGCGTGTGGATATTAATGCTGATACTGTTTCTTTCCGTTATCGCCTATGCGGATCGCTCTATTTTGTCGATTGCGGGCGGCGCGATTAAAGATGAGTTTGGCCTCTCGCCCATCCAGCTTGGCTTTATCCTGTCGGCGTTCAGCTGGGCCTATGTAATAGGACAGATCCCCGGCGGCCTGTTTCTGGATCGCTTCGGCACCAAAAGAGTGTACGGCGTGACGCTGGTGCTCTGGTCGATCTCCACGCTGGCGATGGGCTTTGTCGGCGAATTCTCTACGGGCCTGACCAGCGCGCTGGTGATCATGTTCACGCTGCGTTTCGCGCTGGGGCTGATCGAGGCACCCAGCTTTCCGGCCAACGCCCGCGTCGCCATTATGTGGTTTCCAAAAGCCGAACGCGGCCGCGCCTCATCGCTGTTCGCCTCCTCGCAGTATTTTGCGGTCGGCATCTTTTCGCCCCTTTCCGGCTGGCTGGTGTCCGAATTCGGCTGGCCGTGGCCCTTCTTTGTGCTGGGCGTTATCGGCATCGGGGCCTTCTTCGTCTGGCTTTGGTATATGCAGGAGCCGCGCGCGCACCGCAGCGTGTCGCCGCAGGAGCTGGATCATATCGTCGCGGGCGGCGGCCTGATCGATATCGACTCGGTACAGGAGCGTAAGGAGAAAACCCCCGTTTCCCGCGAGACCTTCCGCAGGCTGCTGACTAACCGGATGCTGTGGTGCGCCTATATCGGTCAGTACTGCATCATCGCGCTGAGCTATTTCTTTATTACCTGGTTCCCTGTCTATCTGGTGCAGGCGCGCGGCATGGATATTCTGCACGCCGGTTTCGCCACCGTGGCGCCAGCGCTGTTCGGCTTTGCGGGCGGGATTTCCGGCGGCATTATTTCCGATTACCTGATCCGCATCGGCTGGTCGGTCTCCTGGGCGCGCAAAACGCCTTACATTGTCGGGATGCTGATGGCCGCGACGCTGATGGCCGCCGCCGTCGCCAACAGCAACTTTTGGGTCATCGCCATTATGTCCTTTGCTTTTTACGGCAAGGGCGTGGCGGCCGGAGCGGGTACCTGGGCGGTGATCAGCGACACCGCGCCGAAGGAAGCGGTTGGCCTGGCGGGCGCAATTTTTAACTGCGTCGGTAATATCGCCGGCATTATCACACCGATCATGTTCGGTTACCTGGTTGCGCTGACCGGCAGCTACAGCCTGGGCCTGGTGTTTGTCGGCGCGCACTGTATCGTTGCCGCCTGCTGCTTCCTGTTTGTGATGGGGCCGATTGAACGCGTCGGTGGCGAAACGCCGGAAGACAACACTTATCCGACCGGCGCTGCTCCCGTGGTGCGCAGGCTTTAGCGGCCCGTGCGGGAAGACGTTGATCTTCGCACGCAAAACCTTCACTTTAGCGTCATAGTTAATCGGGCAGCGCCCCTGCCCGCATCAAGACGGAGTGCCCCTATGTCGCTAACCCTTCTGACGCAGTTGGCCGACCTTCCCGCCAGTCAGTGGGATGCCCTACTGCCGGACGATCAGCCTTTTCTCCGTCACGCCTTTCTCAGCACGCTGGAAGAGAGCGGCAGCCTGGGAAAAGGCACCGGCTGGCAGCCGGAGCACCTGTTGTGGGAAGAACAGGGCGAAATCCGCGCCGCGCTGCCGGGCTACCGCAAAAGCCATTCAATGGGCGAATACGTTTTCGATCACGCCTGGGCAGAGGCCTGCCAGCGCGCCGGCCTGCCCTACTACCCTAAATGGCTGGCCGCCGTGCCGTTCAGTCCCGTTACCGGCGCAAGACTACTGGGCGACCGCGCCTTTGCCGCAAAGCTGCTGCATCACGTGCCCGATTTCCTGCATCAGCGCCAGTTGCACAGCGCCCATATCAACTTTGGCGATGCGCAAACCCGCGAGCTGGTGGCGGCGGAAGCACGCTGGCTGCCGCGTCTTGGCTGCCAGTATCACTGGCGCAACCCCGGCTACCGCGATTTCCAGGACTTTCTGGATACGCTGATGTCGCGCAAGCGCAAGCAGATACGCAAAGAGCGCGAGCTGGTCGCCAGCCAGGGGTTTACGTTCGAGTGGCTGGCCGGTCATCAGCTCAGCGAAGCGCACTGGGACTTTGTCTACGCCTGCTACGCCAACACCTACGCGGTGCGCGGCCAGCGACCCTATCTCACCCGCCTTTTCTTCAGCCTGCTGGCGGAGAAAATGCCGCAGTCCATTCGCGTGGTGCTGGCAACGCAAAACGGCATAGCCGTCGCGATGGCTTTCAGCCTGATGGACGGCGAAACGCTTTACGGTCGCTACTGGGGCTGCCTGGAAGAGTTTAACCGGCTGCATTTTGAAACCTGTTTTTATCAGGGGATGGATTACGCCATCGCGCACGGGCTGAAGCGCTTTGACGCGGGCGCGCAGGGCGAACACAAGCTGGTGCGGGGTTTTGAGCCGGTGATCACCGAATCCTGGCACTATCTACGGCATGAAGGCTTATTCGAGGCGGTAGCGGACTACCTGAATCAGGAAAGGCCCGGCGTGCAGGCGTGGGCGTTGGAAGCCCGCGCATCGCTGCCTTATCGCCGCGACGGAGAATAACGGGCAGCCTGGACGCTGCCCGCTGATTGATTAATCCTCGCCGACGAAGCCGCCCGTCTGATGTCGCCACAGGCGGGCATACAGCCCATCCAGCGCCAGCAGCTCGCTATGGCTGCCCATCTCGGCGATGCGCCCTTCCTGCAATACCACCAGCCTGTCCATTTTGGCGATAGTGGAAAGACGGTGCGCGATTGCAATCACCGTTTTGCCGCCCATCAGCGTCTCCAGACTCTCCTGGATCGCCGCTTCCACTTCGGAATCCAGCGCGGAGGTCGCCTCATCCATAATCAGGATCGGCGCGTCCTTCAGCAAGACCCTGGCGATAGCGATACGCTGGCGCTGGCCGCCGGAAAGCTTCACGCCGCGCTCGCCGACCTGCGCATCCAGTCCGACGCGGCCCTGCGGATCGGAGAGCAGCGGGATAAACTCGTCGGCCTTCGCACGATGGATCGCCTGCTGCAACTGTTCTTCTGTCGCATCGGGTCGGCCGTACAGCAAGTTATCGCGAATTGAACGGTGCAGCAGCGAGGTATCCTGCGTAATCATGCCGATCTGCGCCCGCAGGCTTTCCTGGCTGACGTGCGCGATATCCTGGCCGTCAATCACAATGCGGCCGCCGTCCAGGTCATACAGACGCAGCAGCAGGTTCACCAGCGTCGATTTCCCCGCGCCCGACGGGCCGATCAGGCCAATCTTTTCGCCCGGACGAATAGTCAGCTGTAGCTTGTCGATCACCCGGCGCGCGCTGCCATAGTTGAAATCGACGTTCTCATAGCGGATTTCACCCCGATCGACCTTCAGCCTCGGCGCCTGCGGCTTGTCGGCCACGCTGACCGGCTGCGCAATAGTTTGCAGGCCATCCTGCACCATACCGATGTTTTCAAAAATGCCGTTGACTACCCACATGATCCAGCCGGACATATTGACGATACGGATCACCAGCCCGGTAGCCAGCGCGATAGCGCCCACGCTAATCAGCGACTGGGTCCACAGCCACAGCGCCAGGCCCGTGGTACTGACTATCAGCAGGCCATTGAGCGTGGTCACCACCACGTCCATATTAGTGACCATCCGGCCCTGCTGACGCGTTTTAGCCGTTTGATCGCCGATAGCCTCACGCGCGTAGGCTCTTTCCAAATCGCTGTGCGCAAAGAGCTTCAGCGTGGTGATATTGGTGTAGCCGTCCACAATGGTGCCCATCAGCTTCGAACGCGCGTCGGATGAGGCAACGGAGCGGGATTTCACGCGCGGCACGAAATACCTCATGCTGACGACATAGCCCACAATCCACACCAGCAGCGGGATCATCAGCCGCCAGTCCGCCTCGGCGAACAGCACCAGCGAGGTAATGGCGTAAATCAGCACGTGCCAGAGCGCATCCACGGCCTGGACTGCCGAATCGCGCAGCGCGTTGCCGGTTTGCATAATGCGCTGGGCGATGCGCCCGGAAAAGTCGCTCTGGAAAAAATTCAGGCTCTGGCGCAGCACGTAGTTGTGGTTTTGCCAGCGGATCATGCTGGTCATGCCGGGGTTGATCGTCTGGTGCACCAGCAAATCGTGCAGGCCGATAAAGATCGGTCTGAAAACCAGCGCCACCGCCGCCATCCAGATCAGCTCGCTGGCATGTTCGCTAAAGAAGCTGGCGGCGGGCGTCGTGTTCACCATATCAATAATGGTGCTCAAAAAGCGGAACAGCGCGACCTCAATCAGCGAAGCGATCAGCCCGATCGCCAGCAGTAAGGCAAAGCTCTGCCACACCTGGCGCAGATAGTAGACGTAAAAAGCCCAGACGCGATTGGGCGGCGTGTCGCTGGGGGCGTCCTGAAAGATATCGATCAGTTTCTCAAAGCGGCGATACAGCATAGCTAGCTCACTTTTACAGCCAAAAAATTGATAGTAGTGCATTTTCTGCTGTTATGACCAACGCGGCGCAGGTTGCGGCTTGATTAGGAAACGATCGTTCTCTATTATGGAGTGATGAAAACCTCTTCTTTACGTCAGCCGGGACGCCCGCGCGAATTCGATGCCGATCTTGCTCTGGACGGCGCTATAGCGCTGTTCAGCGAGCAGGGCTACGCCGGGACTTCCATCAGCGAGCTGGCCCGTGCGATGCAGGTCACGCCCGGCAGCCTGTATAAAGCTTTCGCCGACAAGCAGGCGATTTTCCTGGCCGCGCTGACCCGCTACCAGCAGCTGCGCGGCGAGGCGCTGAACCGTCGCCTTGCGCACGCGCCCAACGGGCGGGCCAGGGTGGAGGCGCTGTTGCACCACTACAGCGAAAGCAGCGTGGGCGAAACCGGGCGGCGCGGCTGTCTGGTGGTGAGCTGCGCCGTCGAGCTGGCGACGCGCAACGACGAGCTGGCGCGCCGTATCACGCAATCGCTGGGGGCCAACGAGGCGCGCTTTGAAGAGTTTCTGCGCCAGGGTCAGCAGGATGGCTCTGTTTCTCCCGATCTTAACGTACCGGCTACGGCAGCCATGCTGCTGTGCCTGACGCAGGGAATGCGCGTGCTGGGAAAAACCGGCCGTACCACAGAAGAGATGGCGCAGCTGGTTGATAACGCCCTGACGCTGCTCGGCTGATATTTCGCTTTTGCGCGCGGCCTGACGCCGCGCGCCCAACAGGCCAAATTGCATTCAATTTGGAAACGATCATACCCAAACCGCAGAGGCAACCATGCTTATCTCTACCAACACTGAGGCCGACCGTCAGGCCATTGCCGCCTTTCAAACCGCAACTTTCTGGCAACAGTTCCGCCAGGAGTACGTTGAGGTCAACGGTATTCGTCTTCATTACGTCACGGGCGGCAGCGGCGAACCCGTGCTGCTGCTGCCCGGCTGGCCGCAAAGCTGGTACGCCTGGCGCTACGTGATGCCGCTGCTGGTCGCTGCGGGCCGCCGCGTGATTGCGGTCGATCCGCGTGGTCTGGGCGACTCGGCCCATCCCGCCGACGGCTATGATATGACCACCACCGCTAACGATATTCATCAGCTGATCGCCACGCTGAAGCTGAACGAGTCTGGCCCGATAGATGTAGTCTGCCACGATATCGGCAGCTGGATAGGCTATGCGCTGGCGGCCGACTGGCCGGAAGATGTGAAACGGCTGGCGCTGTTCGACGCCGCGCTGCCGGGCATCTCGCCGCCGCCGCCGTCCGGCATTCCCACTGACGAAGCCAATGTGAAGAGCTGGCACTTTGCTTTCAATCGACTGAACGATTTGCCGGAAATCCTGTTTACGGGCCGCGAACGCGAGCTGATTAGCTGGCTGTTTGCGGCCAAATCCCTGAAGAGCTGGAGTATCACGCCAGCCGATCTGGAAGAGTATGTCCGCGTTAACCAGCTTCCCGGCGCGCTGCGTTCGGCGCTGAGCTACTACCGCACCGGCTTTTCACCGGCCTCGCTGGCGGCCGCACGGCAGCGGGCGGAGAAAAAATTATTGATGCCGGTTTTGGCCGTTGGGGCGGAAGGCAGCGTGGGCGATACCCTGCTGAAGACGCTGCAACAGCTGGCGGTTGAGGTAAAAGGCGGCGTTATCGCCGGCGTGGGTCATTACATTCCGGAAGAGGCGCCCGCAACGCTGGCTGGCCTGCTGGCCGATTTTTTTATACCCTCTGGTAGCCCGACAGACGGTCGGTAGCAGGCCTGCACAGGAAGCGGCAGGCGACGCGCGCATAAGGACAATAACGACCGAGGCAGAGGGGCGGAGATGGAACGGCTTGATTGTGATCGTATGCTGGTGGCGGTAATGGAGCTGGGAAGCTTCGCCGCTGCCGCGGAACGCATGGGCACCAGCAGCGGGCAGGCGTCGAAACTGGTTTCCCGCCTGGAGAGCGAGCTGGGCGTCCAGCTGCTGAAACGCAGCACCCGTGCGCTTTTTCCGACAGAGATAGGCCAGGCCTATTTTGACCGCATCAAAAGCATTCTGGACGACTTCGACGCGCTGGACGCCTCGGTACGTCACGCTTCCGGCAAACCTTCAGGCCGCCTGAAGCTGACCGCGCCGCTGACTTTCGGCACCAGCAGCCTGGCGCCGGTGCTGATAGCCTTTGCCAAAGAGTACCCGGAAATTGAGCTGGACGTCAGCTTCGCCGACCGCATGGTCAATATCGTGGATGAGGGTTTCGACCTTGCGCTGCGTATTGGCAGGCTCAGCGACAGCAGCCTGATTGCACGAAGGCTGAGCGATATCCGTATTATCGTGGCGGCAAGCGAAAGCTACCTGCGCGCGCACGGCACGCCAGAGGATTTGCGTCAGCTGGCGCAGCATGACTGCATCATCGATACCAATTTTCGCGAGCCGCTGAACTGGCAGTTTCGCGACGGCAGCGAACGTATTCTGTCGGTGGCGGTAAAAGGCAGGCTGCGCTTTTCCAATGCTGAAGCCTGCCTGAGCGCCGCCGCCGCGGGGCTGGGCATTGCGCGGATGCCGACGTTTATCGCCGGAAACCAGCTGCGCAGCGGCGCGATCGTGCCGCTGTTTCGCCAGTATGAGATGCCGCCGCTCGGCCTTTACGCTGTCTATCCACCAGCGCGCCATCTGGCGCACAAGGTGCGTGCATTAACGGAATTCCTTGAAGCGCATTACGCAGGCGAGGCCGAGTGGGATCGCGGCTGGTAATTCTTTCCATTTCGGAAGGAATATCCGCGCTGAGCAAGGGATTATCATCCTCATGGGATCCGTGTAGCCTTGAGTGAAACCGTTTCCACAGTGGAGAGCGGCTCAACAGGAGAAGTCCCGTGACGAAAGGATTGATTATTTTACTGCACGGCGTCGGCAGCAACGGTAAGGATCTGGCCGGACTGGGCGCGCATTGGGCAGAAGGTTTGCCTCGGGTGGCTTTCACCAGTCCCAATGCGCCCTTTCCTTTTGAACACGGCGCCGGCTATCAGTGGTTTAGCCTGAGCGGCGTCACGTCTGCTAATCGGGCGGAGCGGGTTTATCACGCGCGGGAGGCTTTCGATCGCCAACTTAGCGCTATTCTGGCAATCCACCAGATGCAGGATCGTCTGGAGAACGTGGTGCTGGTCGGCTTTTCCCAGGGCAGCATTATGGCGCTGGACGCCGTAGTTTCCGGGCGCTGGCCGGTCGCGGGCGTGGTGGCGTTTTCCGGCAGGCTGGCGTCGCCGCTGCCTTATGAAATGCCGGCGAAAACGCCGGTCATGCTGATCCACGGCATGGCAGACAGCGTTATTCCCTGTGCGGAAAGCGAAGCGGCAGCCAGGCAGCTACGCGAGCTGGGCGCGGTCGTCAGCACCCAATTTGACGCGTCGGTTGGCCATACTATTTCCGCCCAGGGCGCACGCAGCGCCAGCGAATTTATCGCGACGTGCCTGGCGTAGCCGCGCCGTCGTTCAGCCGTTTCTGGTAAAACGCCAGATTCAGCCAGCGGTCGAACTTCCAGGCGACCTCGTTCAGCGTTCCGGCCAGCGTAAAGCCTTTTTTCTCATGCAGAACAATGCTGGCGCGGTTATCCGCGTCAATACTGCCGATCATCAGATGCATTCCTTTTTCCCGTCCCTGCTCAACGATCGCGTCCAGCAGCGTTTTACCCAGTCCCTGCCCGCGAAAATCGGGGTGGATATAAATTGAATGCTCAACGGTAAACTGGCAGGCGGCGTGCACGCGAAAAGTGCCGTAGCTGGCAAAGCCCATTAGCCTGCCCGCCTCATCCTCAACGCCGATAACCGGGAAATCATGCTGCCTTTTAACGGCGAACCAGCTCTGCATACTTTCCGGCTGGCGCGGCTCGTAGTCATAGAGCGCGGTAGAATTAACAATAGCGTCGTTGAAAATGGCCAGAATAGCGGCGCTGTGGCGGTCTTCGGTGCAGGTAACGATCTTCATTGCTGGCTGACGTCCTTAATGAGTGGCGATGCGCATAAACAACGGCGGCAGATGGGCCGCTTCGGGCAAAACAGATCGGCGCGGCGGCTCAGGTGGTCAGCAGCGTATGCAGCCTCTGTAAATCTTGCTGGACCGTCGCGATCTCTTCGGCAAATTTTTCCTCGGAGGTAAAGGGCTGCCGGAAGATCGTCATCAGCACTTCCGATCCCTCTTCGTTGCCAACCACCCGCATCGGCACCACTGTCTCCTTGCCGAAACCGGTATCCACGTAGCGATCCATTACGCCATAAGGGTTGTGATCGGTGAAACGGATTTTTTTCGCGCTTTCCGCCCCGACGATTTTCCACCAGGTGCCGTCCTGCTCCAGCGTCGTTTCGCTAAGGGCGCCGATCCATTTCGGAAAATAGTCGGGTTTCCAGATGGTCTCGTAAAGATCAACCCAGTTACGGGGGATGGTCAGACTGATGGTTTGCGATGGCAGCATAGGGCCTCCTGAATTTTTATCGTCAGGGGATTTAACCATCGGCAGGTAAGGATGAAAAGGGGCGGCGGCCCGCCCTTAAAAAGATTTTAACGCTACCTTCGCCGTTTCCGCATCATAAGCGCCTTTCAGGCTGAGATCGACAGGCTGCGGCTGCCAGTTAATCAAGCCGCCTATCTCAAACAGCACCTGACCGTTTTGTCCCGGCGCCCTCTCTGTCACCGGCCGTACCAGCAGCGTTTCCGGAATAATTCTTGGCTCGAAGCGCAGCAGCGCGTTGCGGATGTTTTTCTCAATAATGTGCCAGCTATGGTGGCTGGCATATTTGCCCGTCAGCGGCGCTACGCCATAGTTAAACACGGAGACCATTAACGCGCCGTGCCGGGCTTCATCCAGCTGTTCTTCAAGGTTCGTGCTGTTAAGCAGGCAGGCGATATCTTTTTGCACGATGGCGCGCAACTCTTTAGCGCTCACATAGCAGGCATCGTAGCTTTCACGCTGTTTTTTCGGCTCGTCGTCCAGCAGCCTTTCCAGCAGCGTAGGCGAAAAACTCTGTTTTCTTTCCATTGCCTACACCTGGCCAAAGCGGATTTCGGCCACTTCCAGCAGGGAAAATTCCCCACTATCGGTAATCAGCACCTTTCTGCCAGCGCCCGTCGCCAGCATAGCGGAAACCTGCTGCCATTCGCTAAGCAGCCCCAGCTTCTCGCTCTGTTCCGCTTCAGCGGTAAGGGGATAGCGGGCAGGCACGTACCCATAGTGAAACTCGCCGTCTGTTTTGATATGGGCGGGCGTCCAAATCAGATCGAGCAGATCTTCAGGTCGACGAACGTGCAGCAGCTGCAGCGAGGAAAAAGGCACCTGACGATAGCCGCCAGCGCTGATAAATTCGCAGGCTGGCCCGATACGCCCGTCGCTGTCCGCTATCCAGGCGAACCTTCCCGTTATCTCACCGCTGCCGGCGCTTTCCGGGGCCAGAGAAAATGCCTGCTGACGAAGCGTCTCGGCCCGTTCCGGCTCGTTTTCCGCCTGGGCTTTGTTCGCCTGATGCAGCAGCGTCATCCATTCCGGTGCGGCGGCGGTAAACAGGCCAGGGCTGCGTTTACCCGCCAGCACGTCTTCCCGCATCAGCTCGCTGAGGATCAGGTTCTTGCCCAGCTCGCACTGCTTTGGCTCGACGTCATCCAGCAGGGCCAGCGTTTGCAGCTGCATCAGCGCTTTTTCCCATCGTCCATCAAGGCAGTACAGGCCGAACAGCGCGTTGCGGCACGCGCTATCGTCAGGACGCGCTTTGACGTTCGCGGCCGCCTCCGCAATCAGATCGCTTAACGAGGTGGTTTTCAGCAGTGCGGTTAAAGATTTTGCATCATGCATAATGGGTCCATCCTGGGTTAATAAGGGCTGTCCAGCCCGGGCTTATAAAGATCGTGAAAAACCAGTTCCGGTATGGTCTGCTTCTCTTTTGAAGCGATATTCTCCGGAGCCAGCAGTTTTAAAATATCCGTTTTTTCATCATCGAAAATCAGCGGGCCGGTTGTCCCTTCAACGTTCAGCTCCGTCCAGACCTTATCAATCAGCGAAGGCGTCTGGATCAGGCATTCCGTCAACGTTTTCGCCTTCATCTCCTCCCGGACGGCCTCAAAGTAATCATCGCAGTCGGGAAGCCGGGTCAGCGTAGGGCGTTCCTGGGCTACGTGGCGGTGCTGCTCGCCCCAGATAAGAAACTTTTTGTATTCTTCCTCCAGCGCTTCAAGAATGTCCGCGGCGGCTTCTGTCTCCGCCGCCGCGGCCTCGTTAAGGTAGCGATAATCGCCCATATAGTGCCCGCCGCTGGGCAAAATATCGTCCACTTCGGGTAGCGGCCTTTTCTGCAGGGGATCGCCGTCAAGCAGCATATGGCACAGCGCCTCTCCCGGCACGTCTTCATCATCCACTACGGTAAAGCCATAGTGACCCAGCTGGATCGCCGCATTAAGGCGGAGCACGCGGCGCTCGCCCTCTGCCACTCTGCCGTTATCAACCAGACAAAGCAGATCCTTACAGGTATTGAAGATGACTGGCCCGCCAGGCGAGCGGTAAAACCACAGGGCATCCGACGAACCGGCCTGGCTAAATTGCCCGTTTTGCGGATTGAAGCAGACCGGGCGTTCGACGGTATAACTTTCGCCAAGCGGGAAAGCGGGCTGATTATCGGGCCAGGTCATTAGCAGCTGCACGAGTTAACCACCGATAGTCACGTTGCCGGAACCGGAGACAACGGCTGCGCCGCAGCCGGTGACGTCACCCAGCCGTGCTGCATTGCAGTTGTTGATAAATACGCTGCCCGATCCTGACGCGACGGGCGCGCCGCCATGAAAAGCGCACACTGCGGCGCTGATGCCTGCTGCTGCAGCGCAACAGCCGTTAGTGTGTACATTTCCCGATCCGCTTACTATTGCTCCGCCATGTGCGATTGCATCGCCAAGTCTGGCTGCGCAGCTTCCCATTTTTCACCTCATCTTGCTGTTGGGCTGATGCCAGCCCGGTTACTGATAAAACGCCTGGAACAACGACGGGCTGGCTATAATGCCGCCGGCTGCTATCCCATGCGCGGTTAAACCACTGGCTCAGGACACGGTCGGCACAGGCGTGGTCCTGCCGCCCGGGGGAACGGTAGGCGCCGGCGTGGGTATAGTCGGGGCCGGCGTGGGTATAGTCGGCGACGGTGCCGGGGAAGTCGGCGTTGGTACAGGCAGTGGGGGCAGCGGGAAGGGAAGAGCGACAAACCCAAAAACGCTCAGGCTCGGCACGCCCGCGACAAAGCCGCCGCCACCGCCACCGCCGCCACAGCTACAGCAGCTACAGCAGTCGCCAGGATTTAAATCGACTTGTCCTCCCTGAAGCACGATATGGTTAGCGCACAGGATAATTTTGCCCGCGCAGAGCGAAAGCACGCCGCCTGCCGTCAACGACATCGCGCCGCCTGCCGTCGCTGACATAGCGCCGCCCGCAACCATACCGATGTAGCCGCCGACGGCAAGCGAGTAATACCCGCCCACGTTATTCATAAAAGCGCCGCCGACGTTAATCCCTTTCGCACCACCTATCGACTCCGACTGCGCGCCCCCAACCGTAAAGCCCAGCGCGCCCCCCACCATTAACGAACTGCTGCCATTCACTGTGGTGGATTCGTTAACGCCAACCACTCGATTGCTGTTGATACCGATGCTGACAGAGCGCGTCGCCCCGACGGCAAGATCGGAATTCAGCCCGATGGTTTGCGTTTCATTACGCTTGGTCAGGCGGGACATATCGCGCTCGGCCTGTTCCCAGTACTGCTCCAGCCCTGGTTTATCCTCAAACTGGATGCCGTTAAAGTTGGTGCGTCCGCCGCCTACCGTGCGGCTCACTAATCCGCTTTGCGTGGCGTTGGCAGGCAGATCCCACGGCGGCATGGTGACGTTGTTATAGAGGCTGCCGATCACCAGCGGACGATCCGGATCGCCATTAATGAAGTCCACGATCACTTCATGACCGACGCGTGGGATATAGATCCCGCCAAAATTGTTTCCGGCCCACGCCTGGCTGACGCGGATCCAGCAGGAATCCGTTTCGCGGTTGTGCCCGTAGCGATCCCATAAAAAGCGCACTTTTATGCGGCCCCAGGTATCCGTCCAGATATCTTCGCCTGGCGGCCCTACCACTACAGCCGTCTGCGGCCCGCTGGTTTTTGGGCGTAGCGCCAGCTGAGGATGGCGATAAATCTTGGTGGTAGGCTGAACGGTGAAATGGCTTTGATAACTGAAATCCCCCATCCCCGTCACCTGGCTGACATCGCTAACGATCAGCTCGCTGGAGATGACCATATATTCCCGGTTCGCTTTCTCCAGCGGGTAATTTTGCAACTCGAAGTTGGTGCCGCATACCACGCCCCGCAGTTCGCCGGAGCCGGATGCTCTTGATCCGATCGCGCCCCGCTCTTCCATACGGACTTTCGCCAGCTGTTCGCCGATATCTGGCCGATCGTAATCGCCGGGCCAGTGGTAAAGCTCCATGTCGTTAAAGGTGGTTTGACGAGGCTTGCTGTCGGCAGCCGATATATCCGCTCGGGATTTGGTAAAATCGTAATCGTTGGTATACCACCGGCCGGAGGTAATGGTTTCCTGAAATTCAAAACGGGTAATATATTCCTGGCCGGCTTTAGGTTCGCTCGGCATATATTGCAGCACATGCCAGGCCTCGCTGGAAAAACGCTTGTGCGCGCCAACGTGATCCACCAGCACCAGCTTATGCTTCTGGTCTTCATGCTCAAAAAACCAGTAAATCCCCCACTCCTCCATCAGGCGCTCGATAAAATTAAAATCCGTTTCACCGTATTGCACCTGAAAATCCAGCTGGGGATAAGAACCGGTTAGCCGTTTTTCCAGCGGAAAGTTATATTCCTCCAGCACCTCGTCAATAATCTCCACCACCGTTTTTTGCTGGAAGATCTTGAAGTCGGAGGTCAGCTCCGTCAGGTAAAGCCAGGGGCGAAGGATAATTTCAAAGATGGCCTGATTCGCATCCCGCCCCAGAAACCTGGCACGCTGCACCAGGCCGGAGATTTCCCGGCTGCCCGCGCCGATGCCCATCAATTCATCCAGCCCGTTGCCGTCCAGCTCTATCGACACGGTCATCTCTTTACCGATCAGTGCTTTAATATCCACGTTCGCCGCTGACTGCCAGGGAATAAGATCGCTGGCTGGCGTTTTGGCAGTTAGCTTGTAGGTATATAAAGAAGAGAACGACTCCTTGCCTTCCAGCTTCGTTAATACCAGCGCGGTTTCACCCAGCAAAAGCGGCATTGCTGAGCTGCTTAACGTTATGGTTCTTGCCATATCAACACCTAATCCTTGGTTTGTATTGCACCCTAAGGGAGCGCCTCTCCCTCTCCTTTTCAGCAGATAATGTGCTGCGAATCGATAATTTTGCCGTAGCGGCTTTGCCGCCAGAGCCACGCTTTGCGATCCGTCTGGATAATTTCCGGCCAGTCCGGCCAGGGCATGCTGCCGACGCCTTTTTCCTCCGTGATGCTTCTGTCGTACTCGCTCAGCTCCGCCAACAGCAAATCCGCATGATAACTGAAGCGATAGCGCTCATTAAGCAGCCGTTCGCGAAACGGGGAGTAGCGAGACCGTAATAAATTAACCCAGTTTTTCAAATAGATATCTTGATTAACCACGCCATCCTGATTTTGCTGCGCCATCATAATTCTCGCCAGCCAGAAGGCGATATGAAAATCAGACGCCAGTTCCTTTTGCAGCCATTGCACGCTGACGGCGGCGTAAATGGCCGAAAGCCCCGCCGCGCGGCTGTTGACCAATGCCCCCACGTAAAAGCGGCCTTTTTTCCGCAACGGCGGCAGAATAAAGCACCACGGGTAATGCGCCGGTAAAAGCTGTCCGGGCAGCGTCGACTGCATCGCCGGCACCACTTTTTCGGTCAGTACGGCGCCGACTTTTTTCCGCTCTCTGCCTGGCAATAACGTTCGCGCCTCTTTGCCAATAATACCGGTACGAATGGCCATATGCCGCTCCGTGCCCCACGGCTTAAAATGCGCCGGGACAGTTAAAATTTTTCAGTAAATCCACGATAAGCTCATCGTTCCAGGTCAGGCCGGTGACCTCGATTTTGACGGGCCGCTGATGCAGATTAAACAGCAGCACCGGCTGGCCGCCAGGCGAAGTCCCAATATCGTTGACGGTATCCAGCCAGCGCATCAGCGCCCAGGGACCGGTGAAGGTCAGGCCGTTTTCCTGCCCCAGAATGCGCGGCTTGGTGCTCATATTGACGACGGATTCCGCACGCGCGCCCGGCCAGTGAAAAAGTTTTGGCGTAACCGGGCCGTGCGAATACCCCATTACGCTGCCGTCAAAGTTGAGGTTAAGCTGGGTAACCGAAGGATCCAGGTAGGGAATGGAAACGGAGAAATCGATACCCGGCGTGCGGCCGCCGTTCTGGAAGAAGGCACTGCGGATCGCAGCGGCCTGCTCAAAAACATCCAGCGCGTCTGAATCCTGGCTATTAATATCGCCGCGATAGCGCCAGGGCCTTGCTGCCGTATCAACTTTGTCGGCCAGTTTTTTTTGAAAATAGTCATCCAGCACGCCGCCCGTGGCGAAAAAGCGCTCAAAGTCACGCAGGCTGACTTCCTCACTGTTATCCGCAAAAGGATAGCGGCCCTGCAAAGTGTTGCGGCACACTTCGCCCGGCCCTGAGGCGATGGTTTTATTGCTGCTGTAGACGATCTGATGATTGACCCGCCGGTAAGCGCCGTTCAGCAGCGGCGCGATAATATATTTAAAAGGGTCGGGCCAGACGGCGGACTCCGCGCTCAGCCGCTGTCCTGCGTCGGACACCGACGGCAGATTGCCGTTTTTGATCGCGCTGTCGGAGATGACCAGCAGCGTGTACTGATCGTTCAGCACGCCCATAATCTGGTGCAGCTTAGTGCCGGAAGCCGCGCCCATGCCTTTTTCGCCGCCGCCCACGAATTCACGCAGCGGCACAAAATAGTTATCCACTCCCTGACGCAGCGCTTTTTTCTCCTGAGCGGCCAGCGCCAGATTAAGCTTTGAGGCGGCATCCACCAGTCGACTGTTGGATAATCCTGAGCTGCTGACACGCTGGTTTTTTAGCAGGTTATCCTGCTGATCCACGGCAAGCGTGGTTTCCCTGACGGCGCGCCTCGCCAGATTTACCAGCGGCGAGTGGGTAGAAACCAGCGTGCGCAGCATGTAGATATCAAAAGAAAGCCCGGTATTGTTCTGGCCTGCAACCTCGCTTTTCAGCCGGATGCTTTGCAAAAAAGCCTGCCATCGCCGCGTATACTCCTTCAGATAAAGCGTCATCAGGGCTTCGCGCGTCGGATCGACAATGCCCGATCCTCTGTCCACCTTCAGCGCTTTCAGGGCGCTTTGCGCCTCGCTATTGCCCATTACCCAGCTATCTTCAGCCTGTAACGCCCGCACGCTGTCGCCCAGCTTTTTTTTAAATACGTGGTGATAGCCTTCCCAGGTAAACAGTCCAGGCATCCCTTTTTCCGCCAGCGCCTCATCGGTAAGGGTAAAAATCTGACCGGCGTCCTCATCGGTCATTTTGCTTAAGGTCAGATTCTCCGGCGCTTCCGCCTGCATCTGCGCTATCACGCGTGAATAAAGTCGATTAACCGGCGTGTTGCGATTAAGTATTTCGCGCGCTTCCGCCACCAGGTTTTTATCCGGTTGCTGGCCATACTGCCGCCAGTCCGGGCGGCTGAATAACGCCTCAAGATGGGCGATAAACAGGCTCCTTTCTTCATAAGGCTGGAGCTTTCCAGCATTGTCCCACTGCCGGGCAATCTCGCTGACCAGCCATGCCCGTTCGAACTGGCCCTGTCCTGCCAGCATCAGATAACGTTTAAGCGCGTTGTAAATTGTCGCAGGATCGCGTTCATAAACGGCGCTCTGCAAAGCCTCATGCGCCTGTTGTTCGATTTGCGGAAACAGCAGCCGCTGCAGAAAATAGTGGTAAAGGCCGTCGGCATCGTGGGTTAAACGCTTGCCGACATAAAGGCCATAGCGGAAAGGAAGATCGGGATGCAACACGTCAAGGCCGTTAAATTCAGGCAGATAGTGCGCCAGATTCAGCAGCAGCGGCAGCTTGCCGGGATCCGCCGCCTGTTGATAGCTTTTGACCTCTGCTTCCAGCCTGGTCGCTTTTTCCCCGGCCGCGACAAGGTAGCCGCCGTTATGATGATAGCTGTGGTAGATCCCGCTCAGTAACCAGCAGCAGGCCGCGATGCAAAGCATATGACCAAAGAAGTTCTGGAAGCGATATTTTGACTCTACCCGTAAATTGCGCCGCACCAGATCGCCATCTTTCAGGATGATGTCGGAAAACAGGGATTTCAGAAAATAGTGCCTGCCCCAGGCAACATCCCTGACCAGAGCCTCGCTCTCACCAGTCAGCGAAGCTGGATCAGCCAACGGCACCGTCTGTCGGTTAGCAATATAGTTGCGCCACTTCTGCATCAGCGTCCCGTTATTGACCATAACGGTATCCTCAGGCTGGTGGCTGCTGACAAAGTAGATACCGCGCAGCGAGGTATAGCCCTGATTTTCATCATAGCGTGAGGCGAAGAAAATCGTCTGCGCCACTTCCGTTACGCTGTCCAGCAGCATGCGGAAATCCTGCGGCAGCACGTACATGCGCTTTCTGTCCGTATTGCTGTATTCCTCCTGTTGGCGCACCGTCATTGCCTTTTCCAGACGATTTTCCAGCAGCGCAAATTCCGCTCCGACCCGTTCGCGCAGATCGCCAATGCCGGTTTTCACCTCTTCCCCCCAGGGGAAAGTCACGCCCCATACCTGCTCGCGCTCCTGCTCGGTCAGGCTGCGGAAATATTCGGCGAACCCCATCAGCCGATCCAGTTTGGTAATCAGCATATAAACCGGAAAGCGTACCCCCAGTCTGCTGCGCATCGCCTCCAGCCTGGCGCGAACTTTCGCGGCCAGATCGTAGAGCTCCGTTTTATTTTTACCCATTACGTCGGTCACGCCGATCGCCACAATCACGCCGTTAATCGCCTCTATCGGACGATATTTTTTAATGGCCTTGATAATACCGTCCCACTCCGGCTGCTCGTCCGACGAATCAAGATATTTTCCGGCCGTGTCGATAAACAGCGCGTCATTCGCAAACCAGCACTCACAGTTACGGGTAGGCGCGCTCTCTTTGCAGACCCTGCTCAGCTGTTCCGGCAGCGGGAAATGCTGGCCCGACGATAAGATCGCCGTGGTTTTTCCCGCGCCCTGCGTCCCGATAGTCATGTACCAGGGAAGCTCGCCGTGCATTTTTCCAAATGAAAAAAACCGCTTAAGCCAGGTACCGTTTTTACGCAGCTGTCTTATATATGCCGCTGCATCACGGATAGCCGCATTAACCTCGCTGACGTCGCCATCGCTTTTAACCTCTTTGCTGCCGAAAAAAGCGTCAAGCAGCTTAGGATTGTTTTTCAGCGCCAGCAGCAGCTTCCAGCCGCCATACAGCAGCGTGACCAGCAGGATAGCGCCAATCAGGCTGGCCCTGGTGGCGATACCGCTTAGCGGATAGCTTTCACCGATCAGCAGGTAAGGCCCAATCGTCCAGACGACAACGCAGGCCGTTGCGGCCAGCAGAAGAAACGACGGTACGTTAAACCACAGCCCAATCAGACAAAGCAGCGCCAGAACAACATAAATCACGCGCGCCTCAACGCCTGCCAGCGGACGCGTGTCGCCAAAGCCCAGTAAAGGGCCGAGAAACCAAACCGCAGCGATAATCAGCATAAAAAAGGCTATGACCATCACTACTTTAAAAACGCGAAGCGAGAACATCCTGTTCAGATTAAACATGGCTAACTCATTAATAGGTCACAAAAAATTCCACGCGCCGGTTCTGCGCACGTCCTTGTGCATGGTTATTACTGCTGACGGGCTGACTCTCTCCGGCGCCCTGAATGCGGATTTTGTCAGGCGCTATCCCTTCGGTAAGAAAATAGCGCGCCACGTCCGTCGCGCGTTTTTCCGACAGCACCTGATTATTGGGAAAAGCTTTTGTCCTGATGGGCGTGGCGTCCGTATGCCCTACGATCACTACCCTGCCATTCACGCGATGAACTTCCTTCGCGACGCGTTTGATAATAGGCTCCATATCGGCGATGACTTTGTCCGATCCTGAAAGGAACACGGAATCGCCACGAAAAACGACCTTGCTCTGACTTTGCGTTTCGTCAACGCTGACCAGCCCCTGCCTGATCTCTTCTTTCAGCAAAATAGCCAGCCGTAGCTTCATTGCCGCTACGGGGCGGCTTATCTTCAGCTGCTGCATTGCGTGGATCCGCTGCTGAAGCGCTATCTGATGCGTACCCAGCCAGTATTTGCACCAAATCCACAGGCTACCGACCAGCAGACAGCTCAGCAGCAGCGTGACGCGCACGGGCACAATGCGCCTTTTAGATTTTTTCTGGCCGCGTATGGCCGCGCCATGCGGCGACAGCGCTGGCGAGAGCGAGTCGCGCGTGCTTTGAATAAGGGTCAGAAGCCGCTGACGGATTTTCATCAGCTGTCGGTCGCCATCTTCCAGAATGCTGTAGCGGCCCTCAAAACCCAGCCCGAGGATACGCAGCAGCACTTCAAGCACGTCTCCGTACTCGTGGGGATCTATAGAAAGACGGCCAACCAGCAGGAAAAATTTGTTGCCGCCGTCGTTGTCGCCTTCGAAATGGTTAAGGATGTTGCTTTGCGACCAGCCGGTCTGCATTCCCCACGTTGTGGTATGTGCCGCTTCATCCAGCGCGGTACAAAGGCAATAGCGAACGATAGCCATCTTTTTCCAGGCGATATTGACCTCGTCACATACCACGCTAAACAGATTGATGTCGTGTTTCAGGCTTTGTTTCAGCAGCTCGACATGTTCGGGATACGGGATGGTTTCCGGCATCTCGCTAAGCGCGCGCAGCAGTGGCTGGGCGGCTTCGAGCAGCGGATTTTCAGCCGCCCTTACCTTTTGCACCCGCAGCTGTACGCCTTCGCTTTGCAGCAAAACCTCACTTTTCTGGCTGGACCAGCCCTGGATAAACGCATCAGGATCGCCTCGTTCCGGCGTTCCTGGGTTTCCCGGATCGTCATCCAGCAGAAACTTGCCCAGCGCCTGCGGCGTCAACGTTTCTTCGGGCGCGGCATCCGGCGCGGCAGATTGGCTCTCGTCGCGCATCAGCTTCTGACTCCCCAAAGCTCCATATTCAGGTCAGGGAAATCACCTGCAATATGTAACGCCAGCGCGCCGGTTGCGGCAATTTTGTCCCAGAACGGCCCGCTTTGCAGCAGGTCGAAATAGACATAGCCGGCGTGATAAGGGATCTGACGCGGCGGCACCGGCAGCGCCTGTAACACCAGCCCCGGCAGGTGTGAACGAACCAGCTCATGCAGCTGCTGCGGCGCGCTGATTTTCGCCTGCGCCGAAAACTGCTGTTGCAGTACGTCCATCGGCAGCTGAGCGTGTACGGCCAGCACCAGATTAGAAAACTCGCGCAGCTCGCCCGGCAGCATGGCGGCCGTCCAGACGCCATTGCCTTTCGCATGGAGGTCGATCATTTGACCGGCACGGATCAAAATCTGATTCAGCAAATAATGCAGCTCTTCAACCAGCGGACGAACAGAAGGATAAAGCCTGGCGTGATCGTAGCCCGGCGCGCTCACCGGCCGTCGCGTCTGCGTACGGATAAAGGTCGACAGCTCGCCCGAGAATTTCGCCAGCTCCTGATAAAGCACAATTGGCGGCAGCTCGGGCACGTGCCGCAGATGATCCAACACCGGCTCATATTTATTGAAAATTTGCAGCAGCAGATAGTCGACCACTTCGGCGCTGGCGCTGGCTTTGCCGTCGCTATTAGCCAGTCGGCCCGCCAACATATCGGCGCGCATCCTGACCAGACCGTTAAGATGCGTCAGCCATTCGGCTAACAGTGTGCTGGCCGCATAGCCGGTGACCGGCGGAATATAGTCTTCGGTATGCAGCAGCACGCTGCCATCGGGCTGAATGGCCCTGATGCGGGTCAGCGGCAGACCAATCCAGGATTCCGTCATTTCGTTTTCAGAAACCAGATTCAGGCGCAGCCTTGCCAGCTGGACAGGTTTTGGCCCCTGACGGATCGCATTGGTATCGCTCAGCTCCGTTTCAAAAGCGGCGAAGCGCGCCAGCGAACCGCTGTCGCTGAGATCGAAGATGGTTTCGTCGCTGTTATCCAGCCGCAGCGGCACGGCCAGGAAAATCAGCTGCCCCAGATGATCCGGCGTAATGGTCAGCGGTTCAGGCAGTTCGGCATGGCCTGGTATATCAAAAGGCGTGCCGTCCGGCAGCACGCCGCGCCCGGCGCGCAGCACCAGTTTGCCGTAAGAGAGCGCCTCCAGATCGATATCGTATTGCGCAAACCCCCAAAAAAAAGGCGATATCGTTGCCGCTCGCTTGTGGGCGTAATATTCAAAATAGCGTTCCTGCTGCTGAAACAGCTGCGGACGTAAAAACAGTCCTTCGCTCCAGATAACTTTATTTGTTCTCACTGGCTATTCCCTTTTATCAAGCGCGATGGCTAAGGCATCAAAATGTACCGTCAGCACGACCGCTTCTCCGGGCAACACTTTTCGCCACCAGGATCGTTTTTTATTTTTTTTATAAAGCTCCCACGTTTCACTCCATCCCGCGCGGTCGATATCCCGATAGGCGGCGACGATGCCTAATGCAACGGTATCCTTTTCCGGCGTCAGGCTGATTATTCTGTTTTCGCCAGGTTGTAATATGCCTTCATAGACTTTTTTCGCCTCCGCCTGTAAAGCCGGGTCCGCGCCATCGGTAAGCGTAAAGAAATCGCTGTTTTCAAAGTTATCCAACGATTTTAAAAGATAAAAAGTAATATCCAGCGGCGCAGGCTCTCCCTTTTCATTGGGATTAATTTCTTTTGACGCTTCCAGCCTGATAGTTAACTCCGGCCTGGGAGAGTCGCTGAAAGGGGAACGGCAGCCCGCTGACGTTAAAACCGCCAGAATAATAAGCAAACGACTAATGAATCGGGCTATGTTGATTAACTGCATGGTAAATATCACCTTAAAATCCCGAAGCCAGGCCGAAAAGCTTGTCACCCAGGGATGACAAGCTTTTGTATCGCTTAACGTATTAGCTGCTCAGGTTCGCTTTGACGTCATAGCTTGCGGAGATAACGCCAGACTTGCTGCCTTCAGAGTTCTGCATGACGTAATCCTGCGTCACTTTAGTGAAGGAGAATTTAACCAGCTCACGAGGACGGGTTTCATCCTCTGAAGATCCTGACATATCGACACGGGTAATAATGGTGTCGGTAAAGTTAATGGTTAAATATTCCAGCGGATTGCCGCCCGCTTTACGCACCACGAAGACAATGTTTTTAATATGCTTGCCCGTCAGACAGTGGCTTAATAAATTAGGGCTGGCCTTATCGGTGTAATGGGTAAAGCAGAAATCGGCCACGCTTGCCTTGCCTGAGCCGCCGCCGGATCCGCTGTGCATATTGGAATGCTGTGAAACATCCCAATGCCATTCCAGTACCTCAATTTCATTGGTATGTGCGGCATCCAGCGATTCACCTTCAATGCCGTCGATCTTAATAAACATATCTTGTGCCATGATCATTCCCTTATTCAGCACTATTAAAATCGCTACGCCTGCGCGCAGCGTATGTAGTTAAAGCAGCCTTGCGAACAATGCTGCTGTTAACAATATTAAAATCTGCGATCGTTATGCTGCGCCTTTCAACGACGGTAATTTCGCTACCATACGCAGCGAAACGGTCAGGCCTTCCAGCTGGAAATGCGGACGCAGGAAAAATTTCGCCTGGTAATAGCCTGGATTGCCTTCCACATCCTCAACCACCACTTCCGCTGCGGCCAGCGGACGACGCGCTTTGGTTTCAAAAGTGGAATTAACCGGGTCGCCGTCGACATAATTCATTATCCAGTCGTTCAGCCATTTCTGCATTTCATCGCGTTCTTTAAATGTACCGATTTTGTCGCGCACGATGCACTTCAGATAGTGGGCAAAGCGAGAACAGGCAAACATGTAAGGCAGCCGCGCGGAAAGGTTGGCGTTTGCCGTGGCGTCCGGATCGTAATATTCCGCCGGTTTTTGTAACGACTGCGCGCCGATAAAGGCGGCATAATCGGTGTTTTTACGATGAATAAGCGGGATAAAGCCGTTTTTAGCCAGTTCCGCTTCGCGACGATCGGAGATAGCGATCTCCGTTGGGCATTTCATATCAATGCCGCCATCGTCGGTCGGAAAGGTATGGCACGGCAGGCCTTCGACCACGCCGCCGCTTTCCACGCCTCGGATCAGCGTGCACCAGCCATAGTGTTTGAACGAGCGGTTGATATTGACCGCCATCGCATAGGCCGCGTTGGACCAGGCGTACTTGCTGTGATCGGCGCCGTCGGTGGTTTCTTCAAAATTGAAGTCGTCGACGGGATTGGTATGAATGCCATACGGCAAACGCGACAGAAAACGCGGCATTGCCAGGCCGATATAGCGTGAATCTTCCGACTGCCGCAGCGAGTTCCACGCCGCATATTCCAGATTCTGGGTAAAGATCTTGGTCAGATCGCGCGGATTAGCCAGCTCCTGCCAGGAGTCCATCTGCAGCACGGACGGTGCCGCACCGGTAATAAACGGCACGTGCGCAGACGCGGCGATTTTGCCAATGGAGGCCAGCAGATCCACGTCTGGCGCGGTGTGATCGAAATAATAGTCGGCGACCAGGCAGCCGTAAGGTTCTCCCCCCAGCTGGCCATATTCCTCTTCATATACCTGCTTAAAGAGCGGGCTTTGATCCCAGGCGATCCCTTTAAAGCGCCGCATATTGCGCCTCAGCTCATCTTTGGAAATATCCATAAACCGCAGCTTCAGCTTTTCGTCGGTTTCGGTGTTGTAGACTAAATAATGCAGTCCGCGCCAGGCGCTTTCCAGGGACTGGAACTGTGGATGATGCAGGATCAAATTGATCTGTTCGGACAACTTGCGATCGATCTCGGCAATAAAAGCGGCAATATTTTTATAGGCGTCGTCGGCCATGGTGACTGAGCTGCTCAGCGCCTGCTCGGCCAGCGTTTTGACCGCGCTCTCTACGGCGGTTTTCGCCTGCTCCGATTTCGGTTTGAACTCCTTGCTTAACAGCGTATTAAAATCGCTGTAGCCTGCGTTGGTCGCCTGGTTCTTTTTCTCAGCTTGCATCGACATGATATCCCTCTCTCGCCTTATTCGTTCCCTAATGGGTTGCCGTCTGTTTTCACTGGTTTCGGTGCGGAAGCCAGCGCGGTCAGCAGCGATTTATCCTGTAGCACTTTCATCAGCAGACTTTCCGCGCCGGCTTTGCCATCCATATAGGTTTGCAGATTAGCCAGCTGGGTGCGGGCATCCAGCAGCTGAGAAAGCGAATCCACTTTTTTGGCGATTTCGTCCGGTGAAAAGTCATGAATGCTTTCAAACGTCATATCGATCATCAGCTGCCCTTCCCCGGTCAGGGTATTGGGCACGGCGAAAGCCACGCGCGGTTTCATGGCTTTCATTCGCTCGTCGAAATTATCGATATCAATGCTGAGAAATTTGCGATCGGCAACCGGCGGCAAAGGCTCAATCGCCTTCCCGGACAGATCGGCTAATACGCCCATAACAAAGGGCAATTCTATTTTTTTCTCGCTGCCATAGATCTCCACGTCATATTCAATTTGTACGCGCGGCGCCCTGTTTCTGGCGATAAATTTTTGAGCACTGCCATTTCTTGAAATCATGATATCCCTTTCATCGTGCTTTATTAAAAATAGCCTTTATTCACATTAATAGCGGCCTGTTATGCGGCGCTATTACCCGTTAAAAATCCGTCCTGCCTTGCCGGATTTTCTCGCTTCTCGCCTGTTTTATCATTTATCGCGTTTTCTTCTTCCCCTTTCGGCTGAAAACGGATAACGATATTATCCCCTGCCGTTATGTAGAGACATTGTTCGCTTAGTGATGCCTGGCTGTTTAATATCTGGCGCGCTATTTCCGGCGCGATATTTTGCTCGATAAATCGGATCAGCATTCGTGCGCCCGTTTCAGCCACGGGACACTGCCCGATAATATGCGTCACCAAATCTTCGCCATAATGCAGCGAAGCGCCATGCTGTTCGCGTAAACGCAAAGCCAGTCTGTCAAGCTGCTGCCGGACAATACGTTGTAGTGATGCTTCCTGAAGCGGCAGATAAGGCACCACGGCCAGGCGCCCTAAAAAGGCTGCCGGGAAAACTTTCAGTAGTTCAGGCTGCACCATTTTTCTGACGCTTTCGGCATCGGGTGCCGTCTCTGCATCGGCAAACAGGCTGGCGATCGTTTCGCTGCCGACGTTGCTGGTCAGCAGCAGCACCGTATTTTTAAAGTCGATTTGCCGCCCTTCGCCATCTTCCATACTGCCCTTGTCGAAGACCTGAAAAAACAGTTCATGCACGTCGGGATGCGCTTTCTCAATCTCATCCAGCAGCACTACGCTGTAGGGCTTGCGACGTACCGCTTCCGTCAGCACGCCGCCTTCGCCATAGCCCACGTAGCCCGGTGGCGATCCCTTCAGCGAGGAAACGGTATGGGCCTCCTGATACTCGCTCATATTGATGGTGATCAGATTCTGCTCGCCGCCGTAAAGCTGCCCGGCGATCGCCAGCGCGGTTTCCGTTTTCCCCACGCCGGACGGGCCAACCAGCATAAAGACGCCGACCGGCTTACGCGGATCCGCCAGCCCCGCGCGAGCCGTCTGGATGCTTTCGCTGACCTGACGCAGCGCATAGTCCTGGCCGATGACGCGCCCGGCCAGCCGCTGCGGCAGTTCCAGCACGGCGCGAAGATCGTCTTTTAACATCTGTCCGACCGGGATCCCCGTCCAGTCGGCCACTATCGCGCCGATGACATCCGCATTGACCTCCGCCTGCACCAGCGGCTGCTCGTTCCGGGCCGCCTGCAGGCGCGCTTCCAGCTCCGCCAGCTCATTTTGCAGCGGCACCATCTCTTCCTCAGCCGTAGAGGCCTCGTCCTGTAGTTTTTCACGTACCGCGACGATGGCGGCGACCAGCTCTTTTTCCCGCGTCCAGCGCTGCTCCAGCTGAAGGGAGGCCTCGGTCCGCTCGGCGATCTCCTGTCTCAGGCGTTCGCCGCTGTTGGGCTGCAGTTTGCCAAATCGGCTGGCCTTTTCAACCAGGCCCAGCTCCGCGCGGGCGGCGTCCGTCCGACAGTGGAGACGTTGCAGCATGACCGGCGCCGCATGTTGCGCGACGGCCACGCGCGCGCAGGCCGTATCAAGAAGGCCTATCGCCTTATCTGGCAGCTGCCGGGCCGGAATGTAACGGTGCGACAGCCGCACGGCGGCCTGCAAAGCCTCTTCCATAATCCAGACGCCGTGATGCTTTTCCAGCACCGGCAGCAGCCCCCGCAGCATAGCGACGGCGGCTTCCTCATCCGGCTCTGCAATTTGCAGTACCTGAAAACGCCGAGTCAGCGCCGGATCCTTCTCAATATGGCGTTTAAATTCGCTCCAGGTCGTGGCGCCAATAGTGCGCAGCTGGCCCCGCGCCAGCGCAGGCTTCAACAAGTTAGCCGCGTCGCCCGTCCCGGCATTGCCCCCGGCGCCAATCAGCGTATGAACTTCATCGATAAACAGGATAACGGGCTGGGGCGAAGCGATAGCCTCATCCAGCACGGCTTTAAGCCGCGCCTCAAACTCGCCTTTCATGCTGGCGCCGGCGGCCAGGGCGACGACATCCAGCGCCAGCAGCCTGACTTTTGCCAGCGCTGGCGGCACATTACCCGCCACGATAGCCTGCGCCAGCCCCTCCACGACGGCCGTTTTCCCGACGCCAGCTTCGCCGGTCAGCAGCGGGTTGTTCTGACGGCGACGCAGCAGGATATCGGTCATGGTGCTGATTTCATGCTCGCGTCCCGTTACCGGGTCGATTTTGCCTTCGCGCGCTAACGCGGTCAGATCGGTGGCATACTGCGCCAGCCCGCCGCTTTTTGTCTGGCCGCCGATAGCCGCGTTAATTTCGCCGGGCATGACGCCGGCCTCCGTCGTCGCCTCGCTGACTTCCGGGGAAGCCTGAGTGATATAGCCGAAATCGGCGGTCAAATGTTCCAGAGAGATCCGTTCAAAAGCGGAAGAGATAGCAAACAGGGCGCGCCGCAGCTCCATGGTGGTCAACATGGCGATCAGCAAATGTCCGCTGCGAATACGGCTTTCAAAACATTCCAGGCTGGCATAAATCCAGGCGCGTTCGATAGCGAGTTCAATATGATATGAAAAGTCCGAAATAGTGCTGGCGCCTGCCGGCAATCGGGCCAGCGCCTGAGCGAAGCCCTGTTCCAGCGCCTGCGCGTCGACCTCAAAATGGCGGGCTATCAGACGTAAATCATTTTGCTCCTGCTGCCAGATCTGATTTAGCCAATGCACCAGTTCAACATAGGGGTTGCCGCGCAGCTTACAAAGCGTGGTTGCACTTTCAATCGTTCTGAATAATGTCTCATCCAGCTTGCCGAATAAATTTTGCCTTGTAATCGCCACGTATCATTCCTCCGGGTACATTTTTCACAGGCATAAAATCACACAGACCAGAGTCTTCCGGGGAAGGAAAACAAAATATAATACCCTTGTCCACGCCGTAAAAATAAATTAAGAATACCGCCCGAACGCTATTCCTGAATAACAGACCCGCTACGATTATAACCCCTTATTTAAAAAGATCTTTCCTGTCAAATAACCTGGTGACCCGGTGAAATCCCTGGCATTTCCTCACAATGGCATTGAGACTGTTTTTTTCACATGTTATAAAATCTGAAAAAAGCATAAAAACCGCTGCGTGTATTTAACGCGCTTATTAATTAATAACACCCTGTTGTTTTTCAAAAAATAACAGTTAGCTTACTAAAAAACCCTGTTCAGACGGCCAAATTAATAAAGACAAAGCCTACGTTTAAAAACAAGGATAACGGGAGCAATTGTGAATCATAAATTCCTCGATTATTACAATCAGGAACTCACTTTTATGAAAGAGTCAGCGCGTGAGTTTGCTGAAAAACATCCCAAAATTGCCGGGCGTCTGGGGATGAGAGGCATCGAAACGGCCGATCCTTATGTTGAAAGACTGATTGAAGCATTTTGCTTTTTATCTGCACGTACGCATTTAAAACTGGATGCGGAGTTCCCAAAGTTTACGCAGCGGCTTCTGGACATCGTCTACCCTAATTATAATTCGCCCACGCCCTCCATCGGCGTGGTTCAACTTGCGCCTGACCTGAAAGAAGGAGAGCTAGGCCACGGCTATCTTGTTCCCAAAAACAGTGCGTTTTATACCCGCATATTGCCTGGCGAAAATACACGCTGCGAGTTTCGCAACGGTCAGGATGTTACGCTGTGGCCAATAGAAATCGTTGAGGCTCGCCTGACTTCCGTTCCGCCGGATATTCCCAATCTGGAAAAGTACCGTATTCCTTACGCCAGGCTGAAAGGCGCTCTGCGGATCAAATTGCGTGCGCAGGGGGAACGGGTATTCTCGCAGCTGACCGGCTTCGATCGGCTGCCGCTCTATATCGACGGCGATGAGCGCATTGTTTCCCATCTTTTTGAACTTTTGCATACCAGCAATGTGGCTATGCTGGTACGGGCCGGCAACAGTAAAGCGGAAGACGTGGTCATCGCCCAGCGCCCGCTGACTTTTGAAGGGCTGCATCCCGATCAGACGCTGCTGCCGCTCTCCTGGAACATGTTTCATGGACATAACCTGATCCATGAATATTTCGCCTGTCGTCAGCGCTTTTATTTTTTTACGCTGACCCAGCTGGCCGCCGGTTTGTCCCGCAACCACAGCAACGAGGCCGAGCTGATAGTGCTGCTGGATCGGCTTCCCCAGCAGCTGATTGGCCATGTTAACGCGTCAAAGTTTTTACCGTTTTGTACGCCGGTGATTAACCTGTTTCCCAAAGTGGTGGACAGGATCGAAGTCAACCGGGCGCTAAACGCTTTCCATGTGGTTCCCGATCGCAGCCGTCCCCTTGATTACGAGGTTTTTTCCGTGCATAAGGTGCGCGGCCAGCAGGCGGAAAGCAGCGAGGAAGTGGTGTTTCAACCGCTTTATCAAACGCGTCACTGCGACTATGGCAATTTTGGCCGTTACTTCTCGCTCAATCGCGAAGCCAGAGTAAAAAGCGAGAGCAAGAGAAAATATGACACCCGCACGCCTTATCCCGGAACAGAGGTCTTCGTCTCGCTGGTCGATCAGCAGGAAGCGCCCTATGCCGACCATATTCGCTATCTTACGGTCGAAGCGATGGTCACCAACCGGGATCTGCCACGCCTGATTGCCAGAAGCGGCAGCTTTGATTTAACCCTGTCCGACGCGGTTCCTGTTCTGGGCGCGGCCTTTGTTTGCCAGCCCAGCGCGCCACGCGAGCCTTTTGCGCTGGGGGAGTCGGCCTGGCGTTTGATCCGCCAGCTTAGCTTTAATTATCTGCCGCTCTCCGATCTGGAGCACGGGCCGGGCGGGGAATCGCTGCGCAATATGCTGCGCCTGTTTTTACACAATGCCGATCGCGAGTCCAATACTCAGGTAGATAGCCTGATCGGCTGTAAAACGTTTCCGGTCACCCGGCGTCTTCCCGGTGACGGCCTGTTGATTTACGGCAGAGGCGTGCGCTGCGTGCTGACGGTAGATGAAGAAGGCTTTTCCGGCGTCAGTCCTTACCTGTTCGGTCTGGTGATGGAGAATTACCTTTCTCGCCACGCCGCTATCAACGTGTTTACCGAAACGGAGCTGCACTCGATGCAGAGGGGCGTCATCGCCAGCTGGCAGGCCCGCCCCGGCAAACGAGGCTCGTTCTGATGCGCGCTTCCTCCGTCGATATGCTGGCCGCCTGGTTTAATAACGAGCGGCCCTGGGAAGCCGGTTTTATCAGTATCATGCGCGCAATTACGGCTAAAACGCCGACGCTGCCGGTGCCCGGTACAGCGGTGCTGCCTGGCCAGGAGACGTTCCGCATAGGCCAAAAAGCCTCTCTGATTTTTGCGCCGCGCGAAATCGCTTCTCTCGGCCTGGAGAATGGCCGCATCGGGATAAAACTCTTTGGCCCCGGCGTATGGGGCCCGCAGGGCGCGATGCCGCTGCATTTTTCCGAACTGGCGTACTCGCGAACGGAGGCCCAGGACAATACGCTGACCGACTTTCTCGATGTTTTTCATCATCGCGCCCTGTCGCTGTTTTATCGCGCCTGGTTTGTCGCGCAGGATACCGCCTCGCTGGACAGACCGAATGAGGAACAGTTCTCTTTTTATATTGCCAGTCTGGCAGGCATGGATCTGGCCGAGCTACACGATAAACCGCTGCCGACCCACGCCCGACTGGCTTCTTCTGCCCATTTGATCCGCGAGGCGCGCAATCCGGAAGGACTGGCGGGCGCCATCGAATATTACTTCCAGATAAAAGCCCGGCTGGAAGAGTTTGTGACCCAGTGGATCTTTCTGGATCCCGCTGATTGCTCCGTGCTGGGCAACGATGCGGCCATGCTGCTGGGCGATGGCGCAATATTAGGCAATACCGTGCGGGACAGGCAGCACAAATTCAAGCTGCTGCTCGGCCCCTTAACGCTGGATAACTATATGCGCTTCAGCCCGTGGGGATCGGATCTACCCGTACTGCGGGAGTGGGTGCGCAATTTTACGGGGTTCGAATATGCCTGGGATGTCCAGCTGGTGCTGGCTGCCAGCGAGGTGCCGCAGGCGACGCTGGACGGCAGTCATCAGCTTGGCTACGCCGTCTGGCTGGAGAGAAAAGAGGACGTTACGCCGGTTTACGGCATGAGCTTTGAGCCGGAGCGCTATCACCCGTAGCGCCTGGACGCGATATAAAGGACAACATCGTGACGGAAAGCAACAAGCATCATTACTATCAGGATCTGTTACAGCCGGTGCCCGGCGATCGGCCCTGTGGTGAAAACCTGGAATATGACGCCGCTTTTATTATGCTGCAGGCCAGGCTTCAGCCAAGGCTGGACGCGGAGTACGGCAGCTTCGTCGAGGCTGCCGAACCGGTGAACTGGGCGGAGATTGAGCGCGACTGTCAGGCGCTGCTGCAACGAAGCCGCGATATCCGGCTGGTGGTGGCGCTGATGCGCTGCCGTATCAGGCAAATCGGCATGGCGGCGCTGCATGAAGGGCTACTGATATTACGTGACTTACTGACCACTTTCCCCACGGATCTTTATCCGCAGCTGACGGAAGAAGGCGAGTTCGATCCGGTTATGCGGGCTAACGCCCTGTCCGAGCTGGATGATATCAACGGGCTGCTTGCCGATTTTCGTCAGCTGCCTCTGCCGAAAGCGGCAGGTCTGCAAATTGCCATAAAAGATTTTGAAAAAGCGCACGCTACGCCGCGTGAAGAGGGCGCGCTGCCCGAAGCGACGGCGGCGGCTTTGCTACTCGAATGGGAAGCCCGTCAGGATCAAACCCTCCTCTCACTGCAAAAAGCGCACGCCTGCCTGATGGAACTCCGCGCCATCCTGACAACCTCGCTGGGCGATGAAGCGCCGGATTTTGCGCGGTTAGGCGCCATTCTGCGGCTATTTATCAGTCAGGAAGCTACGGTTTCGCCGCTGTTGCCAGCCGTTTCTTTTGTCGCAGAAGAAACGGTAGAACAGCCGGTTCAGGCAGAAACGGCGGCAGAAAACGAAGCCGTCAGCGTCCCCCTGATTACGCCCCGCCAGACCGGTATTGCCAGCCGCGCCGATGCGCTGCTCAGGCTACAGGAGCTGCGGCTATGGTTTACCCGAATGGAACCCGGCAGCCCGGCTATCCTGCTGCTTCAGTATGCGGAGAAGACGGTGGGAAAAAGCTTTTCTCAGCTGGTAAAAATGCTGCCGCCGGAAATTATCGACAGGCTCGATAGCGACAAAGAATAGCGTAGCCTGCCGATTGCGGCAGCCAGCCGCGCCCGGCAACTCTGGCAGCACTGTTCGATCAAGGGATTTATCAACGTCAAATCACAAGGCGGCTCTATGGAAAGGAAACCAGCCATTTTTATCAGCATCGCCAGCTATCGCGATCCGGAACTGATCCCGACGCTCCGGGATTTAATTGAGAAGGCCTCCGGATGCTACAGGCTTGCCGTGGCCGTCTGTTGGCAGGATGAGGGCGACCGCCAGCGCTTTCAGCAGGCCGGCATGACGCTCTGCGCGGCGGAATCAACAGCAGAGTATGACCTCCTGACCTGGCGTTATCTGGAGACGGAAATCCGGATGATTTCCCTGCACTATTTCTTCAGTAAAGGCGCCTGCTGGGCCAGAAACCAGTGTGAAACGCTTTACCGCGAGGAAGAGTATGTGTTGCAAATCGATTCCCACTGCCGCTTTGTAGAGGGCTGGGACAGAGAAATGGTTGCCATGCTGGAAGCGCTGAAGGTGCAAAGTGAAAAGCCGGTGCTCTCCTCTTATCCGCCGGGCTATGTACCCGGCAAAGAAGAGGAAAAAACCCAGGCGATATTTCGCCTGGTTTTCAGAGGCTTTTCCAGTGAAAAAATAGTGCAGCTCACTTCGGTTGATTTTCAACAAGCGGCGCCAGTCAGAGGGAGTTATCTGGCGGGCGGCTTTATTTTCGCCGAAGGCCGTTTCGTAAAGGAGGTGCCGAACGATCCGCAAATCTTCTTCGAGGGCGAAGAGATAGCGATGGCGGCCCGGGCCTTTACCCACGGTTATGACGTCTGGCATCCGCATAAAATAGTGCTGTGGCATTTTTACGGCAGGGAAGAGGCCAGTCGAATTTGGGGCGATCATGATGACGAGGCGAAAAAATCCGGTTCCGTAGACCGTGCCTGGCACGAAAGAGACAGCCTGTCGAAAAAAAGAGTCAGAACCCTGCTGGGTATGGAGCAGGCTGAACCGGCCGACATGGGTCGCTATGGGCTGGGCAGCAGGCGCACGCTGGCTGAGTTCGAGGCCGCGCTGGGCATCTCCTTTACCAAATTTGCCGTGCTGCCAGAAGTGCTGGGAACGGAACGTGTCGCCTGGTTTCCACCGCCCTATGGCAACTGGCGGGAAAGATTAAGCAGCCATCAGCAAAAAACTATTGGGTTGACGCAGGAAGAGTTTACCTCGCCGCTGGCTGATATCACCTGCCTGCATATTGGTGTTTATAGCAACGCCAACGATCTGCTTTATAAAAAAATCCTGTCGGGAGAGGAAATAAATGAATGCCTGGCCGGGCATGACGGCGGAGAAATCGCAATCGATCTGGACGTGACATTTCCGATCATGTTCACGCCCGCCGCGATACGTTTTAGCGCTTATGACGATAGCGACGGGTGGAGTAAGGTTGTGGAGAAAGCCTGGTGAAAAGCACAACGCTCTACCATCGCCTGATCTGCATTGATGCCCTGCTCTCTTTTGACGGCATTATTCCTTCCCTGCCGGAATTGCAGTTAATGCTGATCGCGCTTATTGAGCGGTTCAGCAAAGCGCTGATTGCTGAAGGTGAATGCGAACAACTTAGCGATGAGCTGTGCCACGCGCTCTGCTGCTATCTGGATCGGCGAGTCGCGTTACGCCTTCGCGCCGACAATATTGCCTGGGACCGCTATGCGCTGACGCACTATTTTTACGGCTATACGGACGGCCCAATGACGTTGGGCGACAGGCTTGAACCGCTGCTGGCCGACGGCCAGGGCCAGATCTTCACCTACGCCCAGAAATTGTTTCTTGTTTCGGCCTTTACCGGCAGGAACAGTGCTCCCCTGCTGTCACTGTCTGTCACTCAGCCAGCCGCCGCCTGCCAGACAGAAACAGAGGAGGCGGCTCCGGACACCATGCCGCCACGATGGCCGGCATATTTTATGCTGCCGTTGCAACTCATTCTGCTGAGCCTGCTGCTGATCGTGCTCTGGCTGTTTTGTTCTGCCTGGCTGGAGGCGCTTTAACCATGCCAGCTTCGTTGTTAAAAAATCAGCCCGCTGCCGCCGCGCCCGCCATCCTTATTATCGGCCCCTATGCCGCAAAATGGTTTTCTGAACGGCAGCCGGAACAGGAAGACGAGCCGATAAGTTGGATCGTGGTACCGGAAGCGGAAGCGCTGCCGGAAATAGTAAAGCGGATGAGAAAGAAGAAGCATCGCCTCTATGCTTTTTTCCCCTTTTTCCCGGACGGCGAGGAAACCGACGCTCAGGCGCTGGCGAAAATCGCAGCATGGCGCTTATATGAGCAGGAGGCGCTGCCGTGCGTGCTGGGTCTCTATGCCCGTCTGAGCCATGAAAGCCAGGCCGGACAGGCAAAATGGTCCGGTAAGTTTGACCTCCGCAAGGTCGGTGAAACCACCCTCGCGCGCGAGCTGGCAAAACTACTCGCCGTCTCTGAGCCGCTCAGCTGCCACTCAATCTACCGTTACGCCATGACGGACGCGCTGCGCCTGTGGTTGGAAAGTTCGGGGATAGCCAAAGCGCTACAGGCGCTGTTCTCCGGTTCTTCGCTACGGTTAAGCGCCGTTCTGCTGGCCGATAATGGCAACGGCTTTACCCGTCATGGCGCCTGGGCGCAGTGGCTACAGCAGAAATTCGGGCTCTGTCCGGGTCTTTCTCCGGGCGTTATGCTGCCCAGCTTACCTGACGTCATCGACCCGGGCGTGCCTTATCAGCCCGACAGGCAACGCTCGGGGTTTTCATGGCGCTGGCTGCCGGTTTGCGCTGCGCTGCTGCTGGCGATGCTGCTGATCGGCTCCACCTGGTTTGAGGCTAAAAATATCGCTGCGGCGACCCGTACGCTGGCCGATTTCCGGCAAACGGAAGAGACACAGCTGCAGAAAAAAAGAGCGGTTTATCAACGACTGCGCGACCAGAAACAGCAGCTGCTGTACTGCCGCGACGCCTGGTTTAGTCGGCTATGGCGATTTTCGCGCTGTGGGGAAATGGCGGCGCGCGTCAGTGACGCCCTGCAAAATTACAATCCGTCGCCGGTTTTTATGGCGTCAGGCTCCGTCGCGCTGTTTGCCAGAGGAAGCGCCACGCTCGGGCCTGACAGCAGTAAAAATCTGGCCTGGCTGCTGCCGTTAATGCAAAACAATGCCCAAACAACTTTTGCCATCGTTGGGCATTCCGACAATACCGGCAGCCCGGAAGCCAACTACCAGCTCTCGATACGCAGGGCGAAGGCGGTTCGTGACTGGCTGGTCAGCCATGCCAACGTCCCGCCGGACAAACTTGTGATTAAAGGGATGGGCGACAGCCTGCCCGTTGCCAGTAATCAGACCGGAGAAGGCCGGGAAAGAAACAGGCGTGTGGAAATCATCCCATTGGCGGATGCAACAAATAAAACAGGTGAACCATGAGTAAAAAAAAGAGCTACATCATGTACGAAGGCACTTTTCTGACCGAGGCGCCCTTTTATGATCAGAGCATTAACGTCCTGCGTTTTCGCGATCCGGAAGCGAACGAATATACCATCCTGATTAATCGATCATTTAAAAATGAGGGGCAAACGCTGGAAGAATTTTGCGAAACGCAAACTAATTTTATGGCCAACAGCCTGCCCGGCTATAAAAGCGAGGGCAAAATGCTGAAGAATGAAATCGGCCCGGCTAAGTTGCCGGTGATCCAGACGGCCAACTCTTTTCTGGAGAATGGACAGCCGGTTAAGCAGGTGCAGTCTACCGTCGAGCTTCCCTGGCATCCGGTAATCAATCCTGCCAGGCTAAATCTGATTGTATTTACACTGGCTTCCTCAGCGGAATTTAACGACTTCCAGCGTAAGCATTATGTGCAAATCATCAACAGCTTTAATCCTGAAACCGTGTCGATAGTCGACAGTTAAGCTACCGCTTTATATGGCCCGCTTAAAGGCGGGCCGTAAGATAATGTTACAGGCAGAGCGTATTACCTTTTTTATTACCATATTTCGCTACAAAAGAGGCATATTTGTAAAATTCGACCCGGTTAAGCATCCCCATTTTTCTGATGGCGTTGCGGCAATGCGTACTGACGGTTTTTTTTGAACGCCCTAACATCCTGGATATATTTTCCGTATCGTAGCCCTGGCCAACCATCAGCATAACCTTGCTTTCTGTAGAAGAGAGCTGCATAAAGTCTTTTAGCCCGGTTAACTTATAATTTTCACGGCTGGCAAAGCTGGCCGCGTTAGTAGTGGCTATCAGCATGATTTTTCTAATCTTTCCGGTAATTTGCGGTATATTATCTCCACGACAGATAAAGGGAATGTGTAGCGCTGACAGGTGAGGTTCCGCCTGGCCCTTGCCGGCAATCGTTTCGCGCTTATAGAAAAAAACGCTGATCATAATGTCTCTGAACACAATATCGGCTTCTTTCGTTACCGGGCTACTTGTTTCTGAAACCACTTCAAATAACCCATCCCTGAGGGTTTTCCCTGCACTTGTAATCAGCGATTCAACGCCTTTCCGGTAATATACGTTATCGCTGGAAACGATTATCTTTAGCATAATATTTCATCCTGAATATAAATTACGCAATGAGTTTCTGTTTTATGCAGTCGCGCAGGTTTTTCACAACATTAATATGCTGTGACGGCGGAGATAAACGCCGGTATCGATTTTAAAGGCACAGGAAAAGTAAAAGACGGTTTACCCGCCGATGCCGTGCGCCCATCCTTACGCAAGCTTTTTCCACCTTAAAAAGTGAGTGAAATATGAACAACCCTAAAATAATAATCGATAGCAATGGCTAAAATAGCCTATAAGATCCTGATACTTTCCACTCCGGCGGTAAAACCGGGAAGAAATAACTTGCCGAAACACATCCTTTTCTATTCCGACAGACCTGCATGGATTACGTTATCTTATTGATCCCATAATAAACAGATATAGCAGTATTTTATACAAAAATAATCCGATACCGTGAATAACAAATATTCCTCAAGGAACAGGCTCAACCTTTCTGTGTGCCTTTTATGCCGTATTACTGAAGGTTACCAACAAGTCGCTATTTTATCAAAATTCAGATCGGGCACAACAAATACGGACGGCATTTGCCTGGCGGTAAAATACCTGATGGCATATTGGCATCAAATACAGGCGAAAAAACCGTCCTTACAGGCCTGCCGCTTATCACAAAAATTTTCTACCCATCTGATAATGTTCCCGCTTTACGCAAAATAATATGATGCAGAAAATCTGTAGGCATCATTAATTATTGTTGATGGGCCGTTATCCAGCAGCATATTCCAGGCTCCTGCGGATAGCACTCGCTATATAATTTATCATATAACGATATGCTATCTTTCGCGTGAACTTTACAGGCATCTGCATTCAGGCAGCCCGAAGGCTGCTTTTCGATCGGCAAGGTATAAAATGACAATAGCCTCACCGCCGCGCATGATGAAGCGCGCGCTTTACGTACTGATTTTGACAGGTATTCAGGCTCAGGCCGCTACCCAGGAAGAAACCCTCACTGTAGCCGCCGCGCCGGATAGCGAAGCGGCTGCGCCCGACAGGCAGGTCACGCTGGGTAACCTGGGCAAGCAGGAAATCCGCAATACGCCCTGGTCCGTGCAGCAAGTCTCCCCAACGCTGATGAAGCACCAGCAGTTAAAAAGCATCACGGATATCTATCGCTATATGCCTTCCGTGCAGGGTGACGGCGCCCGCCCGCAAACGCGTGGAATGCAGGGCAGCGTGGTACAGAACTCTATGATTGACGGCCTGAATGTCGTCTCGACTACCGATTACGCTGCCGAGCAGTTTGACCATCTGGAAGTGCTGAACGGTTTGGGTGGATCGCTTTACGGGCCGGCAAATCCGGCCGGGCTGTTTAACTTTGTGGCGAAGCGCCCCACCGATATCGCACAGCACAGCCTTACTTTTGGCGCTGGCACCGGCCTCAGCCGCCTGGTTTCCGGCGACTTCAGCGGCCCGCTGGACGACAATGACCGCCTGCGCTATCGCGCTAATTTTCTGGATGATGAGGGTGACGGCTTTGCACACGGCAGTAAAAAGCGCCGTCAGCTGTTCAGCCTGGGGCTGGACGCAACGCTAACCGATCGCACGACGTTAGAAAGCAATTTCAGTTATTACCACTATTATGAAAAAGGGCTGCCGGGCAAATTTGCGCTGGGCAATGGCCTCTCTTTCCCCGCCGCGCCGGATCCCAAAAAGACGTATCTCGGACAATACTATGCCGGTAGCGATAACCATACGCTGACCGCCAGCGTACATCTGAAGCACGATTTTGACGGGAACTGGCAGGGCGAACTGGGCGTGCTGCGGCAGATTGCCGATCGTGAATCCACGGCGGTCACGAATACTTTTACCGACCGCGCCGGTCATTATACAACCACCACCTCCTCTTCTACAGCCAGCCGCTTTACCATTAACAGCTATATGGCGAACCTGAACGGCGAGCTGGAAACGGGCTGGCTGCATCATCAGCTTTCCACCGGCCTGCGCGGCTTTGTCTGGAAAAATTATAATCCGCTGAACGGCACCACCAGCACGCTGGGTAGCGCCTCGCTCGACGAGCCGCAATCCTTTGCCGAACCGGACTACCCGGATTTCACCCATCGCTACCACTCGGCTACCGCCACGCAGCAGGCCTTTTTGCTTAGCGATACGCTGACCTTCTCACCGCAGTGGAGCCTGCTGCTGGCCGGTAGCGAAAGCTTCCTGACTTCCGCTAACTATGCAAAAACCGGCAGCCGCAGCAGCCATTCAGATAACAGCGGCTTTAGCGGTTCGGCCAGCCTGATGTTCAAGCCTGTCGAACCGCTGACGCTCTATATGAGCTGGGCAGACAGCCTGCAACAGGGCGATACCGCGCCGAGCGGCTCCACGAACGCGGGCAGCATCCTGGCGCCTTATCGCAGCAAACAGCTGGAAGTGGGCAGCAAGCTGGCGATTGATAAGCTGTTGCTGACCGCCGCGCTGTTCCGGATTGACCGCCCTTTCGCTTATGCCACCGCCAGCGGCGACTATGCCGTGGACGGCAGCCAGCGCAACCGGGGGCTGGAGCTGATGGCCGACGGCGACGTTACCGACAGGCTGCATCTGTATGGCGGCATGACATGGCTCGATCCACGCCTGCGCGATACTGCCAGTCCCGCCACGAGCGGCAGGCAGATAGTGGGCCTGGCTCGCTATACGGCCAGCCTGTTCGCCGCTTACGATTTACCTTTTTTACGCGGTACGGATATTCATGGCGGCATGCACTACGTAGGACGCCGCAGTACCGATAACGCCAACGACAGCTGGACAGGAAGCTATACGACTTTCGATATCGGCAGCAGCTACACAACGCGGCTCTTCAATACGGAAACCATTTTTCGCCTGGATGTCACCAACCTGACTAATCGCCATTACTGGACGAATATCGTGCCCGGCGGCCTGAACGGCTACAGCGGCGCGGGCTATGCCAGCGCCCAGCTCGGCGAACCGCGCATGGCGCAGCTTTCTCTACAGCTGAGGTTCTGATGATAAAACCCCTGATTACGCCGCTGCTGGCGGCTCTCTTCCTGCTTTTTGCTACACCTGGCTTTGCCCGGAGCGTTATTGACGACGCCGGCAACAAGGTCGAGGTACCGCAGCAGGCCCGACGGATCGCCGACGGCTGGTATGCGCATCATTCGCTGTTGATGACCCTGGGCGCGGGCGACCGCATCGTGGCGACCGTTAATCACGCCAGCGATCGCCCCTGGATGTTTAAAATAGCGCCGTCGCTGCATCAGGCGCTGTCGGTTCATGGCCGCACGTTTAACAGCGAGGCGCTGCTGGCCGCAAAGGTCGATACAGTATTTGTAGCGGCAGAAGATGCGGATGCTGACGCTTACCGGCGGGCCGGGCTGCCGACGCTGGTCATGCGCTTTGACGATTTTCCCTCTATGCAGCGCTCGCTGCTGACGACGGCCGGGGTGGTCGGCACGGCGCAGGCGCGACGGCGAGCACAAGCCTATAACGCCTGGCTCGATGCCCGGATTGCCGCTATACAGGTGAAAACCGCAGGGCTAAGCAATAGCCAGCGGCCTGGCGTTTTACATATTCAGTCCCTGCATCCGCTGAAGGTTGACGGACGCAACACGTTGATCGACACCTGGATCCGCCTGGCTGGCGGCCGCAATGTGGCGGCGGAAGTAAACGGCAATATGAAAGAAACCTCGCCGGAAAACGTGCTTTTCTGGCAGCCGGATATCATCATTATCGGCGCGGGAGCCGGAAAGCTGGCCGATTCAGACTATGCGGCGCTGTTTGCCAATCTGCAGGCGGTAAAACGCCATCAGGTCTGGCAAAATCCGGCGGGCGTGTTTCCCTGGGATCGCTACGGCACGGAAGCCGGGCTGCAAATTCAGTGGGCGGCAAAGCTTCTGCATCCCGAGCTTTTCCCGCAGCTTGATATGGTCAAGGCGACGCAGGATTTTTACCGCCGCTTTTTCGATTACGCGCTAACGGTGGACCAGGCGCAGCGCATATTGCACGCGCAGGGGCCGGCATAAGCGCGGCCGTTACGGCCTGTCGGGCACGTTCCAGCTACAGTCGATTTCATCGTCGTGGCTGGAACAGTCTGCAACCGGATTATGTTGCTGAGCATGACGGTTCCCCATGCAGCCACACAGCAGTAAAAAACAGACCAGAACGCTATATTTTTTCATATTATCTTCAGAGAAAATTGCCTGAAGAAAGAATAAAAACGATAGCGTCAACGTAATGATAACGCGCCGAATAATAGCCAAAAATTAATAGTAAACTTACAACTTTGAAGGAAATAATATTATTAATATGACGCGAATAGCTATTAATTTAATCCACTATTAACACCTGAAACCTTCCCGTTAATTATTATTTATTTCGCAAGCAACACGCTATCGTTTCGGTTTGGTTGATGCCGATAAATTTATGCTTTTTTCCGTATGGCGGATCCCCCTGAGCGGCGGGGCTAAGCCAGTCAGCTAACCCTGTGGCAAATAGCGGGTCAGGTTATGGCTTTTCTGACTCACCGGGAGGCACCCGGCGTCATGCGGACGCGTGCACAGCGCAGGCTGGAAGCCTGCGCTGCCCGTCATAGCTTGTTCAGATCGTCAATCAGCGTACGGTTAAACATAGCGGGATCTTCCATCTGCGGCGCATGTCCCATTCCTTTGAATTCGATCAGCACGGCATGGGGGATCAGTTTCGCCGCCTCTTTGCCCAGCTCGTTATAGTGCCCTATTTTCGCTTTTACCTCCGGCGGCGCGATATCGCTGCCGATAGCGGTGGTGTCTGCCGTGCCAATCAGCAGCGTCGTCGGCACCGTCAGGTTGCCAAATTCATAATAAACCGGCTGGGTAAATATCATGTCGTAGAGCAGCGCGGAATTCCAGGCAACCAGCTTGTGGCCCGGCCCGTTATTCAGCCCCGCCAGCATAGTGACCCAGCGATCGTATTCCGGCTTCCACTGGCCGCTGTAATAGGTTTTCTGCTCATACGCCTTGATGCTTTCCGCGCTGGTTTTCAGCTCTCGCTGATACCAGTCGTCCACGCTGCGCCAGGGCACGCCCTTCGCCTTCCAGTCTTCCAGCCCGATCGGGTTGACCAACGCCAGCTTTTCTACCTGCTGTGGGTACATTAACGCATAGCGTGTAGCCAGCATCCCGCCGGTTGAATGGCCGACCAGCGTGATCTTATCAATATGCAGGCTGGCGAGCAGCTGATGCGTGTTTAACGCCAGCTGCTGGAAACTGTATTGATAGTAAGCAGGCTTGGTTGAGGTGCAAAAGCCGATCTGATCCGGCGCAATTACCCGATAGCCCGCATGACGCAGCGCCTCTATGGCATCCTGCCAGGTCACGCCGCAGAAGTTTTTGCCGTGCATCAGCACTACCGTCCGCCCGTTCGCTTTCCCTGCCGGTCGCGCGTCAATGTAGCCCATAGAAAGCGGCTGCTGTTGTGATGAAAAATTAAACTTTTCAATTGGATAAGGGAAATCGAAGCCCTGTAGCTCTACGCCATACTGCGGCGTATTGTCGGCAGCCACTGCGCTAAAGGTCAGCAGCGCGGCTGCGAGCAGCCCTGTTTTAGCCTTTTTTAACACCTTAACTCTCCTCATTAACGTTCAAAGCGAAACGATGACTTCTGAGCTTAGCGGTTAATCGTCCCGATAAGGCGTGCAGCCCTTGCTGTACAACGCCACAGCGCTTAGCAAAAAGAGCTACGCCTGTGGCGAATTCTCCACGGGTGAGTAAAGTTAATTTGTTACCATGTGTTCAAAGGGAAAACAAATGTTAAACAATGCGGGTTGGCTGGTGTCACTGCTGTGGCTAAGCCTCTGTTGCCGACTGGAGCCGGAAGCGCCAGCACGGTCGAGCTTCTTTATGAGCGCGTGACAGGTTTTGTAAATATTTGCCTGTGGAAATAAGCGGTTAAGCCGTTTCCACAGGCAAGTCAGCTTTAGCCAGCGTGGGTGTCAGCAGTAAAATCAATCACCATACGGCCTTTAATTTTCCCTTCCAGCATTTCGTCGAAAATTTCATTAATCTCCTCAAGAGAACGTTTGGTGACTTTCGGCACTACTTTTCCCTCTGCCGCGAACTGAAAAGCCTCAGCCAGATCTTCACGCGTGCCCACCAGCGAGCCGACCACCTGAATACCGTCCAGAACGAGACGTGGGATATTCAGACTCATCGATTCTGGCGGCAGGCCAACGGCCACGATACGGCCACCGGCACGCATGGCGTCTACCGCCGAATTAAATGCCGCTTTGGCCACTGCGGTTACCACTGCCGCATGCGCGCCGCCCGTTTTTTCCTGAATGATCTTCGCCGCATCCTCCTTCAGCGAGTTGATAACTAAGTCGGCGCCCATTTCTTTGGCAAAAGCCAGCTGCGCATCGTTTACGTCCACGGCGATAACTTTGGCATTAAAAACATTTTTGGCATATTGCAGCGCCAGATTGCCCAGTCCGCCCAGGCCATAAATTGCCAGCCACTTGCCTGGCTGAATGCCAGAAACCTTTACTGCTTTATAGGTGGTGACGCCCGCGCAGGTTACGCTGCTGGCCGCTGCCGGATCCAGCCCGTCCGGCACTTTCACCGCGTAGTCCGCTACCACGATACACTCTTCCGCCATGCCGCCGTCGGCGGTAAAACCGGCATTTAATACGTTGCGGCACAGGGTTTCATTGCCCGTCGTGCAGTATTCGCAGTGGCCGCAGCCTTTATAAAACCACGCCACGCTGGCCCTGTCGCCCACCTTCAATGAGGTCACGCCAGGCCCGACCTCGCTGACGACGCCGACGCCTTCATGGCCGAGCACCACGCCGGTACGATCGCCAAAATCCCCATTTTTAACGTGCAGATCCGTGTGGCAGACACCGCAGCATTCCATTTTTAACAGCGCTTCGCCATGCGCCAGCGCGCGCAGCTTTTTCTCAACGATATCGACAGTATGATTCTTGTTGACCACGGCAGCTTTCATTGTGCTTTCCTCTTCGGTTGGGTTTTTAACTATATAAACATTTTCACCGCTGACTTTGATTTAACGCCATAAAATCAACCACAGATCGCAACAAATCTTGCCTGGCAAAGCCTGAATGGCTAATTCAATAAAATTGAAACGCCATTTTATTAAATTAGTGAAGCCGCCCGCCGCTATCTTCTTTTCTTCGCCACCGCCTTATATCGGCTGGCAAAATCGCAAAGGTTTTCTGGACGTCATAACTCTAACGTACTTCCTCTCCCGACATACAGCCGGGCTGTGCATGTTGGTTACTCAGGATGAACATTATGACAATACGTAAACCAGGAACGCTTAATTATCTCGCCTATGGATCAGGGGATTTTCTGGGTGCCGGTACGATGGCATTAACATCTGCCTGGCTGCTTTACTTTTACACCACCTTCTGCGGCCTCAGCCCTATTGAAGCCACCTCTATTTTCGCCATGGCGCGCATTGTGGATGGCGTGGTCAGCCCGCTAATGGGCTACTTAACCGACCACTTCGGCTCTACCCGACTCGGCAAACGCTTCGGCCGCCGTAAATTCTTTATCCTTCTGGGCATTCCCCTTGTGTTCAGCTACAGCCTGATGTGGGTCGGCGACATGACCTACGTCTACTACCTGCTGACCTACCTCTTTTTTGAAGTGGTCTACACCTCGATTCTGGTGCCTTATGAAACCCTGGTGCCGGAGATGACCGACGACTTTAAAGAGAAAACCAAATTCTCCGGCGCACGCATCGCGCTGGCGCAGCTTTCCGCTATTCTGGCCGCTTTCCTGCCGGGTATCCTGCTGGCTTATTTCGGCAAGGATAATCCGCTCTCTTTCTTCTATTCCAGCCTGGTCTTTTCCGTGCTGTGCGCCATCGTGCTGACGCTGGTTTATCGCTATACCTGGGAGCGCCCGGCCGAGAAAAAATCCGCCGCCGCGCTGGCAGCCGAGCAGCAGAAGCTGACGCTGGGGCAAAGCCTTGGCCGCCTGAAAACCGAGCTGTTATCTACGCTGCGCATCCGTATCTTCCGCCAGCATCTGGGCATGTATCTGGGCGGCTATATCGCGCAGGACGTTTTTAACGCCGTGTTTACCTACTACGTGGTGTTTGTGCTGATGCAGCAGGCCACCGTGGCTTCCAACCTGATGGGCACGATGGCGATCCTCCAGTTTGTTGCCGTGATCGGCATGATCCCGCTCTGTATCCGTATTGGGCCGGCGCCCGCCTACCGCATCGTGGTGGCGCTGTTTGCGCTCAGTACGCTTTCCTACGGCGTGCTTTATTACAGCGGCATGAGCGATGTCTTCTCGCTGCTGCTGCTGATCTCCGCTATCGCTGGCCTGGGCCGCGGCGGCATTAACTACGTGCCGTGGAATATCTATACCTACATTGCGGACGTGGACGAGGTGATTACCGGTCAGCGTCGCGAAGGCATTTTCGCCGGGATCATGACCCTGACGCGTAAGGCTTCGCAGGCTGGTGCCGTCATGCTGGTCGGCATCCTGATGCAGCTTTCCGGTTTTGTGGCGGGCAGCACCGAGCAGGCCGAAAACGTCAGTCATGCGATCCTGATGATCATGTGCGGCGGCACGATCCTGGTCCTGTGCATGGGCTTCCTGATCTCCCTGCGCTTCAAGCTGAATTTGACCACGCACAAAATCCTGCGTGACGAAACCGAGAAAATGCGCATAGCGGGCGGCGTCGTCCCTGACAGCATCACGCCGCAGGCTCGCGCTACCGTCGAGATGCTGGCCGGAATGCCTTACGAATCGCTGTGGGGCAATAACAACATTGGTTACCTGAATCGGCATAAGCCAGCGGCCGGCACTCTGCCCGCTCAGACCACAAAAGCGGCGCCCGGCGACAATTTAACGCATTCATAGTCAACTTAAGATCCACGAGGACAGAGCAATTATGGTCGTATACCCAGTAAAACACAGCCCACTCCTGCGCCAGCCGGAAAGGTTTATCTCCAGCCAGGAGCTGCATCAGCTGATCAACAAACTGGTGGACAATTTGGTGAATATTACCGACGAAACCGGCGAGTTTTTACTGAGGCTTGACGATGGCCGGGTGATTGATACCAAAGGCTGGGCAGGATGGGAATGGACGCACGGCATCGGCCTGTACGGCATTCATCAGTATTACCGCCAAACCGGGGACGATCGGCTGCGAGCCATCATTGATAACTGGTTCAACGACCGTTTTGCTGAAGGTTCCACCACCCGTAACGTGAACACGGTTTGCCCGTTTCTGACGCTGGCATACCGCTATGAGGAAACCCGCGATCCACGCTGGCTGCCCTACCTGGAAAGCTGGGCAGACTGGATTATGCATGATATGCCGCGTACCGATATGAGGGGTTTGCAGCACATCACGCTGGCGGAAGAGAACCATCAGCAGCTGTGGGATGACACGCTGATGATGACCGTGCTGCCGCTGGCAAAAATCGGCAAGCTGCTGAACCGCGCGGACTATATCGAAGAAGCCAAGTATCAGTTTATGTTGCATATCCAGCATCTGATGGATAAGGAAACCGGGCTGTGGTTCCACGGCTGGACGTTCGATGGTCACCATAATTTTGCTAACGCTCGCTGGGCGCGCGGCAACAGCTGGCTGACCATCGTTATTCCGGAATTCGTTGAGCTGCTTGAGCTGCCGGAAGGTGATGCGACCCGGCGCTATCTGCAACAGGTGCTTTCCCGCCAGCTGGAGGCGCTGGAAAAATGTCAGGACGAAAGCGGCCTGTGGCATACGTTGCTGGACGATCCCAACTCCTATCTTGAAGCCTCCGCAACGGCTGGCTTCGCCTTCGGCATGTTAAAAGCCGCGCGTCGCCGCTGTGCCGATCCCCGCTATATAGCGGTGGCGGAAAAGGCGATTAAAGGATTGATCTCCCGCATCAATAAGGACGGAGAGCTGACACAGGTTTCCTTTGGCACCGGCATGGGTAAAGACCTCGATTTCTACCGCCAGATACCGCTGACCTCCATGCCTTATGGCCAGGCGATGGCGATCCTGTGTCTGGTGGAATACCTGCACGTCTATCTATAAATAAGGAAACTGCATGATTCTTGACGATTTTTCTCTACAGGAAAAGGTGGCTGTGGTCACCGGTTGTAATACCGGCTTAGGGAAAAGTATGGCAGTGGCTCTGGCACAGGCGGGCTGTGACATCGTGGCGATTAATCGCCGCGATCCCGCCGATACCGCGGCGGAAGTCGGCGCAACGGGAAGACGCTTTCTCAGCTTGCAAGCCGATCTCGGCCGTCAGGATCGGCTGTCATCACTGTTGGAACGTGCGGTAGAAGAGATGGGGCATATCGATATCCTGGTCAACAACGCGGGTTTGATCCGCCGCGAAGACGCGCTGAACTTTAGCGAACAGGATTGGGATGACGTGATGAACGTCAATATCAAGACGCTGTTCTTTTTATCGCAGCTGGCCGCCCGTCAGTTCATTAAGCAAGGGAGCGGCGGCAAGATTATCAATATTGCCTCGATGCTCTCTTTCCAGGGTGGCGTACGCGTGCCTTCCTATACCGCGTCGAAAAGCGCGGTGATGGGGCTGACGCGTCAGCTGGCCAACGAGTGGGCGAAATACGGCATCAACGTTAACGCGCTGGCGCCGGGTTATATGGTCACTAACAACACGGAGCAGCTACGCAGCGATGAAGAGCGCAGTGCGGAAATTCTGGCGCGTATCCCGGCTGGCCGCTGGGGTACGCCGCAGGATTTAATGGGTCCGGTGATTTTTCTGGCATCAAAAGCCGCTGACTACATCAACGGCTATACCCTTGCGGTAGATGGCGGCTGGCTGGCGCGCTGATGCGCCATCGGCCTCTCAATGACTGAATACTGGAGAACAAAGATGAATATTGCACTGATGATGGAAAACAGCCAGGCGGCGAAAAACGCCGTGGTGCTGGAGCAGTTACAGGCCGTAGCGGCGCAGAATAAAGACGCGGTGTTTAACGTCGGCATGAGCGACGAGAACGATCATCATCTGACCTATATCCACTTAGGCATTATGGCCAGCATTCTGCTGAACGCAAAGGCGGTAGATTTCGTGGTCACCGGCTGCGGCACCGGTCAGGGCGCGCTGATGTCGTTAAATATCCATCCTGGCGTGGTTTGCGGCTACTGCCTCGATCCGGCGGATGCGTTTCTGTTTGCGCAAATCAATAACGGCAACGCGCTGTCGCTGGCCTTTGCCAAAGGCTTTGGCTGGGGCGCCGAGCTGAATGTGCGCTATATGTTTGAAAAGGCCTTTACCGGCCGCCGGGGCGAAGGCTATCCCGTCGAGCGTAAAGAGCCGCAGGTACGCAACGCCGGTATCCTCAATCAGGTAAAAAGCGCGGTAATCAAAGATAACTATCTGGATACGCTGCGCGCAATTGACCCGGAACTGGTGAAAACCGCCGTCGGCGGCGAACGCTTCCAGAAATGCCTGTTTGAGCAGGGCAAAGATGCAGAAATCATTGCCTGGGTTAAGCAGCTATTACAGAAATAAAAACGTTGGTGGTCGGCTTCGGCTGACCATCTTTTTTTACCCGCCCGGCTCCTGTCGTTTGCAATGCTCTGCTTATCCACACGGCGCATTTTCGCTATAAAAACCCTGCCTTTATCTCATCTTATTAAAAAAACACCCGGATAATATAAATCATGTTATTCATCTTTATTAATGCCGTTAATAATAAATAAATAATTAACGCAGTGCTTACAATAAAGAATGCTTATTGACGTGATCTATATCAACCCTCTGGCATAGCCTTTTCCCATCGCTGCGAACGTTTAATATGCGTTTATTAGCTTCTGGTATTTTAGCTTTATTAAAAACACAGATACTACGGAGATAATTAATGAAGGCTGGATTAATTGGTTTGATGATTGCCGGCGTGCTTACCAGCTCGGCGGCTTTTGCTCAGGAGAGTACTTCCTGCGTTAAAATGACCGAGCAGGAAGTTGCCTCTATGTTCGATCGCTGGAACGATTCGCTAAAAACAGGCGATGCCAACACCGTTTCGCAGAACTATCTGTCAGATGCCGTTCTGCTGCCAACGCTGTCGAACAAAGCTCGCCTGACGGACGAAGAGCGCGTTGATTATTTTAAAAAATTCCTGGCGAAGAAGCCGGTTGGCCATATCGACAGCCGTACCGTTCGCATCGGCTGTAATAAAGCTATCGATACCGGCACCTATACCTTTACCTTTGGCGATGGTTCTAAAGCCGCCGCGCGTTATACCTTTACCTATGCATGGGACGGACAGAAATGGCTTATTTCAAGCCATCACTCCTCCGCCATGCCCGAAGGTTAAGATTGCCGTCTCCACGGTTGAGATCGTGGAGACTTTTGCACCTCCTTCTTATTCCTCCCGCTAAAACTATTCAGGCGCCATAAAACACCGTTCCCGGTGATGGTAACTAAAATCGCCTTTCTGACCGTGTAGAAGACGCTGCACTACCAGCCAGCTTTCCAGCCCGGTACTGGTGATAGCGGGCGACGATCGCGTCATCCGCCGCCGCAGGGCATTGCGCTGTTTGATATCGTGGCGGCAGCAGAGAAAAAGCTGCATGTAGAAGCGGAGGCAAAACGTTACGCTCGCTACAGCGGCCCGCGCTGCGATCACCTCATCGCGCAGCAGATCGACTGGTACAGAACCTGGCTCTGAATTAAAGTATTTACTCTTCAGGCGTACGGTGCCGGCCCGCTACGGAAGCGCTATCCTTAACGGGCCATGCCGAACCGGCCGAACGTAAATCCTTGTTAAGGAGCAAATATGAAAAAAATAATGCTACTGCTTGCCGCTCTGGCGGTAACTGGCGCAGCGCAGGCTGCAGACTCAGACGATCCGGCCCAGGGCTATATCGCTAACCTTTGTACGCTGGTGACGCAGGATAAAGCAGCCGACTCGGCGGATGGCTATATCACCAAGCTGAAAGCGCTGCACATGCGCGGCCAGTCGCCTTCCGCGCAGGAAAAACCGGACTTTGACGAAGACGAAGCCCGAACCGTGGTTGCTGCCTGGATGAATCTGAGCGAAGACCAGAAGAAGCAGGCCAGCCAGAATATGGAAGCCTGTCAGAGCGCTACGCTGGACGAGTACCAGAGCCAGGATTAATGGCTTTTCGCCCTGCTGGCTGTGACGCAGTCAGCAGCGGCGGCTTCTTTTTGACTGCGTGGCGTCATCAAAACCGGCGGGCGGCAGAGAACGCAGGCGTAGCAAGCCAAAGCGGTCATTGTCATCAGCAGACCGGAAGCGATTGAAAAGCGAAGAGCGTGTTAGCGAGCTGAAAACGATTGAAACGTGGGATAAGCGAAGACGGGTTTAGCGAGTCGAAAGCGGGATAAGTGAAGAAGCTTTTAGCGAGTCAAAAACGGGATAAGCGAAGAAGGTTTTAGCGAGTCGAAAACGGGATAAGCGAAGAAAATTTTAGCGGGGTAACAGGTGATAACCATCGGTCTTTCCCTGACCGCGGCTATCGAGGGTTTCGGGCCGGAGCCATTAATACATAGCGCCTGGCGGTACGTGTTTAAATGTTTCAACATAGCTACGGAACACGTAATTGATAACTTTTTTCATTTTTTGCACCTGAAATTCAACTTTTATTGATAGAACGCAAAAAAAGTATACAAGAAGCGCACTTTCCAGGCAAATAAATTTGAAGCAGATCACATAATTCGCAAGATTATGCGAAAGCAAACCTAAACAAAAGCTAAACGAGACGGGTAAACCCGGTCTTTTGTCTGCACCTCTACAGGATGCCCAGGTGCTCAACCAGGATACTGGTGCCAATGCCAATCAGCACCACGCCGCCGAAAATCTCCGCCCACTTGCCCATCACCGGGCCAAGAAAACGGCCTAACAGGATGCCCGCCGAAGCCATTACCAGCGTCGAAGCGCCAATCGCCAGCGCGGTCGTCACAATATTCACCTGCAGGAAAGCCAGGCCGACGCCGACGGCCATGGCATCCAGACTGGTCGCGACGGCGGTCATCGCCAGCAGCCAGAATCCGTGACGCTGGGGCGCTTCGCACTCTTCATCCTTTTTACGGAAACCTTCCAGAATCATGCGGCCACCAAGCACCAGCAGCAGCGTAAAAGCGACCCAGTGATCCCATGCCATTACGTAGCGGCTGGCTGCAATGCCTACGCCCCAACCAATCAGTGGCGTCAGCGCTTCAATCGCGCCGAAAATCAGGCCGATGCGCAGCGCTTCTCTCAGACCCGGACGCTGCAGGCTTGCGCCTTTGCCAATCGCGGCGGCAAAAGCATCCATCGACATGCCGAAGGCCAGAATAAGGGTTGCATATAGGTTCATTGTGGTTATACCGGTCTGGCGGTTATCTTCTCGCCCAGACATCAAAAGAACGGTTCTTGTTGAAGAAACAAGCCCCTCAGGCTTAATGTGCGTGCATCCTACCACGCGATTGCGCGTATAAAAAGACAATAAAATCAGGTGTTTAAGTATAGCCTTGGCTATACTTTTTAACGAATGCTAATTTCGCGCAAAAAAGAGGCGCAAAAACACTAAAGGAATTACCGGGTTATGATGAGCGACCTTTCAGCCGGTGGGGAATTACGCGCGATAAAAATCGCCAAAAAGCGCCGAAAAAATTCCCTGCGCGTGCAAGGTTGAACCCGCCAGCCGTTTACCGGAAAATGGCCGTCACTGACCGAGACGGAACCGCTATGAACAATCCTTTTCTGACCTTTTTAATGCCGATGAGCACGCTGATGCTGGGCTTTCTCTCCGCGCTGCTGCTGCCCGCGCCCTGGTTTGGCGTGGAGCTGACGCGCCGCCTGACCACGCTGTTTCATCTCAGCGATGTCGGCCAGCTCTATACGCTGGTGTTCTGCCTGTGGTTTTTACTATTAGGCGCGCTGGAATACTATGTGATTCGCTTTATTTATCTGCGGTTTATCAAGGTATAAACAAACTTTTGCCGGCCCTCCACGCGGGTTCCGGATCAGGTTGACGACGGCGCGGCAGGCTTCGTTTACAGCTTCTGCCAACCGCGCCCGGCTCTATACCTGCTCCTTTTCAGTGGCCGAAGATCATCAGCAGGCCGCTGGACAGGATAACTAACGCAACAAAGAACAGCACGATAGCAGTGATGGCGTTGTTATATTTCATCTTTCCTCCTCAGAACCACTGGCCGAAACGGCGGATATAAAGGCGCTTCATTCCCTGCGTCACCAGGCAATAACCCAGCAGCGTCGCCACCAGCCACGGGAAGTAAGTCCAGGGCAGCGGCGTCAGCCCAACCGCTTCGCCCAGCGGTGAAAAGGGGATGGCGATCCCCAGCGCCATCACCAGCCCCGTCATCAGCATCACCGGCAGCGCCGCGCGGCTCTGGATAAAAGGGATCTTCTGCGTGCGCAGCATATGCACCCCCAGCGTTTGCGACAGCAGACCTTCGACAAACCAGCCTGACTGGAACAGCGCCTGATGCTCCACGCTGTTGGCGGCAAAAACGTGCCACATCAGCAGAAAGGTGGTGACGTCAAACAGCGAAGACGTCGGGCCCATCCACAGCATAAAGCGGCCGATATTCCTTGCGTCCCACTTACGCGGCTTACGCAGGAACGCCTTATCCATTTTGTCCCAGGGCAGCGCCAGCTGGGAAAGGTCATACATCAGGTTCTGGATCAGCAATTGGATAGCCAGCATGGGCAAAAAAGGCAGGAATGCGCTGGCGATCAGCACGGAAAAAACGTTGCCGAAGTTGGAGCTGGCGGTCATATTCAGGTACTTAATAATGTTGCCGAAAGTCTCACGGCCTTTGATAACGCCCTGCTCCAGCACCATCAGGTTTTTTTCCAGCAGAATAATATCGGCAGACTCTTTCGCAATATCCGTAGCGCTGTCGACGGAAATCCCGACATCCGCCTCCCGTAACGCTGGCGCATCGTTGATGCCGTCGCCCAGGAAGCCGACCGTATGGCCGTTTTGTTGCAGCATATTCAGCACGCGGGATTTTTGCAGCGGCGTCAGGCGGCAAAAAATGGTGCGTGAGTCCGCCAGCGTCGCCAGTTCGCGGTCATCCAGCCGCTCGATTTCGCTGCCACACAGCGGCTCTCCTGGCTCCAGCCCGACATCGCGGCAAATCTTACTGGTGATAATGGCGTTATCGCCGGTCAGCACTTTTACCGTTACGCCGTGCTCGTGCAGGGCGGCAATCGCTTCTCTGGCGCTCTCTTTGGGCGGATCAAGGAAGGTCAGCAGGCCGCAAAGCGTCAAATCCCGCTCATCATCCTTGTGCAGCGGCAGCGTTAGCGGCATATCGCTCAGATCGCGCTCGCCGATAAGCAGTACGCGAAAACCCTGCTGATTCCAGCGCGCCGCCTGTTGGCTCCACTGCTGACGCGCGGCCTCATCCAGCGGACGCCGTTCGCGTCCGTCCTGCCAGTGCGTGGCGACAGACAGCATTTCGCCCGCCGCGCCCTTGCAGATCAGTTTCTGCCGATCGTGTTCGTCCGCCACCACAATGGACAAACGGCGGCGTTCAAAATCAAACGGCAGCTCGTCGATTTTGCGATAGCGATGCAGCCCGCTAACCACCCATTTTCCCTGGCTGAAGCTCAGGATCGCCCTGTCCATCAGGTTTTTTACGCCGGTCTGATGGCGGCTGTTCAGCCAGGCCAGCTGCAAAACCCGATCGCTGCTGTGCCCGTGCGCGTCAAGATGCTGCGCCAGGATAATGCGATCCTGGGTCAGCGTGCCGGTTTTATCGGTACACAGCACGTCCATCGCGCCAAAATTCTGAATAGCGTTAAGCCGCTTCACCACCACTTTGCGCCGCGACAGGGCAATGGCGCCTTTCGCCAGATTAGAGCTGACAATCATCGGCAGCATCTCCGGCGTCAGGCCAACCGCCACGGCCAGCGCGAACAGCGTGGCGTCTGCCCAGTCGCCTTTAGTAAAGCCGTTGATAAACAACACCACGGGCACCATCACCAGCATAAAGCGCACCAGCAGCCAGCTGACGCTGTTTACGCCGCGATCGAAAGCGGTTTGCGGCCGACTGCCGGTCACGGATTTTGCCAGCGAGCCAAACCAGGTACGGTTGCCTGTCGCGACCACGACGGCGGTAGCCGTACCGCTGGCGACGCTGGTGCTCATCAGGCAGATATCGGGCCTGTTCAGCAGATCGTCATCTGGCTGGCACCGATCTGACGCGGCATGTTTTTCTACCGGCACCGCTTCGCCGCTTAGCGAAGCCTGGCTGATAAACAAATCTTTAGCGGTCAGCAGGCGCACATCTGCCGGCACCATGTCGCCAGCCGACAGAAAGATCACGTCGCCGGGCACCACGTCCTGTAGCGCAACTTCCATTCTGACCGGCGCGGCGTTTTCGCTACTGCGGCGAATAGCGGTTGCCGTCGTGCGTACCAGCGATTTCAGCGCTTCCGCCGCTTTATTGGTGCGGTACTCCTGCCAGAAACGCAGCAGGCCGCTGAGCGCCACCATGGTCAGCATGATGATAATGCCGGTAAGATCGGTCTCTTCGCCCTGCCGCAGCGGCAGCAGGTAATCCGTGAAAAAGCTGATGGCGGCCAGCACGATCAGGATCCAGATAAAGGGGTTATTAAAGGCCTGGATCAGCTGGATCAGCGCGTGCGGCGCCTGAGCCGTGGCGACCTCATTTTTGCCATATTCCAACAGGCGCTCGCTGGCATCAGCGGCGGTCAAACCATTGCGTTGGGTGTGCAGACGAGCCAGCGTGCTGTCCAGGCTCAGTTTTATTTCTTGTGCGATAGCCAGATCGCGGGAGCGGGATTTTTTCATGTGCCTAATCCTTTATTTTTATTCAGGCGCAGAGAAGCGACCCTGCGCATGAGGATTTGATTTTTGGGGTCAGGATTGGGCGAGGCGGGGAAGAGGAAAAGAGGACGTTACGGGAAGCGTGTACGCTTAACTCTGCCTGTTTGCCATCGCCCGTCGCTGGTCGGAGGTTCTTTCATCGTTAATCCTTGCCCGGCGGCTGCGCGGGAGAAAAAAGTTATGACGGGGACGTAATGCTCAGGAGAGAGAAAAACAGTGCCCACCGGTTATCGGCAAGCAAACGGCGTAGCCTGCCTTATGAGTTAAAACGTAAAGGATGACTGTCCAATTATTGGCTCCGTTAAGGAAATCGCCGCCACTATAATCCCGCTTACCGGGGAAGTAAACCCAGACGGCGGCGAGCGAATTTTTCAGCGTAAACAATTATTTTTCATTTATAATCAATAGATTAAACTAATTTATAACCGTAACTAACCGCTGAGTTAATCTAAACCCTGACTCAACGAGTGCGATTTAATGGGTCACTTGGTGGGTACGGCACACCAGCGCGAATGATGACGATCAACGCTATCGTCCTGATTTCCTCTATACTTCCTGCGCAAATTTGCCAACGGGAACAGCCATGCTACAACGCACACGATTCTGGATAAGACGCCTGGTGTTACTGGTTGTCCTGCTGGCCTTCCTGCTGCTGGCGCTGCGTGTTGCCGTTACCGAGCGCGGGCCAGCCCTGGAGCCGTGGCATACCTGGCTGCCTGCCGAAATGAGCGACCGTCAGATGGACCGCAGCGACTGGTCCGCCTATTTGCGCAATGAGCAGCAGATCTTTGCCCGGATGAAAATCGACGTCAGACCGTCGGAAGACAGCGCGGATAGCTATAACCGTTATGCGGAGAAAAGCCCGGTTTATCCGGCGCGTTTCGCCACGGACTGGAACCGTTCTTATCAGTTATTGCCGCAGGGAAAGCCTCGCGGTGCGGTGGTGCTTTTGCACGGGCTGACGGATTCGCCCTATAGCCTGCGACATTTCGCCGCAGATTATCAGCAGCATGGTTATGTGGTGGTCGCCATCCGGCTGCCGGGTCACGGCACCGTCCCGGCGGCGCTGACCCAAACCGAATGGGAAGACTGGCTGGCGGCCACCAGGCTGGCGGTGCGGGAAGCCCATCGGCGCATTCCGGCGGGCGCGCCGCTGCAAATAATGGGCTTTTCCAACGGCGGCGCGCTGGCGATGAAATATACGCTGGACGCGCTGGAAGATCCCTCGCTGCCCGTGCCGAACCGGCTAATTTTGATTTCGCCGATGATTGGCGTCAGCAGCTATGCGCGCTACGCGGGCCTGGCCGGGTTGCCTTCTCTGCTGCCCGCGTTTGCCCGTTCGGCCTGGCTGAGCATCCTGCCGGAGTTCAATCCCTTTAAATACAACTCCTTTCCGGTAAAAGCGGCACGGCAGTCGTGGCTGCTGACCAGCGCGCTGCAAAGTCAGCTGCACCGCGATCGCGCCAGCCGTTTGCTGGACAAGCTGCCGCCGGTGCTGACCTTCCAGTCGGTGGCCGATGCGACGGTCAGCACGCCCGCCGTGGTGCGCGGCCTCTATAATCTGTTGCCCGCTAACGGCAGCGAGCTGGTGCTTTTCGACGTTAATCGTTCGGTGGCGCTTTCTCCGCTGATGCGTCCCACGGCGCTGCACGCGGCGGATAATCTGCTGCCGGCGACGCCGCGCAATTACGCCGTTACGCTGGTGACCAACGCGGCGCCGACCAGCAACGATGCCGTTGCCCGCACCACGCCCGCGGGCAGCAAGGTGACCACCAGCGTGCCGCTGGGCGTCCGCTATCCGGCGGACGTCTATTCCCTCTCGCACGTGGCGCTGCCCTTTCCGTTCAGCGATTCGCTGTATGGCCGTCAGCCCGACCGGCCGAACGAGTTTGGCGTCAGCTTTGGCGTCCTGACGCCGCGCGGCGAGCGCAGCGTGCTGATGGTCAGCCTGGATATGCTGATGCGCCAGGCCTCCAATCCGTTCTGGTTCTGGATGCAGCAGCGCGTTAATCAGACGCTGTGAGGCCTGCCGTCGCCAGGAGGCCTGCCGTCGCTGAGCAGCAGCGCCAGCCGTTCGCCGCCCGGCGTCTGCTCCAGCGCTATCTTCACCACGATGGTCAGCGGCACGGAGAGCAGCATCCCGACCAGCCCCAGCAGCCAGCCCCAAAAAATCAGCGACAGAAAAACCACCAGCGTGGACAGGCCCAGCCCGCGCCCCATCCAGCGCGGCTCCAGCATATTGCCAATCACCAGATTAATCAGCAGATAGCCGACGGCCACCACCACACTTTCCCAACTGCCATTAAAGATTAAGGCCTGGATCACAGGCGGAACGGCGGCGATAACCGACCCGATATTGGGGATGTAGTTCAGCGCAAAGGCCAGCACGCTCCACAGCAGCGCAAAGCGCACGCCCATCAGCCACAGCAGCAGCCAGACCACCACGCCGGTCAGCAGGCTGATAGCGGTTTTCAGGATCAGGTAGCGGCTTACGCTGTCGAGCGCCTGCTGGATAGCCGCCATGCCATCGCCGGGTCGGCTGAGGATCCGCCGTAGCTTTCCCGGCAGCAGCGGCGCTTCGAACAGCATAAACACCACCGTCATCAGCAGCAGAAAGATGCCGCTGATGGCGCCGGAAAGCTGCGATACCAGGCGACTGACCAGGTTGATGGCCGCGTTAGGATCGGCCAGCGCCATCGCTTCGCCAAAAGAGAACGGCACGCCAAAACGCGCCATCAGCTGCCGCGTCTCTTCCAGCCAGGCAAGCATCACCAGCCGGTATTGCGGCAGCGTGCGGGCAAAGTCGTTGAGCATTGCCGCCAGCGTGGTCAGCAGCAGAACGCTTGCCAGCACGATAATGCCGATAATCAGCGCAACGGCCAGCAGCCTCGGCAGGCCAATCCGCTGCAACAACATCACCAGCGGATTGAGGATGACCGCCACAAACAGCGCCAGAATAAAGGGCACCACGATATCGGCCCCCGCCCGGATGCCCGCAAAAATAATGACCAACATGCCCAGCATCACAACGGCTTTCAATGCCCTGTCATGGTGGGCCATTAACGCGTTCCCCGGGGCCGTTTGCGCCACTCCCGCAGGCGCTGAATATGCAGCCAGAGCGCGGGAATAAATAAAATGCCAAACAGCGTGGCCGCCAGCATGCCGCTAAAGACCGTGATGCCGATAATCCGGCGGCTGGCCGCGCCGGCGCCGCTGGCCATCACCAGCGGCAGCACGCCGACGATAAAGGAAATGGCGGTCATCATGACCGCACGAAAACGCTGGCTGGCGGCCTGCTTCGCGGCCTGGCCGATCGGCACGCCGCTGGCGCGGCGATCGCGGGCAAACTCGACCAGCAGAATGGCGTTTTTGGCGGCCAGGCCCATCAGCAACACCAGCCCAATCTGCGCATAGACATCGTTGGTAAAGCCCATCAGATGCAGGCCGGCTACGGCGCCTGCGGCGGCGAAAACCACCGACAGCATTACCGCCAGCGGCACGCTCCAGCTTTCATACTGCGCCACCATAAACAGCCAGGCGAACAGCACCGCCGCCAGATAGATCAGCACGGCCTGATTGCCGGTTTGCTGCTCCTGATACGACATGCCGCTCCAGCTGTATTCGTAGCCTTCCGGCAGATGCTGCGCCAGCACTTCGGTCATCGCCTGCATCGCCTGCCCTGAGCTGACGCCCTGCGCGCCGCCGCCGCCGATCGCCAGCGACGGAAACTGGTTGTACTGCATGATGTAAGGCGCGCCGAGCGACGGCTTCAGCGTAACCAGCTGGTTCAGCCTGACCTGCGCGCCCGTGTCGCTACGCACGGTCAGCGCCAGCAGCTGCTCGCTGTGCTGACGAAAGCGCATCTCATTTTGCACCTGTACCCGAAACTGGCGGCCGTTCCGGGTAAAGTCGCCCGCCTCGCTGCCGCCGAACGCGGTTTGCAATACGGCAACAATTCGACTGACCGGCACCTGCATCAGCGCGGCCCGCTCGCGGTCGATGGTCAGGCTCATTTCCGGCACCGTCGCGCTGAACGTGGTAAATACCCGGCTAAGCTGAGGATGCTGGTTCGCCGCCGTAATCACGGCGTGGGCAGCCTGCGCCAGCGCCTGCGGCGACTGTCCTTCCAGCGCCTGAATACGCAGATCGAAACCGGCAGCGTTGCCCAGACCGCTGACCGGCGGCGGCACGAAAGCCATAATGGTGGCGGCAGGAATGGCGGCCAGCTGCTGCTGAAGCGGCGGCAAAAGCTGCGCGATGGGTGGACGCTCGTGCCACGCTTTCAGCAGCACGATGCCGAAGCCGCTGTCAGGCGAGTTACCGCCGCCCAACAGGCTGAAACCGGTGATTTTGATCACGTCCGCCACCGCCGGATTTTTTTTCACGACCTGGTACATCTGCTCCATCACCTGCTGCGTTCTGGGCAGCGCCGCGCCTTCCGGCAGCTGAACGTTGATAAACAGGTAACCCTCATCTTCCTGCGGCAGAAAGCCATCGGGCAGCTGCTGATAGCTCATCCAGGTCACGACGCCTGCCGCCAGGATCACCGCAGCCGTGGTGATGGCGTAGCGATTAATTTTTTGCGTCAGCGCGACATAGCCGTCACGCGTCCGGTTGATAAAACGGTTGAAGCTCGCCAGCGGCCCTGTCGTCGGCACGACGCGCCGCCGCAGCAGACAGGCGCAAAGCGCGGGCGTCAGCGTCAGCGCGCAAACGCTGGACAGCACCATCGACGCCGACAGCGTGACGGCGAACTGCCGATAAAGTTCGCCCACGATGCCGGGCAGCACGGCAGTCGGCACAAACACCGCCAGCAGCACCAGCGTAGTGGCGATAACCGGCCCGGCAATCTGCCCAAGCGCCTTGCGCGTCGCCTCAGCGGGCGACAGCAGCGGCTCCTCCATCATCAGGCGCTCGACGTTTTCCACCACGACGATGGCGTCGTCCACCACGATAGTCAGCGCCAGGATAATGGCGAACAGGCTCAGCGTGTTGGCCGAGTAGCCTGCTGCCAGCAGCACGGCAAAGGTGCCCAGCAGCGAAACGGGAATGGTCAACGCCACGATAAATGTCGCGCGCAGGCTTTGTAAAAACAGCCAGACCACCGCCAGCACCACCACCAGCGTGACAAGCAGCGAAAACGCGATCTCATGCAGCGTGGCGGTCACGGGCGTAGTGGCGTCAAACTTGATCTGATACGCCATATCCTGTGGGAAAACCCGCGCCTGCTCCGCCATTTCGGCCCGCACCGCTTTCGCCACGCTAAGCGCATTGGCGGCCGGAGCGGGATAGACCATCAGAAAAACGCCCGGCGTATTGTTCAGCGCGGCGTTAATCTGATAATTCTGCGCGCCCAGCTCGGTGCTGGCGATATCGCCAATACGTACCATGCCGCCGCGTGCGTTGCTGCGCAGAACAATCTGCGCAAAGGCTTCCGGCGTCAGCAGCCTGCCCTGGCCGCTGACGGTTAGTACGGTTTGCTGGGTCGCAGGCGTTGGCGCGGCGCCAATTTGCCCGGCGGCGGCCTGCACGTTTTGCTGCCTTAGTGCCTGCATCACGTCATCGGTCGTGATGTTTAACGCCTCCATGCGGTGCGGATCGAGCCAGATACGCATACTGTAATCGCGCGCGCCAAAGACCTGCACGTCGCCTACGCCATGGATACGCGCCAGCGCGTCGCGCAGACGCACCGAGGCGTAGTTGCTGAGAGAGAGCGCATCAAGCCTGTTGCCCGGCGACAGCACGCTGATGCTCATCAGAATATTGCTGGCCCGTTTCCGCACGGCGATGCCGTTTTGATTGACCTCAGCGGGCAGGCGGGTGCTGATTTGCGACAGCCGATTCTGCACTTCCACCGCCGCCATATCGGGGTCGGTGCCGCTGGCGAAGGTAATGCTCAGCTGATAGCTGCCGTTATTGCTGCTGGTGGACTCCATGTAAAGCATATTGCTGACGCCGTTGAGCTGCGCCTCGACCGGCCCGCCCACCGCTTCGGCCACGTCGCGGGCGCTGGCGCCGGGATAGATCGCCGACACGCTAATCACGGGCGGCGTGATCTGCGGAAACTGTTCAACCGGGATCGCTTGCAATGCCATCGCGCCGGTCAGCGTGATAATCAGCGCAATCACCATGGCGAATTTAGGCCGCCTGATAAAAAAGTTCAGCATAGGCTTCCTTATAACGCTTCGCTGGCGGCGACCTGCATACCCGGCCTGACGCGCTGCGTGCCCGCAACGATAACCCGATCGCCTGCGGCAAGGCCGGCGGTGATGATATAGCGCTGTCCAATCTGCGCGCCGACTTCAACAGGGACTTGCTCTACGTGCTGCTGCCGATCCACCCGAAACACGAAGTAGCCGCCGCTGTCCTGCTGTAGCGCCGGCGCGGGCAGCAACAGCCGTTCCTGCGCCGGCGGCTGAAGCTGCACCTCCACCATGCCGCCCGGCAGCAGCAGGTGCTGCGGATTGGCGAAGGCCAGGCTTACGGCCACGGTGCCGGTTTGGTTATCAATATGATTATCCAGCGCAAAGAAACGGCCGCTGTAAGGGTAAGCAGCGCCATTGGCCAGCTGAATGCGGGCCGTTATCGCCTCATTCGCCTGCTGCATATCGCCCTTCAGCGTTTTCTGCCAGTCGGCCAGATAGTCGCGCTCGTTGATGGCTATCACCACGTGCACGGGATCGAGCTGCTTCAGCCTGACCAGCGCGCCGCGGGCAGGATTAACCAATGCGCCTTCGTGAATAGCGCTGTGGCCTGCGCGTCCGCTAATCGGCGCGGCGATGCGGGTGAAAGCCACGTTCAGCCGCTGGGTCTGTAAAAGCGCTTCGGCCTCTTTCCGCGCGGCGCGCGCCCTGTCGCGCTCGGCCAGGGCGTTATCCAGCTCGGACTGACTGACCGCCGTCCCCACGCCCAGCCGCTGCAGGCGCGCAAGGTGTAGCTGTGCTTGCCGGGCCTGCGCCGCCGCCTGATTGACCTGTGCCTGGCTGCGCGCCAGCGCGGCGTGATGCTCTGCCGGATCGAGATCAAACAGCGGCTGCCCTTCGCGGATATTTTCACCGTTTTTGAAATAGCGTTTGACGATAACGCCTTCGGTTCTCGCCATCACGTCAACCTGCCGGAGCGCCTCAACGCGCCCCAGGTAGCGGCGAGGATGGGCAATTTTTTCGCGGGTAAGCGTGGTCACAGTCACGGCAGGCGGCGGCGCAGCGGTAACCGTAAAGGTAAACAGCAGCAGCGGTAAAAGGCGCGTCAGCGCGCGGGTGGGAGTCAGTGGCATCCGGGCAAAACCTTCCAGAAATTCAGCGGGGAAAAGTGTCAGGAAGTTTATTGACCAGGCCGTCTGACGAGCTGTTTTCGATCAGGAAAAAGCCGAATGACGGCAGAAAAGCGGGGTTGATTTAAGGTTGATTTAACCGGCGCCGACATGCTTTGTAACCGCCCGACGGCGCGTACCCTGAATGCCGCCCTCAGCCGAAAATGCCGCCGGGTGCGCAAAAAGCAGGCTGGCGCAGGCATTTTTACCTGAAGAGATACTTTTTATCGCATCTTTGCTGGTGGATCTTGCCATGAAAAGGGCGTTTCGCCCGGCTATCAGCCAGCGCCGACGCTATCTTACGCACGATCCTCTTTTCCGCGCCTGCACCCCGGCTGGCCACCATTGAACGAACGGGATCCAGTGCGTAAGATTCCTTTTCACGTATTAAAAATAAGAAACAATTATGCAAGCCTCCATCGCACCATCGCTCGACGCCGAACAGGACACCCAGCCCGTCAATTCACGCGGCAAAGTGGTGATCGCTTCGCTGGTCGGCACCGCTATCGAATTTTTCGATTTCTATATTTACGCCACTGCGGCGGTAATCGTTTTCCCGCATATTTTCTTCCCGCAGGGCGATGCCACCGTCGCAACGCTACAGTCGCTGGCAACGTTCGCCATCGCCTTTATTGCGCGCCCCATCGGCTCCGCGCTTTTTGGTCACTTCGGCGACCGCGCGGGCCGTAAAGTCACGCTGGTCGCGTCGCTGCTGACGATGGGCATTTCCACCGTAGTTATCGGCCTGCTGCCGGGCTACGAAACTATCGGCGTCTTTGCGCCGCTGCTGCTGGCGCTGGCGCGTTTTGGACAGGGCCTGGGGCTGGGCGGCGAATGGGGCGGCGCGGCGCTGCTGGCGACCGAAAACGCCCCGGCGAAAAAACGTGCGCTGTACGGCTCCTTTCCGCAGCTTGGCGCACCCATCGGTTTCTTTTTCGCTAACGGCACTTTCCTGCTGCTCTCGTGGCTGTTAACCGATGAGCAGTTTATGCAGTGGGGCTGGCGCGTGCCTTTTATTCTCTCTGCGGTGCTGGTGCTGATCGGGCTGTACGTGCGCGTTTCGCTCAATGAGTCGCCGGTTTTCGCTAAAGTTAAAAAAGAGAAAAAGCAGGTCAAAATCCCTATCGGCACGCTGCTGTCGAAGCATATGAAGGCGACCATTCTGGGCACCTTTATCATGCTGGCGACCTATACGCTGTTCTATATCATGACCGTCTATTCCATGACCTATGGCACCACGCCGGCGCCAAACGGCTTAGGCTTCCCGCGTAATACCATGCTGTGGATGCTGATGCTGGCGGTGATCGGCTTTGGCGTAATGGTGCCGATTGCGGGCCTGCTGGCCGACCGTTTTGGTCGCCGCAAGACGATGATTGTGATTACGCTGATGATTATCGCCTTTGCGCTGATTTTCCCTTCGATGCTGGGTTCCGGCAGCCAGTGGATGGTGATGGCTTTTCTGCTGTGCGGCTTAAGCGTGATGGGGCTGACCTTCGGCCCGATGGGCGCGCTGCTGCCGGAGCTGTTTCCGACCGAGGTGCGTTACACGGGCGCGTCGTTCTCTTACAACCTGTCGTCGATTCTGGGCGCTTCGGTCGCGCCTTATATCGCGACCTGGCTGGCACACAACTACGGCCTGTTCTACGTGGGACTCTACCTGGCGGCGATGGCCTGTCTGACGCTGTTCGCGCTGCTCGCCAGCCGGGAAACCCGCCACGAGTCGCTGTTCGACTAATCCGGCTCGTGATGCTGAACCGGCCCTCGGCAGTTTGGCAAAAAAAAGCCCGGCGCAATCGCCGGGCTTTTTTTATTTCTTTTTCATCTGCTGCAGGACGTTAACGCACTGGTTCTGCTCATTATCGCTGGGCGAAATCAGCGCCAGCAGCGCGGCGGCAGGCGCTACTACCGCCCCCAAAGCTACGGCCGCAGCGCCACGGGCAATCAGCGGCCCGGCTTTTACGCCCGCGTCGGGATTTTTAAAGGTGCCCTTGACGTAAAGCGGCGAACGCAGCGTGACGATACGCATTCCTTTACTCTCTGGATTAATCGAGAGATCCAGCCGTTCGTTAGCAAAGTTCGTGGTACCGGTGATGTTGATCACCGCGTTCTCCGTATCGAAGACAAAGAGTTTGGTCGAGGCCACCCCGTTCGCCACGTTCAGATCGGCCGCCGCGCAATTGATACGCACTTCGTCATCGCCGAACAGCTTGCCAACCACATAGTTACCTACGTTAAGACCGACGATTTCCATCAGGCCACGGCTGATCACGCCGTCATTCATCAACAGTTTTACGCTGCCGTCGCTGGTCGCCAGAATATCGGCAACGGAGTTGCCCGTACCGCTCAGCGTGGCGTCACCGTTGATCTGTCCCATGCTGCTTTGCATCGACTCTACGCTGGAAAACAGCTGCTTCAGCTTCAGATTACGCGCGTGAAGATCGGCGCGCGCCCGCATCGGCGAACGGTCGCCTTCCATGCGGATGGTTGAATTAAGGCTGCCGCCCGCCACGCCGAAACGCAGCGGATCCAGCAGCAGATTGCCGTTTTTCAGCACCAGATGCGTATAGAGATCGCTGATGGGCAGGGAATCGCTGTGTTCGATACGCTTGCCGCTAAACTTCACGTCGGCGTCCATTACGTCCCAGTTTTTGGTATCGAATCTGTCGTGCGGCAGCACCCGATCCGCAGGCTGATTAGGTGCCTCGCCTCTTTTCGCCTTCGCCTGCTCGGTTTTATCACTGCCCTTACCGGATTTAACGCCGATCAGCGGCCCCAGATCGGCCATGCGCAGCTGGCGTGATTCCAGCGAGCCTTCCAGTTTAGGGCGCGGCTTCACCTGGCTGTAGGTCAGCGAGCCGTGAATATCGCTGTCGCCGATATGGCCGTTAAAATCGTTGTAATGAAAGACCGGGCCGCCTTTCTGTTGAAAACGGGCAATCAGATGGCCGTCGGTTTCATAAGGCGGCGTATCCGGCAGCAGCACGCCGGTCAGGCCATACAGGTTCGCCAGCGTATCGCCGGAGAAGCGCAGGCGGATATTCAGCCCGCCCAGGTTCATTGGATCCTGCAGGTTGCCCGCCACCTGCACGCGCGTGGTGCCGTTACGCACATCGGCCTGAATGGGGAACGGATTGGTTTTGCTGCGCAGCGAGAGCATGCCGCCGAGTTTACCATCGCCGGTCAGCTTCTCATCGTTATAGGTCCCGGCCGCTTTCCAGCCGAAAACAAAGTCTGATGCGCCCTTCTGACCCGCTTCATCCTTGCCGCCTGCAATCTGCGCGTAGGGAACGGGCTTGCCCAACGGATTGACCGTCACCTGCACGTCCGCCTTGTTGATGGCGTCACGGTAAGCGATTTTTGCCTGATCGAACAGGATGTTGTCCATGCGGAAAGTCCACGCGGAAGGCTGCGCATCGGACGAGGCGCTGTCGCTGGCGGCCAGGTCAAACGTCCAGTTATTTTTGCCCTTCGCCGTCTGGATCAGACGCGTATCGGGCTGCTCCAGCTTGATCCACGGGATAAAGATTTCTTTATGCAGCAGCGCCAGCGGAGAGAGCGTTGCGTCCACGCGCTGCAAATGCACCATCGTAATATCGTCAATAGCAGGCGGGTTGCCCAGCAGGATATCCTGCGCGTGCACGTGCGGCCACGGCACCCAGCTGCGCCAGCCCGGCTCGTCGCGATTACGCTCCCAGGCGACGCCCAGATCGCCGCGGATGGCGAAAGGACGATTCAGCTCTGTGGAGACTTTCTGGTTGATAGTTGGCTTCAGGCGGTTCCAGTTAAATGTCGCGATAACTACCACTACCACCACAACCAGCAACAAAAAAATCCCGACAATCCAGCTAATTACTTTTCCTGTGCGCGACACTGTTTATCTCCTTGTTCGCTTCGTCTCCTGTAAAGATAGACGAGCAGAGAGAAAACGGTATTACGCCAGCTTTAGCGGCAGCGTTTCCAGCCGATCAAATGGCATAGGGTGCGCGAAATAATAGCCCTGCGCCGCGCAGGCGAACGAGTTCTTTACCTGATGCCACTCCTCCAGCGTCTCGACGCCTTCTACAATCACGCCTTTGCAGTAGCGGTTGATCAGCGCCAGCAGCATATTGAACAGGCTGCGGCCCTCTTCCGATTTTCTCAGCAGGATAAACAGCTCGCGTGCCAGCTTGATATAGTCATATTTCAGCTCCGATAGCGCAGAAAAATTCGCCATGCCCGAGCCGAAATCGTCCAGCCACAGCGGCCCCAGCTCCGGGATCTGTGCGACCAGCGCTTCCTGCGGCAGCACCTGATGTTCCACCAGTTCAAAACGCACCCACGGACAGCGCGCGATAAGCTGGCGAACCAGCGGATTGTGCTGGACGGCCTGTAGCGTCGGGCCGTCAATATTGACCGAGGCCACCATGCCGCCTTCGATAAATTTTGTTTTCCACTTCTCCAGCAGTTCCAGCTGCTCGCGAACAATCAGCATCCGCTCCGTAGCGTCAAGCGCGGCAAAATAGGACTCCGGCGATACTCTCTGGCCCGGCGCGGAAGGATGAAACACCGCAGTGAGCAGCTCAATTGCCATCAGGCTGCCGGTTACCCGGTAGATCGGCTGAAACGTGTAGGTGCGCTGGCATTCTCGCCAGTAAAGACGCTCCTGCTGCTGCTGTTTCACGACAGTTGAGGGAGGAAGCCGGTGTCTGATGTTCTTCAGCACCATATTAAGATCCTTGTTATTTTTGAGGCCGTAATGGGTGGGGCTTCTGCAATCAGTATCGGCATTCGCCTGGATAACTTTATCGCGTTCTTTGCGGCTAAAGGGGCTCGTGAGGCCTGCGCTAAAAAAATAAAACAGCGTTTTAAAATATTGACTGCGGCGGTCAGCACGGCGAAACTGGGGCAAAAAAACGTAGCGAGCGGAATATCATGACCAGGAAAAATATCGCCGTTATCGGCGAATGTATGATTGAGCTGTCCCAAAAAGAACAGGGCCTGAGCCGCGGTTTTGGCGGCGATACGCTGAATACGGCGGTCTATCTTGCCCGTCAGACCAGCCAGCTGGCCGTCCATTACGTCACCGCGCTGGGCACGGATACGTTCAGTAGCGATATGCTGGCGGCCTGGCAACAGGAAAAAGTGCAGACCGGGCTTGTCCAGCGCATGGAGAACAAACTGCCCGGCCTTTACGTGATAGAAACCGACGCCCACGGCGAGCGGACTTTCTATTACTGGCGCAATGATGCGGCCGCGCGCTTCTGGCTGGAAGGCCCGCGCGCCGAGGAAATTTGTCAGCAGCTGGCGCAGTTCGACTATCTCTATCTGAGCGGCATCAGCCTGGCCATCCTGACGCCAGCGGGTCGCGAAAAGCTGATAACGCTGCTGGCGCGCTGCCGCAGCAACGGCGGCAAGGTTATTTTCGACAACAATTATCGTCCCCGGCTGTGGGCTTCCGTTGCAGAGGCGCAGGCCGCTTACCGGTCAATGCTGGCCGTGACCGACATCGCCTTCCTGACGCTGGACGACGAGCATTTGCTGTGGGGCGAAACCGGCGTGGAAGGCGTCATTGCCAGAACGCATGAAGCCGGGGTGTCAGAGGTCGTTATCAAGCGCGGGGCAGAAGCCTGTCTGGTTTCCGTAGCCGGCGAACCGATTGTGGAAGTGCCTGCGCAGGCGCTTCCCGCCAGCCGTATTGTGGACACCACCGCGGCCGGTGACTCGTTTAGCGCCGGCTATCTGGCGGTACGCCTGAACGGCGGCGACGCGGCAGAGGCAGCAAGAAGAGGTCATTTGACGGCCAGCACGGTGATCCAGCATCGCGGCGCGATTATCCCGCTCTCCGCCATGCCTGATGTACTTGCCTGACGCCTGTTCCCCCGCGCCGCAAAACGCGGCGCGGGGGAACAGGCAGGATGCAGGAACGATATCGCGTTTGAATGCCTTAATTATAAAGGGCCGCTGCCACGCGGCAGATATCACATTGAACGTCCTGAAGCCGTACATCGTTCTGCAGGAAAATATGTTTTACGCCTCCCCCCCTTGCCGGGGAACAGCATGTGTAACAGGGATGGGTTTCTTATTCAGGATGATAATGGCAAAGGAACTGCATCCACAGGCTGTATTGTCTCACTTATAATCGGCAAAAAATTGCGGACAGCAGGGATCAGGAGCTAATCGTACAATGAGAAATAGTCTCTAACAGCGTTATTTATCTGTACACATGGGTTTGCGGGCGCCAGCCTGCCTTGATATAAACAGGAGCATTGGGATCAGTATGACCGATGCCCTGATTGAAGATTCAGGTATCAAGGAGAGCGATATTCTTTTGCAGCAAACTAAACTGACCCTCGTCAGTGCGAATAAAGTGACGCCTGAGCTGGCAGAGCTTCTGGCCAGGAAAAGCTATAATTCAGAAAGCGAGCACTTTACCCCGATTGAAAAATACAAGGAAATTTTTCTGTAGAGCAATGCTCAGAATATTATTGTCCAGTATGATTATATTAATCATAACAATAAACACAACATCACTTTAGCGTCACTTCTGATCGATGACGACGAATGCTCCGTGAAGTTTAACGGCTATATTATAGTAAAACGTGAGTTTTAACCGATCACAGCCAGCATCCGCCGGGGAAAAAGCTACACCCTATTATTTCAATTTCGCTCGCTAAACTTTAGCGTTATATTCACGCCTGCATAAGAACGAAATTAACCTCTGGGAATCGGGTGCTGTAGCTCCCTTTAACGCGCTGAGGCAACAGGCAGCAAAGAAGCAAACGGGTAACAGGCAACAGCAACAGCAACAGCAACAGGTAACAGGTAACAGGTAACAGGCAGTAAGCACCAAATCAACAGATTACACAGCAGCGGTTTGCGCCGGGCGGGCAAATTTAATGATATTTACCCTAAATTTTCCATCTTACCTAAGCCAAATAAAAAGTGGATTATCCAGAAAGCGATGCCAGGTAGCTTTTAAAAATTTAACGTCAATTATTTCCTCTCAATAAAAAACAAACTTCCAGCATTTAATACTACTCATTTCTGCTGTCTTATCGCGGCTAAAATACCTGCTAAACTTCCTGGATAAATTCTGAAATAGATGAAATTAAGCGCTGAATAGTGGACGGCTTAGCCCAAAATCGGTGATGCTGAATTTATTACCATAAGGTATTTGAATTTTTAGCTTCGCCTGTATGACCAATAAGGCGGAGCGGGAGCGTTTATGAAAGCCGACATTATCACTATCTGGCCCCACGGCGATGCGCCAGGCGCCAGCGATTCACGCGTTAGCCCACAGATTGTGGATATGGCTAAAGAATATGAGCCTTTCGATCGTGCTGCTTCGGGCGTGCGTTGCCCGGAGCTGGCGTTCTGGTATCCCGAAACCTCCAACGGCGTAACGCTGCTGGTTGCGCCAGGCGGTGGTTTCGAGCGCATTATGATCGACAGAGAGGGCAGCGCGCTGGCGATGTTCTTTACCTCTATGGGCTATACGCTGGCGGTGATGACCTACCGTTTTCCGCAGGACGGCCACCATGAAGCGGCCGAAGCGCCGTTAGCAGACGCCCAGCGCGCCGTGCGCGTCTTGCGCCATCGCGCAGCGCGCGGCCTGAACGGCAAACGGATAGTGATGATGGGTTTTTCAGCCGGAGGCTATGTCGCGGCCAGCGTCGGCACGCGCTTTGACGAAAAGCTTTATCCTGTGCAGGATATCGCCGATTCACTGGCCGCCAGGCCCGATGCGCTGGTGCTGCTCTATCCGGTGATCAGTATGCGTGAAGGACTGGCGCACGCCGGTTCACGGCAGCAATTGCTGGGCGACTGCCCGACCCAGCGCGAAATCGAAGCCTACTCTCTGGAAACCCGCGTAACGGCGCAAACGCCGCAAACGCTGCTGATCCATGCCGTTAATGACGAATCGGTGCCGATTAATAACAGTATGGTGATGTTCAGCGCGCTGCGTGAGCACGGCGTGCCCAGCGAACTGCATTTCTATGAGAAAGGCGGTCACGGCTTCGGCATCCGCAACGTGGCGGATCTGCCGCTTGCCAGCTGGCCGATGCTGGTGAATGAGTGGCTGCGCGCGCGCAAGTGGTAGCGCGCGACCGCGGATAAGAGCGAATCTGGTCTACGCTACGCAGCCTTAATTAAGCGACTGCGCCGGGATTGCCAATCAGGCTTATGCAGCCTGACTGAAAGCGCCTGCGACGAGTGCTAATCTGGCCGCAGCCTGGATGAAAGCGCCTGCGACAAGTTCTAATCTGGCCGCAGCCTGACTGAAATCGCCTGCGGCCGATTGAGCTGAGCCGCAGGACGAAAAAAGAACGCCGCCCCGGGTCGATTAATTCTGCGTGGCGGGGATATCCGACACTTCAGGCCGGGTCTCGTCCACCGCTGACGGAGCGGCTTCAGCGGCAGGCGCAGGCTGCATAATTTTCTGCCAGCCGTCGTAAAGCGCCTGCACGTTGGTTTCCGCCTCGCCCTGCGGCTGCATCAGCAGCATGGTCAGCGGCTGCGAAAGCTGTTGGCGCAGCTCCTGGTTCATCATCTGCAGCGTCAGCTCTGACAGGAACTTCTGCCGCAGCTTCTGGTACTGCTCAGGGGCGATATCCACCACCGCATTCTGCTGCGAGCGCAGGCGCTGGCTCATCAGCACGTCCGTATTGGTGCGCGCGTAGGTCGCAAACAGCTTGTTCAGCTCGACGGTTTTCTGCGCCATCAGCGCGTCGAACTCTTCCTGCGGCAGACCGTTATCGCGAATATTCGCCATCTCATGCGCGATCAGGTTCAGATTAGGGGCCAGCGTGTTGTTGTCCGCGTCCAGATTAATCCCGCACTGAGCGCGCTGATAAAGTACCCGACAGTCAAAGCCGACCTGCACTTTCTGCGCTTTATTGTCGCTCAGTACGCGCTGTACGTGCCAGAAAAGCGCCTCGCGCGCCAGATCGCTCTGCCAGTAACGCTGTAGATTTTGCGAATCGCGGATCGGCTGCCACGGGTTATCCCACACCAGCGACAGGCGATCCTGGTTCAGTTTAGCGTTGACCAGATTGACAGGCTCCTGCGGCAGGGAAGAGAGCGTCGGCACCGGCGCGGGCGTCTCACGTTTGCCCTGTAGCGGCGCAAAAGTGCGGTTAATCTGTTCCACCAGGCCACGGCTTTCCACGTTGCCGACCACGAACAGCGTCATGGCGTCCGGCGTATACCATTGTTTGTAGAAAGCGTTCAGCTTTGCCATATCCACCGGCGTGCTGACCGGCGAAGCGGGATCGTGGCCTAACAGCGCGGAGCCTTTCAGCCGGTAGCGCCACCAGGGATCCTGCGGGTCGGCAGGCCAGGTAGCGATAGGATCGTCGGCGTTCAGCGCGGTATTAACGGTCTGCTCGTTGACCGTCATATCGCTGACCGTAGCCGCCAGCCAGTTCATCGCTTCTTTCAGCACTTCAGGGCGGTTGTTAGGCAGGCTAAGCGAATAAAGCGTGAAGTCATACGAGGTCACTGCGGGCGGCTGAGGGCGATCCGGATTCATGCTTTGCTGCCACAGCGAGCGCTGCTGCGCGGTGTCCAGCCTGGCGTTATGCACCAGCGCCAGGCGCGGCAGCAGATGGCTGTAGCCTGCCTGCTGGGTGCTTTCCACCAGCGACCCGGCATCAACCATCAGGCGGACTTCCACGCGGTCGCTGGGACGCTGCGGCGTGGTCAGCACCTGCCAACGAAAACCGTTCTCCAGTTTTCCCTGCTGCCAGGCGGGATCGGGTTGAAGAGTTTCAGCCTGCACCGAACTGCTGGCGAAGGCCAGCGCTATCCCACCCACTAAAAGACGAATTGTGGTGCCCTGCATGTGAACCCCTACTCAATCACAAACCAATAAAATCGCTGGTGGCCTACGGCTATCGGTGGAAAGGATAACTCAGGGAAGCCGACGAATAGCTTCTTAGACCACGCGACGGCGGGGATGTCCCACCGCAAAGTGAAAAATAGTCAAACAATGGGGGTTATTATGCAAATGCCCGACGTGAGGGCAAGTCACGTCGGGCATTTCGGCGGGATATTTATGTTATTAACTGCTTACAGGCGGGTTTCCGACAGTTTTTTCGACTTTTTCGGTGCGTTAAGCGTCGCTTTCAGCTGTTTTTCATCCAGCTGGTCAACCCACTTCGCGACCACCACCGTTGCCACGCCGTTGCCGATAAGGTTGGTCAGCGCGCGCGCTTCAGACATAAAGCGGTCGATGCCCAGAATCAGCGCCAGGCCCGCGACCGGCAGATGACCGACGGCGGAAAGCGTGGCGGCCAGCACGATAAAGCCGCTGCCCGTCACGCCAGCCGCGCCTTTTGAAGAGAGCAGCAGCACCACCAGCAGCGTGATTTGGTGGACAATATCCATATGCGCGTTGGTCGCCTGAGCGATAAACACGGCGGCCATCGTCAGGTAAATTGAGGTGCCGTCCAGGTTAAAGGAGTAGCCCGTTGGGATCACCAGGCCCACCACCGATTTTTTGCAGCCCAGCTTTTCCATCTTATCCAGCATCCGCGGCAGCGCAGATTCGGAAGAGGAGGTACCCAGCACGATCAGCAGTTCTTCTTTGATATAGGCGATAAACTTAAAGATGTTGAAGCCGGTAACCCGTGCGATCAGGCCCAGCACGATCACCACAAACAGCACGCAGGTAATATAGAAACAGATAATCAGCTGGCCGAGCTGCACCAGCGATCCCACGCCATATTTACCGATAGTAAAGGCCATTGCCCCGAAGGCACCGATCGGCGCAAGGCGCATAATCATATTGATAATGCCGAAAATGACCTTCGAGAAGCTGTCGATAAAGTTAAAGACCAGCGTGCCTTTGTCGCCCATGCGGTGCAGCGCAAAACCAAACAGAATGGCGAACAGCAGCACCTGCAGAATATTGCCGCTGGCGAAAGCGCCGATAACGCTGCCGGGGATAATATCCAGTAAAAAGGCCACGATGCCCTGCTGTTCCGCCTGCTGCGCATAAACGGCGACGGCTTTGGCGTCCAGCGTAGCGGGATCGACGTTCATCCCTGCGCCCGGTTGCAGCACGTTCACCACGATCAGGCCGATAATCAGCGCGATGGTGCTGACCACTTCAAAATAAAGCAGCGCGACCGCACCCGTACGGCCGACGGCTTTCATGCTTTCCATCCCGGCGATCCCTGTCACCACGGTACAGAAAATCACCGGCGCGATAATCATCTTGATCAGCTTAACGAAAGCGTCGCCCAGCGGCTTCATCTGCGCGCCCAGCTCCGGATAAAAATGCCCCAGCAGTACGCCGACGGCGATGGCGGTTAGCACTTGAAAATAAAGGCTTTTAAACAGGGAAGTTTTCATAAAATATCCGTTAACGGCCTGGATGGCGGGTGACGTGGCTATGGTTATTTTGACAACAGGCCAAAAATAACACTGCGTTAACTGGATTGATATAATCTGATAAACATTGCGCGAACGGAGACGTGATTTTAAGAGCTGAATCACTTCAGCAGCGGTGAAATGGGGTTTCAGCCAGGCTGGTTTTCTCAAAAAAAGCACTGTACATGAAATAATAATGTATCCATTCAGTCGTTCCTTAACGCTGCTGCAACGAAGATAGTGAACCCTGCAGATACGCCATTCAGGGCAAGAAATTTTATTAAACACCTTGCTCACCTGTCTTATATAAAAGACAATTAACACACAAGGGAAAGCGTGGAGGATGCCAGGAGATGGCATATAAGATTAGTCGTTATCAGGACAGGAAAGGCAATGTTCCTTTTGCAACATGGATGACGACGCTACGTAAAAAACAGCGGGAAGCGGCCGCCAGGATCGATAATCAGATCGATCGCACCGCTGCCGGGAATTTTGGTGACCATAAATTCGTGCGCGATGGGGTTTGGGAAATGCGCATTAACCACGGGCCGGGTTATCGTGTTTATTACGCTATAGAAGGAAAAACCGTCATTCTTCTTTTTTACGGTGGCGATAAAAACAGCCAACCTGCTGATATCGCTAAAGCCATTTCTTATTTACACGATTACAATGCGAGGAAAGATTGTGACAACCATTCATAAAACAGCTAAAAACTTTCCGCCTACGGTCGATCATGATGCCGCAACGATTGCAGAGCTGAAAGCCGATCCGACTTACGCCGAAACCTACCTACAAATTGCGCTGGAAAATATTTATGAGGATGGCGGTATCGCTGCCTTTTTAACGGCGTTACGCCGCGTGGTAGAAGCTCGCGGAGGGATTAGCGAGATCGCGAAAAGATCAGGGCTTTCTCGCCAGCAGCTTTACAAAACGCTGTCGGCAACCGGAAACCCGACCCTGACCACGCTGACAGCAATCACCCGCGCTGCGGGCGTCAGGCTCAGCTAGTCCCGCAACAGATTGAGCAACCTGCGGCCCTTAAAAATAGAGGCGCTCGAACTCCGCGATCGGTAACGATTTAAACTGACTCAGCCTATGCCGAGATCATTCAGCAGTGAATACCGGCATAAAAGTACGTGAGGGCTTTGTTAAAACCTGAGTGACTATTTTTGCCAGCACCAGGGGTTAAGCAGCATCACGCCCAGCCCGGCAAAGTCTTTAACGTTACGGGTGACGAGCGTCATATTGTGGCAGTAAGCGATAGCGGCAATCATGGCATCATTGGCAGGACGTCGGTCGGGTATATGTAGCCCCGCGCAATAAACGGCGGCTGCCGTGTCAAAAGGCAAAATACGATCTTTAAATTCCGGCATCACCAGGCGTGTAAACCAGCCGCGCAATATCTTTTCCTGGCGAGGATCTTTACGGGCAAGATTAAGAATGCCCTTTTCAATTTCCATCACGGTAATAGCCGAGATAAACATATCTCCTGCATCGACAGTGTCAGTCCAACACGCCACCGCAGGATCTATTTTTGGCGTCCGTGCCTTACGAAGCTCAGAAACCACATTGGTATCAAGCAAATATCTCATGAGAAATCCACGTCCCTGAATACGATATTTTCACGTTCTGGCTCGAAGTCCATCTCCGCCGCCTCTGGCATGGCAAGCGCATCCTGAATATTACGGCTTGAGCCGGTCAATCTTTTATAGTCTTCAAAAGTCAGCAGTACGTGGGCAGGCTTACCGCGATCCGTAATGTAAACCGGCCCGGCTTCTGCGGCCCGTCTGGCGGCCGAAACGGCCTGATTGAACGCCCGGCTGGACATTGTGGTGACAGACATATTGCCTCCCATCGGCGGATGATGTAGAAACGTAACTACATTTTACGCCTGACGTGCAATATTTCAACCATCGACTTTTGCTTCCGCCAGGCCGGGATCAAAGGCGTGCCGGTTGTTTCTTTCAGTCACAAAAGCCCGCCCTTAAAAATAAAGGCGCTCGAACTCCGCGATGGGTAACGCGCCAGCGTAGAGATAGCCCTGCCCGATATGAATGCCGCGCGCCAGCAGCCAGTCGCGCTGCTCAACGGTTTCCACGCCTTCGGCAATCACTTCCAGCTGCATGATCTCTGCGATAGCCGCCACGATACGCACCATGGCGTTCTCTTCCGGCAGCGGGCTGACGAAGCTGCGATCCATCTTCAGCTTGCTGACCGGCAGCGACTTAAACTGGCTCAGCCAGTTTAAATTGGCGTAGCCCATGCCAAAATCGTCCAGCGCGACAGCGACGCCCGCCTGCTGCAAATCGTTCAGCAACCGCAGCGCCAACGCTGGTTCACCGACCTGTGCCGTTTCGGTAAGCTCCAGCATCAGGCTGCCTGGCGCAATCTGATACTGTTGGATCAGCGTTTGCAGATGCGCCACCCTGTCCGGTTCGCGCAGCTGCACGGCGGAAATATTCACGCTGAGCGGCAGCGTGATACCGCGTTTTTGCCAGCCAGCCAGCACGCGACAAGCCTCTTCAAATACCCAGCGGCCCAGCGCGTGGATCACGCCGGATTCTTCCGCGCTGACGATCAGGTCTTCCGGCAGGCTCCAGCTGCCGTCCGGCTGACGCATACGCAGCAGCACCTCTGCGCCGACCGGCTGGCCGCTGCGCATATCAATCTGCGGCTGCAGGAACAGCGCGAACTGCCCGTCGCTCAGCCCCTGCAAAATATCGTGCTCCTGCGTCAGCCGCTTATGCGCCCGTTCGGTCATGGTGGCATCGAAAAAGAGGATCTGATTTTTCCCTTCAAGGCGCGCCGACATCATGGCCGACGCCGCCCGGCTCAGCAGCTCCGTCGCGCTCAGATGAGCGTCTTCCCGCGTCGCCATACCGATGCTGAGGCTGGGCCGGATCTGCATCTCATGCAGCATAACAGGCTGGGTCAGGCGCAGCAGCAGCAGCCGGGCCATGCGCATGGCGCGGACAGGCGTAGCGCGTTTCATCAGCAGCACAAAATCGCTGTCCGACAGCTGGCCGGTCAGCGTCTGCCCGTCGATGCAGTTGCGAATTTTATCCAGCAGCGTCAGCGTCAGCGCGTCGCGCTGCTCGTCCGCCACCACGCCGTTCGCTTCCTGTAGCGTCTCGATGCGCAGCACCATCAGCGTGAAGCCGTCTTTATCCGCTATTGCGTTGATGTGCTGCTCAAGCAGCGCCAGGAACAGCGTCTGATTGGGCAGATTGGTCAGCGCAACGCGCGTAGTCAAACGACGCATCTCATCGTGCACCGTCTCGATAACTTGCTGATTGTGGTTATAACTGCGGATCAGCATGCCCAGCTCGTCGTCGCGATGGCGGGCGGGCAGCGCCAGCTGATGGCCGATCGCCTCCTGCGGCGGCAGATCGTGGAGCTCGGCGGCGATCCTGCGCAGCGGCCTGACGATCAGTTTATTAATGCACCAGCTGATAGCGACCGACAGGATCAGCGCCAGCAGCAGGTAGGTCGTCACCATGGTGGAGAGCGCGCTGAGGATAAACTGATAAACGCGCCAGGAGTCCGCCTGCAACACCAGCAGCGCCAGCGGCTTGGGGTTGGAAGGCCCCACCGAATAGAGCGGCACCGTGATTTGCACCGGCAGTTCAAAAATGGTGGCGATAAGCTTCGGCACCGGCTTCGTCGGTTCAAAATCGGTGTGCAGCGTCTGTAGCCCGTTGGGCAACACGACCTCGGCGCGCGCCAGAATACCGGCGGGCTTAAGGGAATTAAGAATACGTTCAGCCTGGCCGATATCCGCCTTCAGCACCGACTGCGACAGCGGCTGGCGCACGGTATGCGCGACGTTTTCCATCTGCTGGGCATAGTCAATCCTGCGCTGCTGCACAAAATGGAAAAGTTGAATGACGATAAAAATCAGGATGGTAACCACCGCGACGCCGGATACCGTCGCCATCTGTTTTATCGTTAACGAACGACTAACGCGCAAGCCTGTTCTCCGCAAAGCTGACTGCCGCCAAAGCGGGCGGCAAAAACAGCCCTGAGTATATCCTATGACAGGCGCTTGTTAAGTTATCCCTTGCAGCCAGGGGTCGATTAGGTGTTTTCCGACAGGAAATCGGCGCTCGGACAACACAGATCGCTATTTAAAGTCCGCATAAGGCGTCAGCGGCTGCGACGGCATATCGAGATCGCCTTCCCAACCCGCCATGGAATAGCGCAGATAAATCATGCCGTGGCTGGGCGTATAGTCCTCCGCCTGCTGAATATCCATTCCCAGGCCCAGCGTCCAGTGCGCGCTTAACCGACGCTCTACCGCCGCCTGCAGCGTATAGCCAAAGCCGCTGCTGCTACTGCTGGTGCCCTGCGGATTATCGCTGGTCAGCGCGCCGAAACTTAACGGATAGCGCGACTGCGCGTGGGTGCGGGAGTGGGACCAGGAAACCGAACCGCCCACGTCGAACGACCAGTTTTCCGTGCGCTGACGGTAATTGAGCGGCACCGACAGCGAGTTATAGGTTTGCGGGCTGTAGTAGCCGCCCTGGCCGAGCGAATAGTCGCTTAAGTCGCGGGTGTAGTGCCATAACATGCCGTTCAGGCCAATAGTTGCCCGTCGGTTGTCTTCGTTGAGCAGCTTATAGTAGTAGCCGACCATCAGCCGTTCACGGGCGTTGTCCTTGACGTTTTCACCGGTGATCTGATGGGCGCTGATATCGGCCCAGACGCCGTGCGCGCCGCCTTTGTCGTAGCTCAGGCCCACCGCGCCGCCGGTGGCGACCACGCCGCCCCAGGTTTTGCCGCTGGCGGTATTGGGATCGCGCGCGCCCGCGTAGGCCAGCAGCGAGCTGGAAATGGGACGGCGGGAGGCGGTGAGCGACACGCCAAGATCGCTCAGGCTGGTGTTCCAGGTGAAGCCGCCAACCCAGTTGGTTACCTCAAAGCCCAGCGGCGTGGTGCCGATATCCGCCGACCATTTGTCGCTGTTGTAGCCGACGCCAACGCTGGTGCCGTTCTGATGCTGGCGGAAATCCCGGTTGCAGGTTGCGTCAGCATTGGCGCAGGTGCCGAAATTTTCATCAATATTGCCGAGGCTGTTGGGCGAGAAGGTGCCCGCTGAAATATCCACGTTATCCAGCCGCAGCCAGCCTTTGCCCTGGCCGAACGGCGTTTCCGCCTGCGCCATAGTAGTGTGCGCGGTGAAATCGGAAACACCGCCGGTGCCTTTATTTCTGGCGTAATCCTCCGCCAGCGTCAGCGTGGTGTCCTGCTGGCGCGCCAGATCGGCCGCTTCGCTGCGGATGCCGCGCTTCAGCCAGTCATCCTGCTCGTTATTGCGCGTCAGCCGCGTATAGTCTTCGGTGCTTTGCGGCGCCGTCGTAGCGATGCCGCTGGCGACCATCGCCTGACGATAATCATACTGCGCGGCGGCAGGATCGTTCTGCGCCGCTTCCAGCCTTGCCGCATCGCGAAACACCAGCGCGCTGCTTTGCGAAGGCATCTCCTGCGCCGCCTTTGGCTTGAGCAGGCCATACAGCGTGGCGGCGCGGGCGGTATCGCCGACGCTTTGCGCCGCGTTCGCCACCCGCCGTCCGGTATTGACGCTGGCTTCCGCTACGGCCGACGGTAAAGCCTGCAACTGCTGTTTGGCGGCGGGCAGATCCCCTAACGCCACCAGCGCTTCGATTTCGCCCAGCCGCGCGTCGTTATTCTGCGGCTCTTTCTCGCCAACGTCGCGATAGCGCGTCAGCGCCTGCTGCGCATCGCCGCGCGCCAGCGCCCAGTCCGCCTCGGTCAGCGCAATGCGGCTGGAAGGCGGCAGCTGGCCCAGCAGGGCAACGGCCTGGCTTTCCTGGCCGTTGGCGCGCAGCTCTTCGGCGCGGGCGATAACCCTGTCCGTTTCCAGCCGATCGTTCAGCGCCTTAATGTTCGCGTCCCATTTTGCGGCGGGCAAAGCCTGAAGCTGCCGCATCGCCTCCTCTGCGCGATCGCTGCCGGAAAGATAGAGCGCGTAAGCATAGGCCTGCGTCGGCACGCCGGGCTGGCGCTGCGCCATTGCCGCCATCTGCCGATCCGCCGCCTGAGGCTGGCCCGCCTGACGCAGCGCGCCCGCCAGCCGATAGTTCAGCCAGATATCATCCGGTGCGCCCTGCTGCGCCTGGCGATACTGTTCCGCCGCCTCTGCCCAGCGCCCGGCCGCCGCCTGTTTATCGCCTTCCGCACTCAGCGTGCTGCTGCGCAGGCTGGCGAGCGTCGCGCCAAGCGAGCGCTTCTGCGCCGCAGGCAGGCCGTTGATAAAGGCCAGCGCCTTTTCCGGCGACTGCTGTTGATAGAGCGTGACCAGCCGCTGCGTCGCCGTGGCGTTGTCCGGATCAAGCTGGCGCGCGCGGCGGAAAAGCGCCTCGGCGGCGTCGGCATTTTTCTGCGCCACCGCCACATCGCCCAGGCCAATCAGCGCGTAGCCGTCGGTGTTGTCCAGAGCTTGCGCCTGCTGATAGCTCCGCGTCGCGCCGCGAACGTCGCCTGCCGCCAGCGCTTTGTCGCCTGCGGCAATCGCCAGCCAGTAGCGGTTGGATTGCAGCAGGCTTTGCCACTTACCGATGTCCGTGCCCTGCGCATCTGCCGCCACGGCGCGCTGAAAATAGCCGTCCGCTTCTTCACGTTTGTTAGCGCGCGACAGCGCCTGACCCATCGCGCCCAGCAGATCGGGATCGTTGGGGCTGGCCTGTAGCGCCGCCCGCAGCGCCGGGATCGCCGCCGTGCTCTCGCCTTTATCGATCAGGGCCAGTCCGCGCAGCCGCTGTTGATAGGCGGGATCCGCCAGCATTTGCTCCTGCCGCGCCAGCTCAAGCTGGCCGTCCGCCTGCGGTTTATCGCTGGTAAAGGTGCGCAGATAGGTTTGCAGCTGCGCCACGGTCTGCGAGGTAACCGGCTGCGACCTGATATCGTTCAGCCACAGCTCGGCGGCCTGCGTCCTTCCCGCCGGTTCGTTGGCGACCTCCTGTAGCTGCTTAATCGCGGCCGCGCGGTTGTCGCCAAGCTGCATCTGCGCAATCGCCATTTTGACATTGACGTTGCCCGGCGCGTCCCGATCCAGCGCCTCCAGCTGCGTTAAGGCCAGCGGCTGCTGCTCGGGCAGGCGAGCCACCAGCCGCCAGTATTCCAGCGCGAGATCGCTGGAAGGAAACACGCCGTGGAACAGCTTGTCCCAGGCCGCTCGCGCCTCGGGAAGATGGCCGGAAGCCGCCAGCAGTCTGGCCTGCTGCAGCTGCTGCCGTCCTTCTTCGGCAACCAGCAACAGGCTCGCTTCGGCCTGGCGAGTGGCTACCGCGTCGGGGGCGATTGTTTTCAGTCGCGTCAGCCTTTCCCGCGCCCGATCCTGCTGGCCCGAGCGCAAATCCTGACGGATCTGCGCCGCCAGCACCTGCGGATTGTCCGGCGCAATCTTTTCCAGCCGATAAAGCGACTGGCTGACCAGATCGAACTTGTTGGTCGCTTCGCCGACGCGCACCTGCTGTAGCAGCCAGTCAACGGGCGAAACTTGCGCCGTCTCGGCCGCCATGCCGCTCAGCGGCAGCAGCAGCGCGGGTGCCAGCCAGTGCGGGTTCATTACAGATCGTCCTCATCGCCTAAGCGACGGCGGCTGATGCTGCGCATTAAACGCCACAGCAGCAGCGCGAACAGGATCACCACCACGGCGGCAAACGCGGCCAGCATAATCGGATGCGTGGCCAGCGCGTTCCAGATGCGCTCCCACCACGGCAGATGGCCGATATACCAGGTGTCGCCCACGCGCAGGCTGTTCACGCCGGATTCCCGGATCACCGAGGCCGAACCGAAAATCGCCGCGCGTTTACCGCTGTCGATCAGCGCGCCGTTCAGCAGCTGCCAGGCGCGAGGACTGTCCGCCAGCAGCGCCACCACGCTTCGCTGGTCGTGGAAAGGCGATTTAAAGCTGACGATCGCCGCCATCGGCCCGCTGGAGCTGATGGTGGTCTGGCTTTCCGCGTACATGTCGTCAGTCGACAGAGGCCGCGTGGAAAAGTCGTTCTGGCGATTAGGCTTGTTGACCCAGCTTTTCGCCGCATCCACCAGCAGGTTGATTTTGCTGTCATCCTTCAACGTCTGCGGGATTTCGCCAATCATCAGCAGATCGTCATCCTGCTCTTGCGCCTTGCTCCAGTCGTCGGTCATTTTCACTTTCAGCGCCGGATAGCCGGTCTGCGCAGAAATATTGCCCAGCGCGTTCAGCAGCGCGCTGACCTTGTCCGCCTCTGGCCGCGCGTTAACCAGCACCAGCGTTTGTGCCAGGTCGGCATTGCGGCTGAAAGGGAAACCCGCGTTGGCGAAGGCGCGCAGCGACGGCATCTGTATATAGTGGCGGTAGCCGGAGAAATCGATAGTGGAGTTATCATCAATCACCACGTGATTGGACACCGGGGTAACGGTGGCGCAGCGGCTCTCTTTCGTGGCGCTGTTATAGGTGCCGCCGTAAAAGAGGCTGGCGTAATCGAAGTCGAAGCGCAGCTGGTTTACCACGCCCAGGCGCAGCGCCGGAATGGTCAACTGGGTGCTGCTGTCGGTCAGACCCTGCACCAGCGGAATGCGCAGCAGCTGTCTGCCGTGGTCGTGCTTGCCCGACAGCGGATAATCCTGCACGAACTGGTTGTTCAGGTTAACCGCCAGCCGGGAGCCGTCTTCCTGCATCGGCGTGGTGTAGCGATAGGTGATATTCATATCGATGCCGCGCGCGCGCACCAGGAAGAGATCCGGCGGCAGTTTCAGCGTCAGCGCAATGGGGTTCGGCTGTAGGCCGTCGCTTTGTAGCTGGTTGGCATACTGTTGCAGCTCGCCAAAGGTGGTCGGCCTGTCGGTGCGCACCCAGTTCGGCGCGTCATACGGCTTGCGGGGCATCAGCTCTTTCACCTCGTCCACCGTTGCGCTTTGCCCGCGCAGCAGCACCTCGCCCTGCGCAATCCCCTGCACCGCCTTCAGCAGATCGTTATCGTCGCGTCCCATCACCAGCAGCATTTTCTCCCAGGGATTTTGCGGCTGATTGACGATGGCGATGGTCGGCTTATCCACCGGCGGCAGCGTTTTTAAAAAGTCCGGCCGCTGGTCGTTGGTGGCAAACACCACCGCGTGCTGCTGCTCCGGCAGCTGGTTATAGAGCACCGGAAACGACTGCCCGCGCCAGTCCGCTTTGGTGCCGAACCAGGAAGCCAGCACGGCGGCGGCTTTTTGCTGCCCCAGGCCCGGCGCGCCGGCAAAGACCATCGGCAGGATCAGCGGACGGTTATCGCGCGAATCAAAAAACGGCTCCGGGAAATGCGAGAGATCGTCCTGCAGCGGCAGCTTTTGCAGCGTCAGCGCCAGCGAGCTTTCCTTGCCGATATCCAGCCAGACGGCGCTGTTAGCGGGGTTTTCGCACATATTGGCGTAGTGGCCGACCAGCTCCAGCCGGACGCGGTTAAAGTCGCTGATAAAACGCGGATCCAGCGGCAGCTGGATCTGGCTGGTTTTGCCTGCCTGATCCTGCGCGATCGGCACCAGTCCGACCATTTCATCGTTCAGATAGACCTTAAGATGCGAAACCACAGGCAGCAGCGCAGGCGAAGGGCGATAGCTGAGCGTCAGCAGCGCTTTGGTCACCAGCTCGTCGCTGCGCACGCCGAATTCAATCTGCCCCTGGGTTCGGGTGCCGGTCAGCGTGAAAACGCCCGGCGGCGGCGCGATCTGGGCAAAAGTGCGCGTCACGTCGCGTACCGGCGCGGCGGGATCGACAGCGACCGGCGCGGCAGGATCGGCCGCGGCAGGCGCGTCCGTAGCGGTCATCGGCAGCGGCGCAGAGTCGGGCGCCGCCCAGGTCAGCGGCATAACGCCCATCAGAACAGCAGTGAACCAGCGTAGTTTTCTCGTCATCGTTTCATCATCAACTTTGCGTCAGTGGATCGTGGGATCGGGTCGCCCTGGGCCCCTCGGGAAAAAGGAAGCCAGCCAGCTGGTCAGACGCGTCAGCCCGGCAAACAGCCCGCGCAGCGGCTGCGGGCCGTACTCCGCCAGGCGCAGATAGCCTTTAAAGCCCAGCACCATAATGTCAGCGAAGCTCTGCATCGGTTTGTCTTCAGGAAAACTGTCCTGCCACAGCGCCCAGGTATCGGCGCGGGCGAAGGTGCACTGGATAAATTCCACGTGCTGTCCGGTAGTCAGCTCATGCAGGCGGATCCCGGCACGGCGGCCAAAGGTACGCTGCACCACACAGGGAAAACTGAATTCCTGCTGGCCTCGCCGCAGCAGCAGCCAGACCTTTTCATGTTCCTTCAGCTGGTTTTCCTCGCGCAGCTCCAGGCCGACGCCGCCGTCGGAGTAGTCGCGCAGCGTGCACGGCAGCATATGGCCATCTTCACGAGCCAGCGCCGCCGGCATGGCGATCTCTACCCTGTGCGCTTCACGCAGCTGGCGCGCCTCGACGGAAACCGCCACCGCGCCGCCCAGGATAATCATGTTGTAAATCACCCAGACCACGCTGACGAGCACCGTCAGGATTTCCGTGGGCGGGCCATAGTTCAGCCGCCAGACGGCAGCTATCAGACCGGCGACGTTAATCAGCACCAGCAGCATATAGGGCCGGGTGATCACCCAGTCGAGATGCTGCTCTTCCACCAGGCCGCCCTTGGCCGTCACGTTGAATTTGCCCTTATGCGGATTGAACAGCGCCACCGTGGTCGGCCGCGCGATATACCAGGCCAGCACCGTTTCGTAGACCTCGCTCCAGAACGAGTGTCGCCAGCGGCCCTGAATACGCGAGTTGGTCAGGCTGGTGTGCAGCATATGCGGCAGCACGAAAATGGCGATAGCCAGCGCGGGGGCAAAAATGATGTAGGCGTGAAAAAGCAGAAAAGCCAGCGGCGCGAGCAGGAAGATCAGCCGGGGAATGCCGGAAAGGAAGTGCAGCATGGCGTTGGCGTAGCAGAGCCGCTGCACCAGCTTCAGCCCTTTGCCCGTCAGCGGATTATCCAGCCGGAAAATCTGCACCATGCCGCGCGCCCAGCGGATGCGCTGCCCGATATGGGCAGACAGGCTTTCTGTCGCCAGCCCGGCCGCCTGCGGAATACGAATATAGGCGGAGGTGTAGCCTTTGCGGTGCAGGCGCAGCGAGGTATGCGCATCCTCGGTCACGGTATCCACCGCGATACCGCCGATTTCATCCAGCGCGGTACGTCGGATCACCGCGCAGGAACCGCAGAAAAACGCAGCGTCCCACACGTCGTTGCCGTCCTGCACCAGCCCGTAGAACAGCGTGCCTTCGTTCGGCGTCCGGCGGAAGCGGCCCAGATTGCGTTCAAAAGGATCGGGCGAGAAAAAGTGGTGCGGTGTTTGCAGCATCGCCAGTTTGGGGTCTTTCACAAACCAGCCCAGCGTCATTTGCAGGAACGAGCGCGTTGGCACGTGGTCGCAATCAAAAATCGACACGAACTCGCTGCGGCAATGGGTACGCAGTGCGTGGTTGATATTGCCCGCTTTGGCATGTTCATGCGTTGGACGCGCCACGTAGTGCACGCCGATTTTCTCCGCAAAGGCGCGGAACTCCTCTCGATTGCCGTCATCCAGCACGTAAATATTGAGCTTGTCTTTAGGCCAGTCGATACCCAGCGCGGCGTACAGCGTGGGCTTCACCACGCTCAGCGGCTCGTTATAGGTCGGCACCAGCAGATCCACCGTCGGCCAGCTGCTGATATCTTCCGGCATGGACACCGGCGGACGATTAAGCGGCCACAGGGTCTGAAAATAGCCGAGGATCAGCACCACCCAGGCATAGGTTTCCGCCGCGATCAGCAGCACGCCGAAAGTCAGGCTCAGCGGATCGTCCCAGTTCAGCGTCGAGGTGTAGCGCCACCACAGATAGCGGCAGGAAATCGTCAGCGACAGCACGATCAGCATCATGGTCGACAGGCGGCCAGGGATGCGCCGTACCACCATCGCCACGCCCCACAGCAGCGCGACAAAGATAAACTGCGTAAAGAGATCGAACGGCTGCGAGATGCAAAGCAGCGCCAGCGCCGTAGCGATCGCAATCGCCACGCCGAACAGCGCTTTACGCAGCGTTGGCGGCACGCGACGCAGCTGGCGTTCAACCCGCTTTTCCATGTCGCGCGCGGCCGCTTTTTCCAGCAGCTTGTCCAGCCAGTTATAGAAGCGCTGGCGCGGCGTTCTCAGGGTATAGCGGCCTGCACGCTCGCTGAGCGAGACGCCGTTAAAAGGAACCACCAGCAGCAGCCACAGCGTTTGCAGCAGATAGCGTAAAATATCCGCAGGATGCGGCCTTTCCGGCGAAATATGCGGATAAAGGCGGCGACGCTGCGCCTGAACCCGCTGCCAGGCTGGCGTTTCAAAACGGAGGAAGGCCCAGCCGAGCGTGACCCAGAAGCACTGGAGCGCGGCGGTTGCCGCCGACGCGCCGTATTGGCGATAGCCCGCATAGCATTCGTGCAGCGCCGCCGTTGCGGCGGGCATCAATAGCCAGTGCAGCGACCTCATGCGCGCGCCTGCAGATTAATCAGCGCCCAGCTGGCGAAGGTCATCATGCCTTCCGCTGCCAGGCTGTGTGGCCGGTATTCGCCCAGCGGCTGCTTGCTCATCAGCGCTTCCGCCACCGCTTCATCACGATGCAGGGTTAAAGGAATAAAGTTGTTCAGGCTGTTGACCCAAAGCTGATGCAGATCCTGCTGCGCCTTGCTGACCGGGGAAAACTGATTGAGCAGAAACAGCGTGTTGGTGGGGAAAGTTTGCTGAAACAAACGAATATGACAGTTAGCGTCCGGCGTCACCACGCTAAGGATATGGTCGGCCAGCGCCACCATGGCTCGCGTCCAGGGCGTATCGCCAGAGGGCACGTCGAGCAGGATCCAGGGGTAGAGCTTTCTTAACGCGTCGATTTGCGTCAGCCAGGCGTGGGCGTATTTTTCCGGATGGCGAATAAAATCCATCCGTTCATCGTCGTTAAGCCGCCCCGCAGGCACAAAATCCAGCCCCGGCGCGTAGCGCAGCGCGCTCTGCTGCCACGGCTGCCCGTCCATGGCCGCCCGCAGCCAGCCGCGCGACTGCCCCACCGGCATATTAAAGTGCATCCGCAGCAGATTATCGGCCGATAAATCGACGGTAATGACCTGTTCGCCCAGCTGATTGAGCGCCCAGGCAAAAGCAGCGGTCAACGAGGTCGCCCCGGCGCCGCCTCTGACGCTCTGTAGCGCAATCACCGCCATTACTGCTCTCCGGACGACGTAGGATCGGCCAGCTCGGCCAGCAGCGGCCAGCGGTCCAGGATCCCGGCCAGCCTTTCCTGGCGATCGATATCGATATAGCGCCAGTTCTGTAGCGAAAAAGCGCGTTCCAGTTGCGCAATATCGTCCTGGGTTCCACGCGCCAGCGGCCGCGTTTTGTCAGACTGTTGACTCATAGAGATAGCCCCAGAAGGCAGCAAAAAATTCCCCCCGAGCAAGAAAATTCTTAGGTCGGGTGCAGGTCGGTTTGCTATAAGTTGTAATGTATATTAGCCAGAATACAATGATGCTACTTCATTTTTTAACTGGACTACACTCTAGCCGTAGAACAAGCCGGGTTGCGAAATATCTTATGACACCTCCATTTACGTTAGGATTTGAACAGGTCAGAGATGAGTTGATGCTGATGCAGCCGTCGGGATGTTACTGGCTGACGGCCAACCGTCAGGAAGACGCCCGTTGTCTGGCCCGTCAGTGTATCGCCGCGCAGCATACCGTTACGCTGATAGCGTCAGGCCTGGCACCGGATACGCTGCTTTCGCCCGCGCCCGTCGGCGGGCCTGCGGCCATCCCGCTTTTCTCTCTGCCGGAGACCCGTCGGGCGCTGCACGCTTTTACCGACGATCTGGCTCGCGTGTTGTCAGAAAAACCTCGTCTGGTCCTGTTTTTTGCCCCCGCTTCCCTGTGGGAAAAGTTAAGTCAGGACGAGCTGCGGCTGTGGACAAAAAAGATACAACACTTTCTTAATGCTAAACCCATCACGCTGCTAATCATTAGCTTTGGTTCAGTAATCAACGCGCTGCGCACCCGGCTGCAAAGTCTTTATCGTCATGTCGATGGCCTGGCGCAGCTGGACTGGCAGCAGGACTGCTGGGATTACCGCATCAACTGGTGGGCTAACAGCGGCGGAATGCTGGCCGATCGCGCATTACGTCTGGATCTGAATATGGACCACTTCAGGCTGTTGGAGGCAGAGCAAAGCACGCCGCTGACGCTGAACGACGAAGCGCTCTATCTGGCGGAGAAAACAGTACTGGAAGGCGCGCCGCCGCTGTCGAGCCAGTGGACGCTGTTTGACAGCAATGCGGAACTGCACAACCGCGCGCAGCAGGCCAGCGCGGCAACGGTGATTTTCAGCCTACAGCACAACGACCAGATCCCGGCGCTGGCGGAACAGATCCATAGCCTGCGCCGCACGCGCGGCAGCGGGTTGAAAATCGTGGTGCGGGAAATGCGGGCGTCGCTGCGCTACAGCGACGAGCGGCTGCTGCTGGCCTGCGGCGTCAACAGCATCGTGCCGATCAACGCCACCATGTCGCGCTTTCTGACCATGCTGGAAGGCATTCAGGGACAATCCTATAACCGCCACGTGCCGGGCGATCTCAGCGCGCTGATGAAGTCGATGCAGCCTTTGCAGGCGCGTGGCTATCTGCCGCTGGCGGACTTTTGCCAGTCGGTGACGCTGCTGGTGAACAATACGCTGCTGCCGGAAAACGGCAAAGGGCTGCTGGTGGCGCTGCGTCCCGTGCCGGAGCTGAAGCCGGAGCAGGCGCTGACGCTGTGTAAGCCGCGTCGCTACGGCGATCTGGTTACCCTGCTGGACGACCGGCTCTATCTGTTTCTCTCCTCCTGCCGCTTCAGCGATTTGAATACCGCACTGAAATTTATTTTTCATCTGCCGCACGACGAGATTTTTACCAACCGGCTGGTCTGGCATGAAGACTTGCAGATCCTGTCGGAAGTCCGCCAGCTGACCAGCAAGGTGCCGACCGCCTGGCGGGATGCGCCCGCGCCTGTCGCCGCGCCGTCCGCGTCGGCCGTGACCGCTCCGCAGGCGCGCCGTCAGCCGCACAATATCACCCTTGGCCAGGACACCACGACATGACATTAATGGATGGAGTGCAAATCCTGATCCTGGCGGTGCTGCTGCTGCTGTTACTGAAACCCTTTTACGCCCGCTGGCTGCCCAGGCAGTGGCGGGGACTGGTGCTGCGGGTCACGCCGCCTCGCGCGCTGAAGTACGAAGGCCTCTGGCGGCGTAACTCTTCAAAATCGGATAAGACATGAGTCAACCAAAGACCCGAAAGCCGACGCTCCTGCTGCACTGGCGCGGTCTCGGCGGCTGGAATTTCTATTTCCTGATCAAATTCGCGCTGCTGTGGTTTGGTTATCTGAATTTCCACGCCCTGACCAACCTGGTATTTCTGGCATGGCTGCTGCTGCCGCTGCCCAACGAGCGGCTGCACCGCTGGCGCAACTGGATCTCCGTTCCCATCGGCCTGGGCCTGTTCTGGCACGATACCTGGCTGCCCGGCCCGCAAAGTATTCTCAGCGAAGGCAGCCAGCTGGCCGGTTTCTCCGGCGCCTATCTGCTGGATCTGGTTAACCGTTTCGTTAACTGGCAGATGATTGGCGCCGGGTTCGTGATGCTGGTGATCTATCTGTTTGTCTCCCAGTGGGTGCGCGTGTCGGTGCTGGTGTCGCTGATGCTGCTGTGGATCAACGTGGTCAATATGGCCGGGCCTTCCTTCGCGCTGTTGCCGACCAAAGAGGCGACGCCGCCGGTGGCGCTGAATACCGCGGCGCAGCCGAACAAAGCCGCGGCCAACGCCAACGCGATGGATCAGTCGGCGCCGCCGACCAGCGCCAACCTGACCGCCTATCTGAATAAGTTTTACGCCAGCGAAAAACAGCGCGTAACGACTTTTCCCGACACGTTGCCTGCCGATTCAGCGCCGTTCGATATTCTGATCGTCAACATCTGCTCGCTCTCGTGGTCCGATGCGGAAGTGGCTCAGCTACGCGATCATCCGCTGTGGAAGCATTTCGATATCGTGCTGAACAACTATAACTCCGCCACCGGCTACAGCGGCCCGGCGGGGATCCGTCTGCTGCGCGCCAGCTGCGGCCAAACCTCGCACAGCGATCTTTATAAGCCGACCGATCGCCGCTGCTATCTGTTCGATAACCTGGCAAAGCTGGGCTTTAAAGAGCAGCTGATGATGGATCATACCGGCGTGTTCGGTAACTATTTGCAGGAGCTGCGCAACGATGGCGACCTGCAGGCGCCGCTGATGTCGCAGGCCGGTATCAGCGCGTCCTGGACCTCGTTCGACAGCACGCCGGTCTTTAACGACGGCGAACTGATGCAGCGTTGGCTGGATGAGCGGCAGAAGAGCGCGGACGCCCGTACCGCCACCTTCTATAACCTGATCCCGCTGCACGACGGCACCCGCGAGCTGGGCAGCACCAAAACCGCCGCCTGGCAGCCGCGCGCTAAGCTGCTGTTCGATCAGCTTGATACCTTCCTGACCAATCTGGATAAATCGGGGCGTCGGGTGATGGTGATGATCGTGCCGGAGCACGGCGCGGCGCTGGAGGGCGATAAAATGCAGATGTCCGGCCTGCGCGATATCCCCAGCCCGCACATCACGCACGTGCCCGTCGGCATTAAGTTTGCCGGGATGAAAGCGCCGCACCAGGCGCAGCCGATGACCGTGGAGGCGCCCACCAGCCTGCTGGCGCTCTCCGATCTGGTTTCCCGCGTGGTGGACGGCCAGGTGTTCAACGCCGCCAACGTCAATATGTCGGTGCTGACCGAAAACCTGCCGCAAACGCAGGTGGTGTCGGAAAACGACAACGCGGTGGTGATGATGTATCAGGGCAAGCCGTGGATCCGGCTGAACGGCGGCGACTGGGTGGCCTATCCGCAATAGCGGAAGGGGCATCGGCAGATGCCCCTTTTTGCTCAGGTCATTTTTTTGCCGTTAAGATCGTACACCGTGCGCCGCCAGCGGTTATCGGGACGATTAACGAAAGCCCCCTGCTCAACCGGCCTGACGGCATGAATAATGTTGCCGTCAGCATCGGTTTGCACCTCGTTCCAGTTGGCCGAACAGTGCAGATAGTCTGCCGCCAGTAAAGCGATTTCCTCCTCGCTGAAGCCGACCGCTTCCCGCCCGTGGCGAGCGGCATGGCTCAGCGCCAGCGCTTTGTCACACAGCGGCAGCAGCTTATCCGGTAGCGCCAGCGCCTGGTCGGCTTCATCAATAGCGGTAAATACCACGCCCGCCGCCCGGGCCGCCTCCATCATCACCCTCAGCGCCACTTTCGCCCAGTCGTTGCGCACGGTGCGCCGCAGTACCGCCGCCGCGCCGCTGCGTTTTTGCAGCATTCCGTAGCGATCGGCGGGCATCCTGTCGTCAAACCAGCTGCGTATTTCTACCTCGCCGTTATCAACGTAAGGCGCAATCGCCGGATAGCCGCGCAGGGCCTCCAGCGCTTTGCTGGCGGCGCGGTAGACCCTGGTCTCTTCGTCCGGGGTAGAGAGCGGCACGGTTTCAAACTGCGGGCGGGTCAGAAAACAGCTTTCCTGTTCGACAGCGTGATAGCCGCCGCCGATATCCGAATGGGCGCCCGGCAGCGCCACCTCAGGCCAGGCAGGCCGCACGCTGTTCAGCGCGAAGTTAAAGCGGCATTCGTGCTGCGCGGTAAGATGAAAGACTTTCTCCGCCACGCCGGGCCGCAGCGCCAGATTGACGTCGCCGCTGTCCGCGCTGTTAGGGTTCAGACCGTTCGCCAGCGTCGCCACGGCGGCTACCGTATCAAAGAGGCCCAGAAAACGGGTTTTCCCGGCTGGCGAACCGCGATATTCCACGCCCTCCAGCCCTCTTTCGATCGCTTCAATAAGGGCGCTGTCGCCATTAAACACGCGGTTGGCAAAATGGCGCGCGGCGGCGGCGCCCCGGCTGAAGCCGAAAAGATCGAATTGCAGCTCGTTGATAACCAGGTTCGGCTGGCGGATAGCGTAATCGCGCAGCGCCTCAACCAGCGCGGCAACGGCGTTGTTGGTTTTCGCCACGATGCCCCGGCTGCCCGTGCCGAACGCCATATTCAGCGCCCTGTCCGCCGCGCCCGCTTCCGTGCCGATGCCGTCGATATAAAGACGCTGCTGGATCTGCCCGCCAGCAAGATCGGTAGCGTACAGCGAATGCAGCCGATGGATGTTGGTGTAGTGACCAATATGGCTGCCGAGGGCGCTATCGCGAAAGCCCAGCGTCTGCTTTGCGGCCTGCCGCCAGGCCGCCAGCGCTTCGCTGTCCTCCGGCGCAGGGCCGCCCGTCTCCAGACTGCTGCGGGCGTTCAGCGCGTTATTGCCCGTGCCGTCAAAAAAGATGCCGAGGGTAAGAGTGACGACGGCTTGCTGCTGTGCGCTCTGGTCGTCCGCAGAGGCGCGCAGTAGCAGGCTCATCTGGGTATCCGGTCAGTTTCAGGGGCGGCCAGTAAGCCGCTATAGCCGGATCAATACAAGGGATTTACCGTCGCCAATTTTGCCGGGCACGCGGTAAAAATTAGTAGGGTATTCAAATTGTTAATTATTTCAGGCGGGGAAGGAGGTGGTCTTGTATCGCCGAAGAGAACGCGCACGACGGCAGACGGGAAACCTTCCGCAACAGACGGGCCGTTGCGGAAGGTCAATCGTCACGGAAAGGATATTACTGGCTCTTATAAGCCAGCCAGGCCAGCAGCTGCAGGCTGGCAGAGTAATAATCCTGATCCTCCGTCAGCTGGTCGCTGAGGTAGCCGGTCTGATTCAGGGTTAAATCACGCACCGCCAGCAGGCCGCCAGCCATATTGTAAGGCGCCTTATTACCGTTGCTGACGTCGATCCACGCGGGCGTTTTATCACGCGCGAAGCCCGTCCAGAAATGCTGGAAAGGCACCAGCTGCAGGCTCTGCGCATCGTACCAGTAGAGATAAAGCGGCACGCGGATAGCATCGTAAGAGAAGCGCGGCGGCCAGCCAATGCCGGGCGCGACGCTGCCGTCAGCGTTCAGCGCTACCCAGTCGGTTGGCAGCGCGGCGTCGCCGAAACGCATTTTCGGCAGCAGATCCATCCCGCTGTCGATCAGGTTCGTCCACACCTTAAGATGGCTGCGCGCGGCAAAATCCCGCCAGGCCGGGAACAGGAAATAAGAAGGATTCAGCACCACGTAGCTGGTTTTATTAAACCCCCGATCGCCCGGCAGCATCACGGTGTGGCCCGCGTAGGTAATCACTTCTTTGGCGACAATGGCGCGCTGAATAGCATCGGACGCCTGCAGCCAGGCGTTGTTCTGCCATTTCTGGCCCGCTTGCAGCAACGCCCAGGCGATCAGCACATCGCCGTCGGAGGCGCTGTTCTTATCCGCTACGGGATCGGTCGCGTCAGGCACGTATTTCCAGTAGAACAGCCCATTTTGCGGGTTTTTCAGGTGCTTTTGCGTCCAGTTCCACAGGTTAGCGAAGCTTTCGCGATCGTTATTGGCGACCGCCAGCAGCATGCCGTAGCCCTGGCCTTCGGTGTGGCTGATATTTTTGTTGCCGGTATCCTGAATACGGCCTTCACTGGTTAAAAAGCGGCTTTTAAAGGTGCTCCAGCCGTCGGCGGCGCTGGCCTGCATACAGCCCAGCACCATTACAATCATCAATACGCTCGCCCTGAGCAGAGTCATGGATAGATTCCTTACAGCTGATAGCGAAAAGTAGCAGTCGTGCTGCCGGTATCGAGGCAGGTCAGCGAAACGGTCGGGCTGCCGCCCTGCTCGCCCAGCCAGCGGGCGTAGAGGCCGCTCAGCACCGCGCCCAGCGCCTGCCGCCACTGTCGGTCATCCATCTGACCGCCTGCCGACGGCAGGGCCATATGGTGGATCAGCATCGCGGTTTCATGCGGCTGCACGTCGACAAAACCCCAGTTAAAGCGCGCCAGCGCCAGATTGATCTGCTGTTCCAGCTCGCCAACGGTGCGCGCCGCGCCCAGCGGATAACGACCGGCCAGGCTGTCGCCCATCTGCCGTAAAAACGCGTGGCTTTCCTGCTCGCCCGCGTTGTTGAGCATGCCGTTAATCATCAGGCTCAGCAGATCGAACCAGCCGGGCTGATACTGCTGCTGGCGGTAGTAGTTCAGGGTACGTTCCTGAAATTCACTCATTATTTGTCTCCGAGCCTGTAACGGAAGTAAAGTTGAGCCGTGCTCTCGTTGTAGTCGCCAAAGGTGTCGTAACCCAGCTGACCGCCAACGGTGACGTCCTTGCTGACTTTATAAGCCGCGCCCGCATGAAGATTATAGCCAATGCCGTTTTTACTGCCGCCCGCGTAGTAAGCCTCGGTGGCGTAACCGGCGTCATAGTAGCTTTGCAGCTCTGCCTGTTTGCCCGGATCGGTCGGGAAGTAGGCGCTGCGATCCTGGGAGTAAGACTGATAGCCCACGGAACCGCCCATTTTCACCTTCAGATCGTCGTAGTTTTTGCTCCAGTCCACCGGGAACGACACGGCCACGAAATCCTGCGGGCTGAAGTAGCCGCCCTGGCCGTAGCTGTAGTAGCTGAGGTTCTTTGAGAAATCCATCCAGCTCATGCTGATGCCGGTTTTCAGCTCGCTGTTACCGTCGTGATAAGGACGCACGTAGGCGCCGGCCGTGCCGTTCAGGCTCTGGTTGCTGGCAACGTTCTCACCGATATAGCTGTAGCCGCCTGCGCCAACATAAAAACCGGCGTCGCCGTTGTCATAGCTCAGCAGCGCGTTGCCGCCGTTTTTGGTGACGGCGCCCCATTTTTTACCGCTCAGCTTGTCTTCGGTGCCGACATAAGAGAGCAGGCTGTCGGTGACGGCGCGCCGTTCGCCGGTCAGGATCAGCGTCAGATAGTCGGTGAGCTTCGGCGACCACTGGATGCCGCCCACCAGCGTGCTGAGATCCTGACCCAGCGGCGTCGATCCCAGGTCGATCTTAAAGTTGTCGTTGGTCAGGCCCAGGTTGACCTCTACACCGGAGGCGGTCTGCGATCCTGGCGAGTTGAGCAGCACGGCCGAAGGCGCGCTGTTATTCGCCTGGGCGATGCGGCCCTGCTCCAGCGCCTGGGTGCCAACGCGCGCGAGCGACGTGCCCGACGCGCTGCCCGCGTTGAGCGTCACCGGCGTCAGCGTAAAGTTGAAGCGCGTATCGCCGTAAGGCACGCTTGACCAGCTCAGCGGCGCTTTAGCCTCGGTCAGCTTGCTCAGGCCCGTTTCGCCGTCGCGTCCTCTGACCTGCACACCGCCCTGCGCCCAGCTGCCGGTACGTTCCTGTAAGCCGTCTATCATGGTATCGATCTGGTGCAGCGTTCGCGCCTGCTGCGAGGCTGCTTCGGTGTCGGCGCCATTACCCGTCGGCGCCTGCTGCCACGGCATTACGCCGCCGTAGGCGGAAGGCGATTTGCGCGCTATCAGCGTGGTGCGATCCACAAACGGGTTATCCGCCAGCGCCATGCCGCCAATCACCGGCGTCGGGCCGCCCTGCAAACCAATCATCCCGCCGCGCGCGCTGCGCAGATAAGCCAGCGCCTGCTGATGGTCACCGTCGGCTTCGGCCACGCGCGCCATCAACAGCAGGCGCTCCGGCGTCTGTTCGCCCTGTAATCCCGCCATCAGCGCTTTGGCTTTCGCCAGGTCGTGCGTCGCCAGCGCCACGTCGATAGCGCCTACGCGCGCATCCTGCGTTGGCGTGTCGCGGGTCATCAGGTAGTCATAAACCACGCCCGCTTCTTTGTTCATTTTGCCGGACTGATAAAGGCGGCCCATCGCAAACATCAGATCGCTGTTCTGCGGATCGCGCTGCAGCGCGCCGATCAGCTTGTCGTAGGCCGCCGCATATTTGCCCTGAGTGCGCAGACGTTCGGCTTCGTTGATCAGATAGCCGTTCTGGATACCGGCCAGCTGGTCTGGCGTACTGTTAGCCTGAAGCGTCGGGCTGCTCAGGAAGCTTTGCGCTTCGCCGCTCAGTCCGGCCTGGTTCAGCACCGCGACCTGAAGCGCATAATCGCCCGCGTTGCCCTGTACGCCGCGCTGCATATTGCCGCGCACCACGGCGACGGCCGCATTGAGATCGCCCGCGTCGGCCAGCCCTTTCGCCAGGCTGCCCGCGTCCGCCGGGTTGGTTGGCGGATTCAGCGTCAGCGCCCGCAGCGTGTTGGCCGCGGCGGCCGTCGATCCCTGCGCCAGATACTGCTGCGCGACCGCCATTTGCAGATTGAAGTTCACGCGGCGAGAAAGTTCACGCATGTCGCCGTTCTGCTGATGAACGCGCGCCAGCAGCGACTGCGCCTGCTGCCAGGCGCCGCTTTCGCTGGCGAACAGCGCGGCGGCATAGATTTCGCTGCTGCCGGCGCTGGCGCGGAAAGCGGGCTGCATCACGCCAGCCGCCTGCGCGGTATCGCCCTGCTGCTGATAAAGGCGAGCCAGGTCAAGCCGCAGCCAGGCATCGTTCGGAAAACGCTGCATCCCGGCGGACAGCAGCGCAATAGCCCGCTGAGGATGGCCGGACTGCGCCGCCTGTTTGGCTTCGCGGCGCAGCGGATCGCTGGTAACACCGGGACGCGGCGCGACGCTGGCCCGCACGCTTTCCGGCAGCGCGGCGAGCAGCGCGTTGGCCTCGCTGCCCCGGTTCTGCTGGCGCAGCACGTAAAACAGGCCTTCCTTCGCCGGACGGTTATCCGCATCGCTTTGCAGAATGGCGCGATAGGTTTGTTCGGCGGCGTCCAACTGATTGTTGCGGCGCTGCACGTCCGCGCGGAACAGCTTCGCCGCCATGCCTTTTTCGCCTTCCGCCTGGCTCAGCGGCTCGCTCAGGCTCAGCGCCTGCGCGACGTCGCCTGTCTTCAGCGCCTGCTGCGCGGCGGCCAGCTGGCCGTAGAAACGGGCATCGGCAGCCTGCTGCTGGCGCTGCTGGCCGTTATCGCCGCCCTGCTTCGCCGCGCGCTCAAGGTAGTCGGCGGCCGCCGCATAGTTGCCGCTGCGCTGCGCCACATAGCCCAGCCCCGCCAGCGCGTCGGCGTCTTCGGGATTGGCCTGCAAGACATGATCGAAGGCGTTCTGTGCACCGGACACGTCGCCGCTGTTCAGCGCGGTAAAGCCTTCGCCTTTTTCCGCACCGCCCGCGTTTTTACGGAAATAGTCCATTACCGCGCTGTCCTGCGGATGGCGCTGCTGCCACGCCTGGTAGAGCGGCGCGTCTTCCGGCTTCGCGGCCAGCCACAGCATCGCCTGGCGCAGCGAGCGATCGGCATCGTCATTGCCCTCTGCCATGCCGCTTAACGTCTCCATGCCTTCGCGTCGGGTGGCGGCGTCGTAGGTCAGCGCCTTGCCCAGCGCCAGCCTGGCACCGGTATCCTGCGGATGGGCAGCGGCGAACTGGCGCAGCGCGTCAACCGCCTGCGGCAGCAGCGTGCGGTCGCCCGCCATCGTCAGATAGTATTCGGCGGCCACGCTGGCCGGCGGCTCGTTGCCGCTGAAGGTGTTGCGCCAGGTTTGCAGCGAGGCGGCGATATTGCCGCTGCGGGCCTGCTGACGCGCCAGCGCCAGCTGCGCCGCAGGGATGGACTGAAGCTGACGGGCGTTATCCAGCTCGCTCAGCCGTGTATCCTCTGGCGACGCTTTGCTGAGCCGCTCGCGGAAGGCGGACGCCGTTGTTTTATCGCCGCTCTGCTGTGCCCACAGCGCCATCAGATACAGAGCCTGGACGTTATTGCCGTCCACCATCAGCACCTTATTCAGCGCGTCACGCGCCAGCTCGTCATGCGCCTTCTGATGCCAGTAGTTAGCCTGGTCGAACAGCGCCTGCAGGGCCGGATTAGCGCCGGTGGAAGCCGCGCCCGCCGCCAGCGTAATGCACGGCAGGCCCAGCGCGATAAGCGTTTTGATCGTCATAGTCATTTTTTCTCGCCCGGCGTCTGCCGCTCGTGCTGCGGATTCAGCCGTTTCCAGGCGTGCCGCTTCAGCAAAATAAAGGTGCTCAATCCCACTATGGTGGAGAGCAGCAGCGCTATCAGCGCCAGCACGACCGCGTGCTGGCTGGCATACCACACCACCATCATGTACCACGGCATTTCCCCGCTCGGGAACTGCGCGCCGACGCGGAAACTGCGGATGCCGTTTTCGCCGGTGATTATCGCGGTATCGCCCCGGATCCCGGCGTTAATGCGCTGCAATTTCAGGTCATTATGCAGGCTCGCCAGCTGCGCATCGTCGGTCGCTACGGTCGCCACCACCACGTGTGAAGGGCTCCACGGCGAGCGATAGCTGATAAAACCGCGCCAGTCTTCGTTAGAAGAGAAATAGCGATCCGCATCCACCGCCTGGCGACTCCAGTCGCCGGCCAGCCAGCCGCGCAGGTTATCCAGCAGCGTCGGCTCTTTCACGCCCAGGGTGTGGCCATTGACTTCAAACGGCGAATGCCGCAGCAGCGCCTGGTTGAAGTCGCTTTGCGCCAGCGTGGAGAACGCCAGCACGTCGCTGTTGCGCAGCCAGTCAGGCTTGCCGGCGGGCACGCCGAACAGCACGCGGTTGCCGCTCAGCGCCACGCCGGTAGCGCTACCGGCACGTCCTGCCATATCCAGCAGCGCGCCGATCTCCGCATCGCTGGGCGAGGCAGGCAGCAGCAGCACGGTTTGCGAATAGTCAGCAAAGCGCGTAAACGGAAAAGCGGCGCCGACAAAATAGGAAAGATTCGGCAGCAGAGTGAAGTGGCGCGTATGGCTCAAATCGATCCAGGCGTCATCCTCGATGCGGCTTTTGATGTTGTTATTGGTCAGTACGCTGCACGGCGCGCTGGCCTTCGGCTTGATGTTGAAATAGAGCTGGAGCTGGTTGTCGCCGTAAATCAGATAAGGGTCGAACTTCAGGGTGTATTTCTCCTGACGCGCGTCGCCGCCCAGCCGGTGCCAGATGTTTTCCAGCAGCCCGACTTTATTTACGGTCAGATTGCGCAGGAAGGTGCCGTTCAGACTGACGTTGAGGAAGGAGTTATCTTCATCAATCCAGCTTTCCGACGGGAAACGATAGTTCAGCTGCACCGGCACCGTTTCGCCATCCCACAGAAATAAATCAGGCGCGGCGCGGAAGTTTACCTTCAGGGCATCGTGCCAGATGCCGGTAGTGGTCAGGCTTTGATCCTTGCGCAACAGCTCGCTCAGGCGCACCGGCCGATCGGTGTTGATCCAGCGCGGCGCATCATAGGCCTTGCTCGCGGGAATTGCCTGGCGACCGACCGCCAGCGAGTCGCTGTCAACGCTCAGCGGCTGGGTCAGTCGCCACGCGGCCTGACGCAGATCGTCATCATTATTGCCGATCACCAGCATCAGCTTGTAAACCGGGTTAATCGGGTTATCGACCATCTGCAACGTCGGCCCGTTCACCTGCGGCACGGTTAAGCCTGCGATGGTTTCGCCTGGCTTCGCGAAGACAATGCCGTTTTTCTCCGGCATATCGTTACGCAATACCGGGAAGTTGACACCGCGATAGTCGGTCTGGATCCCCAGCCAGGAGGAGACGGTCGCCGCCGCGCTGACTTTGCCCGGCGTGACGGCCGCGCCAAACACCATCGCTATGCTGGCGGGCGTCATGCGCTGCGCATCAATAAACGGGCGCGGGAAATTACGCAGTTTATTGCCGATATTCAGCTGCTGTCCTTCAAGCGCCAGCGTGGTGGCAGGCAGAATAGTCACCTGATAGCGATCGTTATCGCGCTCGCACAGCAGCCGATCCGCGTCGTTGATCTTAAAGCTCAGGTTGTTGCTGGACACCACCATCGCGGCCGGAATATCCAGCTGATACTCTTCGCTGGCGCTGTCGGAAGCGCTCAGCGGCAGCGTGCCCAGCGGCTGACCGTTCAGCATCAGCTGCATGGAAGCGTTGCGCGCCGCCAGCGCTTTGGAGACCCTGAGCGACAGATTCAGCCGCGCATTAGTGATCACCTCATCAGCGGGCAGCGTAAAGACAATGCCGGACTGCAGCTGGCTGCCGGTCAGCAGAATGCCGTTGGCCTGGCCCATCTGCGCCACGGAGATGGTGCTGGTCAGCGGCTGGTTCAGTAATGCCACCGGCGCGGCGTTATCGGCGATGGGCGGCAGCGGCGGCAGGTCTTCTGCCGCTCCGGTTCCAGCCGGCGGCGGGATCTGCGACAGCGCGCTGCTGTCCTGCGTCACGCTGTCGGCGGCATACACCTGTCCCAGCGTCATGGCGCCAAGACAAAGGATGGCTAAAAGCTTTTTCATGCCGCGCTATCCTCATTGGCCTTGAGTGCCTGACGTTTGGCGCGTCGGTCTTTCCAGGTGAGCCAAAACAGTTCGAAGACGGTGCGGACGATGGTCAACAGCGAGCGCAGCGGCTTGTCCTTCGGCCCTTCCGGCTTGATCCACGCATCGGCGCGGGCGAGCACCACGCGCACCAGTTCACGACGGCGCGACAGCGGAATTTCGGCAAATTGCAGACGGATCACGCCGTCATCTGCGCCAATCGTGCTGACAGGAAGCGAGATCGCGCCGGAGTGCAGCATCAAATCGATCGCCTCGATATCGTCCGTTTCATGACGGCTGTCCGGCGCCGTGACCTGCACGCCGCCCATAGAAAGGTTCACCGTGGTGGAGCGCGACGAAATGCCGCTGGCGTAATGCATGATCACCGGAATATCGACGTCGATACGAATGGTTTTGCGCGTCTGTTTGGTTTCACGCGCCACGGCAATCGCGGCCATCAGAATAATCAGGCTGAACAGCGCCCAGCCGACGTTAAGCGCGATAACGTAAGGATCGACGCCAAAATAGTTATGCGCTGCGGCGCGCACGACGCCGCTGACCACGCCCGCCAGCAGCAGGGCGGCGCAGATTACGTGCGGACGCACGATGTTAAAGTCGAAAAAGCCGGTATTCAGCAGGCCGCCTTTGTCGGTGACGTTGAATTTGCCGTGCTTCGGCGAAATCATGGTCAGCAGCGTGGGGATAACCAGATGGAAAGCCATCACCGTTTCGTAGATCTCGCCCCAGAAGGTGGCGCGGAAACGCCCGTTCATCCTGGAGTTGACGTACAGCGACATCACCAGATGCGGCAGCACGTAGGCGAAAATCAGGCTGGCGGAAGAGTGAATAATATTCAGGTCAAACAGCAGGTAAGCCAGCGGCGCGGTCAGAAAGATCACGCGCGGCAGGCCAAACTGGAAGTGCAGCATGGCGTTCAGGTAGCACAGACGCTGCTGCCACTTCAGACCGCGCCCCAGCAGCGGATTATCGACGCGGAAAATCTGCGTCATGCCGCGCGCCCAGCGGGTACGCTGAATAATATGCAGGCCCAGACGTTCGGTCGCCAGACCGGCGGCCAGCGGCAGCGCCAGGAAAGCGGATTTCCAGCCGCGACGCTGCATTTTCAGGGCGGTATGCGCATCTTCGGTCACGGTTTCGGTGGCGAAGCCGCCGATCTCTTCCAGCGCGCTGCGGCGGATAACCGCACAGGAGCCGCAAAAGAAGGTCGCGTTCCAGTTATCGTTGCCCTGCTGAACCGGGCCATAGAACAGCGCGCCTTCGTTCGGGATTTCACGCGCGGCCTTCAGGTTACGCTCGAAGGGATCCGGCGAATAGAAATAGTGCGGCGTTTGCAGCAGCGCCAGCTGGGGATCTTTCAGGAAAGGCGCGACGGTGGCCTGCAGGAACGTTCGGGTCGCCACGTGGTCGCAGTCAAAAACGGTAATCAGCTCGCCTTTGGTGATGGTCATCGCGTGATTCAGATTGCCCGCCTTGGCGTGGCGGTTGTCATCGCGCGTGATGTAGCCCACGCCGACATCGGCGGCGAAAACCGCGAACTCGCTGCGCTTGCCGTCGTCCAGCAGATAAATTTTGAGCTTGTCGCGAGGGTAATCGATGCACTGCGCGGCCAGCACGGTATCACGCACCACGTCCAGGCTTTCGTTATAGCTCGGCACGTAAATATCGACGGTCGGCCACAGGCTGATATCATCCGGCATCGGCTCAATGGTTCTTTTTAACGGCCATGACGTTTGCAGATAGCCTAAAAGCAAAATTACCCAGACATATACCTCGGCAATAAATAAGCCGACGCCCAATATAGCTTCGATTTCGGAATTAAAAGCCAGGGTCTCCGTCGCGCGCCAGTATATATATCGCGTTGACATCAAGACCGAAAGAAACACCATTACCATGGTAATTTTACGGCTTTTGCTAAGGCCCAGCACGAAAAGAAGGGCGATGGCGATCAGGCCGAAAATATATTGTTTCTGGCTGTCCATCGGCGTGATAACAATCACTGCGGCCAGCGGAAATAATATCAGCAGCTGCAGGTAATACAGGACTTTTTTCATAAGTCATCCTGAAAACAAAACGAGAACTTGCGGAGCGCAGCAGCGCCCCGGCATGGAAGCTATCTTTACGGGCGGTTTAGCGCGAGGTCAGCGGCGCCTGCAGCTCGCCGTCGCCGACTTTAATATCCAGCAGCGCGGCAACCCTTTTGCCGACCAGCTCAATATCGAAAGCGGCTGCGGAAACCTGGCTGAAATCGAATATCGACTGCTGTGACGCGTTCGCTTCCGCCACGCTTTCGTCGCGGTTAACCACGCCAAGCAGCCTGTCGCCCAGCCGCTGCTGCATAAAGGCCGTCACGTCGCGGCTGATATTGCGGCGGCTGTCGCTCTGGTTAAGCACGAAGAAATGGCCGGCTTTGTGATTGAGCGCGCCGCCGATCATCTTTTCGTTTTCGATTTGCGGCAGCAGCGACAGCGAAGCGGTATCCGCCAGCATCACCACCAGGTGTAAATCGGCCAGATCGGTCATCGCCTTCAGGGCTGGGCCGGGGCCGGGCGGAAAATCCGCCACGATAATCAGGCCGGGATAGTTGAGCACCGTTTGCAGTCCACGGGCGAGAAAGTGGGCATCGTTGGCCAGATTGCTTTCAAATTCAATGCGCTGCGCTTCCGACACGTCGCCGTACGGCAGCACGAAAATATTGCCACCGGTGGTCAGGATCGCCTGGCTCCAGTCCGGCGATTCCGCCGACCTGGCCACGAAACCGCGCCCGTCGGAGAGCGGCACGCCAAAGTGCAGGCGCAGGGCGTTCTGCACGTCGAAATCGATCGCCAGCACCTTGCTGCCGCCGCGTGCCAGCGTATAGGCCAGGTTGGCGGCCAGGGTGGTTTTCCCTACGCCGCCCTTTGGAGAACAAACACAAACTAACGGCATAGGGCGATTTTCTCCAGCAGGGGTTGTAGCAGAGTCTCTTTCGGTAAGGCTTTTTCTTCCGCCGCGCGGACGCCGGAAACGCTGAACAGCGGCTTAAAACGCGCTGCCTGACCGGCTTCTGGCGGGACGGACGAGGACGCCGGGCGGGCGATGTCTGACGGCACAGGCTGGGCGCGCACCGCATCCAGCAGCGAAGCGCCTGGCAGACATGGGGCTATCGGCGACGATGCGCGAGCGGTTTCCGGCATCCGTGCGCGGATAGTTTCCGACGGCAAAGCGGATCCCTGCAGACGAACCGCTTCCGCCAGCGAAACCGTTTCCTGCACGCGAGCGGTTTCCAGCGGGGAAGCTGTTATTTGCGTGCCGACAGTTTCCGACGGCGAAGCAGATCCCTGCGGATAAGCGCCTGCCGACAGCGAAACCGTTTCCTGCACGCGAGCGGCTTCCGGCAGCGAAGCCAACCCAGGCTGGGCCGCAGGCTTCAGCGAGGCGGAAATGCTCTCCAGCAGCGATCCACTCTGCGCCGCCGGTTTAGCCGCCACAAACGCGGCCACGCGGGAGGAAAGCGGCGCTGAAGCTTGCGCCGGGATTTTCACCGGCGCGGGCTGGCTAAAGAGATCGGCGGCGGCAGGCTGCGGTGCGGCAACATCCGTACGCTGACCGTTCCCCAGCGCTGGCTCTGCGCCCTCGTTCATCAGCTGCCTGATGATGGCCCAGTTGGTCTGATCGGCATTCCGTGTCTGTTCAGACATATCTTTGAATTCGATATGGTTTGTTAGCGTTTTTTCTTTAAAACGCTGCAGGTCGTCATAGCTTTTCATGGGAACGATCGCGGGATAATAAGAAAACTGGCGGCAATATATCATACAATTTTTAACTACATCAGATTATTCTTACCGCTGATAAAAAAAGCTGTTGGCCTGTAATTATATTAACCGCTTGCGGCACAATAATAATTACGCAGGCTATCAATCAGGTCAGTTATTATTTGGCTTAATTAAATAATTGTCTTACATTAAGTCAATGGCATGCTGCTTTAATCGCGGACAGAGACGGCATAAAGCGCGCCGCTTTTTACGCGGCGCGTAAGCCAAACATTCGTCAGACGGCGGTTAATTTGACATAAAGCACTTTATTGCCTCTGACGTTTGACGTTATTACGTGCTCACAGGCCTTTATCTGTCAGTGGCGATAAAATACTTACGCTAAGTCAAATCTGCCACCATCGCTCGTTTTTGCTAATCGTTTGCACAGGGCACCAGGCGAACGGCAAGTGGAAAAAACCTGATTGATTCATACGGGGCTACTATGTCAGAAGTTTGCCAGGCCGCAGCAACGGTAGAGTAAGGGACAGACGCAATCCAACGCCGTTGTAAGGAGTCTGCACGCTGCGGCACGATGAGCTGGAGTTAACTCAATCAGCAGAACCGGAAACCGTTTTGCGTAAGATGATGGTGGCTGTGAAGCAAGCCACGCTAATGCGCGGTGTCTGTGAGGAGTCTGGTCATGATAGTGCCCGCCAGACGGCGGGCCGCATCTCTACCCGTCACGTTTTTGCTTCAGGGAGGCTGAAAGCCATCTCAAAAATTCTACGGGCGAAGGGCGCAAAAAAGCCATACTTGTCCCACATATTTCTTCCAGAGCCGGGTTGGCTGATTTATTGTCCGGATAGCGCTCTAAAAAATCGTCAATTTCCTCAGCGAGATTATCATCAGCCCCATCCAGATGATCAACATAGGAGTTCACGATTTCTTGGCTGGTGTCCCCCCAATCCGGATTAAAAAAAATCCGGAAGAAGAGACGAATCGATTCGTATCTTTTCATAAATTAATCCAGGATTGGGTAAGCAGTCAGAATATAGTAAGGGCGATTATTATATTGCTCTTTATAAATGACCAATTCGAATTTATTTGTTTCAGCTAACTTTCCCGTTTGTACTTTAATAACAGTACCAACCGAGCTACTGTGCGCATATCGCAGTTCGAGGTATAAATCCTTTCGGTCAGCAGGAGTACTTCTGGCCCACGCTCTGATCCTTCCCCGGTTAGCTTTAATCGCTTTACTTAATGCCTTTTCAGCCGTTTTCAAATCATAAAACGAACTCACACTGCCAGTAACAGGGGAAAGCGTGCCTGATTGCAGACCGCGCTGAATTTTATCCCTCATATCCGACTCTGTTTTGCCAACATGTTTCTTAATAGTGTGTCCACCTCCTTTTAGTCCCTTTTGCGCTTCGTATTCCATCAACCGGATCTGCCCCATTTTGACCGAGGCTACGCGCGCAGATCCTGCCACAGCAAACGGTATCACCATATCAACAGCTATACCAATCTGCTTAGCCGTTTCATTTGAAGCTCCGAGTTCACTGGCAATACCCGCCGTAACGCGAGCGGTCATTGATGCGGTCTGTTTGCCGGTATAGATCTGGTAGGCTGATGAACTAATACCATCGAGGCTATGTGCGCCAACAATGATGCAGCCTGCTTTAGTTAAACCGGTTGGCTCTGGCACCAAACAGAGGGCTGTCGCGCTCGCCAGTTCAAGAATACTTCCGAGAAAGCCCACTCCGCCCCAGATGCGGTTACTGATTGAGTCACCCGTTGCCGTTTCATCTTCCATTACTGCGGCAAGCTGAACCGGCGTCATCGCAATACTGAAACCGTTTTCCATAACGTTTCCTTGTCCGATAATTTGCAGAGCAAATAGTAAGGCTCTGAGCAACAGTGAGAAAGCTAATCCCGCCACTGATTTTATCTTTTAAGAAAAAAGCCCGCTTTTGCATAACCCTGATATATTATTTCTTCTGGTAAATCCGCTGTTGATAAATTATAAATATCGACATATCACCAGACGTTTTCCAATATTTTAGTCCAATCCTATGCTGATGTAAGAAACGTTCTAATTGTAGCTTATTCACTAACAGAAGCTATTTACCGTAAAGCTATGGCCGCAGCTCAACAGCGGCCTGTAGACACCTTGTCAGATACAATGACATTAAAAATCCACGGGAGAATATTAAATACCCATTAAATCGGACGTAACATCCGTCATTATTTAACAAGCTGGAGGAAATATAGGCATTTTTTGCACCTTTAGCATTGACGAGGTGTATTTCACCGTTAAATTCATGACACCATTTTCGTGGTAAATACCGTAGTAATCTTTGAGCGAGAGACTATTACCATTTTTCGCGTCTTTTCGAGAAAACTGACGTGCCAGAGCCTCGAAAACGGGAGAGATGTTAAGCACTTCGACCGTTTTTTTATCCCGTTCAATACCTTTAACGCCTTCTTTAGTTATAGCAGATAAGAGCATCTCTTCAGCATAATGACCACGTGCGGCACATTTGCTGCCGGGTATACAGGGTAATGATTAGCGGGGCTTTGCTCGTTCCGGCACTGCCGATTTTCCACGTTCCTCGCGGGATTGGCCCCATACCGCGAACCTGCTCCCGATCAGGGTTATTTTTGTTTGTCAGTATGCCGGAATAACCTCTTTCGATTAATTTTCCATCGAGATACAATTCACCGGTAATTTGTTTATAAATTCATTTGGCCATTGTGATTTCCTGATGCTTTTTTCCGGTCTTTCCAACTATCGGCGTGCTTAATTTCTTTGCCTTTATAATTATAACGCAGCCCGACAAGTGCTATATGTCCGTACTTTTCAACTTCAGGATATTTGGTGTCAAAAATATACCTTCTTTCTTTTAATTTATTGAGAAGTAGCCCATAAAAATGAAAGCCAGTGGCAGAAAACGCAGCCGTTTTCTGAGACAACGTCCGGAAGCAGACGGCACCGAAAAGCCGCGCCGCTGTAACATAAAAGGCCGCCAGTTTTACCCTGGCGGCCTTTGGTCGGTAAGCTTAAGGCTGCGCCACCGCCTGCTGGCCGCCCGGCACCGGCTGTCCCTCATCCTGATCGACAGCGAAGCAGGCGATCTGCTGCTCGCCATACTGTTTCAGCTGCGGCTGGATCTGCGGACAGGGCGCAAAGCGACGGCGGCAGCGTGCGTTAAACGCGCAGCCCGGCGGCGGATTCAGCGGGCTTGGCAGCTCGCCGGTCAGCTTGATACGCTCGCGGCGCTCGTCCGGGTTCAGGCGCGGCGTGGCTGAAAGCAGCGCCTGGGTGTACGGATGGCGCGGATTGGCAAAAATCGCCTCTTTGCTGCCCCGCTCCACGCAGCGTCCCAGATACATCACCATCACCTCGTCCGCGATATGTTCGACCACCGACAGATCGTGCGAAATAAAAACGTACGAGAGGCCCAGCTCCTGCTGCAAATCCATCATCAGGTTCAGCACCTGCGCGCGTACCGACACGTCGAGCGCGGAAACCGGCTCGTCGGCGATCAGCACGTCGGGATCGAGCATCAGCCCGCGCGCGATGGCGATACGCTGACGCTGACCGCCGGAAAACATATGCGGATAGCGATCGTAATGCTCCGTTTTCAGCCCCACTTTCGCCATCATCGCCAGCGTTTTTTCGCGGCGCTCTGCCTTGTTCAGGCTGGTGTTAATCAGCAACGGTTCTTCCAGGATCTGACTGACCTTTTTGCGCGGGTTCAGCGAGCCGTAGGGGTTCTGAAACACAATCTGGATCTTTTGCCGGCGCAGCTTTTGCGCCGCCGGGTCATGCTTTAACAGATCCTGGCCCTGATAAAACAGCTGCCCTTCCGTTGGCGTTTCGATCATGGTCAGCAGGCGGCCCAGCGTCGATTTGCCGCAGCCCGACTCGCCTACCACCGCCAGCGTTTTGCCGCGCTCCAGGTTAAACGAGACGCCGTCCAGCGCCTTCACCAGGCGCTCCTGACCAAACAGTCCTTTCTTCACCGGGTAGTGCTTTTTCAGGTCGATCGCCTGCATCAGCAGGGTGGAATCAGATGGCTTCATAGGTTGGTCTCCCGGCATCATCCAGAGGGTAATGACATTTGGACTGGCGTCCCGGAATATCACGGAGTTCAGGTTCTTCAATCCGACAGCGATCGGTGGCGTACGGGCAGCGCGGGTTCAGCAGACAGCCGTTTGGCCGATCGTACTTGCCCGGCACCACGCCCGGCAGCGAGGCCAGCCGCGCCTTGTCGGCCGCAAACTCCGGCAGCGCGCGCAGCAGCGCCTGGGTGTACGGATGGCGCGGCGCCTTAAAGATATCGACCGCCTTACCGGTTTCCACCACCTGGCCCGCATACATCACGATGATGTGCTGGGCCGCTTCGGCTACCAGCGCCAGATCGTGCGTGATCAGGATCAGCGCCATGTTTTCCTGCCGCTGAAGATCCAGCAGCAGCTCGATGATCTGCGCCTGGATAGTCACGTCCAGCGCCGTGGTCGGCTCATCGGCAATCAGCAGCTTTGGCCGACAGGCGATAGCCATGGCGATCATCACGCGCTGGCTCATCCCGCCGGAAAGCTGATGCGGATACACGTCCAGCCGCGAGGCCGGATCGGGAATGCCGACCTGGTTCAGCAGATCGATAGCCCGCTGACGACGCGTGCTTTTGTTGCCGCCCTGATGCACCTTGATCGCTTCCATAATCTGGTAGCCCACGGTGTAGCAGGGGTTCAGGCTGGTCATCGGATCCTGGAAAATCATCGCCACTTCCGATCCCACCAGCTGACGGCGCTCTTTTTCAGAAATGCGCCTCAGATCGCGCTGGTTAAAAAGCAGGTTGTCGGCCATTACTTTGCCGGGGAAATCGATCAGCCCCATAATCGCCAGCGAACTTACCGATTTGCCGGAGCCGGATTCGCCGACGATGCCGACCACCTGGCCCTGCTCAACCTGATAGCTGATGCGGTCTACCGCACGGAACGGCGCTTTTTCGTCGCCGAAATGCACCGACAGTTTGTCTACAGTTAATAACGCCATCGCTGCCTCTTACTGCTTGAGTTTCGGGTCAAGGGCATCGCGTAAGCCATCGCCCATCAGGTTAAACGCCAGCACGGTCAGCAGGATCGCCAACCCCGGGAAGGTCACGACCCACCAGGCGCTCTGCGCATACTGCAACACGTCGGAGAGCATGGTGCCCCACTCCGGCGTCGGCGGTTGCGCCCCCATTCCCAGAAAACCCAGCGCGGCCATATCAAGGATGGCGTTGGAGAAGCCCAGCGAAGCCTGCACGATCAGCGGCGCCAGACAGTTGGGCAGGATATTGACGAACATCTGCCGAATAGCGCCCGCGCCCGCCACGTTGGAAGCGGTGACGTAGTCGCGGCTGACCTCGACCAGCACCGCCGCGCGCGTCAGGCGGATATAGTGCGGCAGCGCCACAAAGGTCAGCGCGATAGAGGCGTTGACGATCGACGGCCCGAAAATCGCCACCAGCACCAGCGCCAGCAGCAGGCTCGGCAGCGCCAGCATGATATCGACCAGCCGCATAATGACGGCGTCGGTGGTGCCGCCGACGTAGCCGGCGATCAGCCCGAAAATCACGCCCAGGATCAGCGACAGCACCACCACCAGGCAGCCGACCAGCAGCGACAGGCGCGCGCCGTACATCAGACGCGACAACACGTCGCGACCGACATCGTCGGTACCAAGGATATAGTGCCAGCTGCCGCCTTCCTGCCAGACCGGCGGATGCAGCAGCGCGTCGCGGAACTGCTCGGCCGGCGCATGCGGCGCGATAAAATTGGCGAAAATAGCGATAAAAAACACGATGACCACGTAAGCCAGACCGACAACGGCGCCTTTGTTACGCTTAAAGTAGTGCCAGAACTCCTGTAAAGGGGTCATCGGCTTGGGTGCGGCGGGCACGCTGCCCGGATCGACTAAAGACATACGAAGCCCCCTATTTCTTGTGGCGAATGCGCGGGTTAACCACGCCGTAAAGCACGTCAACCAGCAGGTTGACCAGAATGATCAGGATGGCCACCATCAGCACGCCGCCCTGCACTACCGGGTAGTCGCGACGCTGGAGGGCATCGATCAGCCAGCGGCCCAGGCCGGGCCAGGAGAAAATCGTTTCGGTCAGGATCGCGCCGGCCAGCATGGTGCCAACCTGGAGACCGATAACCGTGACCACCGGCAGCATCGCGTTACGCAGCGCGTGCACCACGATCACGCGCATCCGCGTCAGCCCTTTAGCGCGCGCGGTGCGGATATAGTCCTCACCCAACACTTCCAGCATGGCCGAGCGCGTCATACGCACAATCACCGCCAGTGGGATAGTACCGAGCACGATAGCGGGCAGGATCATATGCATCACGGCGTCTTTAAAGTCGCCCTCTTCGCCCCAGAACAGGGTATCGATCAGCATAAAACCGGTCAGCGGCTGGCTGTCGTCCAGAAACACCGTGTCGCCGATACGTCCAGCGACGGGCGTCAGGTTGAGCTGCACTGAAACCAGCATGATCAGCATCATGCCCCACCAGAAAATCGGCATGGAGTAGCCGGTCAGCGAGATGCCGACGGCGGTGTGATCGAAAATGGAACCGCGCTTTACCGCAGCCAGCACGCCGACCGGGATACCTACCGCGACGGCAAAAATCATCGCGCAGATGCCCAGCTCCAGCGTCGCCTTAAAGCGCGGCACGAACTCCTGCCAGACAGGAATACGGCTTTTCAGGGAGATGCCCAGATCGCCGTGCAGCACGCCCCAGACGTAGGAGGCATACTGTTGCCACAGCGGCTTATCCAGCCCCATCTGCGCCAGCAGCTGGGCGTGACGTTCGGCGGACATGCCGCGCTCGCCCGCCATAATCAGTACCGGATCGCCTGGGATCATATGGACAAAAGCAAAGGTTAACAGGGTGATACCAATAAACGTCGGGATAACAAGCCCCAGACGTCGGAGTATGAACTGCAGCATAATCCGGATTCTCTTTAAGTTCCCGCAGACCGTAGCCTGGGGGATTATAATTGCTCACATCTTACGGTCGGGCAGCCCGTCCGCGACGCCGTTAACGGCGCCTTGACCAGATTGACTTAAGCCTTGCGACGGGCCGTCGAACACGACCCACAGGGATGGGTAAAGCAGCCGGCGAACCGGCCGCTCTCTTTACTCCTGGATATCGACGTTTTCGAAGTGATGCTTACCTAACGGATCGACCACGTAGCCGGAGACTTTTTTGCTGACCGGCTCAAACACGGTGGAGTGAGCGATAATCAGCGCAGGCGCCTGGTCGTGCATCATGACCTGAGCCTGCTTGTAGTACTCGATACGCTTGTTGTGGTCGGCTTCACCGCGCGCAGGCTGGATCAGATCCTCGAATGGCTTGTAGCACCAGCGAGAGTAGTTAGAGCCATCCTTCGCCGCGGTGCAGCTGAACAGCGTGGCGAAGAAGTTATCCGGGTCGCCATTGTCGCCCGTCCAGCCCATCATCACGGTCTGGTGCTCGCCAGCTTTCGCGCGTTTCAGGTATTCGCCCCACTCGTAGGTGACGATTTTGGCCTTCACGCCAATTTTCGCCCAGTCGGCCTGGATCATCTCTGCCATACGGCGAGCGTTCGGGTTATAAGGACGCTGTACCGGCATCGCCCACAGATCGATAACGAAGCCGTCCGCCATGCCCGCTTCCTTCAGCAGCGCTTTGGCTTTGGCCGGATCGTAGGCGTCATCCTGCACCGCGTCGTTGTAGCTCCACATGGTCGGCGGGATCAGGTTTTTCGCCGCCTGGCCCGCGCCCTGGTAAACCGCGTCGATAATCGCTTTCTTGTTCACCGCCATGGTCAGCGCCTGGCGAACCTTGACGTTATCCAGCGGCTTTTTCTCGGTGTTATAGGAGAGATAGCCGACGTTCAGGCCCGGCATCTGCATCAGGTTGATATTCTTGTCTTCCTTCATCCGCGCGAGATCGGCCGGATTCGGATAAGGCATGATCTGGCACTCGCCCTTCTGCAACTTGGCGTAGCGCACCGAGGCATCCGGCGTGATGGAGAAGACCAGGCGATCGATTTTCGGTTTGGTGCCCCAGAACTGGTCAAAGGCTTTATAGAGAATGCGGGAATCTTTCTGATATTGCAGCAGCTGGAACGGGCCGGTGCCGACCGGATTCAGATCGACTTTTTCCGGCGTGCCCGCTTGCAGCATCTTGTCGGCATATTCCGCAGAGAGAATAGACGCGAAATCCATCCCCAGATCGGCCATGAACGGCGCTTCCGCACGGGTCAGCACAAAGCGTACCGTGTGGTCGTCCACCTTCTCAATTTTGCTGATGAGCTTCGGCATGTCCATGCCTTCAAAGTATTCGTAGCTGCCGCCGGAAACGCCATGATACTTGTTGTTTTTATCCAGCTGACGCTCGAAGGAGAACACCACGTCGTCGGCATTAAAGTCACGCGTAGGTTTGAAATCTTTAGTGGTTTGCCACTTCACGCCTTTACGCAGGTGGAAAGTATAGGTTTTGCCGTCTTCGCTCACGTCCCACTTTTCCGCCAGGCCGGGCTGTAGCTCGGTGGTGCCGACTTTGAACTCCACCAGGCGGTTATAGATCGGTACGGAGCTGGCATCGTAAGTGGTGCCGGAAGTGAAAAGCTGTGGGTTAAAGCCTTCAGGCGATCCTTCGGAACAATAAACGAGGGTTTTGGCCTGGACGCTGGCGGCCACGGTCAGGGCGACCAGGCTCAAACCGACCTTCAGCATCCTGTTTTTAGCCAGGGAATTACGCATGCTTCTGCTCCAGTTGTGATGTTGTATTAGGCAGTTCGTCAGGCCTGTATTTTTTTATAGTGGCCCGTACGTATCAGAAGGTTTGGGTAGAAGACGCGGCGAGGCTGATGCCATCAGACAAATCCTTATCCTTTCTCTTCTGAGCGATCAATTTGTCAACAGTTGCAGAAAACGTCAATACGGCCGTTGGCTATTTACACAGAGGATGAGAGGCGACAGACAAATATAAAAAATAACCAAAAGCGACCTTTTCCAGCGCATATAATGCGCCGTTAACTTTTAATGCCGCTTAAAATAGCGCCAGAAAATCAGCAGCCAGTGAAACGCGTTGCAAAAAAACCCTTGAAAATAGTCGCCTGTATCCCATTTTTTTAACAATACGCTTTGCTTATACCTGCCATTCCAGGCAAAAATTCTGCAACGGCAGGATAAAAAACGGCCAATAACGCGTTTTTTTGGTCAGGTACAGCGCAGCGCGAATTAACGCGGCGGCAGCGGGCGAGAAAGGCTTTTTTACGGATAGTAAGGGCATAAAGCGAGACGGGTATTTTTACACCACAGCACGATCGGCTGCCGGTGTCGGCGGCGCTTAAGGGCCGCCGATAACGGATAATCAGTGCGAAACGGCGCGGGAAAGCGTGTTGATAATAACCACGCCGACGATGATAAATGCCATGCCGATTAGCGCGGGCAGATCCAGCCGCTGGCCGTGCCACAGCCAGGCGACCAGCGAGATCAACACGATACCCACGCCCGACCAAATGGCATAGGCGATGCCGGTCGGCAGATGCTGCAGCGTCAGGGACAGACAGTAAAAAGCGATGCCGTAGCAAAATACGGTACCCAGAGTTGGCCACAGCCGCGTAAAACCTTCCGACGTTTTCAGCAAGGTGGTACCAATCACTTCCGCCACAATGGCGATAAATAAAATGAGATACATCATTATGACCGTTCTCCTGGGTTATCCGTTCAGTTAGAGGAAGAAGCGCACAGCGCTTCCGCGGCTTATCTTGCAAGAATCTGCCCCGGTTTTTTTGATCCCACGCATGACTCTCTGCGCCAACCTTAATACGGCCTTAACGGCAGGCAATAAAAAACCCCCGGCCGCTACGGCTCCGGGGGCTGGGGTGTGACGCGGCGCGTCAGATTTTGCCGCCAGAAGCTTTACGCTTTGTCGGATCCGCACACCAGTCGTTCGTCTCTTTGATGCCGCCATCCGGAGAGGTGTAGCCCAGGCAGCCCAGCACCGAGTCGAACAGCTCAACGTGACGATGCGTCGCGCCCACGCGCTGCTGCGCCTGCAGGCGTTCAAAGCGGCTCTGGTTAGCCGGGTCTGCCAGATACTTATCGGAAGCCCACACGATCATCGGCACGCGGAACTGCTCCGGCGGCGCCATATGACGCGGCGTGCCGTGCAGGTGCATGTTATCGCTGATCGATTCGCCGTGGTCGGCCGCGTAGAAGACAATCGCTTTCTTATCGCGCAGCTGATCGAACACGCTTTCCAGCACCGTATCCGTATAAAGCACCGAGTTATCAAAGGCGTTGATCAGCATCGCTTTGCTGCATTTATCGTCCACGCCCATACATTCAGGCTGATAACGGGCAAACTCGCGCGGATAGCGCTGCGAGTAAAGGTAGTGCGAGCCTTTGGTATGCAGCACCACCAGATGCTTGCCTTCAGGATGGCGATCGAGCGACTTTTTCAACTCCGGCACCAGCAGCATATCGTCCACCGACTTGCCCTGGTTCTGCTTTTCCGAACCAATCTGCTCGCGGAACGCGAAGTTATCCGCATCGGTATTGTTATAGAACCAGACTTCACTTTGCATAGCGAAAAGCTCCGAGCTAAAGCCCAGCGACTTCATCACCGCAAAAACGTTCTGTTCTTTCAGCGTGCGGCCTGGCCCTTCATCGGTGCCGCCTTCACGCACGAACATACAGCGCAGCGAAAGCTTGGTTGCGGTGTCGCAGGATTCCCCCCGGAACGCCACCAGGTTTTTCTCGTGGGAAAGCTTTGGCGTGGTATCGCGGTTATAGCCCAGCAGGCCCATATGATCCCAGCGGGTGGTTTCGCCAATCACGAATACCACATAGGTGTCGTCCAGCCCGGCCGGTGCGTTATAGGTAAACTGCTTTGCCGGATCGAACAGGTCTTTACCGTCCATCGTCTCGTCGTAGCTGGTGTAGGCAAACAGCCCCAGCGCCGACAGCCAGTTGGAAGGCAGATAAGAGTGCGCCACCACGCCGCCATAGCTCGGCAGATCGACATTGGTCAGCTTCTCGTTGATGTTCTGCTGCTTGTCGAAATAGCGGATAGGCAGCCAGACCAGCGCCACGGCCAGCAGCAGCACGCCCAGCGGCTTCAGGCGCTGTCCCGGCGTTTTCAGCTGCTCAATCAGCGTCAGGCGCAGCGAGTTGCGCCAGATCAGCAGCAGCGGCAGCGCGCTGACCAGCACCATCCACAGCACAAAATGGTAGCCAATCACCTCTTTCGACAAATCGGTATCCGTGGTCATCACCGACGCGACGATGCCGTAGCCGATCACCACGTTAAAGAAACTCATGTAGTAGCTGGCGGCTACCGAAATCAGCACCAGCGCGGTAGCGGTCACGCGCCAGAAAATTTTGCCGCCCAGCGACAGCAGCCGCATCAGGAAAAAGGTCAGCAGAACGATGGCGACGACTTCCGCCACGGCGGAAAGCCATTCCGCCACGCTGAAGTGGGCCAGAAAGGGATCGAAACGACGATAAAAAACGGGAATATTCAGAAAGATACCGATGTAAAACGCTAGCAAAAACGAGAGCTTTTGCTGCGTCAGTGTTTTAATGTAATTCATGCAACCTTTATCCCGGCGTAGCTTTAGAGTAAACGCTAATCAGACCATACCGTTTCGCCAGAGTTCGGTTATAGGGTCGATTATCACCCTGAGAAACTTTCCCCGGACGATTCTGAAGGGAAAAAATTCACCTCCACGCGCAAGCGGCGTAGTTAACCACATTATCGGGGATTTATCAGTTCAATCGCGGGAATAAGCAGAGAAACGCGGCGGGTCGCAGGGTTACAGACAGCCGGAGCGCCATAGCGACTCCGGCCAGCGCCGTTATCAGTTGATGATATTCAGCGTTACGTCGATATTGTCGCGGGTTGCGTTAGAGTAAGGGCAGACGATATGGGCCGCGTCCACCAGCTTTTTCGCTTCCGCCGCGTCCATTCCTTCCAGATGGATATTCAATTTAGCTTCGATACCAAAACCGGTCGGCAGCGGCCCGATGCCCACTTCCCCTTCGATAAAGGCTTCTTTTGGCATAGTGATTTTGTCGCGGTTGGCGACAAACTTCATCGCGCCCAGGAAGCAGGCCGAGTAGCCAGCGGCAAACAGCTGTTCAGGGTTGGTGGCTTCGCCGCCCGCGCCGCCCATTTCTTTCGGTACGCCCAGCTTTACGTCCAGCACGCCGTCTGAAGAGGTAGCACGACCGTCACGACCACCGGTGGCTTTTGCTTTGGCACGGTAAACGACTTTTTCTAAAGACATCAGGCAACTCCTTTCATTGGGTTTTATATGCGCTATTAAATCGCGAGCGACTTAATGAGGCGTCTGTAATCAGTATAGACTTTCCGGAGCGAGACTACGGTCTAGCCGTTGAGGCTGTCGCGCAGGCTTTCCAGTTCGGCTTTCAGCACGCGCATTTTTTCCGCATCACAGGCGGCGGCGCAGCTGACGGCCTGAGGTAAATCGACCGCTTTATGGCGCAGCTCGCGACCCTGTTCGGTCAGCGTTACCACGACCTGGCGCTCGTCTTTGCGCGAGCGCTGACGATCCAACAGACCCGCCGCCTCCAGCCTTTTCAGCAGCGGCGTCAGCGTGGCGGAGTCCAGAAACAGCCGTTCGCCGATTTCGGAAACCGTCACGTCATCGCGCTCCCACAGCACCAGCATCACCAGATATTGCGGATAGGTGATATCGAGCGGTGCCAGCAGCTGGCGGTAAAGCTTGTGCAGCGCCAGGTTGGTGGAATAGAGCGCGAAGCAAAGCTGTTGATCAAGCAACAGTGGCGAGGCTTCCGCTTTTTTGTCATCTTTATCTGTGATCATGGCAAAAAATATAAATAGTGCGCTATATAATTGCAAGCGAATCTTAATGTTCAGGGGAGAAAACCGATGTATTCACTGGAAGAAAAGGCCCGACGCTACGCCAGCAAGGCTCATGCTGACACGGGTCAGCGTCGCAAATATACCGATGAGCCTTATATCGTACATCCGGCTGCGGTAGTGGAGCTGGTGCGCAGCGTAACCGATAACGAAATCATGCTGGCCGCCGCATGGCTGCACGATACGGTCGAGGATACGTCCAACACGCTGGCGGATATCAAGAGCCATTTTGGCGCGGAGGTCGCCTCGCTGGTGGCGATGCTGACCGACAGCAAGCAGCCCGACGCAAAAAATCGCGCAGCGCGTAAAGTGGCCCATTTTCGCCATACGGCACAGGCCTCGGGCGACGCCCAGACCATCAAGCTGGCCGATATCATTGATAACACCCGCTCGATTATTCATTACGATCCGCATTTTGCCCGCGTTTATCTGACAGAAAAACGCGTGCAGATCGCCTTGCTGAAAGACGGAAATGAAGCGCTGTGGCGGCAGGCTTCCACTATTATCGAAAGCGGCATTGAGCAGCTGACGCAGGCGCCCTATTACGTGCCGCTTGCCTGGTTCACCCGCCAGCAGCAAAGATATCAGCTGCCGAATTAATCCTTAACCGGGATTTTCGGCGCTTTTCTGCATTAATTAACTCAAATCGGCGCCGCTGCCGCAGGCCGGCGGCATTAATTGGTAAGCCTGCGTCAACTCAGTGCCTATAATCGCCTCGAAAAAATAAGGGGCGTTATGCAATCTGATTTACTTTTTATCCGCCGCAAGGCGTTGGCTTTTATTGGCTGCGCGCTGTTTCTGGCCGCCATGATGGGAATGGTTTTTATCGATGTTCGCTGGATGAACGATGGCGTACACGAAACCTCATTTACTGAAATCGCTCAGGAACTGATGCTGCTGGCTATCGCGCTGCTCTATTTTCATGGCGCATATCGACAGCCTGCCATCAGGCCGACGCTGATATTAATCGGCGGCTTCTTCACCTGTATGCTGATCCGCGAGCTGGATTTCCTGTTCGACGAGCTGTCACACGGCAGCTGGGTGTGGTTCGCGCTGGCCACTGCCGCCGCGTGCGTCGTTATTGCCGTGCTTCAGCCAAAGCGCGCCGTGAAAGGCCTGGCCGATCTGCTGCGTCATCCTGCCTGGGGCATGTTGTGCGCGGGTTTGCTGACCATTCTGGTGTTTGCTCGCCTGTTCGGTATGCGCGACCTGTGGCAGCACCTGATGCTGGATGGCTATAACCATACGGTGAAAAACATGGCGGAGGAAGGCTGCGAACTGCTGGGCTATAGCCTGTGCCTGCTGGCTTCGCTGGGGTATCTGTATGGCGATCGGGCAAAGGCGGAATAAAAAACGCCGCCTTGCCAATACTCGTAAAGCCCGACGTTTAACGCCGGGCTTTTTTATAGCTTATTGCTTGTAAAAAATGTCGCCGGATTCCACTTTCAGGATGCGGCCATCTTCTTTAGAAATCTGCACGTAGTTGCCGCCCATATAGGTCCAGCTGGTGCCCTGCTCAGGCGCAGGCAGGTTGCGGGTTTTCCAGTCCACAATTTCATATTTTTTAGTGCGGTAGCGGTCAGGCACCACGCTGCCGATAGTGAAACGCTGGAAATCGGCAAAAAAGTACTGAATTTCATAAGGATGGGCCGGATCGCGCTGCGGCGCGGCCGTTTCGCCTGAAGGCGTCTGCGCCTGAGAAGGCGTTTGTGCTTCCGGCGCGATCGGCGCGGCGGATGGGGCATCCGTAGCTGGCGCATCCGTAGCTGGCGCATCCGTGGCTGGCGTATTCGCAGCTGGGGCATCCGTGGCTGGCGCGGCGGCGGCAGGATCCTGCTGCGTCTGAACATCTTCTGCAAAAGCCGTAGACACTAACGGCGTGGCAGCCAGTAAAAAAGCAGAAAAGAGAATGGACGTCGACTTACTCATGAGTTTCTCCGCTGAAAATGAAATTATCAGGTGGCACCGGTCAGCGAGGAAGCGCCACTTCGTCACGCGCACATTATCGTTTCTTTTCAGGCAAGGGAAGCAGGAAAAAGCGTGGTCTGCCCTTTTCGCCCAGCGTTATCTTTCGCGTAGCGCCTCTTTCGCCCGGTTCAGCGGTTTCAACAGGTAAGCCATAATGGTTTTGCTGCCGGTATGGATTTCCGCCATCGCGATCATCCCCGGATGCACCGGGAATTTTTTCCCTTTTTTATTAAGCAGATAATCTTTTTCGGTACGCACATAGACGCGATAGTAGTAGTTGTCCCGATGCACCTCGTCCTGGAGGGTATCCGGCGATATGGAAGCCACTTTGCCCTCAAGGCCGCCATAGATATTAAAATCATAGGCGGTCAGCTTGACCACGGCGCGCTGGCCCGGCGTGATAAAAGCCACGTCGCGCGGCGAAATCTGCGCTTCAATCAGCAGCTGTTCATCCAGCGGCACCAGCTCCATCAGGTTACCGCGCTGCGGGATCACGCCGCCCACCGTGTTGACCTCGATCGCTTTGACGATACCCCTGACCGGCGCGACTATCGTCGTGCGCTTCAGCGCATCGGCGCGTCCGATGATGACCGACCGCTGCGAAGCGGCCTCGGCATTGGCTTTCGCCAGGTCCTCCCGCGCGTGCACAATGTACTGATTTTGCGCGTCGTTCAGCTTGCTTTGCAGATCGTTAGCCTGTCTTTTCAGCCGCAGCACTTCCACGTCGCTGGCCGCGCCCTGCGCCACCAGCGAAGCGGTCAGCTTAAGCTCGCGATTGATCAACGTCAGCGCTTCACGCAGGCCGCTCAGCGTTTTGTCCAGGTTCTCCCTGCGCGAGCGATACAGCGCCGTCTCGGCCGCCACCAGATCGCCGTCCTCCAGCACCTCGGGCGGAAAATGCAGCTCGCTGCCCGCCGTTTCCGCCTGCAAACGGGCCGCCGTCGCCAGCGCCGCCCGCATTCTTGCCGTGCTCTCCTGTAGCCCGGAATCCAGCTGCGTGGGATCCAGCAACGCCAGCACCTGACCCGCCTCCACCACGTCGCCTTCACGCACTTTCAGCGTTTGCAGAATGCCGCCCTCCAGCGACTGCACGATCTGCGCGTGGCTGCTGGGGATGACTTTGCCGACGCCGACCGTGACCTCATCCAGTTCAAACAGGCTGGCCCAGAGAAAAAACAGCAGCAGCATCGTCAGCAGCGACCAGACGATCAGCGCGCTGCCGCGCCCGGCCGTTTTTTTGCGGCCTCTGAAGCGTCCGCTCATGATGACGCCTCCGTTTTGCGGCGCGGCGCGGCCGGTTTAACCAGCAGCTGCTCCTTCGTCCCGTCACGCACGATTTTGCCGTTATCCAACAGTAAAATACGATCCACCAGCTGCATCACTGCCGGTCGGTGCGTGGCGATAATCAGCGTTTTCTCGCCCGACCAGGCCTTAAGCTTTTCGATCAGGCGGCTTTCGGCGGCGTCGTCCAGCCAGGCCGTCGGCTCATCCAGCAGCAGCACGGCGGGCTGGCGCAACAGTGCGCGGGCCAGCAGCAGCAGCTGGCGCTGCCCGCCGGACAAGCCTTTGCCGCCCTCGTGAAGCAGATAGTCCAGGCCTTCCGGCAGCTGGCGGATAAAGGTCATAGCGCCAGCGATAGCCAGCGCTTCCTGCATCTCCTCCTCCGTAGCCAGCGGCATTCCCAGGCGCAAATTCTGGCGGATGGTGCCGAAAAACAGCGACGAGGACTGGCTGACCAGGCTGACGTCGCGCCGGACATCCAGCGGATCGAGCGTGTCGAGCCGGACGCCATCCAGCAGCAGCGCGCCCTGCGTAGGCCGCAGCAGCCCGGCCAGCATTTGCAGCAGCGTGGATTTGCCAGATCCGTTGCGGCCCAGCAGAGCGATTTTTTCGCCGGGCTTGATGGTCAGCTTATCGAGCGCCAGCGCCGCCTGGGCGGCTTCAGGGCTGTAGCGATAGACAATACCGTCCAGGCTGTAGTCGCCGTACAGTTTTGCGCGATGCACCTGCGCCCCGCGCTCGGGCTGGTCTACCTCGCTGTTTAGCAGGCTTGCCAGCCCTTCTCTGGCGACTTTCGCCTGCTGCCAGCGGCTAAAAATCATCGCCAGCTGGCCCAGCGGCGCCATCATGCGCGAGGCCAGCATCGAGCAGCCAATCAGCACGCCGGTGGAGATATCGCCGTCCATCGCCAGCAACGCCCCCACCAGCACCACGCTGACATAGGCCAGCGTCTGTACCTCGCTGGTCCAGCTGGCCAGCAGCCCGCTGATAAAACGCTGCCTGACCGTCGCCTTACCGATCGTTTCGTTCAGGTGGTTCCACTGGTTCTGAAAGTAAGGCTCGCCGCGCAGCAGCTTGATATCGTCCGCGCCCTGCACCGACTCCACCAGCATGGCGTTACGCAGGGCCGACTCGCGCATGGTGGCTCTGGAAAGCTTCGCCAGCGGCCGCTGCGCCAGCAGTCCCGGCAGCACAATCAGCGGGATCGCCACCAGCGGCACCAGCACCAGCCAGCCGCCCAGCAGCCAGAGCACGATCAGAAAGAGGATCAGAAACGGCAGATCGGCCACGGCGGAGATAGTGGTGGAGGCGATCAGCTCGCGCAGCTGCTCCAGCTCGCGGATCTGCGCGATAAAAGATCCGGTTGATTTTGGCCGCGCGTCGCTACGGATGCGCAAGGCGTGGCCGAAGACCTTGTCGGAAATACGCAAATCGGCGCGCTTGCCCGCCCAGTCGGAAATATAAGTGCGGGCCATGCGCAGGATAAAGATAAAAGTCAGCGCAATCATAACGCCGCCAAACAGTACCCACAGTGACGGCACGGACTGCGAAGGAATAATGCGGTCGTACACCTGCATGGTAAACAGCATCGCCGCCAGGCCCAGCACGTTGATCATCAGCGAGGCGAACATGATGTTGATCCAGCTCGGCCACTCCCGCAGCAGCGTCTGCCACAGCCAGCTGGCGCGGTAAGGCTGAATATAGTCGTCGACTCTGGCGTCGGGCACGGCGGTTTCAGGGCGGGCAAGCAGCACGCGCTGCGCATAGCGGCCCAGCTCGTCCACGCTGAGCACGCTTTGCAGCTGTTTTTCGCCGGTCAGCATCACGCTCGCCTGGCCTTCGGCGCTCAGCGACGTGACCACGCCGACGCCGCGCGCGCCGAAATCCACCACCAGCGGCAGCCGCCAGGCGTCCAGCCAGTCGGGATGGAAGTCGTCAAACAGCACCAGCAGACCGAGCTGGCGCGCCATGTTTTCAATCAGCTTGTCCTGCGGCAGCTGTCGCAGCTGCCACTCCGCCTCGCCTTTTACCCGCTCTGGCGAAGCCTCAAGGCGATAATGCCTGGCGATCAGCAGCAGGGCTTCCAGCCACGGCAGGTAGCGGCTTTTTTCAGGAAGATCGGTGGCGTTGTTATCTGAGAAAGGGTTGTTCATAAGGCTCATTTTTCACTGTTTGCCGCTGCGCCTGGACGCCCGAAATATCGATGCTGAAGGCGTCTCTGGCCACACCGGCCAGCGCAAGATAAGTTACTTCGGCGGCCCAAAGGTCGCGGCGGGCGTTGATCAGATCCAGCTCCGCACGGCTGATTTCCTGTTCGGCGTTGAGCAAATCAAGCACGTTCCTGTTGCCCAGCGCCAGATATTGCTCGCGGTAAAGCGAGCGCGTCTCGGTAATGGTGCGCAGCCGCCGGGCGAGGATGCTGATGTTGTTTTGCAGACCAGTCATGCTCTGAAACGCGCTGCGCTGCCGGTCGGTCAGCTCCAGCTTCTGGCTGCTGATGGTTTCTCTGGCCGCGACCAGCGCGCGGGCGCTGGCGTTTTCCTGCGCCGCCAGCGCGCCGCCCTGATAGAGCGTGCTGTTCAGGGAGAGATAGACGTTTTGATACTGGCTACGGCTCTGATAGCGGGCGATATCGCCGATATATTTGTTGCTGCTGGCCTCCAGCGACAGCGTGGGATAACGCTGCGCTTTGCTGCTGCGCAGATCGGCGCTGGCGATGGCGACGTCGGCCTGTGCGATAAGGATGGTGGGGTTTCTGTTCAGATCGAGCGTGGTGCCCAGTTTGCGGATCAGCGGTTGTAGATCCAGCGGCGTGGCGATCGGCCTGTCCGCCATCGGCTGACCCAGCAGCGCCTGAAGGTGGTACTTCGCCTGGCGAAGTTTGATCTCGCTCTCCTGCTGCTGCGCCTCGGCCGCTTCGACGCGCGCCTGCGCCTGTACGGGATCGACGCGCGTGCTGGCACCCGCCGTCGCGCGCAGCTGCGTAAGCCGTAAAATATCCCGCAGCGCCCTGACCTGTTTGCGAGCGTTATCGAGCTGCTGCGTATAGCGACAGACCTCGTTCAGCGCCAGCGCCGTTTGTTCAATCACGGTATCGACCTGCGCCAGCAAAGCGGCCTCCTGCCGCAGATAGCCGGCCGTTGCCCGATCCACCGCGCCGCCGGTTTTGCCAAAGTCATAAAGCATTTGCGACAGCCCCAGCGTGGCGATTTGCCCGCTGCCTTCGTCCTGCTGTCTGCCCGAGGTAACCCCCGCTTTAATCGCGGGAAGATAGCCCGCGCTGGCGTTATCGATGCTAAAGCCCGCCGACTCCAGCGAGGCGATGCTGCTGCTGATGGCCGGATGGTGCTGCACCGCCAGCAGGATCGCGGCGTGCCAGTCGACGGGCAGCGTTTTGCCGTCGCCCGTCGGCAGCATATCGGTCTGGTCTGCGGCGGCCTCAGGCAGGGTGTCCGGCGCGCCGGAAAAAAGCCCCCAGAATCCATCAGGCGCTTCTTTCGGCGGCGACGGCTGCGCAAGGCTGACACAAGGCAGCGCCAGCAGGCAGCAAAAGGCGGTAAAACGTCTTTCCATAGCTTCATCCTGAAAATCCCTGGCCAGGCCGGGCGGCAGGCGCGTCGCCCGGCGCTTGCTCAGCCAATAACGATATCGTCTTCGATATAGAGCTGCACCAGCGAGCCGTCGGCGGCCGTGCTGGTGTAGTGCTCGTAGCTGATGCCGTCCGCCAGCAGGGCCGTCGATTGCGTCCAGCTGCCGTTTAGCGTCACCGTATCGCCTTCCGCGCCCCTGACGTAGAGCGTGTTATTGTCGTCGGTGATATTGAACAGGCTTTCCGCGCTGACGGTCAGGCTGTCGTTAACGCTGTCGTCCAGCATATCTACGGCTTCGATATTGCTGACTCGGGCGGAGATAGCGCTCAGATCCAGCGAGCCGCTGCCGTGCCAGGCCAGGGTATCACTGCCGTCCGCGCCGTTTATCGAGGTGAAGTCGGTATCGTAAAGCTGGAATATATCGCTGCCGCCGGAGCCGCTAAAGGTGAGCGCGCCGCCCGCGCTGCCGTCCACCGTCACCCCTAAGCTGACGCTCAGCGACGCGCTGCTGCCGTCCGATAAGGTGTAGGTGAAGGTATCGGTATGGCCGCTTTGCGCGGCCGCCTCATCCGGCACGTAGCGGTAGTGGCCCGCGCCGTCGATAGCCAGCGTACCCCAGTAGCCTTGCAGACTCGCGGCCTCGCCGTCGACCACGGCGGTTTCGCCATTCTGGCTGACGGAGACGAGCGTCAGATCCTGCATTTCTTCGGCGCTCAACGAGCCTTCAATCCCGGCGGTTACTTCGTTAAAGGTTATGCCTTCCTGTACGTAAAGCTTAATAGCCGTGCCATTGAGCGTGGCGCTGGTGTAAAGCGTATAAACGATGTTATTCAGCGTTTCCACGCCGCTGACCAGCCACTCGCCCGCCAGAGAAAGCGAATCCTCGCTGCCGCCGCGTACGTAAAGCGCGTTGCCGTCGCCGGTGACGCTGGCGATATCATCAACGTTCAGCGTCAGCACCGCCGCCGCACCGTTATCCTGAAGATCTATCGCCTCGATATTGCTGACCTTACCGGCAAGATCGCTCAGCCGCAGCTCGCCCTCGCCGCGCCAGACCAGCGTATCGTGACCGGCCTTGCCGTCCAGCACGGTCAGCTGCGTGTCGTAAATCGCAAAGCTGTCGTCGCCGACCGTGCCCGCGAAGGTCAGCGCGCCGCCGCCCAGGCCATCCACCGCCACGCCCGGCGTCACCGTCAGCGTTTGCGTGGTGCCGTCGCTCAGCAGATACGTAAAGGCATCTTCGCTGCTGGCAAGCGGGATCGTCGAGCCGCTGGCCAGCGTATAGGTGTAGCTGCCGTCGCTGTGAATGGTCAGCGAGCCATATTCGCCAACGATCGTCGTACCCGCCGCCGCTACCAGCGTGTAGCTGGCCGCGCCGGTGACGATGCCTGCCGCAATAGATTTCACTATCAGGCCGTTATCGCTGGTAAAGACGGATCCGGCGCTGCTGGCATCGGCGGTAACCTGATAGTCGGTGGTGCTGACGATATTGACCGCCACCTCGATCGCCTGTTCGTCATAAACCGTGAGCAACAGCAGGCTGGTGTGGCCGCTCTGCGTGGTGTCGATGGTCAGACGATAAGTGCCGACCGGCTGGTCAGAAAGCGTCACGTTCAGCGCGCTGCTGCTGGTCAGCGCCTGTGAGCCGCCGGTGACGGTTTCCCAGGCGAAGGTCTGCCCGTTGTAGCGCTGCAATGACCACGTGGCCGACACGCTGTTATCGGCATCGATCGAGGCGCCGGAGACGCTGAAGCCGATCGCCTGTTGGTCGCTACTGCTGGCGATGACGAAGCTGTCGCTGATAAAACTGTTGCTTTCCTCCTCCACGGTAACCGTCTGCGCCACGCTGTCGCTGAGCAGTGTCACCTGGCCGGTGACGTCGGCGGCATTGTTTTCCGCTGCGGTTTCCGTGGCGCTGAAGGCTATTTCGCTGTCGACCAGCAGGGTAACGCTTTGCCCGTCGGCCGCGGTGCTGACGTAGCGGTCGTAGCTGGCGTTGTTAAGCACCTCGCTGCCGATCCACTGCCAGCTGCCGCCCAGCGTCAGCGTATCGCCAGCCTCGCCTTTCACATAAAGCGTGTTGTCGTCATCGGTAATATCCGCCACGTTTTGCGCGGAAATCAGCAAATTGCCCGCGTCGGCGGCCAGCTCGATCTCTTCAATATTGCTGACTTTGTCCGCGATCTCACTGACCGTCAGCGTGCTGGCGCGCCAGACCAGCGTATCCAGCCCGGCGCCGCCATCGATACTGGCGAAGTCGCTGCCGTCAACGTTAAAAAGATCGTTGCCGTCCGTGCCCGTAATCGCTTCTGCGGCGACCACGTCATATTCACTGCCTGACGAGCTGTCCTGGTAGCTCGCCGCCGAAAGCGCAACCGACTGCTGCACGTTGAGATCGACAGCGACGCCCGCCCCGGTCGTGCCTGTGTAATGCGTGTACAAAATGCTGTTTATCACCGTGGTGCCGCTGTTGATCCAGCTTCCCACCAGCGTAACGGTGTCGCCCGCTGCGCCGGTAACGGTGAGCGTATTCACGTCGTTGGTGATATCGACCACGTCCTGAGCAGTGACCACCACGCTGCCGCTGCTTTCTGCCGCGAGCGCCAGGGTTTCGATATTGCTGACTCTGGCGGCGACATCGCTCAGCACCAGTTCGGCCTTGCCGTACCAGGCCAGGGTATCGCTGCCGTCCGCGCCGTCCATCTGCGCAAAATCCGTATCGTAAACCGCGAAAACGTCATTCGCCTCCGTGCCCTGGAATACCAGCGCGCCGCCATTGCTGCCGTCAACCTCCACGCCCAGGTTGACGGTAAGCGTGGCCGTAACCACCTTGCCGTTCACCCCTTGCAGCGCGTAGGTAAAGATATCCTGAGAGCCTGACGGCAGCGTGGTGGCATCCGGCGTATAGAGATAGGTGCCGTCGCTATAGAGCAGCAGCGTGCCATATTCGCCGACCAGGGTGATGCCGCTTTCGGTTACGGCAACGTAGCTGCTGTCGACGTCGGTATCGGCACTGCCGTCGCCCGCTTTGGCGTAAAGCCGGGTATAAATGGAGCTGAGCTTGTCGATGGCGCCGTCGATGCCCTCGTCGGTCAGCAGGTTGCCTGAAGCGGCCTGGCTGGCGGTGATCTCATAGTCCGTGGTGCTGGTTACGGAGACAGCCATATCCAGTATCACGTCGTTGTCCGCGCCCGTGGTGACGATGGCGAGGCGCCAGGTACCGGCCTCCTCAACCAGCGTCGATATATCCAGCGTCAGCAGCACCTCGCCGTTGTGATCGCCCGCCGGCACCACAAGATTATCGGTCGTTACCGTTGTCCAGCTGCCGTCGCTGCCCAGCTGCTGAAGTTCATAAGCGATGTTTTTCTCGGTGGCAAAATCGTTGCCGAACAGCCCCTGCTCGGTTTTCAGCGTCAGCGTGCCGGACACCCGATCGTCGGCGGAGACCAGCGTAAAGGCGCTGGTATAGTTCACCGTGCCGCCCGTTGTCAGCACCACATCCGTATCGCTGGCTTCGGTGGTGCGCCAGCTTACGGCTACGCTGGCGTCGGCAGCATTGGCGGAAGCAATATCCGTGACGGCGTCGGCGCCGGGATCGGTAGCATCCCAGCTGAGCGTCAGCGCATCGTTGGTGCTGCCGATCTGGATATAGAGCTGCGCTGAAGACGTCTTGCCGGTGGCGGAATCGGTCAGGGTATAGGTAAAGACTTCGACCTTGCCGATACTGTTCATCGAGACGGCAGGGATATATTCATAGCTGCCGTCGCCGCCGATCATCAGCATGCCGTACTGGCCGACCAGCGTGGTTTTGGTGATGGCGCCCAGCGTCACTTTAGTCACGTTGCCATCGCTATTGGTAACGCTGACGGAAGAAACCAGGGTCGAGGCGCCGTGCGGGATTGTGTCCGGGCCGTAGATCCCGTCCGCATCGCTCATTACGTTGCCTGCCGCCGTGGTGTAATTGGTGGTGGTGGCCTCTTCGGCCAGGGTATAAACCGTCTCCCGCGCTTCGAGATCGAAGCTGGCGCCGATGTTAATGCCCGCCGTGGTATAAACCAGCTGATAGGTTCCGGCGGTCAGACCGGACAGCGTCAGCGTGGCAGTATTGGCTCCTGAACCAAACAGGCCGAACAGATTGCTGCTGCCTCCCTGCGAAACATCTACCCATTCGCCGGTGGCAGAGTGGTACTTTTGCAGGATCAGCGTGGAGTTGCTGGCAACGTTCAGGAAGGCGGACGAGGTAGCCGTTACGTTAAGATCGATAAAGGTGCCGTCCGCCACCACGATCGCATCGCTGACGATGGTGTTATTAATCGCAATCAGGCCGCTGTCGCTGATCAAGGTGCCCAGATCGTCCTCTACGCTGACCGGATAGGTAAAGCCGACTGCGGCCTCCGCGCTGATATTGTCCATTGCCGTCAGGATAACGGCCTGCACATCCAGGTTGAGCGTGGCGGACGGCGCGCTGCTGTTGCCCGCCCCATCCGTCACCGTAAACGTCAGCTCGTGGCTGCCATCGTATAATCCGTCTTCATCGGTAAACTGCCAGCTGCCGTCTTCGGCTACGGTGGCCTCTCCCACTTTTTCACCTTTGTCGTAAAGCGTGACGGTTGCGCCCGGCTCCGCGCTGCCGCTGAAGGTGGCTTTGCTGTCGGTCAGCGTCTCTGTGCGGTCTACGACGATACCGGCTTCATCCGTAATCACGATGGAGGCGGGATCGATGCCTTCCGGCGCGATGGTGTCGACGGTGTAGTCAATCGCCGCTGACGCGCCGCTGGTATTGCCCGCCTCGTCCACCGCTTCAAACGAGAAGCTGTGTTCGCCCTCCGCCAGCGGCTCGTCCGGCGTGTACGACCAGCTGCCGTCTTCGTTTACCGTGGTTTCGCCGAGCGCCACATCACCGTCGCTGACCACCACGGTCGCACCCGGCTCCGCGCCGTCGCCGCTGAAGGTCGGCGTGGTGGCGGATGTGGCGCCGGGCGGAACGATGGCGTTGCCGTCGGGATCGGTGATAACAACGGCCGAGGCGTCCGGCACGTCCGGCGCGGTGGTATCAACGGTGTAATCAATGGAGTCTGAAGGGCCGCTGCTGTTGCCTGCTTCATCCACCACTGCAAAGGAGATATCGTGATCGCCCTCCGCCAGCGGCTCGTCCGGCGTGTACGACCAGCTGCCGTCTTCCTCCACAACCGTCTCGCCAATGATCTCGTCGCCATCGCTGACCACCACGGTCGCACCCGGCTCCGCGCCGTCGCCGCTGAAGGTCGGCGTGGTGGCGGATGTGGCGCCGGACGGATCGATGGCGGTGCCGTCGGGATCGGTGATAACAACGGCTGAGGCGTCCGGCACGTCCGGCGCGGTGGTATCAACGGTATAGTCGACAGAGTCAGAAGGGCCGCTGCCGTTGCCCGCCTCGTCGATTATTTCGAAGGAAATATCGTGATCGCCCTCCGCCAGCGGCTCGTCCGGCGTGTACGACCAGCTGCCGTCTTCGTTTACCGTGGTTTCACCGAGCGCCACATCACCGTCGCTGATGATGACGGTCGCGCCCGGCTCCGCGCCGTCGCCGCTGAAGGTTGGCGTAGTGGCGGATGTGGCGCCGGACGGATCGATGGCGGTGCCGTCGGGATCGGTGATAACAACGGCTGAGGCGTCCGGCATGTCCGGCGCGGTGGTATCAACGGTGTAGTCGACAGAGTCAGACGGCCCGCTGCCGTTGCCCGCCTCGTCGATTATTTCGAAGGAGATATCGTGATCGCCCTCCGCCAGCGGCTCGTCCGGCGTGAACGACCAGCTGCCGTCCTCCGCCACGGTCGCTTCGCCGATGGCCGTTTCACCGTCGCTGACCACCACCGTGCTGCCCGGCTCCGCGCCGCCGCCGCTGAAGGTCGGCGTGGTGGCGCTGGTGGCGCCAGACGGATCGATGGCGGTGCCGTCGGGATCGGTGATAACAACAGCTGAGGCGTCCGGCACATCCGGCGCGGTGGTATCAACGGTGTAATCAATGGAGTCTGAAGGGCCGCTGCCGTTGCCCGCCTCGTCGATTATTTCGAAGGAGATATCGTGGTCGCCCTCCTCCAGCGGCTCGTCCGGCGTGTACGACCAGCTGCCGTCTTCGTTTACCGTGGTTTCGCCAACGACCTCGCCACCGTCGCTGACCACCACGGTCGCGCCCGGCTCCGCGCCGTCGCCGCTGAAGGTCGGCGTAGGATCAGAGGACGCGCTGCCCGGATCGATGGCGTTGCCCGCTTCATCCGTAATCACTACGCCGGCAGTATCCACCCCTTCCGGCGCAGTGACATCAATCACCAAATCAACACTGTTGCTACTGCTGACGCCGTTTATATCGGGGCCAATAACCGTGATAGTGTGGGCACCTTCCGGTAATGCTTCCGGCGTAAACGTCCAGCTGCCGTTTGCCTCGACTACCGTTTCGCCCAGCAGCGCATCACCGTTAGCGATCGTCACCGTGCCGCCCGGCTGATAATTGCTGCCGCTGAACATCGGCGTGCTGTCGCGGGTCGCCTCGCCGCTGTTGATAATGTTGCCGCTGTCATCAGCAATCACTACGACAGGCACTATGCCTTCAGGCGCGGGGATATCCTCGTCCAGAATATTTTCTGGATCGATTACGCCATCTTCGCCACCGTTTTCGGTTTCGGTATTGCTCTGAGCGTCCACCACTACGTCCACGCTGTCGCTGACGCCGTTGCCGTTTATATCTGTGCCATCCACAACGATAGTGTGACCGCCATCCGCCAGCGCCTCGTTCGGCGTAAAGCTCCAGCGCCCGTTTTCATCCACGGTGGTTTCGCCAATGACGGCTCCTCCATCGCTGATTACTACGGTGGATCCCGGCGCCATGCCTTCTCCGCTTAACGTAAGCGTGCTGTCGCTGATGGTATCGCCGCTGTTGAGGATATTGCCGCTGGCGTCGGTTAAAACTATGGATGGGCTGACCGTGGACGCGGCGTTATCGTCGGATGAAGAGCCGCCGCCGCTGGAATGATTCGAGACGCCGATGCCGATCAGCAGCGCGGCTGCGCCAATCCCCCCTCCCGCAGCCAGCATGACGCTATTGTCCCCCACGGTCAGAAGTTCAGCGGAAGTATCGGTGAGCTCATACACGGCAGAAGCCGGATCATAGTCAAAGGCATACACGACGCCGTCCGGATCGGAGGCGGTCACGGCTGGCGGCACGTCAGGTGCGTAATTATCCAGCAATACCTCATAATTTTCGCCGGTGGCTTCGTCTGCCCATGTCAGCCTGAGGCCGCTATTGCTTTTGGTGGCTTTGATTTGCGCGGGAAGGTTACCATCATTACTGTGCACTTCAAAGGTAGAGGCGTTTGCAGGCGGCGTCAGAGAAAGAGGCTGTTGTGGAATTAAGTCGTGTCTGGCAATAACTTTACCGCTGACATCTTTGATGATTAATTGTAGGTTCATTTTTTCACCGATAATATATTTAAAATATATGAATAGCTTTCAGAAAATCACTACCCCGGTTTGAAAAAACAAATCATTACGGCCTGTTCAGAAACGGGCATCTTTTTATTGAAAGGATAAGCGCCAAAAAAATAGCTTAAAAAATTAAAGCAGAGTCAATAATATTCTGTCGTATTTACTCATTTTTTTATTATCACGACCGTGCATTAAACAGCGTCGGCTGCGCTTGTTTTTTTCTGGAAATAATAAGGCCTGATCATATCGCCTTTAAGGTAAACCCCTTTTCCGCCCGTCATCTGGCAAAAGGTAATAAAATCATGAGGTACATGCAGCGAAAGCAGACGAAACTGCAACAGCTGCATCACCTGCCACAGCCGTTGATTAGAAGATTGCAGTCCATGACGATCCCAAACGTGATAGAGAATATCTTTGAACAGTACGGCATTGTCGTTGGCGTTCTGTAACAGGAAAAGAAGCAGACGCAGCATGGTCTCCCGCAGCCGATATTCTTTGATAGCGCTGTGGTTTCTCTTATCGAAATTGGAAATTCTACGATGGCTCAGATCAAACTGGACGTATTGTCCAATGTAATAGCCTGCAATAATTCTCCCCAACGGTGCCTCCGATATAAGACGCTTACGGAAATCTTATTGCATTAATATTACATGTTTAAATTAATAATTTAAGCGCTTTGTTAAGAATGGTAAAGATAAACAGATACATCTATACAATAAAATAAAAGCAGCATAAAATCCTAATCAGTTTATTCACAAGCTGTTAATAATAACATCCGTATAACAACATCCCAGAATTCTCCCTGTCGTGACGTCGTTTTTTACTTAACGGATTATTTTAACTTCCTGACAAATTCAGAATTTAATTCTGATAAAAACAATCAGGAACGAACCTGAGTTATTTTTATATAAATTAAATCAAAGGGTTACCTATAAAATTGGGTTTATCCTGGTGCGTAAAGATTTTGCTGTCTGTAGGTCAATAAACAACAATAAGGAGGATAAATACTGCTGTAAATCCTTGCTGACCGTCACGATTGTCCGGGCGTCAGCCTGTTGTCCAGCCAGTGTGTCGGGCGCGGAACCGGTATGACAGGTTCCCTCCCCCTACATCCATTTAAAATCGTATTAATTATTAATAACTTATATTCTTTTTAAAGCGGGTATTGCTTTGCAAAGACTTCGGCGAACCAGTCTATAAATACCCGGACTTTAGGTGAAAGGTAACGCCGATCGGGGTACAGAATGGATACGGGTTTAGTGACGGTGGCGTAATCGGTCAGGACTTCCGTCAATCTGCCGGCCTGGATATGCGGCTCTCATGGCGGCTTTCTCCTCCTTTATCAGACAAACCGGTAGCGCTTTGTTTTTAGAAGATAAACATTAATGAGCACCGCTCATATTGTCGTTTTTCGATAAGCCATTATCAGTCGCGGTTATTTCAGTAAGATAGGAAGACCTTTCCTTCAGATAATCATTTATGACTCCTTCTCAGGCTGGCGCGCTGATGGCGACTCGCAAAACCTCCGGCTTTCTTTTTGTCGCTATTCTTAGCGCATTAATGGCCTTTACCTCGTTATCCACCGATATCTATCTGCCCGCCATGCCCATAATGGCAAAAGAATTACAGGGCAATGTGGAATTAACCATTACCGGTTTTTTGATTGGCTTTTGCCTGGCCCAGCTGATTTGGGGGCCGTTGAGCGACCATTTTGGCCGTCGGCTACCGCTGTTTATCGGCATGGCGCTGTTTATTATCGGCTCGGCGGGCTGCGCGCTTTCCACGACCCTGACGCAGATTGTTTTCTGGCGCGTATTTCAGGCTTTGGGTGCCTGTACCGGCCCGATGCTGGCGCGCGCGATGATCCGCGATCTGTACAGCCGTACCCGCGCAGCACAGATGCTCTCTACGCTGATGGTTATTATGGCGATTGCGCCGATTATCGGCCCGCTGCTGGGCGGACAAATGATTAAGGTCGCCTCCTGGCATGCTATTTTCTGGCTGCTGGCCGTGATTGGCGTGCTAATGCTGATACTGTTAGCCTGGCTGCCGGAAACGCTGCCCGCAGAGAAACGCGTCAGGGCGTCTTTAACCAGCGCCTTTCATAACTATGCTCTGCTGCTGAAAAACAGCCAGTTTATGCGCTATACGCTCTGCGTAACCTTCTATTACGTGGCCGCCTACGCGTTTATTACCGGCTCGCCTTTTGTCTACATTACTTATTTCGGCATCGACCCGCAGTATTACGGCTGGCTGTTTGCGCTGAATATTGTTGGCGTGATGAGCGTCAGCCTGGTTAACCGGCGCCTGGTGCATCGCTATCCGCTTGAAACCCTGCTGAAATTCGCCGTGGTCGTTGCGGCCGTCGCCACCCTGGTGCTGGCGCTGGCTGCAAAACTGGCTATCGGCGGTGCCGTACTGATTGCGCTGCCGATTTTTATTTTTTTCGCCATGAACGGCATTGTCGCCGCCACGTCGACGGCCGCCGCGCTGGATAGCGTGCCGCATATGGCCGGTTCCGCCTCGGCATTGGTTGGTTCGCTACAGTACAGCAGCGGCATCGTCTCTTCCCTGTTGCTGGCAGGGTTCAGTGACGGCACGCCCTGGACCATGGCCTGGATTATCGCGCTCTTTACGGTCGCCAGCGCGATGATAGCGCTGACCACGCGGCCGGGGAATTAGCCGGTCAGCTGCCGACAGGATAGGTCAGCACTCGCTACAAGCCTGCCGCCGCTGGCTTCAGTTATGAGCATGGCTAATAAGCTCTTGCGCATTATCCCCTCTAATCGAATAAATCTTTCTGCCGTATGCTTTTTGGACTCGTAAACAAAAGGCAACGTCATGCAAACAGTCACGCTAAACAACGGAATTGCCATGCCCCTGCTGGGCTTTGGCGTTTTTCAGATGACGGATGCGGCAGAATGCGAACGCGCGGTTATCGATGCTCTGGCAACCGGCTACCGCTTAATAGACACCGCCGCGTCTTATCAGAATGAAACCCAGGTCGGTAACGCGCTGAAGCAGAGCGGCATTGCGCGCGACGAGCTGTTTATCACCACTAAATTATGGTTACAGGACGCCAGCTACGAGGGGGCAAAAGCGCAGTTCGAGCGCTCGCTGAACCGCCTACAGCTGGACTATGTCGATCTCTACCTGATCCACCAGCCCTATGGCGACGTACACGGCGCGTGGCGCGCGATGGAAGAGCTGCATCAGTCTGGCAAAATCCGCGCGATTGGCGTCAGTAATTTCCAGCCGGATCGGCTGGCCGATCTGATGGCTTTCAACACTGTGCCGCCTGCCGTGAATCAGGTGGAGGTGAATCCGTTTAACCAACAGCTGCACGCGGCACCGTGGATGCAGAGCCGTGGCATCCAGCCGGAAGCCTGGGCGCCTTTTGCCGAAGGCAGGAACGGCCTGTTCCAGCATCCGGTTCTGAGCGCTATCGGTGAAAAACAGGGCAAAAGCGTGGGCCAGGTGGTTTTACGCTGGCTTTTCCAACGCGGCATCGTGTCGCTGGCGAAATCCGTCCGTAAAGAGCGGATGGCAGAAAACATCAATATTCTCGACTTTACGCTGACCGACGCGGAAATGATGCAAATCGCCGCGCTGGATACGGCCACCAGCGCCTTCTTCTCGCATCGCGATCCGGCCATGGTGGAGTGGCTCACTAAACGCAAACTCGACGTCTGATGCCGTTCGCTAATCAGGCTCTCTGTTCAATCGCAAGGGGTTCAACAATGCAAAAACGTATTCTTGGTCAATCCGGGCTGGAAGTGTCGGCGCTGGGACTGGGCTGTATGGGGTTAAGCTTCGGTTATGGCCCGGCAACCGGGACGAAACAGGCCGTGGAATTAATCCGCGCCGCCGTCGAGCGCGGCGTGACTTTTTTTGATACGGCCGAAGTCTACGGGCCTTATTTAAATGAAGAAGTGGTGGGAGAAGCGCTGAAGCCTTTCCGCGATCGCGTGGTCATTGCCACTAAGTTCGGTTTTACCTTTGGTGAAGACAATAAGCAGCAGATCTTAAACAGCCGCCCGGAGCATATTCGCGAGGCGGTTGAAGGATCGCTGCGCCGCCTGAAAACCGACGTGATCGATCTGCTTTATCAGCACCGCGTCGATCCTGAGGTGCCGATTGAAGATGTGGCGGGAACGGTGAAGGATCTGATTGCCGAAGGCAAAGTAAAACACTTTGGCCTGTCTGAAGCGGGCGCAAAAACCGTTCGTCGTGCACATGCGATCCAGCCGGTAGCCGCGCTGCAAAGTGAATATTCGATGTGGTGGCGCGAGCCGGAGCAGGAAATTCTACCGGTGCTGGAAGAGCTGGGCATCGGCTTTGTGCCCTTCAGCCCGTTAGGCAAAGGGTTCCTTACGGGCGCGATCAAAGCGGGCACCGCTTTCGGCGAAGATGACTTCCGCAGCAAGGTGCCGCGTTTTGCCGCCGAGGCGCTGGAAGCCAATGAAAAGCTGGTTACTTTACTGGCGCAGCTGGCCGCAGAGAAAAATGCCACTTCCGCGCAAATTGCTCTGGCCTGGCTCCTGGCGCAAAAACCGTGGATAGCACCGATTCCCGGCACCACTAAGCTACATCGTCTGGAGGAAAACCTGGCCTCGGTCGCGATCCAGCTCGATCAAAGCGATCTGCATAAAATCAATCAGGCGCTGGAGACGATAAAAATCGTCGGCGAACGTTATCCGGCTGCGCTACAGGCGCGCGTCGGGCGCTAACGGTCAAGGCTTGCGGGGCACCGTAAGCCTTTTCTTTTCGGCGATTTTCCTGCCCTGCGGGCTTCCCGCCGTTAAGGAGCAGGCTAAGCCATTCTCCGTTGATTAACGCAATCTTTCGCTCGCCAGTTTATAGGCCTGGCTGCGTTCTCGTTTACCTACTGCTACCACGGCAATAATGAGTACATTATCCAGCACCTGGTAAACAAGGCGAAAACCGGAGCCCCTGAGTTGAATTTTATAGCAGTCTGGCATTCCGGATAATTTTGCTGAAGGTATGTGTGGGTTTTCGCGCAGCTTTTTGAGCTTGTTTTTAAATTGCTCACGCACGCTGCTGTCCAGCCCATTCCATTCCTTCAGCGCCTCTTCCCTGATTTTTACCGTATAGCTCATGGCGGTCAGTCCAAATCCAGATCGAGTAAAGGTTGGCTTTCCCTTGCCTTAACCAGGGCGGCCAGTTCCCGATCGTCAATAATTTCAAGCATCTGTTCGTAAAGCTGCGCCGGAATACAATAGAACGCCGGCTGATTACGGTTAAGAATGGCTACCGGAAGGCCGGCACCGGCTTCTACCGTAGCCATAGGGTTCTTTTTCAGTTCGCTGACGCTTGCGCTTGTATCACTGAGAATAATGCTAGCCATATTACCTTCCTGAAAGACCTGTTAAGCAGTCTTATTGTAGAGCGGCTCAAGACCTGTTAACAAGTCTTTTTATCATTATGTTGCGCTGGCAGGAGGCAGTCTCAGGCAAACTTTTTTCGTTTTGCGTTGAGCCGACATACTGTTGTCCTTCCCACACGCGATCCTGTCCGTTTATGGTCTTCTGCGCGGCGTCATTCCTCGTCATTATTGACGTCTCAGCCCTACTCAACGGAGTCCCAAAATGACCGCTACCGTACTGTTAGTGATTGACGCGCAGGAATCTTTCTATCATCGTGGCTACCGCGAAACGTCAGAAACGCCCGCTTTTGAGCAAAAGCTCAGCGAGCTGATTGCCGGCTGCCAGGCCAGGGAAATCCCGGTGGTGGATGTGTTCCACGTCGAGGCGGACGGCCCGTTTTCGCTGGCGTCCGGCCTGGTGAAGCGCCTGCCTTTTTTGCAGCATCACGCCGTCGCTACCGTGCAGAAAACAGTGCATAACGCGCTGACCGATTCCGGGCTGGCAGACTGGCTGCGTCAACATCAGGTTAAACATTTAATTATCAGCGGCCTGCGTACCGAGCAGTGCTGCGAAACCACTGCCCGCGTCGCATCCGATTTGGGCTATAAAGTTACCTTCGTTACCGAGGCGACCCTGACTTTCCCGATTACGCATCAGGGCATTACGCTCAGCATCGCGGATCTGCGGCACCGCACCGAAAGCGTGCTGATCAACCGTTTTGCCGCTGTCGCTACCGTGGAAGAATGTTTGCTGGCGCTGGCGTAACGCGTCAGCTGCACTGGAGAAAAAGTATGGCGGTCCCGGTCTGGTTTTTAACGCTGCCCGGCGTGATGACGCTGGATATCACCGGCCCGGCGGAGACGCTGCAGCTGGCCGGCGATGCCTTTAGCCTGCGCTATATCGGCCCGCAGGAGAGCGTGCCGACCTCGACCGGCATGACCATAGGCCAGCTGGCACCGCTGCCGGAAAACCTGCCTGACGGCAGCCTACTGGTGGTGCCGGGCGTGGCGGATTCCAGCGTCGCTTTCGATACGCCGCAGGCTATTGCCGCGCAGCACTGGCTGATGCGCCTGCAACCAGCCATTTATGCCAGGCAAATTACGCTGGTTTGTATCTGTTCCGGCGCCATTCTGGCGGCGCGCAGCGGCCTGTTGCGCGGCATACATTGCACGACCCATCACGAAGTCATCCATCGGCTGAAAAGCGCTGAACCTACCGCTATCATCAAAGAAAACCGCATTTTTGTGGAAGATCGCGGCATTTGCACCAGCGCAGGCATCACCGCAGGTATCGATCTGGCGCTGCATCTTATCCATCGCCTGTGCGGCCCGCAGACGGCGCTGGCGGTGGCGCGGGAAATGGTGATTTGGTTCCGCCGTTCGGGTGACGATCCGCAGCTTTCACCCTGGCTGCGCTATCGCAACCATCTCAATCCGGCCATTCATCGTACGCAGGATTTGCTGATTGCCCGGCCGGAGCGGGACTGGTCGCTGGAGGAGATCGCCGGGCGCGTGCACGTCAGCGCCCGTCATCTGACGCGCCTGTTCAGGCAGCATTTGGGGATTAGCGTACGGGATTATCATGAACAGCTGAGGCTGGCGCTGGCCCGACAGCGATTACAGCAGGGCGAAGGCACGGAAAAAGCGGCGCTGGCGGCAGGATTTTCTTCTTCACGGCAGCTCAGGCGGGCGCTTCAGCGCTGGCAGGAATAAAAAAGAGCGTCGGCGATAATCCTGTGCCGACGCGCTGTTTTTAATGCTTTACGCTGTCGATAAAGGTCTGGCGGGCCGTTGTGGAACCCAGCCGTTCGGCCTCGTTCAACAGTTTCAACGCTTTATCCACGTCTCCGGCCTTCACGGCCTTTTTAATCGCCTCGTTAAAGTAGCGATCCGACTCGGCCAGCATCGGTTCCGCCGGTTTCGCTGCCGGAGCAGGCTCCGCCCGTGCAGAATGACCGATAACCGCCGGCGCGGCAGGCGCAGGCTCGGAAGATGGGAACAGCTGGCCGATCATAACGTTACCGGCTTTCTGCTCGGCGGTGACCTTCAGGCTGATCTTGCCCGTTGGCGTGTGCGTGGCGATGGGATCGGGAATATCCGGCACCGCATTGCCCACGCCCGCCGCATAGGCTTTGGCAGGATTGACCATTTGCGTGGTCGACTGAAGGTTTTGTTGCGTGGTGTAAACCAGCAGGTAAATCTGCTTCTGGCCCAGCGCCGGGGTCAGCTTCAGCGTGCCCTCCAGCCTGTCGCTGGAGACCAGGCCCGGCTTTTGATAAGGAAAATAGCTGGCAGGATAAAACGCTGCTGGCCGCATCTGTTCGTCAAGCACCAGCACGTTTGGCGCATATACCGTTTTGCCCGTCACCAGGCTGGTCAAAACGATCTCCAGCGAGCCGCGATCGGCAGGCAGTGAGAAGGCCGCAGCGGCGCCCTGAATTTCGCCCTGATTAATCTTCGTTGCAGTGCTGCCGAGCGTCACATCCTGCGTGACGGGCGGCACCAGCGGCGTCCAGGCGAGGCTACGCAAGGTTTGGGCAGAAATTTTCGGGGCGGCGGAGGCATCCTGCTGAGCCGCCTGCGCGCCAGCGATCAGGCTGAGCGACAGACAAAGAGAGAGCAGCGTCTTTTTCATCAGAGTTTCCTTGTTTGCATTACCACCAGACTTCCATCTGCGCACCGAAAGTCACTTCGTCGTCGTTGCCACGGCTGAAGGTGCGCGCGGTGGTGTCGTTCATCGCCAGGCCGTTATCGACGCCGCTGTCGGTGTCGTAGCCCCATTTTTCATCCCAGTTGGCGTAGGTGGCAAAGACGCGGATGGCCGGACGTGACCAGATGCTGTCGCCAGCCTGCCACTGCTGCGCCAGCGTCACTTTGTACTGGCCGTTGCGGTCGCCGGTACGCTGGGATTTCACGTTGTCATAGCCCGCTTCCAGCAGCGTGCTCATGATCGGCGTCCATTTATACATTGGCCGCACGCCCACGGTATACCAGGTCGTGCCGTTATTGTTATCGCGATCGGTATCCTGATACATCGCTACGTACATCAGACCCCATTTGTCGTTGAAATCCAGCGCGCCGTGGTCGAGTACGCGCACCATGCTGCCGTTATTGTTGATGGCGGCGCCGGTCGAATGGCCGTTAGCCGTGCCGGTACTTTCCGCCGTCATGGCGTCGGCGGCGTATTGCAGCACCAGCTTGTTGTAGCCGTTATAGATGCTCTGCGTATGTTCCGCCGTCAGCAGCCAGCCGTCTTTGGTGGCGTCATCGGCCAGCGAATAGCCGTCGCGCGCGTTGGCGCGGCCGTAATCCACGCCCAGCTCTAACACGCCGCCGGGGTTGGTTTGCAGCCCGGCCAGGCGCACGTCGAAGACGTCATTCGAGGTAGGCAGCTCGTCGCGTTGATCGGCGATATAGCCAAAGGAGCCGCCGCTTTCGGTGTTGCGCGTGGCGGCAAAAGAGAGCTTGCCGAAGCCGACGTCGATATCTTCCAGACCGGCACCCGGCCCGGAGATATCCCAGTAGTAGAAGTCGATCATATGCACGTCGTGGCGCTGGTAGAAGCGCTTACCGGCCCACATCGTGGCGCCAGGCAGCCATTCAATCAGGTTTTTGCCCTTAACGTTGGCTTCGCGGAAGGCCGGATCGGTCGATTCCCAGTCGTTCTGCTGCGATACGGAATAGGCGACGTTAGTATCAAAATAGAAACTTTTATCCCCTTCTTTCCACACTTCCTGACCCAGTTTCAGCTCCGCATAAGTTTCGCATTCGTTGCCGAGGCGATATTTGCTTTCCGCGCCGGTGGCCTTAAAACACTGCTGCTCGCCGCCGCTGCCGGACCAGCCAATGCCGGAACGGGCATAGCCGGTAAAATCTACCGCCATCGCCTGGGTGGAAAGCGCGCCGGCCACGGCCAGCGCCAGAGAGGAATTACGTATTGTTATCATCATCTTCTCCTGTAGGGGACTGTTGCTTAAACGCCAGGCTCGGGATGTAACCGACGGCAGGCCGTCCCGTCTTCACGGAACAGATGACAGCGGTGCGGCGGCAAACCAATGGCGAAAGTGGTACCTTCTTCTACCAGCACTACGTCATTCTGGCGGGAGACCAGGTTCTGACGGATGGCCGGGATCTGAATATGGATCTGCGTTTCATTGCCCAGCTGCTCGACGACCTGCACTTCGCCCGTGAGCTTTACCTCTGCGTTCTCACCCGGCAGAAGATGCTCGGGCCGGATGCCCAGCGACAGGTTGCTGCCCGGCACGACGCCGTTGCCTTCGACTTCCAGCCAGACCGCCTGCCCGTTGGGCAGTTCGACCTGCACGCGTTCCGGCTCGGCGGCAAGGATTTTCACCGGCAGAAAGTTCATCCTGGGCGAGCCGATAAAACCGGCGACGAAACGGTTGGCGGGATAGTGATAGAGCGCCAGCGGACGGCCGACCTGCACAATGCGTCCGGCGTTCAGCACCACGATTTTGTCGGCCAGCGTCATCGCTTCAACCTGATCGTGAGTGACGTAAATCATCGTGCGCTTCAGCCGCTTGTGCAGGCGGGAGATTTCAATGCGCATCTGCACGCGCAGCGCGGCGTCCAGATTGGAAAGCGGTTCATCCAGCAGGAACACCGTGGGTTCCGCCACCAGCGTGCGGCCAATCGCGACGCGCTGCCGCTGCCCGCCGGAGAGCGCTTTGGGACGACGATCCAGCAACGGCGCGAGCTGGAGGATTTCCGACACCTGATTAACCCGCCGCTCGGTTTCCTCTTTTTTCGTTCGTGCCAGCTTCAGGCCAAACGACATATTTTCGGCCACCGTCAGATGCGGATAGAGGGCGTAGGACTGAAACACCATGCCGATGCCGCGCTCGGCGGGCGGCACCTCGTTCATCCGCTTCCCACCGATTTTTAGCTCGCCGGACGTAATTTCCTCCAGCCCGGCAATCATACGCAGCAGAGTCGATTTCCCGCAGCCGGATGGCCCGACGAACACCACAAACTCGCCCTGTTCAATCTCCAGATTGATATCGCTGGAAATTGCGGTTTCGCCAAAGACTTTATATACGCCGCTAAGGGAAACGTTCGCCATCCTCTCTTCCTCTTCATCCGTCAGTAAACCGATTACGCCGCAGCATGACGCGCCGCCTGCCAGGAGTAATCAGCCGTCGCGCGGTTTTTGCTGGCGGAGAGGCCAGGAGGATAAAAAGCGAAGACCCACGCTCAGCGCCGGTGGCGAAAGGGGAAATACGTGATCTGCATTGCAAAAAACAACCTCTGATGGGCTGCATAAGGCCTCATTAACGACAGCCGTGCAGGCGGAGTCACAGTTTGGGCGGTGGGGGCGTAGAGCGGGGGAGGATGAAGCCGCTACCGCTTGATTGCACACTGACCGGTACGCTCTTCGCTGTCTGCAACGTGAAGAAACCTGGGGCTTACCGCTATAAGGACTCGATCATGCTCAGTATCAAGAACATTGTTAAGCACACCGCCGCCCTGTCAGCGCTGGCTACGCTGGCGCTCTCTTCCGCCGCCTTCGCCAAAATCGAAGAGGGAAAGCTGGTGATCTGGATCAACGGCGACAAGGGCTACAACGGCCTGGCGGAAGTGGGGAAAAAGTTTGAACAGGATACGGGCATCAAGGTGACGGTTGAGCATCCTGACAAGCTGGAAGAGAAGTATCCGCAGGTGGCCGCGACGGGCGACGGCCCCGACATTATTTTTTGGGCGCACGACCGTTTCGGCGGCTACGCGCAGTCCGGTCTGGTGGCGGAAGTCAGCCCGGACCAGGCTTTTAAGGATAAGCTGTTTCCGTTTACCTGGGATGCCGTGACCTTTAACGGCAAGCAGATCGGCTACCCTATCGCGGTAGAGTCGCTATCGCTGATTTATAACAAAGATTTGGTGAAGGAAGCGCCCAAAACCTGGGAAGAGATCCCGGCGCTGGATAAGACCCTGCGCGCCAAAGGCAAAAGCGCCATTATGTGGAACCTTCAGGAACCCTATTTCACCTGGCCGGTTATCGCGGCCGACGGCGGCTACGCCTATAAATATGTCGACGGCAAATACGACATCAAAAACACCGGCGTGAACAATACCGGCTCGCAGGCCGGCCTGCAGTTCATCGTCGATTTAGTCAAAAACAAGCATATCAGCCCGGATACCGACTATTCGATTGCCGAAGCGGCCTTTAACAAGGGCCAGACGGCGCTGACCATCGACGGCCCCTGGGCCTGGGCCAACCTGGATAAAAGCAAAATCAACTACGGCGTCGCCCCGCTACCGACCTTCCACGGCAAGCCTTCCCGACCGTTTGTCGGCGTGCTGACCGCCGGCATCAACGCCGCCAGCCCGAACAAAGAGCTGGCGAAAGAGTTTCTGGAAAACTACCTGATCACCGATGACGGCCTGGCGATGGTCAACAAAGATAAGCCGCTGGGCGCCGTCGCGCTGAAATCCTACCAGGCGAAGCTGGAGCAGGATCCGCGTATCGCCGCCACCATGGCTAACGCGAAAAACGGCGAAATCATGCCGAACATCCCGCAAATGAGCGGCTTCTGGTACGCCGAACGCAGCGCGATTATTAACGCCGTCAACGGCCGTCAGACCGTGCCGCAGGCGCTGAAAGACGTTGAAACCCGCATCACCCGATAGCCACTGCTGAACAAGGGGCGGCCGCTGGCGGCCCCGCGTCGAAAAGGATAGCTCCATGTCTCTGGCTCACATTCGCCGCTCTGACAGAAGATCGCCGCTAAGCCGCGTGCCCGGCTGGTTTACCCTTATCTTCTTTGCCCTGCTGGCAGGCTATTTGATCGTGCTGATGTACGCACGGGGAGAATACCTTTTTGCCATGCTGACGCTGGTGCTTTCCGGCCTGGGGCTGTTTATCTACGGCAACCGCCGCGCTTACAGCTGGCGTTATATTTATCCCGGCCTGGCCGGAATGGCGCTGTTCGTGCTGTTCCCACTGGCATGCACCATTACCATCGCTTTTACCAACTACAGCAGCCTGCATCAGCTTACCTTTGAGCGCGCGCAGGGCGTGCTGCTGCAACAGCAGTTCCGCGCCGATAAAGCCTGGGATTTCGCTCTCTGGCCGGTGGACGACAAATGGCGGCTGACGCTGACCTCGCCCGATAACGGCGACGTGCTGGTTTCTGCGCCCTTTGCCTTTACGCCTTCCGCGCCGCAAACGCTGACGATGACCCCGCAGGCCGCACCGACCGGCAACAAAGCCGGGCTGCGGGTCATTACGCAAAATCGTCAGGCGCTGGGCCAGCTGGCCGCCAGACTGCCCGACGGCACGCTGCTGCGGATGAGTTCGCTACGGCAGTTTTCCGGCACCCGGCCGCTTTATCAGCTGGGAGAGGACGGCAAACAGCTGACCAATATCCAGAACGGGAAAGTTTACTCTCCTGATATGAGCACGGGCTTTTACCAGTCGGCGGATGCGGACGTCCTCAGTCCGGGCTTTACCGTCGGCATCGGCTGGAAAAACTTCCTGCGCGTGTTTCAGGATGCCGGTATCCAGAAGCCCTTTCTGTCGATCTTTCTCTGGACGGTGCTGTTCTCGCTGCTGACGGTGCTGCTGACCACGGCGGTCGGCATGGTGCTGGCGTGCGTGGTGCAGTGGGATCAGCTGAAAGGCAAGGCGGTTTATCGCATGCTGCTGATCCTGCCTTACGCGGTACCCGCTTTTATTTCTATTTTGATTTTCAAAGGGTTATTCAATCAAAGCTTTGGCGAAATCAACCTGCTGCTGGGCAATCTGTTCGGCATCAAGCCCGCGTGGTTCAGCGATCCCCTGACCGCCAAAACCATGCTGATTATCGTTAATACCTGGCTCGGCTATCCCTATATGATGATTTTGTGCATGGGGCTGCTGAAAGCCATTCCTGACGATCTTTACGAGGCCTCGGCAATGGATGGCGCTTCGCCGATCCAGAACTTTTTCCTGATTACGCTGCCCCTGCTGATCAAGCCGCTGACGCCACTGATGATCGCCAGCTTTGCCTTTAATTTTAATAACTTTGTGCTGGTTCAGCTGCTGACCAACGGCGGCCCCGACCGGATTGGCACCACCACGCCGGCCGGGCACACCGATTTGCTGGTCAGCTACACCTGGCGTATCGCCTTTGAGGGCGGCGGCGGACAGGATTTTGGCCTGGCCGCCGCTATCGCCACGCTGATTTTCCTGCTGGTGGGCGTGCTGGCGGTGATCAACCTGAAAGCCTCCCGCATGAAATTTGATTAAGGAAGCATTATGGCGATGGTAAAACCGAAGTCGCAGCGCCTCAGGCTGCTGGCGACGCACCTTTTCCTGCTGGGCTTTATCGCCCTGATCCTGTTCCCGCTGCTGATGGTGTTCGCCATTTCGCTGCGGCCCGGCAATTTTGCGACCGGCAGCCTGATCCCCGACACCATTTCGTGGGACCACTGGAAGCTGGCGCTGGGGATAGCGGTCACCAACGAGAACGGCACGGTGACGCCGCCGCCGTTTCCGGTGATGCTGTGGCTGTGGAACTCTGTGAAAATCGCCCTGATTACCGCCGTCGGCATCGTGGCGCTCTCCACAACCTGCGCCTACGCCTTTGCCCGCATGAAGTTTCGCGGCAAAAGCCCGCTGCTGAAAGGGATGCTGATTTTCCAGATGTTTCCGGCCGTGCTGTCGCTGGTGGCGCTCTACGCCCTGTTCGATCGTCTGGGCCTCTATATTCCTTTTCTGGGGCTGAATACGCACGGCGGGGTGATCTTCGCCTATATGGGCGGCATTGCGCTGCATGTCTGGACGATCAAAGGCTATTTCGAGTCTATCGATAACTCTCTGGAAGAGGCGGCGGCGCTGGATGGCGCCACGCCGTGGCAGGCGTTCCGGCTGGTGCTGCTGCCGCTTTCGGTGCCGATCCTGGCGGTGGTGTTTATCCTGTCGTTTATTGCCGCTATTACCGAGGTGCCGGTGGCTTCCCTGCTGCTGCGTGACGTCAACAGCTATACGCTGGCGGTGGGAATGCAGCAATATCTGAACCCGCAAAACTATCTGTGGGGCGATTTTGCGGCGGCGGCCATTCTTTCCGCTATCCCTATCACCGCCGTGTTCCTGATTGCTCAGCGCTGGCTGGTGGGCGGCCTGACCGCTGGCGGGGTGAAAGGATAAGGCAGTTCCGGGTAGCGCCAGGCTGCCCGGAAGTTATGCGTTATTGCACGCTGCTACAGGATTAGCACTGAAAATAGCGGTACCTGTACCGTTATTGCTCAATATACTTTTCCTCATTTTTGCCGATGTTTATTACCGCTGCGCCTTCTGCCGTTGTGTAAGGACCTGCTTTATCCACCACAACCTTGTGATGTTTCCATGTTGGAAACATCACAAGGTTGCGCTATCATGTTTCCACGTTGGAACGTGGCTGAGGGAAGCATGCACGTTATTTCAAGGGAGCCGTTCAGGGAAGCGGCAGAAAAATTCCCAAACGATGCAGCCGCATTGGATGCGACCTGGCTGGTTTTAAAAAGCGGTGTTTTTGCCAATCCGGATGCGTTAAAGGCACAGTTTCCCAGCCTCGACCGAATGAAATACAGGAACAAATGGTGGGTGATTGATGTCGGCGGCAATAACCTGAGGATGCTGTTTTTTGCAGACTTTGAGCGGGGCAAGATTTTTATCAAGCATATCGTTACCCATGCTGACTACGACAAGCTGGTTAAGAAGTATCGGGAGAGTAAAGAATGATTACCGAAGCCATTCAGGCAACCAATGACCTGGTTAAAATTGTCCCTTTTTTAGGCGGCAGCACCAGCAAAAAAGATTACGAGCAGGCGCTTGAACTGGTGGAGTATCTTATCGAACACGATCCTGATAGCCCATTAGTGGATATGCTGGCTGATAAAGTCGCCCGCTATGAAGATAACGCGCCTGAATTCGCTGAGTTCAATGCACGCATTGCAAGGCTGCCTCGCGGCGTTGCCTTACTGCGGGTGTTGATGGATCAGCACAAGCTGACGCAATCCTCCTTTGTGGAAGAAATCGGCCAACGCTCTTACGTGAGTCGTATTCTGCGCGGTGAGCGCGCGCTCACCGATAAGCACAAGGCGCGTCTGGCGGCGCGGTTTAAATTACCGTTTGAAGCTTTTAATGAATAAATCCGACAGTAAAACAGTTTCTGCGGCCATGATGACACGGCAAAGCGGCCCTCAGGCCGCTTTTTTAATCCACCGACACCTTACGCCGCCGCCGATCGACATCCCTGATTAACGCATTCACCTCCGGGTCGGCAAACATCGCCTCCAGCGTATGGCTGAGCTTGCGCCGCCAGTTGGGATATTCGCTGCTGGTGCCGGGAATATTGACCGGCGTCGCCATATCCAGCCAGTCTTCCGGCTGCAGACCCAGCAGCGCGCTGGCGCTGTCGGCCACATAGCGTTGCAGGCCCCGGCGGATGGCAGGCGTCAGCGTGGCGCCCGCGCTGACGCTTCCCTGCGGAAGACAGCCATAATGCTCCAGGCTGGCGAGCAGGCTCTGGCGCGCCCTTTGCCGATCGGCACAAAGCCCCTGTAGCACCATTTTATCCGGGTAGAGGCCCAGCTTTTCGCCCAGCGTCAGATCGTCGCTTTGCCAGTAGCCGCGCAGCGTCGGTAAATCGTGCGTCGTCAGGGTAGCCATCGCCTGGAGCGGCCAGGACTGCGGCGCGCGAAAGCCGTTCTGCGCATCCCGCTCAAACCACAGCACCTTGTAGGAATAAACGCCTCTTTCCCGCAGCTTAGTGACGATTTCTACCGGCACCGTTCCCAAATCCTCGCCGATCACCATGCAGCGATGCCGCTGGCTTTCCAGCGCCAGCACCGCCAGCAAATCGTCAACCGGATAGTGGACATAGGCGCCTTTATCCGCCGTTTCGCCTGCCGGGATCCACCACAGGCGCAGCAGCGCCATGACATGATCGATCCGCAAAGCGCCGCAGTGGATCATGTTCGATCGCAGCAGGTCGATAAAAGGCTGGTAGGCACGGTCGATCATCGTGCGGGGATCCATCGGTCGTAAATCCCAGTTCTGTCCTTTTGGCCCCAGAATATCCGGCGGCGCGCCTACGGAAGCCTTCAGGCAGTAGAGATCGCCATCGCTCCAGGTTTCCGCGCCGTCGGCCACCACGCCGACTGCCAGATCGCGATATAACCCCGTCGGCATTTTCCGGCTGGTTTGATAGCACCGCGCCAGCTGCGTTTCGGCCAGCCATTGCAGCCAGAGGTAAAACGCCACCTCCTGCGCATGCTGTTGGCAAAAGGCTCTGACCTCTGGCCCCCGCGCGTTGCGGTACGCTTCCGGCCAGCGATCCCAGCCCCGCGCCTCGCCGCTTTCCGCCTGAAAGTGTTGATATAACGCATCAAAGGCGGCCTGAAACCAGAGGCTTTCTCCGCCCTGTTCGGTAAAGCGGGTAAAGGCCTGCCGTTCAGCTTCCTGCGGGTCACGGCCGAGAAAATGCTGCCAGGCCAGCCGCAGTCCCGCCAGCTTCAGCGCCATAACCTGCGCGTAATCCACCCACTCCGCAGCCCGCGCCGCCTGTAACGCCTGCTGCGTAGCCGCAGAATGCCACCAGCGCTGTGCGGCTTCGCTCAGGCGAAAGTCAGCCACCGCGCTGACGTCGATATAGATAACGTTCAGCCAGCGGCGGGACGAAGGGCTGTAAGGGCTGGCCGCTTCCGGGTTGCCGGGAAAAAGCGCGTGGATAGGGTTCAGACCCACAAAGGCGCCGCCCCGCGCAGCAATGTTGTCGATCATTACGGTCAGATCGCCAAAATCGCCGATGCCCCAGTTGCGCTCAGAACGCAAGGTGTAAAGCTGCACGCAGGCGCCCCACAGCTTTTTACCGGCCAGCAGCGCCTCCGGCTCGTGGCAGCGCCTGGGCGCCACGATGATCCGGCATTCCCAGCGCTGGCCGGGACGGCTCAGCGTCAGCAGGTGATAGCCCGTGGCAAGGTTTTCCGGCAGGGCCAGCGTCATGCTGCCGTGGACTCTGCCCGTCAGGCTCGCGCCCTCTTCCGGGCAAAAGTGCCAGTGGTATTCGCCTTCGCCCTCTACGGAAAGCGCAAAGCGTTCGCCGCTGGTAAAAACCTTTACCGTTGGCACCGGTCTTAGCGGCAGCTGCCGTCCCGCGCGCCAGCCCATCGCCTGCAGCAGCTCGCGCCGGGTTGCTGCCGAGATGGTCTGGGTTTTCCCGTGAGCGTTAATAAAACCGGAAGCGATACCCGCCTCCGTCGCCGCCTGCTCCAGCATCTTCTTTTCCATCTGCGCTCCTTAGCGTTTCGCCTGCCAAATGCGCTGCTGATAGTCACGGATGGCGCGATCCGAACTGAACATGCCGACTCTGGCGGTGTTCAGGATGGTGCTGCGCGTCCACTGCTGCGTGTCGCGGTACAGCGCTTCAACCTGCCGCTGTGCGGCGCAGTATTCCGCGAAATCCGCCAGCACTAAATAAGGATCGCCGCCTGCAAGCAGGCTATCCAGCATTGGCCTGAACGCCTCTTTGTCACCGTCGCTGAAGAAGCCGTTTTCCAGTTCGGTCAGCAGCTTATTAAGATGCTTATCCTTTTTACGCACGCTCAGCGGGTTATAGCCTTTGCGCAGCAGCGCTTTTACCTCATCGACGGTATGACCGAAAATAAAGATATGCTCGCTGCCGACCTGTTCAGCAATTTCCACATTGGCACCATCAAGCGTGCCGACGGTGATAGCGCCGTTCAGCGCCAGCTTCATATTGCCGGTGCCGGAGGCCTCTTTGCCGGCGGTGGAGATTTGCTCTGACACATCGGCCGCCGGGATCATCAGCTCCGCCACCGACACTTTATAGTCAGGAATAAACACGACTTTCAGGCGATCGCCGACCAGCGGATCGTTGTTGATTTTTTCCGCTACCTTGTTGATGGCGTAGATAATATTTTTGGCCAGATAGTAGCCCGGCGCGGCCTTGGCACCGAACAGGAACACGCGCGGCACCATGTCCAGCTGCGGATTATCACGCAGCTGGCGGTAAAGCGAGAGGATATGCAGCAAATTCAGGTGCTGGCGCTTGTACTCGTGCAGGCGCTTGATCTGCACATCGAAGATCGCCGCCGGGTTGAGCGTAATCCCCATCGTATGCTGCACCCAGGCCGCCAGCCTGTGTTTGTTTTCCTGCTTGATTTGCCGATAGCGCTGGTGGAAGTTTTGGTCGTCGGCAAAAGCCTCCAGCCCTTTTAACGCATCCAGATCCGTCACCCATTCGGCGTTCAGCTTGCTGTCGATCAGCGCGGAGAGCGCAGGATTACACTGCCTGAGCCAGCGACGCGGCGTGATGCCGTTGGTGACGTTATGAAATTTCTCCGGCCACAGCTGGTGATAATGCGGAAACAGATCTTTGACCACCAGCTCGGAATGCAGCGCGGCGACGCCGTTGACCGCAAAGCCGCTGACCACGCAAAGATTCGCCATCCGCACCTGGCGGTTATGGTGGATAGCCACCCGCTCCCAAACGTCGGCATCGTCCGGCCAGCGCTGCTGCACCAGCACTTTAAAGCGCGCATTGATCTGCTTAATCAGCGAAAAATGACGCGGCAGCAGGCTGCGCACCAGCCTTTCATTCCAGCATTCCAGCGCTTCCGGCATCAGCGTGTGGTTGGTATAGGCAAAGGTACGGCTGACGATGGACCAGGCCGCATCCCAGTCGAGCTGGTGCTCATCCAGCAAAATGCGCAGCAGCTCCGGGATGGCGATGGTCGGATGGGTATCGTTCAGCTGGATCACCTCGTACTGCGGCAGATCTGCGATTTTTCGACCCGCCGCGTGATGACGACGCAGGATATCCGCTACCGAACAGGCGCACTGAAAATATTGCTGCATCAGGCGCAGCCGCTTGCCCGCCTGGTGATTATCGTTCGGGTAGAGGACTTTCGTCAGCTTTTCCGCCTCTACGCCCTGCCGCTCCGCCTCCAGATATTTGCCGTCGTTAAACAGGCCCAGATCGAAAGGCTGCATCGCGACGGCCTGCCACAGGCGCAGCGGCTGGGTGATGCCGTTTTGATAGCCGACCACCGGCAGATCGCTCGCCTCGCCCATCAACGAAAAAGCGGGCTGCCACTGCTCCCGGCCCTGCGCGTCTTTGCTGAGCTTGCCGCCGAAGCCGACGCTCACGGCAAGCGAGCCGTTGCGCCGAAACCAGGGGTAGGTTTCGCGATGCCAGCTGTCCGGCGCTTCCTGCTGTGCGCCGTCGTAAAAGGACTGCCGAAACAGCCCGTACTGATAATTAAGACCATAACCCACCGCAGGCTGGCCCACGGTTGCCATCGAGTCCAGAAAGCAGGCCGCCAGGCGCCCCAGTCCGCCGTTGCCCAGCGCCGGATCGACTTCCTGCTCCAGCACGTCGGTCAGGTTAACGCCCTGTTTTTTCAGCACTTCGCTGACATCATCCAGCCAGCCAAGATTGATCAGATTATTGGCGGTCAGGCGGCCGATCAAAAATTCCATCGAAATATAGTTAACGTGCCGCTGCTGCCCTGACGGCGGCGTTGGCGGGCTGGCGAGCAGCTGTTCGGCCAGTGCGGCGCTGACCGCCTGCCACCACTGGTGCTGCGTCATCGCCTGCGGCTGATACGGCGCGCACTGGCGCGTCAGCGCCGCCATAAACGTGGTTTTACTGAATATTGCCTGCATGACCTGTCCTCATAATCCCTGAATTTCCCTCATGCTGCCGATTTGCAGCGTGCGGATCATCCTCCCAACGGCGATTAGAAAGGGAGGAGCAGCAGGGCGTAGGGGAAGGCGCGACTAAGGCGAATAGCACAGCGAAAAGCGTGATTAAAAAAATGTGACGAAGTACGACTAAATGCAACATAAAAGCTTATCCTGCTTGCAATCAACGGATTGGAGGCGGACTTTAGAAAAAATGATTAATTACGGGCTTTGAAATAATTAGCCGCCCCGCTGACGCTTCCTATAAGAATCCAAAATTATGCTTATCCCTTCAAAACTGAGCCGCCCGATGCGGCTGCAAGATACGGTGGTACGCGAACGTTTACTGGCCCGGCTGGCGGTCGTCCCGGACTATCGTCTGACGCTGGTTACCAGCCCGGCCGGCTACGGCAAAACAACGCTGATGGCGCACTGGGCGGCAGGAAAAAACGCGCTGGGCTGGTATTCGCTGGATGAAAGCGACAATAAGCCGGAACGTTTTGCCAGTTATTTGATTGCGGCGGTGCAGCAGGCCACCGGCGGCCACTGCGTGAAGAGCGAAGCCTTAAGTCAAAAGCACCAGTACGCCAGCCTGAACGCGCTGTTCGCCCAGCTGTTCGTCGAGCTTGCCGACTGGCAGCAGCCGGTGATGCTGGTAATCGATGACTATCATCTGATTACCAATGCGGATATTCATGAAGGGATGCGCTTTTTTCTGCGCCATCAGCCCGATAATTTCTCACTGGTGATCCTGTCGCGCACCTTGCCGCCGCTGGGCATCGCCAATTTACGCGTGCGCGGCCAGCTGCTGGAGCTTATCGTCTCCGAACTGGCCTTTACCCACAGCGAAACCCAGCAGTTTTTTGACTGCCGCCTGAAAGAGCCCATTGAACAGGCGGACAGCAATCGCTTTTGCGACAACGTTGCCGGTTGGGCCACGGCGCTACAGCTGATTGCGCTGTCGGCCAGCCAGTCCTCTACGCCGGCTTTACAGTCTACCCAGCATTCCGCGCGCAAGCTGACCGGCCTGAACGCCAGCCATTTATCGCAATATCTGGTCGAGGAAGTGCTGGATCGGGTCGATACGCCCACCCGCGATTTTCTGCTGCGCTGCTCTTTGTTGCGCTCGATGAACGACGCGCTGATCGTCCGTCTGACCGGCAGCGATAACGGGCAGCAGCGGCTGGAAAATCTGGAAAGCCAGGGTCTGTTTCTTCACCGCATGGACGGCACCGGCGAGTGGTTTAACTTCCATCCGCTGTTCGCCTCTTTTTTGCGGCAGCGCTGCCAGTGGGAGCTGGCCGCAGAGCTGCCGGAAATCCATCGCGCCGCTGCACAAGGCTGGCTGGCGCAGGGTTTTCCGGCCGAAGCTATCCATCACGCGCTGAGCGCGGAAGATACCGGGCTGCTGCGCGATATCCTGCTACAGCACGCGTGGGCGCTGTTTAACCAAAGCGAGCTGGCCCTGCTGGAAGAGTGCCTGAACGCCCTGCGCTATGACCAGCTGATCGTCAATCCTAAGCTGGTGCTGCTCCAGGCCTGGCTGATCCAAAGCCAGCACCGCTATGTTGAAGTCGACGCGCTGCTTTCCCGTGCGGAAAGCGAGATGCAGCGCAGGAATATCTCCATGACGCAGGAACTTGCCGCTGAATTTAACGCCCTGCGCGCTCAGGTGGCGATCAACGATGGTCGTGAGGAAGAAGCCGCCCGGCTGGCGACGGAAGCGCTGCGCTTTTTGCCGCATAACAGCTATTACAGCCGCATAGTGGCGACCTCGGTCACCGGCGAAATCCAGCACTGCAAAGGCGATCTGGCGCGCGCGCTGCCGCTGATGCAGCAGACCGAACAGATAGCCAGACGCTTTCAGGTGTACCATTACGCGCTTTGGGCCTTGCTCCAGCAAAGTGAAATTTTAATTGCGCAGGGATTTTTACAGGCCGCCTTCGAGATGCAGGATCGCGCCTTTGAGCTGGTGCATGAACAGCACCTTGAACAGCTGCCGATGCACGAATTCCTGCTGCGCCTGCGCTCTCAGGTGCTGTGGTCATGGTCAAGGCTGGACGACGCCGAACAGGCTGCTCGCCAGGGGCTGGAAGTATTAAGCAATTTCCAGCCGCAGCAGCAGCTTCAGTGTCTGGCGATGCTGGCGAAATGCGCGCTGGCTCGTGGTCAGCTTGATAACGCGCAGCACTATTTGCAGCGCTGCGAGAACCTGATCAAAACCGGTCAGTATCATAGCGACTGGGTGACCAATACCGATAAAAGCCGGGTGATTTACTGGCAGCTGACCGGCAATAAAACCGCCGCGCAGCGCTGGCTCCAGCAGGCCGGTAAACCGGGCGGCGCGGATAATCATTTTCAGCAGGGCCAGTGGCGCTCGATTGCGCGCGTACAGATCCTGCTGGAGCAGTTCAGCGAGGCGGAGGTGGTGCTGGACGAGCTGAACAGCAACGCGCGCCAGCTGCGCCTCACCAGCGATTTAAACCGTAACCTACTGTTAAGCAACCTCTTATACTGGCGAACGGGCAGAAAAAGCGACGCGCAGCGCGTGCTGATCGAAGCGCTGAGCCTGGCAAACCGCACCGGTTTTATCAGCCATTTCGTGATTGAAGGCGAAATGATGGCGCAGCAGCTCCGGCAGCTGCTGCAGCTGAACCTGCTGCCGGAGCTGGAACAACGCAGGGCGCAGCAGATCCTGCGTGAACTTAATCAGCACCATCGGCATAAGTTTGCCCATTTTGACGAAAGCTTTGTCAGTAAACTGCTGAGCCATCCGCAGGTGCCGGAGCTGATCCGCACCAGCCCGTTAACCCAGCGGGAATGGCAGGTGCTGGGGCTGATCTATTCGGGCTACAGCAACGAGCAGATCGCGGGAGAGCTGGACGTCGCGGCGACGACTATCAAAACCCATATCCGTAATCTTTATCAGAAGATGGGCATTGCGCACCGTCAGGATGCGGTACAGCACGCCCGACAGCTGCTGGAAGTGATGGGCTACGGCACCCCGGATACGGCGGTGACCTGTCAGCCTTAACTGACAAAATGCCGCTTATCCAGTTTTCTCAGCGCCAGCGCCAACAGCAAACTGCCCAGCAGCGTCAGCGTAAACACCAGCGGGATATCCAGCAGCGGCCGATCGGTATGATCAAGATGATGCGTCCGCATAAAGTGGATAAACAGCGCGTGGAAACCATAAATTGGCAGGGAATTACGGGAAATAACGCCTAAGATCGGTAAAATTCGCGCGTTCAGCACGTTTTTAAACAGCACCAGCAGGCTGACCGCCGCGATAAAGACCGCCGGGCCGCAGTAGAGATACCAGGTATCGGCAAAGGCGCCGTTAATCGCCATCTGCTTTTTAGTGCCCAGCGCGATAGCCGCCACGCAGGCGATAAAAACCGTGCCGGCCAGCCAGCTGACGGCGCGTCCGCCGGTATTCATCGTGCCGATAGCGCGGCCAAACAGCGCGTAGAGCACGTAGTAGAAGCTGTCGCCGTTGATATAAAGATTAAGCGGCAGCCAGTGAAAATGCCCGACCGACTGATCCACCGTGTTGGGATTCGCCAGCACCGCCAGCACCAGCGTCACCGCCGCCAGATAGCCCGCCCGCACGTTTTTGACCTGAATAAGGGGCGAAAGCAGGTAGATAGCGATAATCGCGAAGAAAAACCACAGGTGATAGAACACCGGCTTCTGCAAAAGCAGCCGGATGGAAATCCCCTGGCTGATAGGCGTCAGCCACGTGATATAGGCCAGCGCCACCGCGCTGTAAAACGCCAGGCAGAGCACGATGCGCAGAAAATGACGGCCCTGCGCGCTGCGCTCGCCAAAGAACAGAAAGCCGGAAATCATAAAAAAGAGCGGCACGCAGACTCTGGAAGCGGAGTTCAGCAGATTGGAGAGATCCCACGTATGTTCGCCTACTTTTGGCGCGTTGGTCACGTACCAGGTGGTGGTGTGGATCATAATCACCATCAGGCAGGCCACCGCCCGCAGGTTATCTATCCAGGCTATCTTGTCCTTCATGTTTTCCTCTGCTGGCACCAATGCGTATCAGAGGGTAGCCAGGCGGCAAGTTTTCAACAACCTGCGCCAGGGGAATATCAGACAGGAGCAGGCCTGCATCTTTCCACGCCATGATGTTTTTTTAATTGGTTAGCTTTTTTAACACCAGCCCGTCGTCCTGCAACCTTTACCTCTCTTGAAATTATAATGAATTCATTATAAATTTGATTATAACTTAAACGTTATAATTACAGATCAGGGACGATCATGTGGAAAATCATAACAACAAAACGGTTTGATGCCTGGTTTTTTGCGCAACCCGAAGATTTGCAGGACGAAATCTTAGCGGCGTTTCTCGTGTTGAGAAAAGAAGGCCCCCATACTGGACGGCCATTGGTCGATACCCTGAATGACTCAATCTATCCGAATATGAAGGAGCTACGTCTGTCATTCAAAGCCAGGCCGATAAGGGCGTTATTTGCTTTTGATCCTGTTCGTCAGGCTATTTTCCTTTGTGCTGGCGACAAAACAGGCGACCGTAGGTTCTATAAAAAATATATCACTCTCGCTGAGGCTGAGTACAAAGCTCATCTGGCGAAACTGGAGGCCCGGTAATGGCAACGTTAGACGAACTGATGAACGAAGTAAGCCCCGCACGCCGCGCTAAAATCGAGGAGCGGGCCGAAGAAATGGTGCGCGAAATCACGCTGGCGCAGATGCGTGAAGAGCTGCAAATTTCACAAACTGAACTCGCCGCAACGCTTGGCGTTAAACAACCCGCCGTCGCCCGTATGGAGCGTGTTGATAACGATCCGCGCCTGTCCACGCTTAAACGCTACGTGGCCGCGCTGGGCGGAGAACTTTCTATTGATGTCAAACTCCCGTCGGGTAAGCGAGTTGCTTACCCGCTATAAGTGTTTTCAGGCAGGCACGCAGACGGAACAGAGAACAGCCAAAGAGGCTTTGCGGCGGCATCCGCGCCTCTTCGGCCAACATCGGGCTGACTAACCGACGGTCAAAGGGTATACTGACGCCCACTTTTAAAACCGTCTCGCGTGCGAAAACAACATGCAAAAGTTTGATACCAAGACATTTCAGGGTCTGATCCTGACCTTACAGGATTACTGGGCACGCCAGGGCTGCACCATCGTGCAGCCGCTGGATATGGAAGTCGGCGCGGGCACCTCTCACCCGATGACCTGTCTGCGCGCGCTGGGGCCGGAGCCGATTGCCGCGGCCTACGTGCAGCCTTCCCGCCGTCCTACCGACGGCCGCTACGGCGAAAACCCGAACCGCTTACAGCACTATTATCAGTTCCAGGTGATCATCAAGCCGTCACCGGACAATATTCAGGAACTCTACCTCGGCTCGCTGAAAGAGCTGGGTATGGATCCGACTGTCCACGATATCCGCTTCGTGGAAGATAACTGGGAAAACCCAACGCTGGGCGCGTGGGGCCTGGGCTGGGAAGTCTGGCTGAACGGCATGGAAGTGACGCAGTTCACCTACTTCCAGCAGGTCGGCGGCCTGGAGTGCAAGCCGGTGACCGGCGAAATCACCTATGGCCTGGAGCGTCTGGCGATGTATATCCAGGGCGTGGACAGCGTTTACGATCTGGTCTGGAGCGACGGCCCGCTGGGGAAAACCACCTACGGCGACGTGTTCCATCAGAACGAGGTGGAGCAGTCTACCTATAACTTTGAGTATGCCGACGTCGACTTCCTCTTTACCTGCTTCGAGCAGTACGAAAAAGAAGCAAAAAGCCTGCTGGAGCTGGAAAAACCGCTGCCGCTGCCGGCCTACGAACGCATCCTGAAGGCAGGTCATACCTTTAACCTGCTGGACGCGCGTAAAGCTATCTCCGTGACCGAGCGCCAGCGCTATATTCTGCGCATCCGCACCCTGACCAAAGCCGTGGCTGAAGCTTACTATGCGTCTCGCGAGGCGCTGGGCTTCCCGATGTGCAATAAAAAATAAGAGGCAGCCATGACTGAAAAAACATTTCTGGTGGAGATCGGCACCGAAGAGCTGCCACCGAAGGCGCTGCGCAATCTTGCCGAAGCCTTTGCCGCGAATTTTACCGCCGAACTGGATGCCGCCGGCCTGACGCACGGCGAAGTAAACTGGTATGCCGCGCCTCGTCGTCTGGCGCTGAAGGTCGCAGACTTAAGCGCTGCGCAGCCCGATCGCGAAGTGGAAAAGCGCGGCCCGGCCATCGCCGCGGCTTTTGATGCCAACGGCGTCGCCACCAAAGCGGCGGAAGGCTGGGCGCGCGGCTGCGGTATCACCGTCGATCAGGCCGAGCGTCTGAGCACCGACAAAGGCGAATGGCTGCTGTATCGCGCCCATATGAAAGGCGAAAGCGCGCAGTCGCTGCTGCCTGCGATGGTTGCCACCTCGCTGGCGAAGCTGCCTATTCCTAAACTGATGCGCTGGGGCGATTCCGACGTGCAGTTTGTGCGTCCGGTACACACCGTGACGCTGCTGCTGGGCGAAGAGAGCATTCCGGCCACCATTCTGGGTATCGACTCCGCCCGCACTATTCGCGGCCACCGCTTTATGGGCGAGCCGGAATTCACTCTCGATAATGCCGATCAATACCCGCAGATCCTGCTGGAGCGCGGCAAGGTGCAGGCCGACTTCGAGGCGCGTAAAGCGCAGATCAAAGCCGATGCCGAAGCCGCAGCGAAAGAGATTGGCGGCCATGCCGATCTGAGCGACAGCCTGCTGGAAGAGGTCGCCTCGCTGGTAGAGTGGCCGGTAGTGCTGACGGCAAAATTCGAAGAGAAGTTCCTCGCGGTGCCGGCCGAAGCGCTGGTTTACACCATGAAAGGCGACCAGAAGTATTTCCCGGTTTACGACGATGCGGGCAAGCTGCTGCCGCACTTTATCTTTGTGACCAACATCGAGTCGAAAGATCCGTCGCAGATTATCGCCGGTAATGAAAAAGTGGTGCGTCCTCGTCTGGCCGATGCGGAATTCTTCTTTAATACCGATCGCAAACAGCGTCTGGAAGACAATCTGCCGCGTCTGGAAACCGTTCTGTTCCAGAAAGAGCTGGGCACGCTGCGCGATAAAACCGACCGCATTCAGGCGCTGGCTGGCTGGATTGCCGCACAGACTGGCGCTGACGTCAATCATGCGACCCGCGCCGGTCTGCTGTCCAAATGCGACCTGATGACCAATATGGTGTTCGAGTTCACCGACACGCAGGGCGTGATGGGCATGCACTACGCCCGTCATGATGGCGAAGCGGAAGACGTTGCCGTGGCGCTGAACGAGCAGTATCAGCCGCGCTTTGCCGGTGATGAACTGCCGTCCAACCCGGTCGCCTGCGCGCTGGCGATTGCCGACAAGATGGACACGCTGGCGGGTATTTTCGGCATCGGCCAGCATCCAAAAGGCGATAAAGATCCGTTCGCGCTGCGTCGTGCCGCGCTGGGCGTGCTGCGTATTATCGTCGAGAAGAATCTGCCGCTGGATCTGCAAACGCTGACCGAAGAAGCGGTGCGCCTGTATGGCAGCAAGCTGAGCAACGCGAAAGTGGTCGATGACGTGATCGACTTTATGCTGGGTCGCTTCCGCACCTGGTATCAGGAAGAAGGCCACAGCATCGACACCATCCAGGCCGTGCTGGCTCGTCGCCCTACTCGTCCGGCGGATTTCAACGCGCGTATGAAAGCCGTGTCCCACTTCCGCACCCTGGAAGAGGCGGCTGCGCTGGCGGCGGCTAACAAGCGTGTCTCCAACATTCTGGCGAAATCCAGCGAAACGCTGAACGACAGCGTGCAGGCCTCGCTGCTGAAAGAGAACGAAGAGATCCAGCTGGCGACCTACGTGTCTGCCTTAAGCAGCAAGCTGGCGCCTTACTTCGCGGAAGGCCGCTATCAGGATGCGCTGATCGAGCTGGCGCAGCTGCGCGCCGCCGTGGATAACTTCTTTGAGAAAGTCATGGTGAACGCGGAAGATCGTGAAGTGCGCATCAACCGTTTAACCCTGCTGACCAAACTCCGCCAGCTGTTCCTGGAAGTTGCGGATATTTCTCTGCTGCAGTAAATCCTCCTCCCACCTGAGGGAAGGGGTTTAAAGCTGACGGTAACAAACCCGCCATAACGGCGGGTTTTTTTTAGCCTTTCGCTTTCATATCAATCACAAAGCGGTACTTCACGTCGCCTTTCAGCATCCGCTCAAACGCCATTTCTACGTCTTCCAGACGGATAACTTCCACGTCTGACACAATGTTGTGCTCGCCACAGAAATCCAGCATCTGCTGCGTTTCCGCAATGCTGCCGATAGAGGTGCCGGAAATGCTCAGACGCTTAAAGACGACCGGCGTCACGTTTGGCGACTTGTGCGGCGCATCCGGGATGCCGACCAGCACCAGATGACCGTTGGTTTTCAGCGCGTTGAGATAAGGATCGAGATCGTGCGGTGCGGCCACGCAGTCCAGAATAAAGTCGAGGCTGTTGGCCTGCGCCGCAATCTGCTCTGCATCTTTAGACACCACCACGCTGCTGGCACCCAGGCGCAGCGCATCTTCGCCTTTGGCCGGCGAAGTGGTAAACAGCACCACTTCCGCGCCCAGCGCGCTGGCCAGCTTGACGGCCATATGCCCTAAACCGCCCAGGCCAATAACGCCCACGCGCTGGCCGGGCTGAATATTCCAGTGTTTAAGCGGCGACCAGGTGGTTACGCCCGCGCACAGCAGCGGCGCGACCGCGCTCAGCGTCAGGTTTTCCGGCACGTTAACCACGAACTTGCTGTCTACGACGATGCTGTCGGAATAGCCGCCGAAGGTTTTACCACCGATCGTTTTCTCTTCGCCGTTATAGGTAGCGGTAAAGCCCGCTTCGCAATATTGCTCTTCGCCCTGACTGCACTGCGAGCAGTGGCCGCAGGAGTCGACCATCACGCCGACACCGACCAGGTCGCCCGCTTTGAAGGTGCTAACGTCGCTGCCGGTAGCAATCACGCGGCCTACAATTTCATGGCCGGGCACCAGCGGAAACGTGCTGACGCCCCATTCGTTGCGCGCCATATGCAGATCGGAGTGGCAAACGCCGCAGTAGTGGATATCAATATGCACATCGCCGGCTTGCAGTTCGCGGCGCTGAAATTCGAATGGTTCAAGAGAAGTAGTGGCAGATTTTGCTGCCAGACCTTTAACCTGCATGTGGCTGTCCCCTGTTGGGCAAAGCCGCGTAGAGTAGAGAAATGCGCGGGCCGGGGCAAGCCGGAATTGTAAATGAGAGTGGAAAGGCTTTAGTTAATTAATATACAATCAACGCTTTAGGTACAATGGTATGAAACCCGCTTTTCGTTACCTTTTGTGTTGCACTGCACTCTTCGCTTTTCCGCTGCTTATCGCTAACAACTATTATATTGACGATATTGGCCGCTCGACCCTGGGCTATACCAACTGGGGGGCAGATGGACGTCCTCTTGCTGATATAGTGATGAAGCTGCTTTTTCTCAGCTCGCATATGACCGATATATTTCCCCTGCCTTTGCTGCTGAGCATTTTTATGCTGGCATTCAGTCTGCATCAAGTCACGAAAAAAGCGCTTACAGGCTGGCAGTTACCGGGCCTTGTATTAATCCCGCTGACTTTTTTTGCCAACCCCTATCTGGCAGAAGTCTTTTCCTACCGATTTGATGTTCTTACGCTTACGGCAGCCATCAGTCTCAGCCTGCTTTACTTTTGCCTTCCTTCACACAATCGCTGGCTAAGGTTTGTGACAGGCACGATGATGTTGATTGCTATTTATTGTCTGTACCAGACGGCGATCAATATTGCGGTTCTGCTGGTAATGGCAGGGCTTTATCAGCAAATGGCCAGACAGGATACGGCGAAGGCAATCCTCACCACGCTCTTGCATCGCGTCGTTGAAGTGCTGCTTGCTACGGTAATCTATCTGAAGCTTATTCTGACGGTCACTTTCTCCGGAAAAAACGAGGCCAATCACCCGGCGCTGGCGGTTGGCAACCTGTGGAAAACATGGACAGAGAATAGTGAAGCCTACAGCCAGTTTATTGCCGATACGCTGGTTAAAAATCATGGCGGAATGCACTACCTGCTTGGCATAACGATCGCTATGTGGCTATCGGCTCTGGCGTTAAGCCTGCTTTTTTTACGCCGTCAGCGCGACGTCATGGCCGCTGCCGTTGCCGTTATCGCATTGATTACGCCTTTTATTGCCCTGTTAATGATCCCTGGCAGCCTGCTGCTGTTGCAAAATCCATTGCTCTCCGCTCGCTCGTTGATCGCTGTCAGTGGCTTCATGCTTCTTGCCGCTTTAGTCATTAATTATGCCCTGACGCCCCGCCTACAACAGGCTAACTGGCTGCTGCTGATCCCTGTTGTATACGGCATGACGGCTTATTACGCTTACGGCAACGCGCTGCGCCAGCAGGATAAATTTAATCAGAGCCTGGTTCAGGAAATAAAATGGGATATGCGGGAGCTACCGTCTGAAAGTTTTTATTTGTTCTTTAACGGACAGGCGCCGCGATCGCCTGTTTATACTAACTCATTGAAAAACTATCCGATGCTTTCAGTAATGGTTCCTGATTATTTCGCTAACTGGTACTGGCCTTTCCCTTATATGAAAAATAATGGGTTTTCAGCGCTGTGGCCTGCGCCAGACAGTGGCGTCACGACGGATACCGCCCAATACCTTTGTCACGGAAAACCTGTTGCGCAGAATCAGGATTATATGATGTACAGAAAAGATAAGGTGATATTGATTGATTTCACTCATGCCAGCTGCGGCAGCTAAGACAAAATCTTAAAACACAAAACCCGCCATCGGGCGGGTTTTTCAATTACTGGCACAGCAAAAGACCGTTTTTTACTATCCCAGCAGCTCACGGCTGAGACAAGGATTTGATTGGATCAACAGCATTAATTTTTGAGCACTGCGCGAAGGTTTACTGCGCTTCGCTTCCCAGCTCTTAACCGAGGAAACACTAACGCCCATTGCCAGGGCAAACTCATCAACTTCCATGCCGGTAATTTCCCGTATGCGTTTTGGTTCGGGCATTAACACTTCACCCTTTAATGCGGGAGCGGCCTGGATAACTTCACGCGTAAGCACAATGTGCTCAAGGCTGGACAACAACTCACCCATTGGGTCTTTAACTTCCATAGAGCACTCCTCATAAAAATCACGAATGTGAACAACCAGAGGGAGGATCTGAGGCCCAGATCCCGAATGCTGGCGAACAACAGCCTGAGGAGCTCATCGAGACAGCGCAGGTTAACGCCAGGATTTTTAGTATGGGCGCAAACTCAAACTTTTGCGCTCAAATTTTTGACTATTTTTTAAACCTGAACGCCAAAAATCTTTACATCCCGACAGACGGCTTCAGGCTACGCCATACGGGGCCTGAGGTGGTAACGATTACAGGAAACTGGACAGAGAGTAAGCAGAACGGTAGTTATCAGAAAATTCCTAACACATGGATAACTTTGCTGCTGACAGAAAAAATAAAGCGGCGCATTAGGGCAGATTAAGCGTAGTCGTCAGCGTGGCGGTTTTGCTCTTTGCCGCTGGCGTAGAACAGAGCGTTCCTGCGCCACATTCGGCCCGGTTAAGCGTTTGATTATTCACAATCTGGCAGGGTGAGTATTCCGCGCCGCTAAAAATTCTATTAATAACAATCCGACAGATGGATTATTCGGCGGCGCTAAAAATCCTGTTAATAACAATCTGGCCGATTAATTATTAAAAATGCCATTACTAACAATCCGGCAGATTGATTATTTGGCGCCTCTCCTTTACTGCTACGGAAAAAGCTATCTGGTCAATTTGCTATGCCCCGCCATTAATCTGCACGCCAGTGGCGCTTTATGTCTGCCCACATCTGCACCAAAAAGCGGCATCTTACTGCCTGCCGTTTCCCACCCGGCTGAACAGGTAAAATTTATAATATTTAAATTCAAACGCTTACGTAAATAACCGCGCCGCTCTGCCGTACCAATTCAATATTGGTTCGCTTTTTGCCTCTGTTATCTCCGTGGCTGGCCGTTCGATTACCGCTGCCGTCGCACTATTTCAGGGGCTGAAGAAGCGAACCAATCATGACTGATACAACAAATTCCACCAGTTCCCATTCCGCGCTGGAAAAGCTGCGCCAGCTGATCCAGCAGCAGGAAGCCCAACCGGCTAACCCGCTGCCTACTGAACGGGAGCTGGCCGAACGGTTTTGCGTGGGCCGTCGTGAGATCCGCCGGGCGCTGGACGTGCTGGAAGAAGAAGGCCGCATCTGGCGCAAGCAGGGTAAAGGCACGTTTGTCGGCCCGGCCGCGCCGGTTCAGCCGCTGGCGCTGCACGATTTGCCGCAGCGCTCAAATCTGCTGGAAGTGATGGAGGCCCGTATTCAGCTGGAGCCGGGGCTGGCTCGTCTGGCCGCCCTGCGGGCCAGCGGCGAGCAGGTTGCGCTGATGCAGCGGCTGATGGAGAGGATGCAGAGCATCGCCCCGGACGACAGCGATCGGCACGAACTGTGGGACAGCGCGTTTCACCGGGCTATCGCCGAAGCTGCAGGCAACCGTCTGATGCTGGGGTTGTTCGACGCGGTCGACGCGGTTCGCCGGGATCCGGGCTGGCAGCACCTGCGCGTGCTGGCGCGAACGACGGATCGGCTGCACAGCTACGACGACCATCACCAGCGGCTGGTGCAACATATCGCGGAGCGGCAGCCGCAGGAGGCCGCCGCGGCCATGCGTGAACATTTACTGGCGCTGCAACAGGCGCTCATCGAAGCGCTCAGCGGTGATAAAGAGGAGCTGCCATGAAGGCCACAACGCCGGTGCTGGCTCTGCGCCAGCTCAACGTTCGTTTTAAAGGCAGTCCCGTCAGCATGCTGGACGATATTTCGCTTCAGGTCGAAGCTGGCGAAACGCTGGCGCTGGTCGGCGAATCCGGCTGCGGTAAAAGCATCACCTCGCTGGCGCTGATGGGCCTGCTGCCCGACAGCGCGGAGATCGTTCAGGGCGAAATCACTTTTCTCAATCGGCCGCTACAAACCCTGAACGCACGCGACTATGCCGATCTGCGCGGCAACGAGCTGGCGATGATTTTTCAGGAGCCGATGACCTCGCTCAATCCCGCTTTCACGCTGGGCGATCAGCTGAGCGAAGCCGTGATGCGTCATCATGCGGTAAACCGCCGTGAAGCGATGGCCGTAGCGCTGGCAATATTAGAAAAGGTGCAGATCCCGGCGGCGGAAATGCGGCTGAAAGCCTATCCACACCAGCTTTCCGGCGGGATGCGCCAGCGCGTGATGATCGCGATGGCGCTCATCAACCGGCCAAAGCTGTTGATTGCCGACGAGCCTACCACCGCGCTGGACGTTACCATCCAGGCGCAGATCCTGGCGCTGCTTAACAGCTTGCAGAAGGAAACCGGCACGGCGGTGCTGATGATTACGCATGACCTGGGCGTGGTTGCCGAAGTGGCGCAGCGCGTGGCGGTGATGTATGCCGGACAGGTGGTCGAAACCGGCGACGTCGCGGAAATTTTCCGCGATCCGCAGCATCCCTACACGATTGGCCTGATGGGTTCCATTCCCGGCGCCGCTACCCGCACCACTACGCTGGCCACCATTCCTGGCGCCGTGCCGCTGCCGGAACAGATGCCCCAGGGCTGCCGCTTCGCCACCCGCTGTCCGTTTGCCGAAAAACGCTGCCACCAGCATAAACCCGCCCTGCAAGCTATCGGCGTCCGCCATCAGGTCGCCTGTTTTCGCGCCCCGCTGGAAGAGCACGTGACGTCTGGAGAATGCGCATGACCTTACCCATCCTTGAATGTAGCGATTTAACAAAAACCTTTCCTGGCCCGACGCGGCTATTTAAGCGCAACCCTCACGTCACGGCGGTTGATCGCATTTCGCTGCAGGTGATGCCGGGCGAAACGCTGGCCATTGTCGGGGAATCCGGCAGTGGCAAATCGACGCTGGGTCGGCTGCTGCTGCGGCTGCTGGCCCCTTCTCAGGGGCAGGTTTTTTATCAGGGCGAAGAGATCACCAAAGCCAGCGGCGCACGTCTGAATCAGCTGCGTCGTGAACTACAGATTATTTTTCAGGATCCCTTCGCCTCGCTTAACCCGCGCATGACCGTGGAACATATCGTCGGCGAACCCTTATGGCTGCACGAGTCGCTATCCGGCAGCCAACGGCAGGAAAAAGTCGCCGAACTGCTGCAAACGGTTGGCCTTCCCGCCGTCTGGGCACGGCGCTATCCGCATGAGTTTTCCGGCGGCCAGCGCCAGCGTATCGGTATTGCCCGCGCGCTGGCTTCCGGCCCGAAGCTGCTGCTGGGCGATGAGCCGGTTTCCGCGCTGGACGTGTCGGTACAGGCACAGGTAGTGAATCTGCTGGAAAGCCTGAAGCAACAGTTTGGCCTGACCATGATCGTGGTGGCGCACGGGCTGGGCGTGATCCGCCATATGAGCGATCGCGTCGCGGTGATGTATCTGGGACAGATTGTAGAGCTGGCGACGGTAGAGGAAATTTTCGATGCGCCGCTGCATCCCTATACCCAGGCGCTGATCGCTTCGGCTCCCCGGTTGCAGCCGGGCGCCGCTCGCCAAATTCCCGTTTTGCAGGGCGACTTGCCCAATCCCGCCGCGCCGCCAAAGGGCTGTCGTTTTCATACCCGCTGCCCTTACGTCAGCGACGAATGCCGCGTGCTGGAACCTATTCAACAGGTGATTGCCGGTGGCCGCCAGGTGGCCTGCCACCGCTGGCAGGAGATCAACCGTGACCGCAGCGTGATTACCGTTACGCCGCCTTCAGACGCTTTTCTGCGCCGTCGCGCGCTATTCGATCGGGCGGTAAAACACCGCGCTTTAACCTCTTTGGGAGAGATAACGCCATGAATCTACGCCATACTTCACTCGCCGCCCTTAGTGGCCTGCTGCTGCTGGGCAGTTTACCGGCGCAGGCGGAAAGCACGCTGCGGATCGGCCTGGGCGCCGATCCGGATATGCTCGACCCGCACCTTGCCCGCACCTACTATGGCCGCTTTGTCTTTGCCGCGCTCTGCGATCGTCTGGTGGATATTGATGAAAAGCTACAGGTGGTACCGGGCCTCGCGACCGACTGGAAATGGAGCGAGGACGGCAAAACGTTAACCATGAACCTGCGCCAGGGCGTGACTTTTCAGGACGGCGAAAAGTTTGATGCTGCTGCGGTAAAATTCAATCTCGATCGTGCCATGACGCTGCCCGGCTCGCTGCGTAAAAGCGAGCTTTCTTCCGTTGAGTCGGTGGAGGTGGCTTCGCCTTCTCAGGTTATTCTGCATCTGAAAAATGCCGACGCGGCGCTGCTCAGCCAGCTGACCGATCGCGCTGGCACAATGCTGGCGCCGAAAGCCGCCGTAAAGCCTGATTTTGCCATGCATCCGGTCTGTTCCGGCCCTTATCAGTTTGCCAGCCGGGTGCAGCAGGATCGCATCGTCCTGAAACGCTTTGACCACTACTGGAATAAGTCGGCCTATCATTTTGATAAGGTGGTTTTTTTGCCCATTCCCGATGCCTCGGTGCGCCTGGCTAATCTGCGTTCCGGCGATCTCGATCTGACCGAAGGCATTGCCGCCAGCGATGTCAAAACCGTTACCGCCGACAGCCGCCTGAGCCTGGTCAAAGTCACCGGACTGGGCTATCAGGGCATCACGTTTAATATCGCTAATGGCAAAACCGCGCCGGACAGCCCGTTTGCAAAAGATGCCCGCGTGCGTGAGGCTTTTTCGCTGGCTATCGATCGCGACGCGCTGAATCAGGTGGCGTTTGAAGGCCAGTACACGCCGGCTAATCAGGCTTTCTCCCCCGTCAGCCCTTACCACGTTAAGCTGCCCGTTCCCGCGCGCGACGTGGAAAAAGCCAAAGCGCTGCTTGCCGCCGCCGGCGTGAAAACGCCGCTCAACGTAACGCTGCTGGTCACCAACAATCCCACCTCGCAGCAGGTAGGCCAGGTGATCCAGGCGATGATCAGCGAGGCGGGCTTTAACGTGAACCTGCAAATGAGCGAGTTTGCTACCTTGCTGGATCGCCAGCAGCGCGGCGACTTTCAGCTCAGCCTTTCCGGCTGGTCAGGCCGTCCCGATCCTGACGGCAGCATCTTCGCGTTTATCAACAGCAAAGGCACCCTGAACGATGGCCGCTACGGCAATCCACAGGTGGATAGCTGGCTGACCGAAGCCCGCCAGACCAACGATATAGCCGCCCGTCAGGCGTTGTATAACAAGGTGGTGCAGCAGCTACAAAGCGATATGCCGATCGCTTACCTCTATTTTGAACCGCGTATTTTTGGCATGACCAAAAAACTCCAGGGCTTTAAGGCCTGGCCGGACGGGCTGGTGCGCCTGGCTGGCGTAACGATGACGCCGTAAGGCGCAGGAGCGACCATGCTGGAACTGATCTGTAAACGCGTGCTGCTGGCGATCCCGACGCTGTTTCTGGTGAGCATAATGGTCTTCTCGCTGCAAAAGCTGCTGCCGGGCGATCCGATCCTCGCGATGGCGGGCGAAGAGCGCGACCCGGCGGTAATTGCGCAGCTAAGAGAGCATTATCACCTGAACGATCCGCTGCCTTCGCAGTACTTTTACTGGCTGGGCAACGCGCTGAAGGGCGATCTCGGCACTTCTATTCGTACTCAGGAACCGGTGACCGCGCTGATTAGCAGCAAGCTGCCGGTGACGCTGGAACTGTCGCTGCTGGCGATGCTAGTGGCGCTGCTGGTTGGCATCAGCATGGGCATCGTCGCGGCGGTGCGGAAAAACAGCTGGGTCGATCACGCCACCAATTTCGTGGCGCTTTCCGGTATCTCCGTGCCGCATTTCTGGCTGGGCATTCTGCTGATCCTGCTCTTTTCCGTGCATCTTCAGTGGCTGCCCGCTTCCGGCTACGTCAGCCTGAGCGAGAGCGTGTCGCAAAATGTGAAAACGCTGCTGCTGCCCGCGCTGGTGCTGGGAACGGGCCTGGCCGCGACGCTGATGCGCCATACGCGCGCTTCGATGATTGCCGTGCTGAAGGCGGATTATATCCGCACCGCCAGAGCCAAAGGGCTGCTGCCGAAAAAGGTGATCCTGAAGCACGCTTTCCGCAACGCGCTGGTGCCGGTGATCACGCTGACCACCCTGTTGTTTGGCGAACTGCTGGGCGGCGCGGTGTTGACCGAGCAGGTTTTTACCCTGCCCGGCTTCGGCAAGATGATCGTCGATGCGGTGTTTAACCGCGATTATGCCGTGGTGCAGGGCGTGGTACTGGTGGTGGCTATCGGCTTTCTGCTGCTGAACCTGCTGGCCGATGTGCTTTACGTGCTGATTAACCCGAAAATGCGAGGCTGACCATGAGTGAAGTTCTGACGGCTGGCGGCGCGGTGGCCCTGCGCAAGCCCACTAACCGGGTGCTGAAAAAATTTCTCGGCAATAAAAGCGCGATGATCGGCGCGGTGATTGTGGCGCTGTTTGTGGCGATGGCGCTTCTCGCGCCCTGGCTGGCCCCTTTCGATCCGATCAAAGCCGATTTCCTGGCCGTGCGCAAAGCGCCTTCCGCTATGCACTGGCTCGGCACCGATGAACTGGGGCGCGATATTCTGTCGCGGATGATTTGGGGAGCGCGCACTTCGCTGCTGGCAGGCTGTATTTCCGTGGCGATCGCCATTCTGATTGGCGTCCCGCTGGGGCTGATTGCCGGTTACCGACAGGGCCTGTGGGACGGCGTGATTTCACGCTTTATCGAAGCGCTGCTGGCCTGTCCTTTTTTGATCCTGGCGATTGCGCTGGGCGCTTTTCTTGGCCCCAGCCTGGGTAATGCGATGATCGCTATCGGCCTGTCGGCCATGCCCATCTTCGCCCGCCTGACGCGTGGCCAGGTGATTGCTATCCGTAACGAAGAGTATATCGACGGCGCGCGCGCTATCGGCCTGCCCGATCGCTGGATCGTGCTGCGCTATGTGCTGCCCAACGTGCTGTCGCCGATCCTGGTGCAGGCCACGCTGGCCGTCGCTTCCGCCATTATTACCGAGGCGAGCCTGTCGTTTCTGGGCCTGGGCCAGCAGCCGCCCAATCCTTCCTGGGGCGCGATGCTCAACACCGCCAAAGGCTTTCTTGAACAGGCACCGTGGATGTCCATTTTTCCCGGCCTTGCCATTTTTTTGATTGTGCAGGGCTTTAATTTGCTGGGCGACGGACTGCGCGACGCGCTCGATCCGCGCAACGATTAACTTTAAGGAACCGCTATGAGTGGAATCAGTGATTTTAACGTGGGCTATCCGTCTTATCGCGTGCCGATGATGGGCCGCAACGCCGTCGCCGCCTCGCAGCCGCTGGCGGCACAGGCCGGGATCAAAATGCTCCAGCTTGGCGGTAATGCGGTGGACGCGGCGATTGCGACAGCTATCGCCCTGACCGTGGTGGAGCCGACCGGCAACGGCATTGGCAGCGATGCCTTCGCTATCGTCTGGGACGGCAACGAACTTCATGCGCTGAATGCTTCAGGCCGCGCACCCGCCGCCTGGTCACGCGAAACCTTCGCCCATTTGCAGGCGATGCCGGAGATTGGCTGGGATTCGGTAACCGTGCCGGGCGCGGTGTCCGCCTGGGTTGAGCTGGCGGAGCGTTTCGGTACGCTGCCGTTAACCACGCTGGCCCAGCCGGCCATCGACTATGCGCGTAACGGCTTTCCGGTGTCGCCGCTGATAGGGCACCTGTGGGAACGCGGCTACCAGAAGCTGCGCGATCAGCCAGGCTTTAGCGCCTGCTTTGCGCCCGAAGGCCGTCCGCCGCGCGTCGGCGAGCTGTTCCGCAATCCTCGCCAGGCGGAAACCCTGGAGAAAATCGCCGCCACCAACGGCGAAGCTTTCTACCGCGGCGAGCTGGCGGAAAAAATCGCCGCTTTCGCCAAAGAGCACGGCGCGGCGCTGACGCTGGAGGATTTGCACAACCACCGCGCCGACTGGGTGACGATGCTTTCCCGCCCTTTTGCCGGCGGTTCGGTGCAGGAGCTGCCACCGAACGGTCAGGGCATCGCCACGCTGATGGCGTTGGGCATTCTGGAACAGTGGGATATTGAGCGTTACGAGCCGGATTCGGCGCAGTGGCTGCATCTCTCTATTGAAGCGATGAAGCTGGCGCTGGTGGATCTGGAACGTTATATCGCCGACGAAGAGCATATGGAGTTTCCTGCTGAACTGCTGCTGAGCGACGACTATCTGCGGGAACGCGCCGCGCTGATCGATCCCCATCAGGCCGGCGATTTTACCTTTGGCGCGCCGAAGCAGAGCGGAACGGTTTACCTTTCTACCGCCGATGCTAACGGCATGATGGTGTCGTTTATTCAGTCAAATTATATGGGCTTCGGCTCCGGTGTCGTGGTGCCCGATACCGGCATCAGCCTGCAAAATCGCGGCGCAGGCTTTGTGCTGGAGGAAACGCATCCCAACGTGGTGGCGGCCGGCAAGCGCGCTTTCCATACCATTATCCCCGCTTTCGCACTCGACGGCGACGGCCAGCCGCTGATGTCGTTTGGCGTAATGGGCGGCCCGATGCAGGCGCAGGGGCATTTACAAATGGCGCTGCGCATTATGCTGCATAAGCAGAATCCTCAGGCGGCCATTGACGCGCCGCGCTGGCGCGTGGTGGCGGGCCGGGAAGTGATTGTCGAACCGGCGTTAGATCGCAACGTCATTGCCGCCTTACGAGCGATGGGCCATCACATCGTGGTGGAAGATCCGCTGCAGACCTACAGCTTCGGCGGCGCGCAGGCGATAGTTCGCGATCCGCAGGGATTCTGGATAGCCGCCACCGAAAGCCGCAAGGACGGCCAGGCACTGGTATTTTGAGGCTTATGCTCTGCCTTTGAGCAGCCACAGTTTCGGATTGCCCGTACTGCAACGGGCATGGCCGGCAGATGGGCAAGCGGCGGATCGGCGTACAGGCGGGCTATATCAGTGCCAGAAATGATCCAGTCATCCTGGTGCCGGAACTGGCCGCCCTTTTTCGAAAAGCTGGTAGCTAAATGCGAAACAGCAAAGGCCATGTAGATCACCTTTTCAGAAAGTGGCCCGTTCATAATTCTGCTTTTCTCTTAAAATCTTTCGGGCGGCTATAATATGCCTCCCGAAGGTTTTCCAACCCACAAAATACTATATTGCATAATAGATTCGGGTTAAAATTGCTCATAATGGATTTGCAAATAAAGGAAAGGTGCGATGGATAATGTGGATTTAAGCAAACTTAGCGAAAAGGAAAGGATTTACGTTGAACGTATGTCAGAAGGTGAGGGCTGGACAATACATGAAACCTTAAGGCGCCTGCTCAGAGTTTTTAAAGTTGTCTTACTCATGGTCTTTATTATTACAGCTATTGGTGTTGTTGAGTTTATCAGGTCTGATAATGGTAGCTTTTACTCTTACCTTTTTGTTTACTTTATTGTCCTTGTGGTTTTTTATTTTATGGCCCCCGTAAAATTGGGAGCCAAGATAATTTATTATAAGTTAATATAATTCTTAGCGTTGGTCGTAAATGCTTTTAAGAGTAATGCTATCTCCCAGCGCCTCCAAAGCTAATGAAGGCGCTCCAACAACTTTTACATTTCTGATAAAATCTGATGGCAGATAACGGTAAAGTCGCCAGGAATCTGGTTTAAGAATCATTCTTGCTAAACCATATCCTGAAAGAGATATGTCAGCCACACTATATGCTACACGGCCTGTAGTCGCGCTGAAACCGAGGAATTTGGCAGTTTTCACATAACCACTACGCAAGAATCCTTGTGTATCATTCTGATTAATTTTTATATTTTGAAAACTTTCGTATACATTATTTGCTCCATGCAAAACTATAGTTGCTCCTGCAATAACACCTATTACATTACCGGTGAGTATAGAAGTCACCACTATACCTGCTCCGGCCACTATTTGTCCGGTCCCTATAATCACACCCACACCGTTAATAAAATACCCCCATGTTCCGAGACTATTGGTCAGCTCTGCTGACACCACAACCCTGGCATTTTTAATATTAAGAGAAAGGCTCTGTTCACTAATAAACGCTTTTTCCTGATGTAGATTATCCAGGAAGAACTTGCATTCTCGTTCACTACTGGCTCTGTTAATCGATTTCAGCTGTTCTTCTATAAAACTGCCCATTTCACGATTAAAATTTTCGCGTAATATCAGGCTTTTGATATGCCGTATTCCAGCCTGTCTGGCCATGTCTCTGAGCGCATCCGCCTTACCCATTGCCTGTATGCGGTAAACTTTTTTAAAGCGATTCTTATCCAGATAGTTATCCATAACGATTCCTTGTTATCAGTGCCAGCAATGTATACCACAGCGGTAATGCCAGGCACAAAGCTACGGCGCTTAACCAGAAGCTGAAAATTTGCTTCTGCATAAAACGGGTCTATTCCCGCTGGCAGGTAGGATTTCTGTGCCTATGCCGTTTACAAATTAGCGATTACAGGAAAGATCAACAAACCGGTATAGGAGGAATAACGCTGGCTGGGAGCGTTATATTTGGCATATGAAAGGCTATACAGAATCACAGGATTATTTTTTCGGGGCCCAGAAACGCCCGGCAGCTCGAGCAGAGAAAAGAGAGATACACAGGCTATGGATTTATTCGGATGCCGTAATCCAGGCCCAACATTGCTGGCGCGAACCCCACAAAATTTGTGAAAAAGGCAGCCCGTCCTCTTCATGAAGTCAGGCAAAATCAGGCTGGCCTTCCCGCATGTAAGAAGACATAAGCGACAAGGCTACACAACCTGTGGAAAAGCGACCGCACAGGCAGAAATCTGAGTGCTTTCCAACCGAAAATTAAATTTTCTTCACGTATAAGCAACCGATTTCCGTATCCTCGTCAGTCGAGTTGAACTATTCTTCAGAGGCGACACAGGTCGCCTTTTGCTTGTAGCATTTCTATTACAGGAGTTACTTCCGATGACGACAGGAACCATTCGCGGCTGGACGCGTCTGCTGGCGCCTTTTATGGCGCTGATGCTGGTGTTTCAGCTAACGGGTTGTGGCGATAAAGAAGCGGATCAGCGCAAAGCCTTTATCGATTTTCTGCAAAATACGGCGATGCGCAGCGGCGAACATCTGCCCGCCCTTAGTGAAGATCAGAAACAGCGTGTCGGTAATTACGCCAGCGACTACGCTATTGTTTATGGCTTCTCCCAGCAGGTTAACCGCGCGGTGGATAACGGTCTGAAGCCGGTAGTGGATGAATTGTCTGCTATCCGTGCGCCGCAGGACTACCTGACCCGTCGCGATTCTCTGCGTCAGGCCAGCGGTTCGCTGGAGGTGCTGGCACAACAGATCCAGACGGCGAAAACGCAGGCCGACAGCAGCAAAGCCGGGCTGAAACAGCCAGCGGAGCTGAAAACGGTGTATGACAACCTTTATAACAAGGTCGTCACGCAGCCAGCCGATACGCTGCTGCCGCTGCTGCCTGCATTACAGAAGCTAAGCCAGGACGCGGTGCAGACGGGCGATTTCCTGCAGCAGCAGGGTTCGCAGGTGACCTTTAACGGTCAGACCATACAGTTCCCGACCCAGCAACAGGCGACCCAGTACAACACGCTGATGAGCAATATTTCTGCCAATGCGCATGCGCTTGGTCAGGCGCAAATCGCGCTGCAGGGCCAGTAACATTTTGCTGCGGGCCGCTCGCTTTAAACGGCCCGCCTCTTCTTCCGCTCAACAGCCCTTATCAGTCACAGACAAGTTTCGCTCAACAGCCCTTTTCAGCCACAGACCATTTCGGCTCATCAGCCCTTCACAGCCACAGACCATTTCCGCTCAACAGCCCTTCTCAGCCACAGACCATTTCGGCTCAACAGCCCGTATCAGCCACAGACCATTTCGGCTCATCAAACCTTCTCAGCCACAGACAATATTAGCGGTTGCCCAGCCGCTGTAAATAAATTGTGAACCACATCACGTATCAGGCATAAAGTCCCGAAAACAAAGTGTGATATCAATCACATAACACTCCCAGGCAAGCCCATTTAATAAACAGCACCAGCCTGTTTTTTGTCCTTTATGTGATCGGCTTCACGTAAAAACCCCCTGTTCACCGCGCTATGTGGTGATAGAGATCACACTTTACCCGGTGGCTACGCAGCGCTGCGGACGCGTGCTAGAGTCCGCCTGCACAGGGCAACGTTTTAAACAAAAATCAGCGCGCTCTCTTGTCGGCGCGTACCAATAAGGGGTGTGCTTGTATGTCCTCATCAGATATCAAGATTAAAGTGCAGAACTTTGGTCGCTTTCTGAGCAATATGGTAATGCCAAACATCGGCGCCTTTATCGCCTGGGGTATTATCACGGCGCTGTTTATTCCAACCGGCTGGCTGCCAAACGAAACTATGGCCAAGCTGGTTGGCCCAATGATCACTTATCTGCTGCCGCTGCTGATTGGCTACACGGGCGGACGCCTGGTCGGCGGCGATCGCGGCGGCGTAGTAGGTGCCATCACCACCATGGGCGTGATCGTCGGCGCGGATATGCCGATGTTCCTCGGCTCCATGATTGCCGGGCCGCTGGGCGGCTGGGCGATCAAGAAGTTCGACCGCATCGTTGACGGCAAAATCAAAAGCGGCTTCGAGATGCTGGTCAACAACTTCTCTGCCGGTATTATCGGGATGCTGCTGGCGATCCTGGCCTTCCTGGCTATCGGCCCGCTGGTGCAAGGCCTGTCGCATATTCTCGCCGCTGGCGTGAATCTGATGGTGCAGAATAACCTGCTGCCGCTGACTTCCATCTTTGTTGAACCAGCGAAAATCCTGTTCCTGAACAATGCTATCAACCACGGCATCTTCTCGCCGCTGGGCATTCAGCAGGCCAGCGAAGCCGGCAAATCTATCTTCTTCCTGATTGAAGCTAACCCAGGCCCCGGCATGGGCGTGCTGATGGCCTATATGTTCTTCGGTCGCGGCAATGCTAAACAGTCCGCTGGCGGCGCGGCTATCATCCACTTCCTGGGCGGTATCCACGAAATCTACTTCCCTTATGTGCTGATGAACCCGCGCCTGATTATCGCCGTAATCCTGGGCGGCATGACCGGCGTCTTTACGCTGACGCTGCTGAACGGCGGCCTGGTTTCTCCGGCCTCTCCGGGTTCTATCCTGGCGGTGCTGGCGATGACGCCAAAAGGCGCGTACTTTGCGAACATTGCTGCGATCGTAGCGGCTTTTGCCGTCTCTTTCGTGGTTTCCGCTATCCTGCTGAAAACCAGCAAGGTGAAGGAAGAGGATGATATTGAAGCGGCAGCACGTCGCGTCACTGAAATGAAGGCGCAGTCCAAAGGCCAGACCGTGTCCACCGCCACGGCCACCGATGCCATGAACGGCGACCTGAGCCACGTGCGTAAAATCATTGTTGCCTGCGATGCCGGTATGGGCTCCAGCGCCATGGGCGCAGGCGTGCTGCGTAAAAAGGTTAACGATGCCGGACTGAGCAATATTTCCGTGACCAATACCGCTATCAACAACCTGCCGGGCGATGTGGATCTGGTGATTACCCACCGCGATCTGACCGAGCGCGCGATACGCCAGGCGCCGCACGCGCAGCATATCTCGCTGACCAACTTCCTGGACAGCGGCCTGTATACCGACCTGACTTCGCGTCTGGTGCAGGCAAACCGCAGCGAGGGCCACCGTGAAAAAGTGACCGCCGCGCTGAGCGACAGCTACGACGACGGCGAGCAGCATCTTTTCAAATTGGGCGCAGGCAACATCTTCCTCGGCAATCACGCTACCGATAAAGAGCAGGCGATCCGCTTTGCGGGCGAGCAGCTGGTGAAGGGCGGCTACGTGGAGCCGGAATATGTTAATGCGATGCTGGATCGCGAGAAGCTCACGCCAACCTATCTGGGCGAGTCCATCGCCGTGCCGCACGGCACCATCGAAGCGAAAGATCGCGTGCTGAAAACGGGCATCGTGTTCTGCCAGTATCCGCAGGGCGTGCGCTTCGGCGAGGACGAAGAGGATATCGCTAAGCTGGTTATCGGCATCGCGGCCCGTAATAATGAGCATATTCAGGTGATTACCAGCCTGACCAACGCGCTGGATGACGACAGCGTCATCGCCCGCCTGGCGACCACCAATGACGTGCAGGAAGTGCTGGATCTGCTGTCAGGCAAGCCGTCAGCGTAAGCGCACCGGATATTACCCCAGGGCCGGGCATGCCCGGCTCTTTTTCGGGTCGGGCCTGTCCGGCCTTTCATTAATATGGGAAAAATTATGAAAGCTCTTCATTTTGGCGCCGGTAATATCGGTCGTGGTTTTATCGGCAAGCTGCTGGCAGACGCGGGCGTACAGCTCACTTTTGCCGACGTTAACCAGGTGGTGCTGGATGCGCTGAACGCCCGTCACGAATACCCGGTGCACGTGGTAGGCGAGCAGGCGCAGGTAGAAATCGTTAAGGGCGTCAACGCGGTCAACAGCGCCAGCGACGAGATTATTCCACTGATTGCGGAAGTGGATCTGCTGACCACGGCGGTCGGCCCGCAAATTCTGGAACGCATCGCGGGCGGCGTCGCCAAAGGGCTGGTGCAGCGTCATGAAAGCGGCAACGCGCGCCCGCTGAATATTATCGCCTGTGAAAATATGGTGCGCGGCACCAGCCAGCTGAAAGACCACGTGCTGAAAGCGCTGCCGGAACAGCATCACGCCTGGGTGGAAGCGAACGTCGGCTTTGTCGACTCGGCCGTGGATCGTATCGTCCCGCCGTCCGCCGCCGGCACCACCGATCCGCTGGAAGTCACGGTAGAAACCTTCAGCGAATGGATCGTCGATAAAACCCAGTTTAAAGGCGAACCGCCTACCATTGCAGGCATGGAGCTGACCGATAACCTGATGGCATTTGTCGAGCGTAAGCTTTTCACGCTGAATACCGGCCATGCGATTACCGCCTATCTGGGCCAGCTGGCAGGCCACGCAACCATTCGCGATGCCATTCTGGACAAGAAGGTGCGCGCCATCGTTCAGGGCGCGATGGAAGAGAGCGGCGCGGTACTGATTAAGCGCTATGGCTTTGAAGCGGCAAAACATGCCGCCTATATCCAGAAAATTTTAGGCCGTTTCGAGAATCCTTATTTGCAGGATGATGTGGAGCGAGTGGGACGTCAGCCGCTGCGCAAGCTGAGCGCGGGCGATCGCCTGATCAAGCCGACGCTGGGCACGCTGGAGTATCAGCTGCCGCACGACAATCTGGTGAAAGGGATCGCCGCCGCCCTGCACTACCGCAGCGATCAGGATCCGCAGGCGCAGGAGCTGGCCGAGCTGATTAACCGTCAGGGCGTGCAGGCCACGCTGGCGCAGGTTTCCGGCCTGGAGGCCGAAAGCGAAGTGGTGAAGGCGGCGGTCGCGGCCTGGAACGAGATGGCGTAACGGCAGGCCGGGCCAGTAGGCGGCCCGGCTTTTCCCGCCACGTTGAGTACGGTTTTACGGATAAAATGATGCAGGCTCTGATGGAAAAACCCCAGGCTTTTGAAAATCGGGTGCTGGAACGCCTGAACGCCGGCCGCACGGTCAAAAGCTTTTTCGCGGCGGCCGTCGAGCTGTTGGGCGAAGCGATCGATCTGTTGGTGGTACAGGTGTTCCGCAAGGATGACTATGCCGTAAAGTACGCGGTAGAGCCGCTGCTGTTGGGCAACGGCCCGCTGGGCGAGCTGTCGGTTCGGCTGAAGCTGGTATATGGTCTGGGCGTAATCGGCCGACATGAGTACGAAGATGCCGAGCTGCTGCTGGCGCTGCGTGAGGCGCTGAACGACGACGGCACCGACTACCGCTTTACCGACGACGAGCTGCTTGGCCCGGTTGGCGAGCTGCACTGCGTTGACGCGCTGCCGCCCCGCCCCGATTTCAGCAGCGCCGATGCCGAACTGCGCGCCATGCTGCAACAGCGCTACCAGCAGATGGTACGCTCGACGCTGGTGCTGTCGCTGACGGCGCTGATTTCCCCTATCGGCACCCGTCAGGCTTTCAAAAAGTAACCCGCGCTTCCTGCTCTTCCCTGCGCTTTCGTGTATCCTTGCCCCATGATCCACTCTACGGTTAATGATAATGAAAGAACAAATCCAGGCAGAAATTAAAATGCTCAGCGACAAGCTGGATGCCCTGACGCGTAAGGAGCCGCTGCTGCTGGAATCCGGCGATGCGGAAAAACTCGGCGAGCTGCTGAAAGAAAAAGAGAAGCTGGTTATCGAGCTGGAACGCCTGCGCGGCGCACGCGAAGAGAAGCTGAGCAAAGAGGCGCAGAAGCTGAAACAGCTGCCTTTTAACCGTGCCATCACCAAAAAAGAGCAGGCCAATATGGGCGCGCTGAAGAAAAGCGTACGCGGCCTGATCGTGGTGCACCCGATGACCGCGCTGGGCCGCGAAATGGGACTGACCGAGGTAACCGGCTTCGCGAAAGCCGCTTTTTAATCCTCAGGCGGGCGCCAGCCGCGCCCGCTTTCTTAAAACCGCCAGTTAACGCCAGCCGTCGCGCTCCACGGCGATTCAATATGACGTCCCTGCATATAACCTGCGCTAACGTGCAGCGAAAGCGTTGATGACAGCGCCGCTCTGACCCCTGCCTGATAAACGCCCCGGCTGCCGCTCAACTCGTTTTTGAAAGACTCGCCGTTTATCCTGACGCGATTTTTAGTCACCGTTTCCCTTTCCAGGCCGATGCTGGCCCAGGGATGCAGCAGCGTTTCCCTGACCTGTATCGCATACTCCGTGCTGACGCCGACAGCGCCCGTCAGCGACCGCTGCGGCCCGATGCGCGCCTTCATGCCGTTATTCAACGACAGCGTGCTGCTGTTGCTCGTAAAACCGGTTACGCCGATCCACGGCGTCACTTTCGCCGCCCCGACCAGAAAGTGTTTGCCCGCCTTGATGCCGGTGCCGATGCCCGTGGTGTTAAAGCTGCCGTTGGCCGCGCCGCCGCTGGTCATGCGCGCGCGCACCTCGTGCGTAAAGCGGTTGAGCTTGAGAACGCCATACAGCCAGTAACCGGCATCATGCTGCCAGCTGCCGTAAAACCCGCCGGACCAGCTGTCGATATCCGCCTTGCCAATCCCTTTGCCGCGAAAACGCATATCGCTGTGACCATAGCTGAAGAATACACCCTGCCACGCCGCGCTTTCCGCTCCCTGCTGCGCCCGATCGATGCCGATAGTCAACGAGTTGAGGCTGAGCCGATAATCCGCGCCCGCCTCGTTGCTGACGTTCAGTCGACCGTTGCGCACCGTGCCCCAGACGTTATGGTCATGTTCAGGGAAGTCGCTATTGGCAAGGCGCTCGCTGAGCGTTTCCAGCTCCTGACGGAATATCAGCGGATCGACGGTCGCTACCGACAGCACCGCCGCTGCGGCAGGCGTAATGACATAGTCAGCGGGCGGCGACGGCTCTACGGCCGCCTCCTCTCCGGACGTCCCGTCCTGCTCGTCTGGCGTCACATCCGGCTGGTTATCAGGTAAAACGTCCGCCTGATTATCCGGCGCGTCTTCATCCTCTGTCGGCGCGTCCGTTTGCGCGTCGTCAGCCGGGGAAGGTTTTTCCGCCTCCTCATCCGAATCTGGATCTGGATCGTCTTCGGCCTCCGCTTTATGCGGCGTCAGCGACCAGCCGCCCTGGCCGTCAGCAATCAGATAATATTGATAAGTACCCAGATCCACGACCTCACCGCTGTTCGCCAGCGCAAACGTCGCGTCGCCATCGCCAATCTGGATAACCTGAAGGCTGTCGCTATGGGTTGGGCTGACGCCGTTGTCGATCACATAAAGCGCGAAATCACCGGTCGCGCGGCCCGTCACCGTCAAAAAATCGCCCTGCAAGGCGGAAATTTTCGTATCCATCAGAAACGTGCCGCTGCCGGACAGCGTTTTCAGGGTCAGCGTGGAATAGCCTTTGGGATCGTAAATAACCGTGCCGCCTGCCAGGGCGACATCGCCCAGGGCAAAATAATACTCGCCGCTAAAGGAAGCGTTGCTGGAAAGGTAGACCGAGCCGGACACGTGATAGCTCGCCTTATCCGTATCGGCGCCGGTAACGATAATAAGGCGCCCTGCGTCATTTACCGTAATATTCCCCTGTAATGAGGACAAAACTTCAGGATTGATATTATTAGGCGTAACAATCAGCGAGCCATTTATGGTGGCATTATTAATAGTCCCGGAGTTCAGATTTCCATATCCATTGCTGTTTATGGTTAAATTTTCCGAGTAGGCCTGCCGGGTGCCGCCCAGAAAGTACGTCCCGCCATTGATAACGGTATCGATATCGCTGCCTTCAACATTGACGAAATAGCCGCTGTTTAGCGTTGTATTTAGCGTTTTCCCGGTCTCCATCCAGAAACGTCCGGCATTAACAGTGGTGTTTTTCATTACCGAACTGGAACCTTCCATATAAATATGGTCCAGCTTACCGGCATTAATCGTCCAGCCCTCCGTCTGCACATAATTATTAATAACAACAAGCGCAGCGCTTTCAATCAGCGCGTTATTCGACAGGGCGTAGCTGTTCGCCTGGCCTGCCAGCAAAAAGGCGCCGCCCGATTTTACCGTCGTCGCGCTATCCTTACCGCCGTTGTTTTGTAACTTCCCACCGTTGTTCACCACGGTACTGTCAGTAACGCCGCCAGCGTTGATTATCTGCACGCCTCCGGCATCGATAGTGGTATGCATAGTGGTCCCGTATACCTGCTGCGTGCTTTCCCCATCGGCACTGCCGATGATTTCGCCCTCCACCAGCACGCCAGCGGCGACGTTTTCCGTAAACGCCACGGATACCTCAGGAAGCAGCAAAAGGATGAACGAAGCCGCGACACCTGATAATATCGATTTTGTCGTTTTCATGATTGCTCATTTTCCATCAGAAAATAAAATGAATGAAACGACGCGCGGTATGTGTTGACGCACATACCGCTTCCCACCCGCTTGCTACCGGCCAGAATGTTTCATTCGATTGTTTTAACGCTACAAATTAAGCGTAAATACTATTCATAAACCCCCACTCTTATCCTTATATAAAAGAAAGATAATTTCCTGATATGCGCGATATAATCACCCTGAAACAAAACAAATTAAAGACATCCGCCTATCACAGAGGAAACTTTATTTTAACAGAGTATCTTTATACCAAAACAGGGCGGAAAGAAAAGCGCGCTTTTACGGCGTTTATTTTCGGAGAAAAAAGATAAGATAAGAAAAAGAAAGGAGATTAACGTCATTACCAGGAAAACTCCTGGCAATTTTTATCGTAAAAAAACCCGCACGGGCGGGCTTTTATCGTCTTTATTTTTTCGCCTGCTGTGCCGCCAGCGTGGTAAACCACGGTGCGACGAAATCGGTTGATTCACCCCAGCCAGGAATAAGCTTATTCAGCGTGGCGACATTCACCGCCTGTCCGGCCAGCTGCTCCTGCGTGATAGCCGATGCCTTGAACTGATAAGTCGCGGGCGTTGCTTCGCCTGCCAGCTTGTTCGCTATCAGCCGCATATTGACCGCGCCAATCAGTTTGCTGTCCACCGCGACCGTCTGCTTCCAGGGGCTGTTTTTCTCTCGCATCAGCTGGAGATCCTGGTTAGAGGCATCGATGCTGTAGAGTTTGATCTCGGTCCGGCCGTTTTCCTGGAGCGCTTTATAAGCGCCCTGGGCAAAAGCGTCCCAGGCCCCCCAAATCGCGTCAATTTTGCCTTTAGGGTATTTAGCCAGGATCGCGCCCACCTTGTTCGCGGTATCGCCCTGCACGTCAGAAGAGACCGCGCCGATAGATTCCAGCTGATGGATGCCCGGATTGGCCTGCAGCACTTTTTCATAGACCACCTGACGGCGCTCCATGGCCGGAAAGCCCGCGACCCACAGCTTGACGATATTGGCTTTACCGCCGCTGTCTTTCACCAGGCGATCGAGCGAAAGCTGCGCCAGCGACGCGTCATCCTGCGCGGTCACGGTTACGCCCGCTATCGGCTGATTAACCGGCGTGTCGAACACCGACACTTTAATGCCCGCATCGGCAATACGCTTTACCAGCGCCGTTGCGTAGGGATCTTTGCCGTGCGACAGAATGATGCCGTCATACTTCTGGCTGATGGCCTGCTCCACAAAATCCTGAAAGCGGGCGTCGTCGCCGTTGCTCAGAAAGGCGCTGACCTTAAAGCCCAGCTGGCGGCCCTGCTGGATAGCGCCCGCGACAAACTGGGTGGTGTTGTCGTCAGATCCCAGATTGCGGATCACCGCCACGCGAACGGGGCCGTTATGGCTGGCGATAGCGGCAGGCACCGCAGCCGTATCGGCAAAGGCGGTAGTGCTGGCCAGCAGGCTGACGGCCAGCAGTGAAAGCGTTAATTTTTTCATCGTTATCCCTACGCCTGGCGGCGCTGAATGTAAGTGATTGCCAGCGCAGCGGCCAGCACCAGACCTTTGATAATATCCATGGCGTAATAAGGCACGGAAAGCATGACCAGACCGTTTTGCAGCACGCCGAGGATCACCGCGCCCAGCAGCGTGCCCAGCGCATTCGGCTTGCCGGAGCCGGCCAGCGACAGGCCGATCCACGCCGCCGCAACGGCATCCATCAGATAGCCGCCGCCGGCATTCACCTGCGACGAACCAATGCGCGAAGCCAGCAGAATGCCGCCTAGTCCCGCCAGCAGCGAGGCGAGCACGTAAGCCAGTACGCGATAGCGATTCGTGCGAATGCCGGAAAACCGCGCCGCTTCCGGGTTGCCGCCGATGGCATACATGCGGCGGCCATGCTTTGTCAGCGACAGGCCAAGCTGCGCCACCACGGTAACCACCAGCATAATGATAACGATGGTTGGCACCTGGCCCAGTAGCGAAAAGTCCGGCGGCACGATCCCTTCGGCCATCTCGCCGCTTGGCATCACCATATTCTCCGTGACAGAGCCGCCGAAGCTCCAGGTCATCGCCACGCCCTGCACGATAAACAGGCTTGCCAGCGTGGCCAGCATATCGGGAATTTTCAGCACTACGATCAGAAAGGCGTTAAACAGCCCGACCAGCGTGCAGAGCAGCAGCGTCAGCGTTATCGCGGCTGTCGGGCCAAAGCCGTACCAGACAAACAGCGAGATCACCAGCGAGTTTGCCAACGATGCAGTAGATCCCACGGAGAGATCGAAGCCGCCGATGGTCAACGAGATCGAGACGCCTACGGCAATCACCGTCACAATGGCGATGGCGCGCAGAATATTGATGATATTGGCTGGCTCCAGAAAGCTGTCCGAAGCCAGGCCGAAGGCGGCGATCAGCGCCACCACCGTTAACAACATTCCCCATTTATAAAGGAATTCAAACAGCTGGTGACGCAGCCCAGGCGTCGCCTTCAGGGAAAGTTCTTTGCTGCTCACGCAGGGGTTCCTCCGGTGGAATAAAGTAAAAGCGTTTCTTCATCAGCCTGACGCGCATCCATCTCCGCCACGATTTTACCGTCCCACAGCACGCAGATGCGGTCGCATAGCCCTACCAGTTCGGCAAACTCGCCCGAGGCGTAAATAACCCCTTTTCCCTGGCGGGCCAGCGCGTCGATTAGCGTGAAGAGATCGGTTTTGGCCTTGATATCAACGCCCTTGGTTGGCTCATCAAAAATCAGGACGTCAGCGTCGTTGCGCAGCCATTTGCCGATGGCCACTTTCTGCTGATTACCGCCGGAAAGACGGCGCAGGGATTGTTCCGGGCCGAGAGTGCGCACGCCCAGCTGTTGAATAATCTCTTCGGCCCAGCGCCAGGCCTGCCGGTGACCGAAAAGCCCCCAGCGGGAAAAGCTGGTGTCCGCGCTGATGCTAAGGTTCATTGCCACCGACTCGTCGATAAAAATGCCCTCTTTGCGGCGCTCCTCCGGGATCAGCGCCATGCCGTTCGCTACCGCAGCGGAAGGCGAAGTGGGCCGCCACGGTTTGCCATGCAGCTCGCCCCGGCCGATGCGGCTTTTGCTGGCGCCGAACAGCGCTTTGCACAGCTCCGTTTTTCCCGCGCCCGCCAGGCCGGCGATACCCAGGATCTCTCCCTTGCGCAGCGTTAAAGAGATATTGTGCAGCAGCGCGTCGTCGTGCAGCGCCTCGACATGCAGCAGCGTTGCGCCGTTGCTGGCCGGACGACGCGGCGGATAGATATCCGCCAGCTGGTGACCCAGCATCTTTTCCACGATTTGTTCGCCGCTCAGCGCGCTCATCGGCACGGTTTCAATCAGGCGCCCGTCGCGCAGCACCGTAAGCCGATCGCAAATCGCGCGCAGTTCGTGGATACGGTGGGAGATAAACACTACGCCGATACCGCTTTTTTGCAGGCGGCGAACCACCGCAAACAGGCGTTCGCTTTCATGCCGATCCAGCGGCGCAGTGGGTTCATCCAGGATCAAAAAGCGGCAGTGATGGGAGAGCGCACGGGCCAGCAGGATTTGCTGTTTCTCCGCCAGCGTGCAGCGATCGACGCGGCGATTGACGTCAATATCCACCTCCAGCTGTGCCAGCAGCGCGCGAGCCTGGCGACGGATAGCACGCCAGCGATAAATTTGTCCGCCTTCGGCCAGGCGATCCAGCATGATGTTTTCCGCCACGCTGAGCGTGGAAACCAGCGCCACATCAACTTCCTGCTGCACCAGATGAATGCCCAGCTTCTTTGCATCACGCGGAGAACGAATCGATACCGGCTCGCCATCCAGCAGGATATCGCCGCTGTAATGCTCATGGGCACCCGACAGCACGGCCATCAGCGTTGATTTTCCTGCGCCGTTAGCGCCGGTCAGCGCATGAACACTGTGGCCGTCAAGGCGAAAGTCGACGTCGGTCAGCGCGGCAAAACCGCCAAAAGCGATGGCGATCTGCCGCATTTCAAGATGGTTCACTGCGGTCATAGCGAGCGCTCTCTGAAGGGTAAGCTGCCTTATTTTTTAATGGATTATCACGACAGGCAACGAACGAAAGGAGATAAGCTAACACGAAATGTTATTAGCCATCCAGACGCCCAGCCATTTAAGCGGTTAAAACCAGCGGCATCCCGTTACGCAGCATGAACAGAGGTAATCAGAAGATTAAGCAGGGTTTCGCTCGGTCAGGACGGCGAGGAAAAGTACAGAAAAGAAAAAGGTGAAAACAAAAGACCGCCAGCATCCAACAGGATCGGGGAAACAGACGCAGGTCGCCCCATCAGCCGTCGCTGGCGTACATTCGCCAGTCATTGTGGCAACCGCAGTATGGACGCACCGTTAACAGTAAAAGAATTTTAATGATGGTTTTCATATAGCCGCGCGTTCGTTTTTCAGAAAACGGCGAGTAATTTCGGGCAAATAGCAGCCAGGCTATATCCACTGGTTACTTAACAAGGCGTATTAATTCCGCCTTGAATATGGCCGCAGTTATCCAGGATTATTTACATAACTTTGGATAACCGCGGCCTCTCTATAGCTTCAGGACTTGTGGTGTCTTAAGTTATCAGGGGCGAGATCCGGAATCGCCAGGATAAACGCAACCATATCCGGGGACATAAATACCATCAGTACCACACTGACCAGCTTTATATTGCGTTTGAGATGAAGACACCGTGGCATATGACAAGGTTGATACCCCAAAAGACAGACATGCACCGAGTAACAATAATTTTACTAATTTCATATTTCCTCCAGAGTTTAAAGTACCTAAAATCAATAAAATTATTAGCATAATAAGTATGAACAGTGTCTAAACACTTGCCTGATACCACAATGAGGCGAAGGGCTTTATGCTCGGTTGATAAAATCCAGATCACCTTTATTCTTCTTTAATAACAGCGCCTTACTTATATTATTATTTTATATCTGTCAAAAGGGCACCGAACAATGTTCTTATAAAGTGGCGGACTTACTGTAAAAAATGAAAAATCGAGATGGTGCAGGAAGCTATTGTTTGTAGCAGTTGAATGTACGCTCCGTATAGGCTAATTTCTGTGTTAACAGATTAAATTCCTTAACAACCATTTATTTTAACAGGCGTTAATCTTACGTACCATCTGGTAAATGCATAGCTTTTATGCCGATAAAAATTATGATATTGCAACGCATCAGCCATTTTCATACAGCCGTCCCTTTTTTAACGAGATAAGGGACGAATGCCAGTTACAAAAGCTTAATTTTTAATATCGTCTTAACAACAGCAGATTAAAACCTCCTTAAAAAAAGTTCCTGTCACAAAAAAAGGACGATTAATAATGGCGCTTCAGGATCAAATTAACGCCGCTCTTAATAAAAAATTAGAAAGCAGTCAGGCAAGAAAGGCTGGCGGGGGATTTTTACGGCAAAAAAATACCCCGCTAACTTAGCGCCAGCAGGGTATTTATCAGACGCTTAGCCTACAAACGCCTGTCGTTTTCGTCCGGAACGGGCTTATTTAGCCGCAGCGAAATTCTCTGCCGCCACGTCCCAGTTAACCACTTCCCAAAACGCTTTGATGTAGTCAGGACGTTTGTTCTGATATTTCAGGTAGTAAGCGTGTTCCCACACGTCCAGGCCCACGATTGGGGTACCGGAAGCGCCAGCGATCGCTTCGCCCATCAGCGGGTTGTCCTGGTTAGCGGTAGAGACTACAGCCAGCTTGCCGTCTTTCTTAACCAGCCACGCCCAGCCGGAGCCGAAACGGGTAGCGGCCGCTTTTTCAAACGCTTCTTTGAAGGCATCAACGCTGCCGAAATCTTTTTCGATAGCCGCTTTCAGCTCGCCGCCCAGCGTGGTGCCGGTTTTCAGACCTTTCCAGAAAAAGCTGTGGTTAGCGTGGCCGCCCGCGTTGTTACGCAGTACGGTTTTCTTATCGGCAGGCACCTGATCCAGTTTGGTGATCAGCTCTTCTACCGGCAGGTCAGCGAACTCGGTGCCTTCCAGCGCGGCGTTCGCGTTGTTCACGTAAGTCTGGTGATGTTTAGTATGATGGATCTCCATCGTCTGCTTGTCGAAATGCGGTTCCAGTGCGTCGTATGCGTAAGGCAGGGATGGCAGTGAATAACTCATGTTCATCATCTCCATTGGTTTTTTTGGCAGCACGTCCCGATGGAGTGCCGCGTAAGCAGTCGGATCATTATAGTTAAATTAATGATCTGGAAAAGGGTTATCAATGCCCCGGTCTTTATAAGGTTATTATAGACAGCACGCCGGTGAAGGGCATCAGAACCTTATTGATGACCTACAGAGCAAAATGGTCTAAGCCGTTTACGCCTGACAAAACAGAGCCGACTGCTGCGGCTATCGTCTGTGGCATTGATAAGACAGGATAACTTTCCACATAACTTTTTTCAGGACAGGGAGTTTTGCAAAAGTGAAGATCGGTGAGGTATCAAAATGGCATCCCTTCGTTGATTCTGAAGGAACAGTGTGGGATCTCTCTTTTCTCAACAAACCTTTACCCCACCCCTGAAATAACAAAACCCACCTTAAGGTGGGTTTCGCCAGAATTTCTTCTGGTATTCAGAATCGCCTTTACCGGACCTGGCCTGACCCTGTTAAAAATGGTTCGGAACCATCCTTATTGGGGTAGCGGGATGTCTGGGCTAACCAGTCTGCTGCATCCTTTGCAGTACCAAAGTACTACGCATAAAGATTAACCAGATTTGATGCGTTGGTCAAATTTGGTTAAGAGAAAACAGGCACGCCGCAGGCGCCGCAATACTCTTTGGGATAAGCGTTGTCGCTTTCCAGTTTGCGTTACTGATGTCAGGCGGGCTGCTGCTGGCGCTGTTAATCTTCAGCCTCGCCCACGGCATTTTTACCTGATTTTGAGCAGGAAAAATGTTCGTTTCGCTTTTCCACCGCACCCCAAGCCGGGCTTTATATTTTCTCCGTGCTGGCACGAAACTGTAGCGTTACCGGCAGCTCGTTCCAGACCGGCGGATCTTCTCCCTGTAGCGCAGCCAGCAGGCGTTTACCGGCCAGCTTGCCCATTTCGCCGTAGGGCAGCGTCACCGTGGTTAGCGGTGGCGAGCAGACGGCGGAAAGCTGTCCGCCGCCGATACTGGCTATCGCCAGCTGGCTGGGCACCGCAATCCCCGCCGCGTGGCAGGCCATCATCGCACCACAGGCTACCTCTTCCGCCGTGCAGATCAGCACGTCGATTTCGGGCCAGGTAAGCTGAATATCCGCCAGCAGCGCGTGGCCAGCGGCAAAGCCGGGCGGCAAAGGCGAAGTTACGACGCGATGCGGCGACAAATTATGCGCCAGCATCCCGCTGTGCCAGCCGTTCAGCAGCTGGCTGAACAGCGTGTTGCTGGTTTGCGTGCAGAGCAGACCGGGATGACGAAACCCCTTCTCCACCAGCGCCTGTACCAGCAGCCGTACCGCTTTGGCATAGTCGACGCCCACGCTGATGCCCGCCGAATCATGATGCACGCCGCCTATGTCGATAACCGGCAGGCCGGAGTTGCTCAGCAGCCGATGCGCCGCCTCCACGTTATCAAAGTTAAAATGCACCATCGCCGCAGGATTGTAAGAGAGCAACATTTCTATCAGCTCGTTCTCGCCCGCCGCAGAATGGTTGGCCTCTGCCAGCATGACGTTGTATCCCTCAGGCCGCAGTATCGCCTGTAACGCTTCCGACACCGCCGCGCAGCCTGGCGTAACGAAAGAAGGCACCACCATCGTGATTAGCTTTGAGGAAGCCGACGCCAGATTGCGCGCCTGCACGTTAGGTACGTAGCCCAGTTCGGCTATCGCCGCCTCAATCCTTTCACGAATATCGGAAGAGACTTTTTCCGGCATCCGCAGCGCGCGTGATGCGGTCATCGTACTGACGCCAACCAGACGGGCGACATCGGCCAGCGTACTTTTCCCGGTACTGCGCCGCCGTTTTTCTGCCATGCATTCTCCTGCAGCCAGCTGTTTCAACTGGACGCAGCTTAAAACCAAAAGCCCGGTCGCGCCACGTTAAAAGCGATCCTTCACCTTGTTATGCGAGGCGGCGCAGAAAGGTTGCAGGCGGCGCTCATCCTTATTTCCCTCCGGGCCAGGCGGCATAAAGCGCCGTTGATCATGCTTCGTGTGCAGCAGAAATGTTAGCGATAACACATATTTTAACATTGCTGATGTTAGCGCTAACTTTTGCGACAACAATCACGGAAAAGCGTACAGAAAACCGCCTAAAGTGCAGGCAGACCCTTACCGGAGAGCGAACATGCTGTCGAACTGGCTTCAACCTGAAAATATTCAGCTGACCGAAAGCGTCGGCCACTGGCAGGAAGCAATCCGCCAGGCTGCCGCGCCGCTGCTGGCGCAGCAGGCTATTACACCGGACTACCTGGAGGCGATTTTCCGCTCTCATGCTCAGCTTGGCCCTTACTACGTGCTGGCGCCCGGCCTCGCCATGCCTCATGCGCGCCCCGAAGAAGGTGCGCTGAAAAACGGGCTTTCTCTGCTGCGTATTAATCAGGGAGTCAGCTTCGACAGTGCTGAAAACGATCCCGTATACGTGGTGATCCTGCTGAGCGCCGTCTCCGGCGAAGAGCACATCAGAATGATCGGCGAACTGGCCGGTTTGTTCAGCGACGACTTCCGTCTACAGCAGCTGCTGTCGGCGACCACGCTGTCGGCCCTTACGGCCGCCGTTAGCGATCCCTCTCTGGAGAAAACCTCATGAAAAAAGTGCTGATTGTGTGTGGCAATGGTTTGGGCAGCAGCTTTATTGTCGAAATGAACGTGAAAAAAATCCTGGCGGAACTGGGAAAGACGGCGGAGGTCAGCCATACGGATTTAACGACCGCGCGCTCGGAACCGGCAGATTTAATTTTAAGCGCCCAGGATATCGCCGATCGGCTTGCCGATCACGAGGCGCAGGTATTTGGCCTGAGCAACCTGCTCGATAACGCCAGAATTAAAGAGATCCTGGCCGAGCACTTATAAAAACGCGGCAACTCAAACGTACGGAGTCGTTTATGCTTCAGTTTATTATTAATGACGTTCTCGGAACGCCAGCGATTTTGGTCGGCCTTTTTTCCCTGATCGGCTTATTGCTGCAAAAGAAAGCTTTTTCAGAAGTCATTTCCGGCACGCTGAAAACCATCATGGGATTTTTAATTCTGATTGCCGGCGCTAACCTGATTGCGACAACGCTGACGATATTCAGCCAGCTGTTTGAGCACTCTTTTAATATTCAGGGCGTGGTGCCCAACACCGATGCAATGGCCGCGCTGGCGCAGAAAAGCTACGGCACGGCTACGGCGATGATTATGGTGTTTGGGATGCTGATTAATATTCTGCTGGCACGCATTACGCCGCTGAAATATATCTTTTTAACCGGCCACCATACGCTTTATATGTCTGCGATGCTGGCGGTGATCCTGTCGGTCGGCGGCTTCAGCGGTTTCTGGCTGGTGGCAACCGGCTCGCTGATTTTAGGCGCGATGATGGTGATCAGTCCGGCTATCCTGCAGCCCTTTACCCGCAAGATTACGCGTTCCGATGATTTGGCGCTGGGCCACTTTGGCTCGACCGGCTACCTGCTGGCGGCGCTGGTCGGCAAGGTGGTGGGCAAAGGCAGTCCTTCCACAGAAGAGCTGAAGGTGCCGAAAACGCTGAATTTCCTGCGCGACTCATCGGTGGCGATTTCGCTTACCATGATGATCCTGTTTGTGGCGCTGGTGCTGGTGGCCGGCAAAACCTTTACCGAAAGCCAGGTCAGCGGCGGTCAGAACTTCCTGGTTTTTGCCGTTATCCAGTCCATTACCTTTGCCGCAGGCGTTTATATCATCCTGGCGGGCGTGCGGATGGTCATAGCGGAAATCGTGCCGGCTTTTAAAGGCATCGCCGACAAGCTGGTGAAGGACGCTAAACCGGCGCTGGACTGCCCGACGGTGTTCCCCTTCGCGCCCAATGCGGTAATTATCGGTTTTCTGTGTAGTTTCGCCGCCGGTTTGATCAGCATGTTCCTCTGCCCGCTGTTCGGCCTGAGCGTGATCGTACCGGGCCTGGTGCCGCATTTCTTCTGCGGCGCAACGGCCGGCGTCTATGGCAACATTACCGGCGGTCGCCGTGGCGCGATGATTGGCGCTTTCGTGCAGGGCCTGCTGATCTCTTTCCTGCCGGCCATCCTGCTGCCGCTGATGGGCGAGCTTGGCTTCGCTTCCACCACCTTTGGCGATGCGGATTTCGGCGTAATCGGCATTATCCTCGGCAAGCTTATCGCTCTGTTCCATTAAGGCCGCATAACAGGACAACTTCCATGAACGCGAAATTTTCACCTTCTTTAATGTGTATGGATTTAACCCGGTTCCGTGAGCAAATAGAGGCAATGAATGATAAAGCCGCTTTTTATCATGTCGATATTATGGACGGCAGTTACGTAAAAAATATTACGCTGTCGCCGTTCTTTATCGAGAACCTGCGCAAAATAACCGATGTGCCGATTGATGTGCATCTGATGGTTAATCATCCGGAAGATATTATTCCAATGTGCCTGGAGGCGGGCGCGGACATTATCAGTTTTCATCCCGAAACGGCGAATAACAAAATATTCCGCCTGCTGATGCAGATTAAAGAAGCGGGTAAACGCTGCGGCGTGGTGCTTAATCCGGCCACGCCCGCGGCAGCCATTATGGAATATGCGCATCTGCTGGATAAAGTTACGGTAATGTCAGTGGATCCGGGCTTTGCCGGGCAGCAATTTATTCCGCAAACGCTGGATAAAATTCGTCAGCTGATCCGGCTTCGCGAACAGCATGGCTGGCGCTACCTCACGGAAATCGACGGCTCCTGCAATGCGGCCACCTTCGGGCAGATTGCAGCTTCCGGCGTCGAGGTGTTTATCGTCGGCACCTCCGGACTGTTCAGCCTGGCGGACGATATGAACGACGCCTGGGCGCGGATGGAAGCTAACTTTTCTCAGCAGATCGCCGCTGCCTGAGCAAGCTTTCCGGCTGCCTGAAGGAGCTTGACTGCCGCCTGAGTGAGCTGTTCAGTCCATGAGTAAGCTTTCTGGCCAGCAGACGGCGCGCGGGCCGCCGCTGTGGTTAGCGCAGCACGGCCCGCAGGGAGTTATCCAGCGCGCCAACCAGCCAGTCGATATCGCTTTCCTGAAAAGCCAAAGGCGGACGCAGCTTCAACACGTTGCCGTAAGGCCCGGCCACCGAGGTCAGCACGCGGTTTTCACGCAGCTTTTCGGTGACATCCAGCGCCAGCTGTTTGTCCGGCGTTTTGCTGCTCTTGTCTTTGACCAGCTCAAAGCCGATAAACAGCCCCGCGCCGCGCACGTCGCCTACGCATTCGTACTTCTCTTTCAGCGTCAGCAACTCTTTCAGCAGTTTTTCGCCCACGACGCGGCTGTGTTCCTGCAGCTGTTCTTCTTTAATCACCTGTAACACCGCCTGCGCCGCCGCCATCGCCACCGGATTGCCGCCAAACGTATTGAAATAGGGAATATCGTCGCTGAAAGCGGCCAATACGTCGCTTTTCGCCAGCAGTCCGGATACCGGAATGCCGTTGCCCATCGGCTTGCCGGTGGTAACGATATCCGGCACGACGCCGTGCCGCGCAAAGCCCCAGAATGCCTCACCGGTACGGGCAAAGCCGGGCTGCACTTCGTCGGCGATAAAGATGCCGCCGTTGTTGTGCACCACTTCAATTGCCTTTTGCAAAAAGCCTTTCGGGCCGGGCAGCACGCCATCGGAGGAGAAAATCGAGTCGGCAAGGAAGCCGGCGAATTTAATACCGTGTGCGGCCATATCGTCGATCTGCCGCTGGATTTCGTTGGCGAACCAGTCGCCCAAATCCGGCGAGGTGACGCGATAGCGATCGGGCGGCGAAACCAGGCGGGTGGTGGTGGCCAGCGGCTGGCCGGAGCCTAAAGCAGGCGAAACGCCGGAGGTCAGATCGCTGGTGCCGTGATAGGCCTCCTGGCTGACGATAATGCCCGTGCCGCCGCTGAAGGCCCGCGCCACGCGGATAGCCAGGTCGTTCGCCTCCGAACCGGTGCACATATACATCGCCCGATCGATTTCGCCGGGCAGCGTCGACAGCAGCGCTTCCGAATAGTCGAGAATGCGCTCATGCAGATAGCGAGTATGGGTATTAAGCTGCTGCATTTGCTGATATACCGCATCAATGACCGCAGGATGGCAGTGGCCGATGCTCGCCACGTTGTTATAGGCATCCAGATATTTTTCTCCGGCGGCATCCCATAGATATTGCCCTTCGCCCCGCACCAGATGCACCGGCTTGCGGTAAAACAGCCGGTAGGATTCGCCCAGCACCCGGCTGCGTTTATCGGTAAGTTTCCGCACGTCGTCGTCCAGACCGGCGGCGTGCTCTGCGCGAAAACTGTTGGTATCCATGATGGTCGAACGTGTAGCCATGATAACTCCCGTTGCGAAAGGATGAAGGCGTGCAGCCGTCTTTTTATAATGACTCTTTTTTGTTTTAATGCAACAAAATACACATATGCAATAAAATACACATGCACGGCGATCGTTTGTCGGTTAGGCTGGTGCCCTTGTCCGGTTAAGGAACGCAATCATGCTTCAGGAATCGCGTCTGCATCGCATTCGCGCGCTGCTGGCTACGCTGGGTCATGTCAGCACCGAGCGCATTATCAAAGAGTTAGGCGTTTCACGCGAAACCGCCAGAAGAGACATTATCGAGCTGGAGGCGCTGGGCGCGGCCCGTCGCGTACACGGCGGGCTGATGTCGCTGACGGCGGAGCCGGAACCGCCGCTGATGGTGCGCAGCGAAGTCCGCGCCAGAGAAAAACGCGCTATTGCGCGTGCCGCCGCGCGGCTGTTAACGCCGGGCCAGACGCTGTTTATCGACGCTGGCAGCACCACCACCATGCTGGCGGAAGAGCTGCGCACCATGTCCGGTCTGACCATCATCACCAACAGCCTGCAGGCGGCGCTAAAACTTTCCGCTGCCGAAGAGGGCGAGCAGCTGAACAACAGCATTATTCTGCTGGGTGGTGCGATGCTGGCCGGTGCGCAGGAAACGCGCGGCGAGCTGACGGTGGCGGAAATTTATCGCTACCGCGCCGACGTGGCGATGCTGTCGCCGACCGGCGTCGACAGCAAAAACGGTGCCAGCAGCTTTCATCCTTACGAAGCGGCCATCGCGCGCGCGATGGTGCATCAGGCGGCGCGATCGATCCTGCTGGCCGATCACAGCAAGCTGGGCGTGAGCAGCCGGATGCAGTATGCCCGGCCTGAACAGATCGCGTTGCTGGTCACCGACAGCGGCGCGGCGGGCGTTCAGGCTTTCGCCTCGCTGGAAACGGCACTGCCGCAGGTGGTGATGGCGTAACGGTCGCCTGCGCTGAGAGATCAGGCGGTCAAATCAGCCGCTGCGGATGGGTATAAACCGTGGCGCGGCCCGGCTTGCTGAAGCCGACCAGCGTCAGATTGCTGCGCTGCGCCACCTCAACCGCCAGTTTGGTCGCGGCGGAAACCGCAAAGAGAATTTCCACGCCGCACATGGCGGATTTCTGCACCATCTCGTAGCTGGCGCGGCTGGAAACCAGCACCGCGCCCTGCTGCCAGCTGGCCTGCTGACTGCGCAGGCCGAGCAGCTTATCCAGCGCCACGTGGCGACCTACGTCTTCACAGCCGCCCGCCAGATTGCCGTCTGGCGCTATCCAGGCCGCCGCGTGCGTGCAGCCGGTCAGCTGCCCGACGGGCTGGTAGCTTTTCAGCTGCGACAGCGCGCCGTCCAGCCGATCCAGCGAAAAGGTTTGGCTGAAAGGCAGCGGCTGCACGGGCTTGCCGATTTCCGCCAGCTGCTCCACGCCGCAGACGCCGCAGCCCGTGCGGCCCGCCATTGCCCGGCGCTGCGCTTTCAGCCCCATAAAACGGCGGCTGGACAGCTCTATCTGCACCTCAAGCCCGCCGCAGGAAGGCTGAATATCAATGCCGTAAATATCGCCGGGCGAGCTGATAATCCCTTCGGAGAGGGAAAAACCGATGGCGAATGCCTCGAGATCTTTCGGCGTTGCCATCATCACCACATGCGAAATGCCGTTATACACCAGCGCCACCGGCACCTCATCGGCCAGCCAGTCCTCCTGTGCCGTCTCCAGCGTACCGCGCTGCCAGACCTCAATCTGACTGACGCCGGCCATGCTCTGTTCACCCGCCTTGCTCATTTCACTCACCTGTCTTTCCCGTCACTCAAGCCGCGCCGCTAATTTTTTCGCCTGTAATTTTGAACCCGCAAGAGAACGACCGCAAAACAATAATCCGCGCAACGGTGTTTTCCGGCGGCAAAAAGCACAAAAAGAAACGGATAACCAATCGCTGCCAGGGCCTCGGGTTGCAACCGGCCTGGTGGACAGCGACGGTCGCAGACCGGAACACGGACATGCCGTAGAGGCTTTTTTGCTGCGTGCAGCAAACCGCCGTGGTTAAAAAACATCCCTTAAATTACGCTTAACAAGGAAGTTGACGAGAGCGGACGCTATAATTTTAGCCATAAGCGCATTTTTCAGGCCGCCGCAGGCGCGCAATACGCGATGCGGCGGCCCTGCTTTACCGGTAAGTTGAGCGTGACAGGAGATTGACCACCGCGCGCCATGCGGGTTTACGCCGCTTTAGAGGCGAAACAGACTATTTGAAGACCGGGTGCCCGACTACCGGGCAAAAAGTGCGGCTAATGCGCGTTCCGCCGACGATATTAGCGCGCCAGATAACAGGAATTCCTGATGACTATTCGCATAATCCCGCAGGATCCGCTGGAGAAAAGCGAAACAAAAATGGCGGAGACGATCCCGCCGTTACTTTTCCCCAGGCTGAAAAATTTGTATGCCCGCCGCGCCGCGAGACTGCGTCAGCTGGCAGAGAAAAATCCGTTGGGCGACTATTTGCGCTTTGCGGCCGTTATCGCCAGCGCGCAGGAGATAGTGCTTTACGATCATCCGCTGCGGCTGGATTTGCAGGCGCGCCTGGCGGAAGCCGCACGCATCGGCAAACCGCCGCTGGATATCAACACGCTGCCCCGCGATCCGCACTGGCAGCGTCTGCTCCATTCGCTGATCGCTGAAATGAAGCCGGAAATGTCCGGTCAGGCGCTGGCGGTACTGGAGAATCTGGAAAAAGCCTCTGCGCCGGAGCTGGAAGCCATGGCTAACGCGCTGTTCGCCAATGACTTTTCACAAATAGCCAGCGACAAATCGCCTTTTGTCTGGGCGGCGCTCTCGCTGTACTGGGCGCAGATGGCGGCGCTGATCCCCGGCCGCGCGCGCGCCGAATATGGCGAACAGCGGCAGTTTTGTCCGGTGTGCGGCAGCGTGCCGGTTTCCGGCGTAGTGCATATGGACCAGCAGGAGGACGGCCTGCGCTATCTGCACTGCAATCTGTGCGAAAGCGAATGGCACGTGGCGCGCGCGCGATGCAGCAACTGTGAGCAAACGCAGGACCTGCACGCCTGGTCGCTGGAAGGCAATCTCGCGTCCATTAAGGCCGAAAGCTGCGGCGACTGCGGCACCTATATGAAACTGCTCTATCAGGCAAAAGATCCGGCCGTAGAAGCGGTTGCCGACGATCTCGCCTCGCTGGTGCTGGATGCGCGAATGGAACAGGAGGGCTTTTCACGCAGCAGCCTGAATCCATTCCTGTTTCCGGGAGAATAACATGATAAACAGGCCATTCGGTTTTGAAGGGGAATTCGCGTAATGAAATTAATCGGCAGCTATACCAGTCCTTTTGTACGGAAAATTTCGGTCATTCTGTTGGAAAAAGGCATCACCTTTGAATTTATCAACGAATCGCCCTGGACCGACGAGAGCCACGTTCCGCACTACAATCCGCTGGGTAAAGTCCCGGCGCTGGTGGCTGGGGAAGATACCTGGTACGACTCGCCTATCATCGCCGCTTACCTGGAGCAGCTGGATATCGCCCCGGCGCTGATGCCGCATGATCGGCTGGCGGCGCTGAAGGTACAGCAGCTGGAAGCGCTGGCGGATGGGATCGGCGATGCGGCGGTGATCCTGCTGCGCGAACAGATGAGGCCGCCGGAGCTACAGATGGAGAGCCAGCTGCTGCGCCAGCGCGAAAAAATCGCGCGCGGTCTCGACGCGCTGGAACAAGAGGCGGCCAAAGGCACCACGATCAACGGCGAGGCCATCAACGTGGCGGATATAGCCGTCGCCTGCCTGATAGGCTTCCTGAATTTTCGCCGCGTGATCCCTAACTGGTGCGTGGAACGGCCTGCGCTGGTCAAACTGGCGGAAAAAATGTTCCAGCGGGAAAGCTTCGCCCGCACGGTGCCGCCATCGGCCTGATGGTGAACCCGTTTACCGCCGCCCGGATAACGGCGCCTCCGCCGCGGCGCCTTAGCGCCGGGGCAAGCTGATGGTCATCGTCAGCGCAGGTCATGCCGCACACGGTAAAACTACGCTGCTGCAGGCGCTGACCGGCGCGGCGCTCGATCGGCTGCCGGGTGAAAAGCCTCAGGACAGCACGGTCGATCTCAACTACGCCTGGTGGCCGAGGCCGGATGGACGGATCTTCAGTTTTATCGACGTGCCGGGCCATCAAAAGCACCTCGCTAATATGCTCAGCGGCGTCACCGGCCCGGATCACGCGCTGCTCGCCGTGGCGGCCGATGACGGCATCATGCCGCAAACCCGCGAACATCTGGCGATCCTGCAACTGAGCGGGCAGCCGCCGCTGACCATCGCAATTACCAAAGCCGACCTGGCCAACGCCGCACGCATCAGCGACACCGAGCGGGAAATCCGTACGCTGGCCGCGCTGATGGGCTGGCCGGACGTCACGCTGTTTGTCACCAGCGCGCTGAACGCCACCGGCATCAGCGCCCTTGCCGACCATATCAGCCAGCTGCCACCGCGCGCGATCGCGCCCTGTAAACGCTTTCGCCTGGCTATCGATCGCGCCTTCAGCGTGCCGGGTACGGGCACTGTGGTCACGGGCACCGCGCTGGGCGGCGAGGTTCGCGTCGGTGACAGGCTCTGGCTGACCGGCATGAATAAAAGCGTCCGCGTGCAGGGTCTGCGGGCGCAAAACCAGCCTGCCAGCGTCGCCTGCGGCGGCCAGCGGCTGGCGCTTAACCTTGTTGGCGGCGTCGAAAAAAGCGAGCTGTCCCGCGGCGACTGGCTGCTGCAAGAGCCGCCCGCCGTGCTTTCCAGCCGGGTGGTGGTGGCGCTCCAGCCGCTTCAGCCGTTAAAACAGGCGCAGCGGCTGCATATTCATCATGCCGCCAGCCATATCACCGGCAGCGTGACGCCGATGCAGGATAACCTGGCCGAGCTGACGCTGGATAAACCGCTGTGGCTGGCGGATAACGATCGGCTGATCCTGCGCGATATCACGGCCCGGCAAACGCTGGCGGGCGCTCGCGTGGTGCTGTTGATGCAGAAAAAAGGCTGTACGCCACAGCCCGACGCGACGCGCTGGCTACAGCAGCTGGCCAATGCGCAGGACGATGAGGCAACGCTGCGGCTTTTGCTTCAGGCCCGCCCCTGGCGCAAAACGCAGCTGGCCTGGGCACGCCAGCTGACCGCCGAAGGCTTTTCCGCTGCGCTCAGCGCCATTGCGCCGGTTGAAGCGGGCGACTATCTGCTGCTGGCAGAGGTTACCGCAGGATGGCGGCGGCAGGTGCTGGATACGCTGGCGGGCTACCATCGCAAGCACGAAGACAGGCCGGGGCTGGGGCGAAGCCGCCTCAGAAGGATGGCGCTGCCCGGCCTGCCGGAAGCAATCGGGCTGGCGGTTATCGACTTATTGCTGGCCGACGGCGCGCTGGCGTTTCGCTATGGCTGGCTGCGTCTGCCTGCTTTCTCCGTCAGCTTTACGCCAGAAGAGCAGGCGCTGTGGCAGCAGGCCAAACCGCTGCTGGCGCAGGATAGCGGGTGGGTGCGCGATATGGCAGCCTGCCTGAACGCCGACGAGGCGCTGATGCGTCTGACGCTGCAAAAAGCCGCCAGCAGTGGCGAAATTGCGGCGATTGTTCACGATCGCTACTACTCCCGCGCGCTGATTGAACGGTTTGCCGACACCATTCGCCAGCGGCATCAGCAGGGGCTTGCCACCCGCGCGGCGGACTTTCGCCGCCTTTTCGCTATGGGCCGCAAGCTGGCGGTGCAGATCCTGGAATTTTTCGACCACAGCGGCTTTACCCATCGTCAGGGCAGCGATCATCTGCTGCGCGACGACAGCATGTTCCCCTAATCCTCCTTTTTCCCTAACGCTTCCCTTATTGATGCGACACAAATTTAGCCCGCTGATTTTGTGGGATAAATAAGCCTGTTTTTTAAACAAAGGGATTTGAGCTTATATGAAAATTTTCAGTAAGCGCCGCTGGCCGTTTATCGCGCTGATTGCTATCGCCACGCTGCTGGTCGTCGCCGGCAGCGCGGTAGTGCTGCACAAAACCAGCGACACCGCTTTTTGCGTTTCCTGCCACAGCATGTCGAGGCCGCTGGCGGAATATCAGGGCAGCATTCACTTCCAGAACCATGCCGGCATCCGCGCGGAATGCGCCGACTGCCACGTTCCCAACGAGCCGCTGGCCTGGATGGCGACCAAGCTGGGCGCGAGCAAGGATCTGCTGGGCGAACTGACCGGCAAGCTGGACAGCGAAGAGCAGTACAATGCCCACAAGCTGGCGATGGCGGAGTCGGTATGGCAAAAGATGAAGGCCAGCGATTCTGCGACCTGCCGCAGCTGCCACAGTTTTGCCGCGATGGATATGCTGGGCCAGCGGCCGGAAGCCAGGAAAGCGCACCCTGTCGCGCTGAAAAGCGGCGAAACCTGCATCGACTGCCATCGTGGCGTGGCGCATATCCTGCCCGATATGCGCGCCAGCAACGCTTCCGGCGCCGCTCAGCTAACCGCGCTGGCCGCCGCAGCCAAAACCGATAACCGTCCTCTGTATCCCATCAGCACGCAGCCTTTCACCCTGGCATCCCATGACGGGCCTGCCGCAGGCACGCTGTTTCCGGCGGCGGAGCTGCTGCCGTACCGGCATAAAAATGGCCGTACTGAAGCACAGCTGAAAGGCTGGCAGCAGGATGGCTCGACCGGCGCGATCTACGCGGCCAAAGGCAAACGCATTATCAGCGCCATCGTCGCGCTGGAAGCCGCGCCGCAGATAAAAATCCTCGCCACGGAGGAAGACAGCCAGACGGAAACAAGCTGGCACCGCGTTTCGCTCGATATAGCGGTCGCCAGCGACGCGCTGATCGCCGATCGGGACAAGCTCTGGCAGCAGGCCGCCAGCCTGATGACCGCCAACTGCACGGGCTGCCACGGACTCACCGCGCCCGACCACTACACGGCGAACCAGTGGACGGGGGTGATAAAAGGCATGGCCTCGCGCACTTCGCTGGATACGGAGCAGCTGCGCCTGCTGACGCGCTACGCACAGCAGTACGCCAGCGACATGAAGTCGACCGCACAGGGAGAACCCCATGAAAAATAATCGTTTCGGCCTCAGCCGCCGCCAGTTTCTCGCCGCAGGCGGCACGCTGCTGGCCGCCGGCTCGCTGGATCTGCTATACGCCCGCTCCGCGCTGGCTCAGGCCATCAGCCAGGCAATGCCGCTGTTTACTGCGCTCAGGCCCGCCAGAAAAGGCATCCTGACCGCCGCCCACTGGGGCGCTTTTGAAGCGCTGGTAGAGAACGGAAAAATGGTCGGCGTACAGCCCGTGGAGGACGATCCCGCGCCCAACGAGCTGATCACCATGGCGCCTTATCAGGTTCACGCTGCCAACCGCATCACCGCGCCGATGGTGCGGCAAAGCTGGCTGGAGCACGGGCCGGGCAGCAATACGGCGCTGCGCGGCCGCGATAAGTGGGTCAGCGTCAGCTGGGAAAAGGCCACCGAGCTGGTCGCCAACGACATCCGCAGGCTACAGCGCGAGCACGGCCCGTCCGCTATTTACGCCGGATCCTACGGCTGGAAAAGCACCGGGATGCTGCACAACTCCCGCGCGCTGCTGCACCGCCTGATGAACCTGGCGGGTGGCTTTCTGGGCTACAGCGGCGATTACTCTACCGGCGCGGCGCAGGTGATTATGTCGCACGTGGTCGGTTCCATGGAGGTTTACGAGCAGCAAACCAGCTGGCCGGTGGTGGTGGAAAGCAGCGAGCTGGTGGTGCTGTGGGGCTGCAATCCGCTGGTAACGCTGAAAAACAGCTGGAACGTGCCGGATCACGTCGGGCTGGAAGGATTTGCGGCGCTGGCCGCCAAAGGCACGCCGGTTATCTGCATCGATCCCGTATTTAGCGACAGCGCCAAAGCGCTGAATGCGGAATGGATCGCGCCGAAAGCCTATACCGACGCCGCGATGATTTTGGGCCTGGCGCATACGCTGCTGGCAGAAAAGCACCATGACGAGGCTTTTCTTGCCCGCTATACCACGGGTTTTGAAAAGTTTCGCGCCTACCTGCTGGGCGAAAGCGACGGCCTTGTCAAAAGCGCGGAATGGGCCAGCGAGATCTGCGGCATCGCGCCGGAGCAGCTGCGCCAGCTGGCAAGAAGGATGGCGGGTCAGCGCACCATGCTCATGGCCGGCTGGGGCATTCAGCGCCAGCACCGCGGCGAGCAGCCGCACTGGCTGCTGGTAACGCTGGCCGCCATGCTCGGGCAAATCGGCCTGCCGGGCGGCGGTTTCGGCTTCAGCTACCACTACTCTTCCGGCGGCAGCCCAACGGCGCGAGGCGGGATCCTGTCGGGCATCAGCGCGGGCGTCGCGCCTGCCGGTTCGCCGCCGCCGATCCCGGTAGCGCGCATTGCCGACTGCCTTGCCAATCCCGGCAAAACTATCGCTTTTAATGGCAAAGAGGTGACTTATCCCGACGTCAAAATGGTCTACGTCGCGGGGGGCAATCCTTTCCACCACCATCAGGACACCAACAATTTGCTGCTGGCCTGGCAACGCCCGGAAACCATTGTGGTGCAGGATCCTTACTGGACGGCCACCGCCAGACACGCCGATATCGTGCTGCCCTGCACCACCAGCTATGAGCGCAACGATATGGATATGGGCGGCGACTATTCGCAGCGCTATCTGTTCCCGATGCGCCAGTGCGTGCCGCCGCAGCACCAGGCGCGCAGCGATTTCGCCATTTTTCAGGCCATTGCGACCAGGCTCGGCGTCGAACAGGCTTTTACCGAAGGCCGCGATGAAATGCTGTGGCTGAAAAAGCTGTATGACGATATGAAGCAGCAGGCCAGAAACGCCGGCGTCCCGCTGCCGCCGTTCGATCTGTTCTGGCAGTCCAATAACTACATTCGCTTTCCGGTACCGGAAGAGAATAAAAAGTGGGTGCGCTTTGCTGACTATCGCGCCGATCCGCTGTTGAATCCGCTCGGCACGCCCAGCGGGAAAATTGAAATCTTCTCTAAAACTATCGCGGCGATGCACTACGACGACTGCGCGGGCCTGCCGGGCTGGCAGCCGCCGCAGGAGTGGCACGGCAGTGCGCAGGCGCTGCGCTATCCCCTGTCGCTGAATACCGCGCATCCTGCCCATCGTCTGCATTCCCAGCTGGACAACACGCCGCTGCGGCAAAAATATGCCGTCAGCGATCGCGAAGCGATCCTGATCCATCCGCAGGATGCCGTCACCCGAGGGATCCAGTCCGGCGATCTGGTCAGGGCGTTTAACGATCGGGGTCAGATCCTGGTCGGCGCGCTGGTAACGGAAGCGATCCGTCCCGGCGTAGTGCGCATCAGCGAAGGCGCCTGGTACGATCCCGCCGAGCCTGCCGAACCGAAAACGCTGTGCAGGAACGGCAACGTAAACTGCCTGACCTTCGATATCGGCACCTCACGGCTGGCGCAGGGCAACTGCGGGCAGATGGCGCAGCTGGAGGTGGAGAAATTTACGGGCGCGCCGCCGCCCAATACCGCTCATGCCGTGCCGGAAAGCGCACGCCAGCCGATCAGAAACGCGCGCTGACGCCCAGGTTATAGATAAACTGCTCGCCGGTGCTGAGGCCGCCGGTTTGCGACACCGAGGCGAAGGCCGCCGCGCTGTCGCCCAGCGGCAAGTTTGCGCCGACGGTCACGTCCGCCCAGTTGCTGTCCTGGCGGGCGGTATCGCGCGTGAAGCGGGTCTGCGTTGACTTCAGCCCGCCGCCGGCGCGCCAGACGTTATCGCCAAACTGGTGGTTATAGCTGACCGCCGCCCAGGGATTGATCCCGCCCAGCGTGGCATCCAGCCGCCAGCCCAGCGCGCCAATCTGCGAATGGTAGTTCTGATCGGCGAAGCGCATGGCGGTGCTGCTCTCGCCCCGCTCGCTGTAGCCCTCTACCGAACTGTAATCCAGCGCGTACTGTGCCGTCGGGCCGGTGGTAAGCGAAGCGCCCAACGGAAAATCCCAGCCGGTGGTAATACGCGCGCCGAGCTGTTTACCGTCGGTATCGCCCTTTTCCGTCCGCGTCGCCGGGCCGATGGCAAAATGCCGCTGGATATCGTCATAGCGGGCAAAAGCGTAGTACACATCCGTATTTATCCAGCCGTTGTCCAGAAAAGCGAGCTCGCTCCAGGCCGAAAATAGCCAGCCGCGCAGCTTGTAATCGAAGCGAGATGAAGGATGCTGCGTGTCGTCCGAGCCGGAAACCAGCGCGCCCACCAGCAGTGAATCGGTCAGCTTATAGTCCACGCCCAGCGTCAGGTTATGGGTGGTGGCGTTGCCGTCGCCCGCCGCCAGATTGGCGGCATAGTCGTAATGTTGACCGGCGTAGCCGCCGAACACGTTAAGCGATCCCTGCGGATTGTCGCTGTGGCGCTGCTGCTGCAAGCGGCTGTCGAGCGTGGCGCGCGCATCGCGAGAGAGCGCCAGCATCGCCTGATCCAGCGCCACCACCTGCGCGGGCGCGTTCAGCACGGCCTCAATATAATCGGCGATCAGCTGGTGCGTAGCGGGGCCGGGATGCAGACGATCGGCAAACAGCAAAGCCTGCTCGTCGGAAAAACCGGGCGTAGCCGAAGTGCAGACCGCCGCTGAAACGCCGGGCGGGCAGGCCATGCCGGCCGTATTGCTTAAGCCATAGCGCGCCGGGTCACTGAGGATCTCGCTGAAAAGACCGTTGATATCCACGCGCACAATGTTGCCGCCCAGCTGCGCCAGCCGATCGTCTTCCAGCTGGTTATAGCGGTTGGTTAGCGCGCTGCCCTGCTCGCTAAGGCTTTGCCAGGCGGCAAACAGCCGATCGGCGATAGCCTGCCGCACGGCGGTCACGCTGCTGGCCTCACCGGCGGCGGCGTACAGCGCCTGGTAAATCGCCTGATTGCGGCTGTTCAGATCCGGCGTCGTCTGGCCGTTCAGGGAAGCGAAGGCCGCAGCCAGCGCCGTACCGGCAACGGGCGCCAGGCCGGTCTGGATGACCGCCTCCAGCAGCACCGGCGCCGCACCGATATTGGGCACGGTCGGCACGATAACCGTTCCGGCTCCGGCAGCCAGCAGCTGCTGTACCTGGCCTGCGGCGGCAAAAGCACTGTTGCTGACCAGCCCTGCCGCCTGCTGCGGATTCAGCGCGGCCGCCGCCAGATCGTTGCCGCCGATCCAGTGAATATAGAGGCCGTCGGCATCCGCCTGGCCGCCCCTGGCCGCCAGATAAGCGGCGAGCTGGTTAGACGTATTGTTGTCGGCATTCAGCAGCGGCAGCGCCACCGCTTCGCCCGCGGCATAGTTGCTGCCGCCGTTATTGGAAGGCTGGAGCGACTGGTCGATTTTTGCGGCCAGAATTTCGTCATAGAGCGGATGTCGGCTGCTGTCCCAGGTATAGCGGCCGTTATTACCGCCATCGCTCAGGCTGTCGCCAAAGACGGTGTAGCTATCCCAGGCCAGCGCCGGAAAAGTCGAGACGGCATAAAAGAGCCACGCGCTTCCGGCAGCGCGCAGGCGCGAATATTTTTTTAGCATGGCGTGACTCCAGAAAGAGCCTGAAAGCGGCGGCATGACGCCGGTTATTTTGTTGCTATCATCGTCAACCTGTCAGATAACTATTGCCTTTCCGGGCATTGCGTCAAGCCTTTTAAGTGTATTTTTTAACCGATTCAGATAAGGAACTTTACTTATGCAGCGTTGCGGTTGGGTGACTCAGGATCCGATCTATCTGGCCTATCATGATACGGAATGGGGCGTGCCGATTACCGACGCGCAGGCGCTGTTTGAAATGCTGTGCCTGGAAGGTCAGATGGCCGGCCTTTCCTGGCTGACCGTCTTAAAAAAGCGGGAAAACTACCGGCGGGCGTTCTGCGGTTTCGATCCTGAGCAGGTGGCGTTGATGACGGAAAGCGACCTCGATTGGCTGATGCTGGACAGCGGGCTGATCCGCCATCGCGGCAAGCTTTCCGCTATTGTCGCCAACGCGCGCGCGCTGCTGGCGATGGCGGCGCAGGGCGAGGCCTTTGCTGAGTTTATCTGGCAGTTTGTTGATCGCCAGCCGCAAATCCACCGCTACAGCGACTATCGCGCTGCGCCAACCTTCAGCACCGTTTCCGATGCCCTTTCTAAAGCGCTAAAAAAGCGCGGCTTTAAATTTGTCGGCACCACTACCTGTTATTCGTTTATGCAGGCCTGCGGGCTGATTAGCGACCACACGACCAGCTGTTTCTGTCATCCGGATAACCTCAGGTAGCGTCTCTTTACAAATTTAGGAAGACAACACGGTTTTTTTTCGGCGCGGGGTCGGCATAATCGCTTCTTTTCAGGCTATTTTCGCCAGTCGCTGTTCAGGAAACGCTATCCATGAAAAAACGTTTTGTTACTCTTGCTCTTGTTTTGAGCGGTACCATCGCCCTGTCGGGCTGCACCACGAATCCTTACACCGGCGAACGCCAGGCGGGTAAAGCCGGTATCGGCGCGGGCCTGGGCGCCGCGCTGGGCGCAGGCGTCGGCGTGCTCTCCTCTTCCAAAAAAGATCGCGGCAAAGGCGCGCTGATTGGCGCAGCGGCAGGCGCGGCGCTGGGCGGCGGCGCGGGCTACTATATGGACGTGCAGGAAACCAAGCTGCGTGAAAAAATGCGCGGCACCGGCGTCAGCGTGACGCGTGAAGGCAATAATATCGTGCTGAACATGCCGAACAGCGTCACCTTCGACAGCAGCAGCAGCTCGCTGAAGCCTGCGGGTGCCAACACGCTGACCGGCGTGGCAATGGTGCTGAAAGAGTATCCAAAAACCGCCGTTAACATCGTCGGCTATACCGACAGCACCGGCAGCCGCCAGCTGAACATGAACCTGTCGCAGCAGCGTGCCGACAGCGTAGCCAGCTCGCTGATTACCCAGGGCGTGGCGACCAATCGCATTCGCACCGGCGGCATGGGGCCGGACAACCCGGTCGCGACCAACAGCACGGCCGCAGGTAAAGCGCAGAACCGTCGCGTGGAAATCACCCTCAGCCCGCTGCAGTAATCCCGCCAGCCGGACAATCTTTGTCCGGCTGTTTCCCTGCCCAACCGCCTGACTGTGGGCGAGACCGCCCTTATGCTTTATGATGGCCGGATCCGCTTTCCGCCATTACCCGCTATCTTAAGATTTAAGCCCGTGATGGCTGCTTTCATTTTTACTCGTTCAAGGATCGCTATGAACCGCAAGGCCGCACGCGCGACAATCAGCGACGTTGCCAGAAAAGCCCATACGGGCAAAACCAGCGTTTCTCGCTATCTCAACGGCGAGCAGCACCTTCTGTCCGCCGATTTAAAGCAGCGGATTGAAACCGCCATTGCCGAACTTAACTATCGACCCAGCCAGATGGCGCGTGGCCTGAAGCGCGGGCGCACCCGCTTAATCGGCCTGATTATCGCGGATATTACCAATCCTTACTCCGTTGATGTGATGTGCGGCATTGAGGCGGCCTGCCGCGCGCAGGGCTTTACGCTGCTGATGTGCAACACCAATAACGAGGTGGACCAGGAGCAGCACTATCTGAATCTGCTCAGCAGCTATCAGGTGGAAGGGATCGTGGTTAACGCCGTGGGGATGCGCGAGGAAGCGCTGAGCCATCTCCAGCAGTCGCTGCTGCCGATGGTGCTGATTGACCGTAAGATCCCTGATTTCGCCTGCGACGTGGTAGGGCTGAATAACCACGAGGCCGCCGCGCAGGTCACAACGCATCTGCTTGAAGAAGCCTTTGACGCCATTCTGTTTGTTACCGAGCCATTGGGCACCGTCAATACCCGCCACGAGCGCCTCAAGGCGTTCCGGGAAACGATGGCGCAGCATCCGCAGCGCGAGGCCGAACAGGCTGAGGTCGCCTTAAACGACAGCGCGCGACTGGATGGCATCCTGCAAGATTTTTATCAGCGCCATCGCCACCAGCGCTGCGCCGTATTGGCCGTTAATGGCGCGCTGACGCTGCAAATCGCGCGCAGCTTCAAACGCCTGGATCTGCGCTGGGGCGAAGATTTAGGGCTGCTGGGCTTTGACGAGCTGGTCTGGTCGGAACTGGCGGGCGGCGGCATCACTACGCTGAAACAGCCTACGTGGCAGATTGGCTACGCGGCGCTGGAGCAGGTTATCCGCCGTATTGAAGGTGACGAAGCGCCGCCGTGCGAGCAGCTCTACTCCGGTGAGTTGATTATCCGCAGTTCCACGAAGTTCGCCTGATTTCTCTTCTTTTCACCGTATTAACGCAGCGGTCGGCCTGACCCGCGTCGTTCTGACGCTTTTCCAGTAAATTTCCAAATAATTGTCCACATCGTGAGCGCGATCATAAAACCGCGCTCCGCCCCTTTCGGTTGGAACCGGTTCCAGTTAACGTTTTTGTAACGTCAGGGCCACCGCCCGGAGGAAAAGATGAAACCTGAAATTATTGTAGTGACCGCCGCCTATGGCCGCGATCGGATCGGCGAACTCGGCGGTCAGCAGGCCGTGGTGCCGATTGTCGCCGCCGCCGGCGCAGACGGCATTGAGATCCGCCGCGAGCTGTGCAGCGAAGCGGAAATCCAGCAGCTGCCCGCGTTGGGCAAGGCAATCAGTGATGCCGGGCTGACGGCGTTCTACTCGGTCCCGGAAGCGCTTTATACTGAAGAGGGTGCGCTGAATCCTCGGCTGGCAAGCCACCTCAACGAGGCGCAGCAGTTAAACGCCCGCCTGATAAAATATTCATTAGGCCATTATCAGCCCGGTTCGGACGACTCGCCGCTGCGCGACGGGCTGCCGTTAACGCTGGTGGTGGAAAACGATCAGACCGACTGCGGCACGCTTGCCGCCCTCAACGGCTATTTTTCTGACAACGCGCCTGTTGGGATGACGTTTGATATGGGCAACTGGCTATGGGTGGGCGACGACCCCATCCGGGCAGCGGGAAAGCTGGCGTCTTTCGTCAGCTACGTGCACGTCAAAGCCGCTGCGCCGACCGCTGACGGCTGGCGCGCCATCGCGCTGGACGAGGCTGATAATCTGTGGCGGGAAACGCTGGCGCTGCTGCCCTCCGACGTGCCGCGCGGTATTGAGTTCCCGCTGGAAGGCGGCGACCTGGTGGCCGTCACCCGTCACTATGTAGATTTGCTGCGAGAGGTATAAATCATGACCCTTCATGAAAACGGCACGCTGGATGCGGTGACCATCGGCGAAGCGATGGCGATGTTTATCGCCAGCGACACCGGCGATCTGGCGGCGGCGGAGCATTTTACCAAACGTATCGCCGGGGCCGAGCTGAACGTCGCTATCGGCCTGGCTCGCCTGGGCCTGAAGGTAGGCTGGGTCAGCCGCGTCGGCGATGATTCCTTTGGCCGCTTTACGCGCCAGCAGCTGGAAAAAGAGGGCGTCGACAGCCGTCAGGTGACCACCGATGCTCGCTATCCTACTGGTTTCCAGCTGAAATCCCGCGTGGAAGACGGCTCCGATCCGCTGGTGGAATATTTCCGTAAAGGCTCTGCGGCCAGCCATCTGTCGGTTGAGGATTTCAACCGCGACTATTTTGGCGCAGCGCGCCACCTGCATCTGAGCGGCGTGGCGGCGGCCATCTCCGACAGTTCGCTGGCGCTGTCAAAGCATGCGGCGCAGGAGATGAAGCGGATGGGCAAAACCATCTCCTTCGATCCGAACCTGCGTCCCGTGCTGTGGTCAAGCGAGCGCGAAATGGCTACCCAGCTCAACGCGCTGGCGGGCTTTGCCGACTGGGTTTTACCGGGCATCAGCGAAGGCAAAATCCTGACCGGCTACGACCAGCCGGAAGCGATCGCCGATTTTTATCTGGCGATGGGCGTCAAAGCGGTCATCATTAAAACGGGCTGCGAAGGCGCCTGGTATAAAACCGCCGAGGGCGAAAAAGGCCAGGTCGACGCGATCAGAACCGCTAACGTGGTGGATACCGTTGGCGCGGGCGACGGCTTTGCCGTTGGCGTCATCAGCGCGCTGCTGGAAGGGAAAACCCTGCCGCAGGCGATTAAGCGCGGCAACCGCATCGGCTCGCTGGCTATCCAGGTCAGCGGCGACAGCGAAGGCTTGCCCACGCGCGAAACGCTCGGCGATTTTTAAACAGCGGGCGACACGAACCGGACCAGGCTTCTAACCGAACCATAATGAGCCGCACCCACCCTACAATGCAGAGTGCGGCCACCTCCAACAGAGGAAGCAGACGATGAATAAGCAGACAATCGCGCCTAAACGCTGGTGGTACATCATGCCCATCGTGTTTATCACCTACAGCCTGGCGTATCTCGACAGGGCCAATTTCAGCTTTGCCTCGGCCGCCGGCATCAATGAAGATCTGGGCATCACGCACGGCATGTCGTCGCTGCTGGGCGCCCTGTTCTTTCTTGGCTATTTCTTTTTCCAGATCCCCGGCGCGGTGTACGCCGAACGCCGCAGCGTAAAAAAACTGGTTTTCGTCTGCCTGGTGCTGTGGGGCATTTGCGCCTCGCTGACCGGCATGGTCAGTAATATCCCGATGCTGGCGGCTATCCGCTTTGTGCTGGGCGTGGTGGAAGCGGCCGTGATGCCGGCCATGCTGATCTATATCAGCAACTGGTTTACCAAATCGGAGCGCTCCCGCGCCAATACCTTCCTGATCCTGGGCAACCCGGTCACGGTGCTGTGGATGTCCGTGGTTTCCGGCTATCTGATCAATGCCTTCGGCTGGCGCGAAATGTTTATTTTTGAGGGCATTCCGGCGGTGATCTGGGCCGTGGCCTGGTGGTTTATGGTGCAGGATAAGCCCGCTCAGGCGAAATGGCTGAGCGAAGAGGAAAAAGCGGCGCTGGCGGCACAGCTGCAAAAAGAGCAGGAAAACATCAAGGCGGTGCGCAATTACAGCGAGGCGTTCCGCTCGCGCAATGTCATTATCCTTTGCATTCAGTATTTTACCTGGAGCATCGGCGTCTATGGCTTTGTGCTGTGGCTGCCTTCTATCCTGCGCAACGGGATGCAGATGGGCATGGTGGAAGCGGGCTGGCTCTCTGCGGTGCCTTACCTGGCCGCCACCGTGGCGATGATCCTGGCTTCCTGGGCTTCCGACAAGCTGCAAAACCGTAAACTCTTTGTCTGGCCGCTGCTGTTAATTGGCGCGCTGGCGTTTTTAGGTTCATATCTTGTAGGGGCGAATAATTTCTGGCTGTCGTTCAGCCTGCTGGTGGTGGCCGGTGCCGCGATGTACGCGCCTTATGGCCCGTTCTTCGCCATTATCCCGGAAATGCTGCCGCGTAACGTGGCGGGCGGCGCAATGGCGCTGATTAACGCGATGGGCGCGCTAGGCTCTTTCCTGGGCTCCTGGGTCGTGGGTTATTTGAACGGCGCGACGGGCAGCCCTTCCGCTTCGTATATCTTTATGGGGGTATCGCTGCTTATCTCGGTCTGGCTGACGCTGATCGTAAAGCCAGCAGCCAATAAGCAACCCCCGATGCCGCATGGCGCTAAACACGCTTAACGGTGCGGGCCGCCTGGCCCGTGCCTTAAAGAAACAGGGAGACAAGCATGAAACCATCCGTGGTGCTGTATAAGAAGCTGCCGCAGGATCTGCGTTCGCAGCTCGACGAGCATTTTAACGTTACCGAAATCAACGGCCTGACCCCGGAAACCCTTAGCCAACACGCGGAGGTCTTTCAGCAGGCCGAAGGTATTTTAGGCTCCGGCGGCAAAGTGGACGCTGAGTTCCTGAAAAAAGCGCCGAAGCTGCGCGTCGCCTCTTCCGTTTCCGTGGGCGTGGACAACTTTGATATTCCCGCGCTGAGCGAACGCGGCGTGCTGTTGATGCACACCCCGACCGTACTGACGGAAACCGTCGCCGATACCATGATGGCGCTGGTGCTGACCAGCGCGCGTCGCGTGGTGGAATCCGCCGAGCGCGTGAAAAAAGGTGAGTGGCAGGGCAGCATCGGCGCGGACTGGTTCGGCATTGACGTGCACCATAAAAAAATGGGCATCCTGGGCATGGGTCGTATCGGACTGGCGCTGGCGCAGCGCGCGCACCTGGGCTTCAGCATGCCGATCCTTTACAACGCTCGTAAGCACCACGAAGAGGCGGAGCAGCGTTTCGACGCGCAATACTGCGATCTGGATACGCTGCTGAAAGAGTCCGATTTCCTGTGCATCAGCCTGCCGCTGACTGAACAGACGCACCACCTGATCGGCCGCGAGGAGCTGGCGAAAATGAAGCCTTCCGCCGTGCTGATCAATGCCGGACGCGGCCCGGTTATCGATGAAGAAGCGCTGATCGCCGCGCTGCAAGAGGGCACTATCCACGCCGCCGGTCTGGACGTGTTTGAGAAAGAGCCGCTGCCAAAGGATTCGCCTTTGCTGACGCTGCCTAACGTGGTGGCGCTGCCGCATATTGGCTCTGCGACGCATGAAACCCGTTACGGCATGGCAAAAGACGCGGTGGAAAATCTGATTGCCGCCCTGAACGGTAAAGTGGACAAGAACTGCGTTAATCCTGAAGTAGCAAAATAATTTTCTGTGCCGATGCGCTTTGCGTGTCGGCACGTTTTTCAGCGCCCTGCCGACCTCTTTATCCCGCAAAAATTCCCTTCTTAGCCTAAACAGGCGCTAAACAAATAGCCTGTTCGTTCCTGAACGCGTCAGTGCCCTGTTGTTATTTAGTTGATCCACTCAGGTAACCATAAGCTAAATCATTATTTAATTAAGATGATATAAAATGAGATCCTGCGGCTTTTTAATTAAAAAAAAGCGGTCATATTGTTAATTAAATGCTCAACATAAAGAAAGCAATAGAAATGTAAAGATCCCTTTTTGTTACCTGGCCTTTCTTCCCCCTTAGGGGCGGGCATTGTGCCAACTTAATATTGTGATATAACTACGCTCATTCGGAAACTCGCTTATCGGCATAAATTATGCCGAGGGTATTATTTTGCCCGTAATAAGCACCACATTAATAAGGGAAGAATCTTCAACGACTTAAAGATGTTTAATTATCCGTAGCGCCAGCAATCACGAGTGACAGGTTTATTATTCATGGGCTCCCCTGAATTAATACAGCACGCTCACGCTGGCTGAAATTATCTTTTATTTAATATAAAGAAACCATGAAAAATAAACCTGACCTTAATAAAGAAAATAAGTCGCCGTGGCGGCACCGTTTAACCTGGCTGACCGTAGCGATTCAGGGCGCTTTCCCGATTGCCTGTGCGTTTACGCCCGCGCTGGCCGTTGCCCGCCAGCATTTTTTGACGCAGTCGGCGGATGCCGTCGCTATCCGAACGCAGGTTTATACCCTGGGCCAGGCGGAAACGGCAGCGGGCGTGGCGCAAAAATACAATATGAGCGTGGAAGCGCTGCGCAAGCTGAACCAGCTGCGCACTTTCGCTCACGGCTTTGATCGGCTACAGCCGGGCGACGAGCTGGACGTGCCGCTTTCTCCTTTGCCAAAAGTGCACTGGCACAACGCCGACAACGGCCTGGAGATGAAAGCCGCCGGTCTTGCTACGCAGGCGGGTTCCTCGCTCGACAGCCGCAACGGCAACGGCGCCGCCTCTGCCGCCGCCAGCATGGCCGCAGGCGAAGCGGGCGCGCAGGCGCAGCAGTGGCTGGGCCGTTTCGGTACCGCGCGCGTGCAGCTGGACGCGGATAAAAACTTCTCGCTGAAAAACTCGCAGTTCGACCTGCTGCTGCCTTTAAGCGATCGTAGCGACCGCCTGATCTTCACTCAGGGAAGCTTCCACCGCACCGACGATCGCAACCAGGCGAATCTTGGTCTCGGGATGCGTCATTTCGGCCATGACTTTATGACCGGCGCTAATGCCTTCTTTGATTACGATCTTTCCCGTCAACATGCCCGTTCCGGCATGGGCGTCGAGTACTGGCGCAACTTTATCAAAGTGGCGGCAAACGGCTATGTGCGGCTCACCAGCTGGAAAGACTCTAAAGATTTTTCCGGCTACGAAGAGCGTCCGGCCAACGGCTGGGATATCCGTACGGAAGCCTTCCTGCCTGCCCTGCCTCAGCTGGGCGCGAAGTTTAACTACGAACAATATTACGGTAACGACGTGGCGCTGTTTGATAAGGACAACCGCCAGAAAAATCCGCACGCCATTACCGCAGGCGTCACCTTTACGCCCTTCCCGCTGCTGTCGCTGGAAGCGGAACAGCGCCAGGGCAAAGCCGGAGAACACGATACGCGGCTGGGCCTGACGCTCAATTATCAGCTCGGGATGCCGTGGCGCAAACAGCTGGACAGCGATGCGGTAGCGGCGATGCGTAGCCTGGCCGGCAACCGCTACGATCTGGTGAACCGTAATAACAACATCGTGCTTGAGTACCGTAAAGAAGAGACGATCAGGCTGAGCACTGCGAAGCTCATCAGCGGCACGGCCGGCGAGCAAAAAACGCTGAACGTTTCGGTCAACAGCAAATACGGCCTGGATCGCATCAACTGGTCCGCGTCGTCGCTGCTGGCTAACGGCGGGAAAATTATCGCTAACGGCCCTACCGATTTCAGCGTGGTGCTGCCGGCCTATCATGCCGACGCCACCGGTACCAACAGCTACACCCTCAGCGGCGTGGCGATCGATAAAAAAGGTAACGCCTCAAAGCGTACGGAAACGCAAATTACCGTCACCGAAGCCGCTATTAACGTTAACAGCAGTTCACTGCTGCCGGTCAGCAGCACGCTGGTATCAGACGGCCACGCTCAGCAGACGCTGACCCTGACGGTAAAAGACAGCCTGGGCAATCCGGTTGATATCAATGAAAAAGAGATTAGCGTGACCAAAAGCGCGCAGGCCGCCGACGATACCAAAGTGTCTGCCTTTACTCGTCAGAGCGCGGGCCGTTATACCGCCGTGGTGACGGCGGGCACGCATCCGGAAACGCTGACCATTACGCCTGTTGCCCGCAATATGACTTTTCCTGGTGCAACGGTAACTATCGCGGCGGATAACGCAAGCGCACGGCTGGCAAGCCTGACCGTGGTCAGCAACGATGCGGTAGCCGACGGTAAAGCAGCCGATCGGGTTACAGCGCTGGTAACGGATGCACAGGGCAATCCGCTGGCCGGACAAACCGTGACCTTCAGCGCTGATAATAGCGCCGTCATTACACAAAGCGCGATGACTGACGCACGCGGCGAAGCGTCCGTTCCCGTTAGCGATACCAAAACCGGTCAGAGTAAGGTTGTCGCGCAGATGGGCTCCGCCCGTAAAGAAGCCGAAGTGAATTTTGTGGCAGGCAAGGCGGCATCGGTTTACATGCATCGGGTCACGGGCCGCGCCGTTGCGGATGGTACAGATACCAGCGTGGTTGAGATCTTTGTAAAAGATAGCAACGGCAATCCCGTCACCAACAGAAAAGTCGCCATTACGGCCACTGACGACCGCGTCAACATTCCTTCTGAAGTTACTTTAGATAAATATGGCGCGGCGCGTTTCCCGACCTCCAGCAATCACGATGGCGGCTGGAAAGTAGAAGGAACTATTGATGGCCTCAAAGGCTCGGTGATTGTCTATTTTTACGCGGGCTATCCAACCGTCAATAACTCTTCTTTCACCGTAAGCGCCACGAGCGTGCCGGCTGACGGCGTCAGCGCCATCACGCTTACCCTCGTCGCCCGGGATATGCGCAATAACGCGGTGAAAACGCTGCCGAACTTAATTAACTTTGATACCAGCGGCCTGCCTGGCTGCCATATCAGCGCGGTTAAGGTCAGTGGTAACGTCTATACCGCTCAGCTGACCTCAACTAAAGCGATGAGCGGAAAGATTGCGGTTAATTTGATGCTTCGCCGTGGCGTGATGCCGATTAACGTAACTTTTACGCCTCCGGCCCGGTAATGTTGCCAGGGTAAGATCGGAAAGGCCCCATTTTGAGCGCGTACGCCAAAAACGGGGCCTTTCAACTGACCGGCTGGCGCGGGTAGCGCCGCAGACCAATAAAACCGTCCCTGACAGCTACCCGGGGCGGTTTTCACTTTTAACGAGCCAGCCAGCCGCCGTCTACGGCAATGGTGTAGCCGTTAATATAGTCGGCAGCCGGAGAGGCCAGGAATACCGCTGGCCCCATCAGATCGGCCGGCAGTCCCCAACGGCCTGCCGGGATACGCTCCAGAATATCGGCGTTGCGCTTTTCATCGGCACGCAGCTGTGCGGTATTGTTGGTCGCCATATAGCCCGGCGCGATGGCATTAACGTTAATACCGTGCTTCGCCCATTCATTGGCCAACAGACGCGTCACGCCCATCACGGCGCTTTTTGATGCCGTATAAGAAGGCACGCGAATGCCGCCCTGGAAAGAGAGCATGGAGGCAATATTGATGATTTTCCCGCCCTTGCCCTGTTTGATAAACTGACGCGCTACCGCCTGCGACATAAAGAACACGGATTTAATATTCAGGTTCATCACGTCGTCCCAGTCTTTTTCTGAGAAGTCGATCGCATCTTCACGACGAATGATACCGGCGTTGTTGACCAGGATATCGATTTTGCCGTATTCCGCCACGGCTTTTGCCACAACGCCTTCAATACATTCGGTTTTGCCCAGATCGGCGGTCAGGCTGAAAAAACGGCGGCCCAGCGCGGTGACGCGCTCAATGGTTTCTTTCGGCTCGACAATATTCACGCCAACGATATCGCATCCCGCTTCCGCCAGCCCCAGCGCCATGCCCTGACCCAGTCCCGTATCGCATCCCGTGACCATCGCCACGCGGCCTTTTAAATCAAATGCATTCAAAATCATAACTGCTCCTGTAAGCCAGAGGGCGGACTGCGTGTCAGAAGCCGGGAAAGTGGCCTGTTATCCGAGACAGGGCAGCCCTGCCCGGTTTTCGAGCGCACACTATAGCGGAGGGAAAAGCACGCACGCCGTGATCGAAATCAGGAAAAGGGGGATAATGAAATCGCTATTTATAAAAAATAAAACAATGTTTCATTTTAAAGGGCGAAACGGCGTCCGCCCTGGCTGGCTTATTCTACGGCTATCGGCGTTTGCTCCACGTTGATTTTGGTCTCGCCCTGAAGCGTTTTGATACGCTCTTCGACTTTTTGTACCGCGCTGGCATCCTTCAGCAGCGAATAGGTCAGCGTAAACTCCGCGCTCTGGCCCGGCTGCAGCTGTTTAACCCTGCCCTGCTCTTTTTCAATCGTTACCGGATAGGCATAGTTGGTGCCGGGCTCGATCCCCGTCACGTAGCCCTGCTTCAGCGTATCGGTGTTTTTCCACATCGTCAGCACCGGCAGCTGCCGCGTATCGAATTCGATAGCCGCGCCCTTGTCGCCTTTGCTGTTAACCACGGCCGCCACGGTTTTGCCATTGCTGTCGGCAATGGGCTGCAGGTTAAACACCATTTCATCGAAATCTTTGGTTGGCGCGCCATAGGTCTGCCAGTTTTCCAGCCCTTTTTTCGCATAGTCATTAAATGGCGAAACGGATTTTACCGGCGCCAGGAAACGGGCGTTTTCTTCCAGGATCGGCGTGCTGAAGTTGCTGTGATAGATAATTTCATAGTCGTGCGGGTAGTCAGCCTGGTTGGTCAGCACGTCGTGGAGGGTAAAGGAGTCCGCGCCCGGCACGTAGCGCAGCTCGGTCCAGGTTTCCAGACGCGCTTTTTTAAAGGTGTTTTCTTTCAGCAGGCCGCGAATACGGATTTCATGCGGCGCCTGGTCATCCACGATCACTTCCACTTTCGACGCTGGTGTATTGCCCGCTTTACCGTGCAGCGTGTAAATACGCCCGTCTTTGGTGACCGGATGGCCGGTCCACTCAAAGCCGCAGCGCACCATCATCTCGTTAAATCCTTCCAGCCAGCCCAGGCCGTTACGGCTTTCCAGATTGATATAGGCCGGGTTCACCACCTCATCAACCGGCGAATCCCAGCCCAGCCGCACGCCGTGACCGTTAACGTGCAGCAGATCCATACCGCGCGTCGGGCTGAGCGCGATAGTCAGGCCGTTTTTGCTGGTCAACGTCAGCACCTTCGAGCCTTCCTGCTTGCCGCCGTGCAGCACCTGCTGTTCCAGCGTAAAGGGTTCGCCGCTCAGCTTGAGCTGTCTGCTGTCGATCCGCCAGTCGCCTTTTTCCGTGCCCTGCGTATCGGTTAACACCCAGCTTTGCGCCGCCGCCTGCCCGCTGAACATTGCTATCACCGCGCCCGCCAGAAGAGTCTTATGCATTTTGTTGTCCTTGCTGAAATGATTAAGCTGAAGAGCAGCCAGCCTACAAAGCATGCGGTATCAGGACTGTGACTGGCGTCACCGCACGGATTTTTAAGAAATTTTTATCAATAAGTCGTGCAGTTCATCACAAATTATTAACTGAAATAGCCGGCTGACGGAAAAAAGCGGCGGGGCTAACGGCGAAAAAAAGCTAATCAGTTGAAACGATTCACCTTTAACCTTCGCTGCCTGCCTGACCACCGCCTGCTGTTGCTGGCCGACACGGCTGCCCGCTGACGTTGCATCACGCCTGGCGTGGCGTTAAGGTTAGCTTTCACTTGCCTACGATAAGCAGTTAATACGTTATGAGCTTTTCCGCTTTCGGTAACAAATTCACACGCGCCTCAGGGATCACCCGCCTGATGGAAGATATGGGCGAAGGGCTGCGCACGCCCGGTTCGGTGATGCTGGGCGGCGGTAATCCGGCCCAGATCCCGGCGATGAACGACTATTTTCAGCAGCTGCTGCAGCAGATGCATGACGAGGGCAAGCTGGCCGATGCGCTTTGCAACTACGACGGCCCAAGAGGAAAAAGCACGCTGCTGGAATCGCTTTCCACGCTGCTGCGCGACGAGCTGGGCTGGCAGGTAGGGCCGCAGAATATCGCCCTGACCAACGGCAGCCAGAGCGCCTTTTTCTATTTGTTTAATCTTTACGCGGGCCGCCGCGCAGACGGGCGCAAAAAGCGCGTATTGTTTCCACTGGCTCCCGAATATCTGGGTTACGCTGACGCCGGGCTGGACGAAGAGCTGTTTGTTTCCGCCCGTCCCGATATCGAAATGCTGCCTGAAGGCCAGTTCAAATATCACGTTAATTTTGAGCAGCTGCATATTACCGAAGATACCGGGCTGATTTGCGTTTCCCGGCCGACCAATCCAACCGGCAACGTGATTACCGACGAAGAGCTGATGAAGCTGGATGCGCTGGCGCAGCAGCATGAGGTACCGCTGCTGATTGATAACGCCTACGGCGTGCCTTTTCCCGGCATCATCTTTAGCGACGTTCGCCCGCTGTGGAACCCGAATATTATTCTGTGCATGAGCCTTTCCAAGCTGGGCCTGCCCGGCTCACGCTGCGGCATCATTGTTGCTGATGAAAAAGTGATTACCGCCATCGGCAATATGAACGGCATTATCAGCCTGGCGCCGGGCAGTATCGGCCCGGCCATCGCGCATGAGATGATCCAGCGTGGTGATTTGCTGCGCCTGTCGGAAGAGGTGATCAGGCCGTTTTATCAGGAAAGGGTTAAGCAGACTATCGCCGTTATCCGGCGCTATTTACCCGAAGAACGCTGCCTTATCCACAAGCCGGAAGGCGCTATTTTCCTCTGGCTCTGGTTTAAAGATCTGCCCATCTCTACGGAAATCCTCTATCAGCGTTTAAAAGCGCGCGGCGTATTGATGGTGCCGGGCCACTTTTTCTTTCCGGGACTGGAGCATGAATGGCCGCACACGCACCAGTGCATGCGCATGAACTATGTGCCGGACAGCGACAAAATTGAGAAAGGGATCGCCATTCTGGCGGAAGAGATTGAGCGGGCGCACAGCGAATCGGGCGGCAGAGCCCTCTGCTGATGCAAACGAAAAAGGCCGCACAAAGTGCGGCCTTAATTTTACGCGCGGTCTTATTTCAGAATTTCAATGCGGCGCGGTTTGTTGACTTCCGGCACGATGCGCTCCAGATCGATATAGAGCAGGCCGTTTTCCAGGCGTGCATCACGCACGTTAACGTGCTCGGCCAGCTGGAATTTACGCTCGAAGTTGCGTTCCGCAATACCCTGATAGAGATAGGTTTTTTCCTGCTGCTCTTCAGGATGGGCGCCGCGCACGGTCAGCATATTGTCGTGAGAGGTGATCTCCAGTTCGCTCTGCGCGAACCCTGCCACGGCAATGGTGATTCGGTACTGGTTTTCCGCCACCAGCTCCACGTTATAAGGAGGGTAGCCGCCGTTGCTCTGACCCTGGTTGGATTCCAGCAGGTTGATCAGACGGTCGAAACCAATAGAAGAACGGTACAGCGGGGCGAGATCGAAATTACGCATGGTATAGCTCCTGATTATCAGCGAGGGTGTAATGCGACCTTCCACTATGGACAGATCGTCGGGCTACAAGCGGTATCCTGTCGGCATACGTTTTGTGACCCTGAACATAAAATGGTGACATTAAGATCGCTTTCAAGGGCCCGTTCAGGAAATTTTTCGGCCAATCCGGTGCGAATGTCATACACTCAGAAAGAGATTAATCGGAGCGTTAAAGCAGCGGGCACATGCTGATCATGATAAGCAGAGCGGTTTTGCCGCTGCTGAAGGGATAAAGAATATGATGGTACTAAAAAAAAGTCGTTTCGCTGGCCTGCTGGCCTGTCTGTCACTGGCCGGCACGGGTGGCTGCTCCAGCTTTATGTCCCATTCCGGCCCCGATCAGGGCTATTATCCCGGTACGCGCGCCAGCGCAAAAATTGTTAGCGACAGCGACAGCGGCTGGGTCATGCGCCCGCTGGCGGCTATCGACCTGCCTTTCTCCGCCGTGCTGGATACGCTGCTGCTGCCGTTTGACTACTACCGCTCAGGCCGCGATAAAACCGGCGATTCACCGCGTGAACGCGTGTTGCGCAGCGAGCAGCAGAATCATACCAGCGACAGCCTTTCGCAGGCCGCGCCGCTGGTGATCAATACGTCGCCTCGACATCAGCAATAAAAATCTGCTGAAAGCCCGCCACGTTACGCAAATAGGCCACATAAAGCCCGTCCGGCGAGCAGACGACCGCTTCCGGCGAAGGCGCTTCGGCGGTGCGGGCCGTCAGCCTCCGCATTTTACCGCTGCCCGTATCGCATAACACCACGCTGTTATCGTTAATAAAAGCCACCGACTTGCCGTCGGGATGCCAGCTGAAGGCGGACTGAATATCGCTGGCGGCGTGGGTGATCTGACGAGGCTTGCCGCCGCCGGGCGCGATGGTCCACAGCTGCACCACGCCTTCGTCGTCCTTCATTAAAAAGGCGATGGCGCGACCGTCGGGTGAGCTACGCAGCCAGTGACGCGGCGAGGTCGCCAGGCCCGGAAAGGGGCGATCGTGCGTAAAAGTCAGCCGACGCTGCCTGACGCCCAGCGGCGGAGCGGGCAGCGTGGCGGCGGTGCCAGCCAGCGGAGCGTCGCCTTCCAGCGCATAGTCGGCCATCTTTTCCGGCAGATCGACAATAAACACTTCCGGTACCTTCTCGCCTTTTTCGCTGAGCGTATCGCCGATAAACGCCAGCGCCCAACGCTGCCGGTGGCCGTCGCTTTTCAGGTAGCCCTCTTCGCCGATCCAACCCTCTTCATAGGCTCGATTGATCTCATCGCTGCCGGGCGTCGGCGTGGCGGTGGTGGCGCTGACCAGCACGCAGAAATGGCTGCCTGCATACTCTCGGGGATGCTGCAACGGCGGACAAACCGCATGTAGCGGCACGGCCACGCCGACGTTGCGCAAATCTTGTTTCACGTCCAGCTCGTGCATCACATGATCGTTATAGGTAAAACTCAGCCTGGTGCCGTCGGGGCTGAACACGTGTACGTGCGAGCCGCCGCGCAGCGCGCCGGGCGTAAAGGGCGGCGTAATATCGCAGGCGTCCATATTTTCCACCAGGCCGTTCTGAATAATAACGCCACGACGATGATGAAAGTCATAGCGCCACTGGCTGTCAGGATGTTCCGGGCCGTGAATGCAAACGTAGCGCGGCGGCAAATCCGGGCTGACGGTGATCACGCCAACGTGCGCGCCCGCCTGCGCCTGGTAAAGGATTTCCGTCTGGCCGCTGAGGTTAACGCGCTCGACGGTTAAGCTGTTGAAGGTGGAGGCATTGCTGCGAACGTCGTAGACCAGCCAGTGGCTGTCGGCCGTCCAGACGTTGATATTGGTGAGCTGGTGATTGCGCTGAGCAAAAGTGAGCTGTTTTTCCGTCATCATGCTTACCCTTAGCGAGGTTTGCTGCTAAGGGTAATGCATTACGCGCTTTTGCGGTACTGGCGCTTAAAGCGTGATACCGCCGCCCTGTCAGAGCGCGAATTTTTCGATAGCGTGCGCCACGCCGTCTTCCATATTGGTTTTGGTAACGAACTGCGCAATGTTTTTTACCTTGTCGATACCGTTGCCCATCGCCACGCCCGTGCCGGCGAAGGTCAACATCGCCAGATCGTTTTCCTGATCGCCGATAGCCATCACTTCATCGCGGGAAAGCCCTAAACGCTCGGCCAGCGCTTTGACGCCCGCGCCCTTATCGACTTTCTTATTAAGGATTTCCAGGAAATAAGGCGAGCTTTTCATAATGGTATAGCGATCGTAAGCTTCCTGCGGAATGCGGGTAATGGCCTCATCCAGCGTTTCTGGCGTATCGATCATCATGACTTTAGGGAAAGTGGCGGTTTTATCCATCTCTTCCACCGCGCGGTAGCGCAGCGGCATCCCGGTCAGCGAAGCTTCGTGGACGGTGTATTCGCTGATGTCCTTGTTGGGCGTAAACAGCAGCGATTTCGTCAGCGCCTGAAAATGTACGCCCAGCTCGCGCGCCAGCTTTTCCACATACAGGTAGTCGTCAAAGTTCAGCGTAACTTCCGCCACGCACTCGCCCGATTCCGCTTTCTGCACCAGCGCGCCGTTATTGGTAATGCAATACTGCCCTTCCCGTTGTAAATCCAGCTCCATCAGATAACGCTCCACGCCGATAAACGGCCGGCCGCTCGCCAGTACAATCGCTATTCCTTTATCACGGGCTGCCTGAATGGCCCGCTTAACGCCAGGCGTCACCTCATGCTGAGGATTAAGCAGCGTGCCGTCTATATCAATCGCAATCAGTTTTATCGCCATAACTTCCTCTTGAGCTTCACGGTTTCTTTCATGCTAACGCGATTCAGCCAGCCATGACCAGACGAATCACGCCCGGTAATTTTAAGTTCGATTTGGTAAATCTTCCGGTAAATGTGCTCGCGCTTACGGCCTTTGGGTGAAAAAAGCGGGAAACGGGCTTGTCAGCTAAGCCCTGAAAAGTAGCAGTAAAACCCTCCTGCCCATAAGCGCGCAGGCCGGAAATGAAAATAATGGTCAGTTTTATCAGCGCGCGTTTGGCGATCCGGCACAGCAGAAAAGCTGAAAAAAAAGGCAGATCGAACGATCTGCCTTTCAAACGCTGTTGCATGGCCGGAGGGCCTGCGTCCTGCTTTATCAGATATCGATATTGGCGGCTTTCAGCGCGTTCTCTTCGATAAAGGCGCGGCGCGGCTCCACCGCATCGCCCATCAGCGTGGTGAACAGCTGGTCAGCGGCAATCGCATCCTTCACCGTAACGCGCAGCATACGGCGGCTGTCCGGATCCATCGTGGTTTCCCACAGCTGCTCCGGGTTCATCTCGCCCAGTCCTTTATAACGCTGTACCGACAGGCCGCGACGCGACTCTTTCACCAGCCAGTCCATCGCCTGCTCGAAGTTAGCGATCGGCTGACGACGCTCGCCGCGTTCGATAAAGGCATCTTCCTCAATCAGGCCGCGCAGCTTCTCGCCCAGCGTACAGATCTTGCGGTATTCGCCGCCCGAGATAAATTCGCTGTCCAGCGGATAATCAGTATCAACGCCGTGCGTACGGATACGCACTACCGGTTCAAAGATATGCTGCTCGCGGTTCTGGCGCACATGGCTGGCATAGGTGCTGCCGTGCTGCTCGTTCTCGTTCAGGCGCGTCACCAGCTCGTCGATCCACTGCTGAACCGGCGCCTCTGCGGAGATATCGCTCAGCGTCGGGTGATAGATCAGCGCGTTCAGCAACGCCAGCGGATAGCGGCGCTCCATACGCTTGATCATCTTGCGGGTGCTGTTGAACTCGGCCACCAGGTTTTCCAGCGGCTCGCCGCCCAGCGCAGGCGCATCGGCGTTGGTGTGCAGCGTCGCGCCGTCCAGCGCGATGGCGATCTGATACTGATCCATCGCCTCGTCATCCTTGATGTACTGCTCCTGCTTGCCTTTTTTCACCTTGTACAGCGGCGGCTGCGCGATATACACGTGGCCGCGCTCGATAATTTCCGGCATCTGACGATAGAAGAAGGTCAGCAGCAGCGTACGGATGTGCGAGCCATCCACGTCCGCATCGGTCATGATGATGATGCTGTGGTAGCGCAGCTTGTCCGGGTTATATTCGTCACGGCCAATGCCGCAGCCCAGCGCGGTGATCAGCGTCGCCACTTCCTGCGAAGCGAGCATCTTATCGAAGCGCGCTTTTTCCACGTTCAGGATTTTTCCCTTCAGCGGCAGGATAGCCTGGTTTTTACGGTTACGGCCCTGCTTGGCGGAGCCGCCCGCAGAGTCCCCTTCCACCAGATAGATTTCTGACAGCGCCGGATCGCGCTCCTGGCAGTCTGCCAGCTTGCCCGGCAGGCCGGCCAGATCCAGCGCGCCTTTACGACGGGTCATTTCGCGAGCGCGACGCGCTGCTTCACGCGCGCGGGCTGCATCGATGATTTTACCCACGACGATTTTGGCATCGCCCGGATTTTCCAGCAGGTACTCTGCCAGCAGCTCGTTCATCTGCTGCTCAACGGCTGATTTCACCTCGGAAGAGACCAGCTTGTCCTTGGTCTGCGAAGAGAACTTCGGATCCGGTACCTTAACGGAAACCACGGCAATCAGGCCTTCGCGCGCGTCGTCGCCGGTGGCGCTGACCTTGGCTTTTTTGCTGTAGCCTTCTTTATCCATGTAGGCGTTCAGGGTACGCGTCATCGCCGCGCGGAAGCCGGCCAGGTGCGTGCCGCCGTCGCGCTGTGGGATGTTGTTGGTAAAGCAGTAGATGTTTTCCTGGAAGCCGTCGTTCCACTGCAGCGCCACTTCCACGCCGATGCCGTCTTTCTCGGTAGAGAAATAGAACGCGTTAGGGTGGATAGGCGTTTTGTTGCGGTTCAGGTACTCCACAAACGCCTTGATGCCGCCTTCATAGTGGTAGTGATCGTTCTTGCCGTCGCGCTTGTCTTCCAGCTTGATAGAGACGCCGGAGTTAAGGAACGACAGCTCGCGCAGACGCTTCGCCAGGATCTCGTACTCGAAATCGGTGACGTTGGTAAAGGTTTCGTGGCTTGGCCAGAAACGCACGCGCGTCCCGGTCAGGTCGGTTTCGCCGGTTACCTGCAGTGGGGCCTGAGGCACGCCGTGAACGTAGATCTGCTGGTGAACTTTGCCTTCGCGACGGATGGTCAGCTCCAGCTTTTCAGACAGGGCGTTAACCACCGACACGCCTACGCCATGCAGGCCGCCGGACACTTTATAGGAGTTATCATCAAATTTACCGCCTGCGTGCAGCACGGTCATGATCACTTCCGCAGCGGAAACGCCTTCTTCTTCGTGAATGCCGGTTGGAATACCACGACCGTCATCCTGCACGGAAACGGAGTTATCGGCATGGATGGTGACCAGAATGTCTTTACAGTGACCTGCGAGGGCTTCGTCGATGGCGTTGTCCACAACCTCGAATACCATATGGTGCAGACCGGTGCCGTCATCCGTATCGCCGATATACATACCCGGGCGCTTGCGTACCGCATCCAGCCCTTTCAGAACTTTGATACTTGAGGAGTCATAAGAATTCGACATCAACGTTTCTCGCTCGTTTAATCTTCAGGTTGAACCGCTATTTTACCCTGTTCCACGTGGAACATCTTGCCCTTTTCGTCAGCCATATCGAACACATGATCGGCACTAATAGCGCTGACAAAAACCTGGGCCCGAGTGGCCTTTAAGCGCGATGCCAACAGGTGGCGCCGCGTCTCATCCAGCTCGGAGGCAAAATCATCTATCAGATACAGGCAGCGTCGCCCGTTCTGTCGGGTGAGAAACTCACCCTGCGCCAGCCTCAGGGCGCACATCAACAGCTTTAACTGGCCGCGCGACAGCAGATCCTCCACCGGCGTGCCGTCGGCGCGAATGCGGAAGTCCGCTTTGTGCGGGCCGCTGGCCGTGTAGGTTAAGGCGCGATCGCGCTCAAACTGACGCTCCAGCAGATCGCGATAGTCCGTTTCTTTATCCCAGCCACGCTGGAAAGAGAAATTCAGCGCAAACTCAGGCAGAAACTGCGCGCAGGTGGCGGTGATATCCTCAGCAATGGCTTCGCTGTAGGCGGCGCGCCACTGGCTTATCTGCTCCGCCAGCGGCGCCAGCTCCTGATCCCAGGCGCGGATCTGCTGGTAGCGCGTGACCTGGCGCAGCGCCGCGTTGCGCTGCTTCAGCAGCCGCCGCAGGTTGCTCCAGGCGGTGAAAAAGCCCGGTTCGTTATGAAAACAACCCCAGTCGATATAGGCGCGCCGGTACTTCGGGCCGCCGTTAAGCAGCGTAAAGCCTTCCGGCGTAATCAGCTGCATCGGCAGCATCTGCGCCAGCTCGGCCACTTTATGACCATCGGTGCCGTCAACCCGCACCTTGCTGTCGCCCGCACGATTTTTGGTCAGGCCGACGGTGGTTTCACGCTCGGCCCCTTCAATGCGGCCGTGCAGAATAAAAGCGTCCTGCTCGTGGCGGATCACTCTGCCTGCCTGCAAACTGCGGAAAGCGCGGCCGTGGCCCAGCGTATAGATAGCTTCCAGCACGCTGGTTTTGCCGCTGCCGTTAGCGCCGACCAGAAAGTTGAAGCCGGGCGCCAGCGCCAGATCGGCATTTTCAATGTTGCGAAAATCTTTGATAAGCAGGCGGGTTAAAGCCATAAGTGGAGTCATTCCGCGGGCAGTAGATCGGATAAAACGGCACGTGCTGTTATACAAGGCCAGAGCGTTACGGTGCGGGCGAGCCGCCGCCGCGTGAAAGCACGCGAGGGCGGCGGGCGCCGGACCAAGTCAGCCCGATAATTTTACTACAAACGCATTGGCATGACGACATAGGCCGCCGACTGGCTGGCCGCGTCTTCAATCTGCACGCTGGAAACGGAGTCGGTCAGCAGCAGACGTACGTTTTCGCACTTCAGCGCGTTAAGCACGTCCAGCACGTAGCTGACGTTAAAGCCGATTTCGAGATCGGTGCCGCCATAAGTGACGTCCAGGATCTCTTCCGCTTCTTCCTGTTCCGGGTTGTTGGCGGTAATTTTCAGCTGATTTTCGCTGATATACAGGCGAACGCCACGGAACTTCTCGTTAGAGAGGATTGCCGCGCGCGAAAAAGCCTGCTTCAGCAGATCGCAGCCGGCATCCAGCGTTTTGTCCGGGTTTTTCGGCAGCACGCGACGATAGTCCGGGAAGCGGCCATCCACCAGCTTGGAGGTGAAGATAAAGTCGCCGACGTGCGCGCGAATATTGTTGCTGCCGATCTGCACCTGTAACGGCGTCTCGCCGCCGTCCAGCAGGCGCACCAGCTCAATCACGCCCTTACGCGGCACGATCACCGAATGATTGGGCAGCGACTGGCCTACCGGCATCGAGCAAACCGCCAGACGGTGGCCGTCGGTGGCGACGGTGCGCAGCTCTTCGCCTTCCGTTTCAAACAGCATCCCGTTCAGGTAGTAGCGTACGTCCTGATGGGCCATAGAAAACTGGGTGGCTTCGATCAGGCGCTTCATCGTGGCCTGCGGCAGCGTGAATTCCACCTCGCTTTGCCAGTCGTCCAGGTTCGGGAAGTCGCTGGCCGGCAGCGTGGAAAGCGAGAAGCGGCTGCGGCCGGAGCGCACCAGCATTCTTTCGCCATCCAGGATCACCGTGATCTCTGCGCCTTCAGGCAGACCGCGGCAGATATCGAAAAATTTACGCGCGGGCACGGTGGTCGCGCCCGGCTCGTGATCCTGCGTCAGCGCGACGCGGGCCACCATTTCCATCTCTAAGTCCGTTCCCGTCAGCAGCAGGCTGCCGTCGTTAACCTGTAAAAGCAGGTTGCCGAGGATCGGCAGCGTCGGCCGGCCGCCCAGCGGGCTGCTGACCTGCTGTAAAGGTTTAAGTAACTGCTCACGTTCAACAATAAATTTCATAGCGTCAGGAAGATAATGTTCTGATTAGATTTGAGAAATCTTCTTTAATATCGTGACTCTCTTCACGCAGCTGCTCGATCTTGCGACAGGCGTGCAGCACCGTAGTATGGTCACGACCCCCGAAAGCGTCGCCGATTTCCGGCAAGCTGTGGTTGGTCAGCTCTTTCGCCATCGCCATCGCCATCTGGCGAGGACGCGCGACGGAGCGCGAACGCCGCTTGGAAAGCAGGTCGGCTACCTTAATCTTGTAATATTCCGCCACCGTCTTCTGGATATTATCGATGGTGACCAGCTTTTCCTGCAGCGCCAGCAGATCGCGCAGCGCTTCACGCACAAAGTCGATGGTGATGGCGCGGCCGGTAAAGTTGGCGTTGGCGATCACGCGGTTCAGCGCGCCTTCCAGCTCACGCACGTTGGACCGCAGGCGCTTGGCAATAAAGAAGGCGACCTCGCCCGGCAGGCGAATATCGTTTTCATCCGCCTTTTTCATCAGGATAGCCACGCGGGTTTCCAGCTCTGGCGGCTCGATCGCCACCGTCAGGCCCCAGCCAAAGCGGGATTTCAGACGATCTTCGACGCCGTTGATCTCTTTAGGATAGCGATCCGACGTCAGGATGATCTGCTGATTGCCTTCCAGCAGCGCGTTGAAGGTGTGGAAAAACTCCTCCTGCGAGCGCTCCTTGTTGGCGAAAAACTGAATATCATCGATCAGCAGCGCGTCTACCGAACGGTAGTAGCGCTTAAATTCTTCAATGGCGTTGTTTTGCAGCGCCTTCACCATGTCCTGCACAAAACGTTCCGAGTGCATATAGACCACTTTGGCGTTGGGCTTGCGCGCCATAATGCCGTTACCCACAGCATGCAGCAGGTGAGTTTTCCCCAGGCCAGTGCCGCCATAGAGGAACAGAGGGTTATAGGCGCCGCCGGGGTTGTCGGCGACCTGACGAGCGGCCGCACGCGCCAGCTGGTTCGATTTACCTTCAACGAAGTTATCGAAGTTATGCTTGGTGTTCACGTTTGAACGATACGACAGTTCCGCAGGCGCAGGCATGCTGTCCCAGCTTGGACGTACCGGTGCCGGTCGGTTCATCGGCGGCGGCGCGCTGGCGCTGCTCATCACCGGCTGGCTGACCGGACGCGTTACCGGCTTGCTGCCGACTTCAAAGCGCAGCAGCGGCACATCGGCGCCGCAAAAGTCATTAAGCAGCGCATTGATATTGTTAAGGTATTTGTCACGAACCCAGTCGAGCACAAAGCGGTTTGGTGCATACAGGGCCAGGGTGTTGTCGTTCAATTCAGCCTGGAGCGGACGTATCCACATGCTGAATTCGGTGGCAGGTAGTTCATCCTGCAAACGGGCAAGACACTGTTGCCAAAGCGTAAGTGACACGGCGGACTCCACTCGAAAATATTCGATAAGAAAAAAGGCGCTGAAGCGATAAATTCATCATTGTTGACGCATGCAGATGACGCACATACGAACCGCTGTCCGCGGTTTCTCCGCCGCTGACTGACCCGAAGGATCGCTAACGGAAGGGCGGATCATAGCGCAAAGCGCAGCAGAGATCTTCACTTTCTACACAGTTTTGTTCCAATTTATCCACAGGGCAAAGCGCGCAGGGACAAGTTTACTCGTTCGCGCTCAAAAGACATTCAGGATCCTGCGCATAAGATGAAAATTTAAGGCGCCGTCACGTTATTTACGCAACGCGCTTGCAATAAGATCGGCGGAAGATCCTGAACGATCCTTGCGCTTTACGACAGAGGCCGTATAATTCGTGCCCCGGCGTGTTGCGCTCTGGCCCGTACCGGCTGGTTTTGCGGTCGAACGGGATATCCAGACGCGCCTTTAAAAGCGAAGTAAATTGACTCCGGACTGTACAATTATTACAATCCCGCCTCTTTATTAAAGATACACTGAGGCGTCGGTTGGTTTTCGGACCTTTCAAGCGCGTCACTAAGTGAAATTTTCCAAGTTTAGGTAGAAATCGCCATGAAACGCACTTTTCAACCGTCCGTACTGAAGCGCAACCGTTCACATGGTTTCCGTGCTCGTATGGCAACAAAAAATGGTCGTCAGGTTCTGGCACGTCGTCGTGCTAAAGGCCGTTCACGTCTGACCGTTTCTAAGTAATAAAAGCTAACCGCTGAGTGGTTAAGCTCGCATTTCCCAGGGAGTTACGTTTGTTAACTCCCACTCATTTCACTTTCGTCTTCCAGCAGCCACAAAGAGCCGGTACGCCGCAAATCACCATCCTCGGCCGCCTTAACTCGCTGGGGCATCCCCGCATCGGTCTTACCGTCGCCAAAAAACATGTTAAGCGCGCACATGAACGCAACCGGATCAAGCGATTGACCCGCGAAAGCTTTCGTCTGCGTCAGCACGACCTGCCCGCTATGGATTTTGTAGTGGTGGCGAAAAAAGGCGTGGCCGATCTGGATAACCGTGCGCTGATGGAAGCGTTGGAGAAGATGTGGCGTCGTCACTGTCGCCTGGCTCGCGGCTCCTGATTGCGCTGATCCGCGTTTATCAACGCGCGATCAGCCCGCTTTTAGGACCCCACTGTCGTTTCCACCCAACCTGTTCGCAATACGGTATTGAGGCATTGCGCAGGTTTGGTGTGGTAAAAGGCAGTTGGTTGACGATGAAACGCGTATTAAAATGCCACCCTTTGAACCCGGGTGGTGACGATCCGGTGCCGCCAAAAACCGACGATAACTGAGAACATTAACGATGGATTCGCAACGCAATCTTTTTCTCATCGCTTTTCTGTTCGTGTCTTTTATGATCTGGCAGACCTGGCAGACGGACCATGCTCCGCAGCCGCAGCAAACCCAGACCACGCAAAACACGACAGCAGCCGGTGATGCCGCAAACCAGGGTGTACCCGCCAGCGGCCAGGGCAAAACGATCACCGTTAAGACTGACGTCCTGTCTTTACAGATCAATACTCGCGGTGGCGATATTGAGCAGGCGCAGCTGCTGACTTACCCGGACAAACTGGGTTCTTCACAGCCTTTCCAGCTGCTGGAAACCTCGCCAGGCTTTCTCTATCAGGCACAAAGCGGCCTGACCGGACGCAACGGCCCGGATAACCCGGCCAACGGCGCCCGCCCGCTTTACACCACGACCCAGGACAGCTTTGAGCTGGCTGACGGCGCGAGCGAGCTGCGTATTCCAATGACCTTTACGGCGGAAAACGGCGCGACCTATACCAAAACCTTCGTGCTGAAGCGCGGCGAGTTTGCCATCGACGTCGATTACCAGATCAACAACACTACCCAGCAGCCGCTGGAAGTGGCGATGTTCGGCCAGCTGAAGCAGACTATCGATCTGCCTAAGCATCGCGATACCGGCAGCAATAACTTTGCGTTGCACACCTTCCGTGGCGCGGCTTACTCCAGCAGTGAGACCAACTACGAGAAGTACAAGTTCGATAAAATCAGCGATAACGAAAACCTGAGCGTCAATACCAACAACGGTTGGGTGGCGATGCTGCAGCAGTACTTCGCTACCGCCTGGGTGCCGCGCACCAACGGCGCCAACACGCTGTACACCAGCAATCTGGGTAACGGCATCGCTGCGGTAGGCTACAAGTCTACGCCGGTTTCCGTTGCGGCAGGCGCGCAGCAGAACCTCAACGCCACGCTGTGGGTTGGCCCGGAAATTCAGGATAAAATGGCGGCTATCGCCCCACACCTGGATCTGACCGTGGACTACGGCTGGCTGTGGTTTATCTCTCAGCCGCTGTTTAAGCTGCTGAAGTTCCTGCACAGCTTTATCGGTAACTGGGGCTTCTCCATTATCGTCATCACCTTTATCGTGCGCGGCATCATGTACCCGCTGACCAAAGCGCAGTACACCTCGATGGCTAAGATGCGTATGCTGCAGCCGAAGATTCAGGCGATGCGCGAGCGCTTAGGCGACGACAAGCAGCGCATGAGCCAGGAAATGATGGCGCTGTATAAAGCAGAGAAGGTGAATCCGCTGGGCGGCTGTCTGCCGCTGGTTATCCAGATGCCGATCTTCCTTGCGCTGTACTACATGCTGATGGGCTCTATCGAGCTGCGTCATGCGCCGTTCGCGCTGTGGATCCATGACCTTTCTGCTCAGGACCCGTACTACATCCTGCCGATCCTGATGGGCGTGACGATGTTCTTCATTCAGAAGATGTCGCCGACCACCGTGACCGACCCGATGCAGCAGAAGATCATGACCTTTATGCCGGTTATCTTCACCGTGTTCTTCCTGTGGTTCCCGTCTGGTCTGGTGCTGTACTACATCGTCAGCAACCTGGTGACCATTCTGCAGCAGCAGCTGATCTACCGCGGGCTGGAAAAACGCGGTCTGCACAGCCGCGACAAGAAAAAAGCTTAACCGACATCCCGTCGCCAACGGCGCGGACAAGGGTTATCATAAGGCGGTCAACTGACCGCCTTATTTTTTTGCCTTAAAAAGAGAGTCGAACATGAGTCATAGCGAGACTATCGTCGCCCAGGCGACGCCGCCAGGCCGCGGTGGCGTGGGTATTCTGCGCGTTTCCGGCCCCAAAGCCGCCGAGGTGGCCCAGGCGCTGCTGGGCAAGCTGCCGAAGCCCCGCTACGCCGACTATCTGCCCTTCCGCGACGCCGATAGCACCACGCTGGATCAGGGAATTGCGCTCTGGTTCCCCGGCCCGAATTCCTTTACCGGCGAAGACGTGCTGGAGCTGCAGGGCCACGGCGGGCCGGTAATTCTGGATCTGCTGCTGAAGCGCATTGTGGCTATTCCCGGCGTGCGTATCGCTCGTCCCGGCGAGTTCTCCGAGCGCGCCTTCCTTAACGACAAGCTCGATCTGGCGCAGGCGGAGGCTATTGCCGATCTGATTGACGCCAGTTCGGAGCAGGCGGCACGCTCGGCGCTGAACTCGCTTCAGGGCGCTTTTTCGCTACGCGTCAATACGCTGGTGGAAGCACTTACTCACCTGCGCATCTACGTGGAAGCGGCGATTGATTTTCCCGACGAGGAGATTGATTTCCTCTCGGACGGCAAAATCGAAGCCCAGCTGAATCAGGTGATAGCCGATCTGGACAGCGTGCGTGCCGAAGCGCGTCAGGGCAGCCTGCTGCGCGAAGGCATGAAGGTGGTGATTGCAGGCCGCCCCAACGCCGGGAAATCCAGTCTGCTCAACGCGCTGGCGGGCCGTGAAGCGGCCATCGTTACCGACATTGCCGGTACCACGCGTGACGTGCTGCGTGAGCATATCCATATCGACGGGATGCCGCTGCATATTATCGATACCGCCGGGCTGCGCGAAGCCAGTGACGAGGTAGAAAGGATCGGTATTGAGCGCGCCTGGCATGAAATTGAGCAGGCCGACCGCGTGCTGTTTATGGTTGACGGCACCACCACCGGCGCGACCGAACCGGCGGAAATCTGGCCGGACTTTATCGCCCGTCTGCCCGCCAGCCTGCCAATTACCGTGGTGCGCAACAAAGCGGATGTTACAGGCGAAACGCTGGGGCTGACGCAAGTAAACGATCACTCACTTATTCGTCTCTCCGCGCGTACGGGTGAAGGCGTTGAGGTGCTACGCGAGCATCTGAAGGAAACGATGGGCTTTGCAGGCAATACCGAAGGCGGCTTCCTGGCGCGCCGTCGCCATCTTCAGGCGCTGGAGTTAGCGGCCGTTCACTTACTTCAGGGCAAAGAGCAGCTGCTGGGCGCCAAAGCGGGCGAGCTGCTGGCGGAAGAGCTGCGCGTCGCGCAGCAGGCGTTAAGCGAGATCACCGGCGAGTTCACCTCCGACGATCTGCTGGGACGGATTTTCTCCAGTTTTTGTATTGGTAAATAATCATTTAAAATGGTGCTCCTGCTGTGGGCACCGTTTTTATTTATATTTCACTCCCACATGAACTTATATCTTTTTACTTTCACTCATTAAGACAGAATAATTTTTTACCATTACTCAGACGAATGTCGCAATTTTTTAGCGTTAAAGTAATTATTATTGCATCAGCTTCACTTATGCATTCAGGCCAGACAAAGCGGTGAGATACCGCCGGGATAATTTATTAACATAAAGAAAGAAATTAATATTTTTATTGTATTTATACAATAAAAACAATGAATTACATAGAATACTTATAAAGAAAGGAGGCTGTATTTTATAGGGAAGAATAAGTTAAAAACACCTTACAAATAAAGATAAATTTTCCATATGATATATTAAGGACAATCCTCATGAAAAAAACTTTCATTAATGGCCTGGCCGCACTATTTTTTTGCTCTGTTACTATGACGGCCTGTGCAGCTGATGACACGACGCTAAATTGTAAAAATTCGAGTACGATAACAGCGCTTAATTTAAAAACATTAGGCTTGAAATTATCGGCAGATACGCCTGTCGACACCGTAATCTATAGCGGAAAAATGGGCGTAAAATTTAATTGTGCGTTAGATCAGCTTAAGCAGTATGGGCAAGACGCGGAAGTCTACTTCAAACGTAATGCTGCAGGCGAGTTGGGGTATGGGCTGACCATTTATGTTGGCTACGGCGATACCGAGCCGGGAGCAGCCCCCGTTAATATCCCTACGGGGAAAAAAGTTTCTACCTATGCCTATACCAGCGGCGGCACAGTGGGTACCTATACGGAGGTTGAACTTTCCGTTCCCTTTAAAATTGTCAGAACCGCTATGTCAACAGCGCCCTATTCGGCGTTGAGAAACTATGTTAATCCGTTTGCTGTCGGGTCTAAAATCCCCGGCACAGATTTGCAGTTTCAGGTCAATAACATCAAAAAAGCGATTACCTTAGAATAAGGGCAACATAGAAAACGCCTGTAATTACAGGCGTTTTTTGCTAAAGCTTACAGCTCAATCACCCTGTCCGCGCTGGCGATAGTCGAAGGCCGGTGCGCGATAAAGATCCGGGTGATTTTCAGCGCCGCCACGGAAGCATTGATATGCGCCTCGTTAGCCAGATCCAGATGGCTGGTCGCCTCATCCAGAAACAGGATGTTGGGCCGTCGATATAAGGCTCGGGCAATCAGCAAGCGCTGCTTCTGTCCGCCCGACAGGCTGCCGCCCAGCTCGCTAATCAGCGTCTCGTAGCCCATCGGCATCGCGCTAATTTCCTCATGAATATTGCAGTCCATGGCGCAGCGGATAATACGCTCCATATCCTTCTCGCCGTCAAAGCTGGCGATGTTCTCAGCGATGGATCCGGCAAACAGCTTGTCTTCCTGCAATACGCAGGCGATACATTCCCGATAGTTATTCAGCCCGATATTGTTGATATTCAGGCCGTTGATCAGGATTTCGCCCTCGGCAGGCGCCAGCAGGCCGGACATGACCTTCATCAGCGTGGTTTTGCCAATGCCGGAAGGCCCGACAATCGCCACGCTCTCGCCGGCCTCGACGATGATATTCAGCCCGCTGAAAATCGGTTTCGACAGTTTGTCATACTGATAGGTGACGCCGCGCGCCTCAAAGCTGGCCGGTTCGCCCGAGGCGACCAGCGCCCGGCCCGGCTGGCTTTCTTCGGCGTCGGTAAAGACGATGTCCGCTACCCTGTCGCTGTGCAGCGTCAGCATTTTCAGCTGTAGCACCATATTGATCAGGCTGGCGGCCCGGTCGGAAAACTGGCCGCGATAGGCGTTGAAGGCGACAAACATACCCAGCGTCATTTGACCATCGATCACCATTGAGGCGCCAAGCCACAGGATCACAACCTGGTCGATGGTGCTGATAAACGTGTTTACGCCGCCAAACAGCAGATCGAGTCGGGTCAGGCGAATATTGGCGTTGGTGGTGTCGATATTCAGATTTAGCCAGAACTGCGCTCGCTTGGCGGTTATGCCCAACGCTTTTAACGTGCCGATGCCGTAAAGGCTTTCCATAAAATGCGAGCTGGCCCGCGCGCCCTTCACAATCTGCTCTTCCTGCGCCTGCCGATAGCGCTGCCAGGTCGCCAGGCGCAGCAGCATATACAGCGCCGTAAAGCCCAGCACGACCCATACCAGCCAGCCGCCGTACAGGAACATCATGATAAACACGCCAATCGACATCAGCGAGTCGATAATGCCGTTCACCAGGCTGCTGGTTAACGTGTTGCGGATCACGTCCAGCGAGCCAAAGCGGGACTGAATATCGCCAAGCTTGCGCTTCTCAAAATAGTTGAGCGGCAGATTAAGCAAATGATCGAACATGCCCGCTTTCCACTGTACGTCGATCAGCGATCCCATCACCAGCGATGTCCAGGCGCGCAGCATACTGACGAAGGCGCGGAACAGGATAAAGCCCAGTAGCCCGATACAGATCAGCGACAGCAAATCGTGGTCTTCCGCGATAATCACATGATCCATCACCAGCTGCGTGCCTACCGGCATCAGCAGGTTAACCGCTTCTATCACCAGCGAAAGGCAGAAGATTTTGGCCAGGAAGCCCGGCAGCCCGCTGACGTTTTTCATCATCGTGGTAAAGCTCAGGCTGCTGCGTTGTTTAATGCGGGAGAACTCGCTGTCTGGCCAAACTTCCAGCGCCACGCCGGAAAAGTGCTGGGACATTTCCGCCAGCCCGACAACACGCCGGCCAAAGGCCGGATCGTGCAGGATAAAGCGCGAGCCTTTAACGGCAACCAGCACCACGAAGTGGCTCATATCCCAGTGCAGCAGACAGGGCGTTTTCAGCTGTTTCAGCTCGTCCAGATCCAGCGCCAGCGGTCGCGTTTTCAGCTTCAGCTGCCTGCCGATGTCGATCAGCACGGCCAGCGTAGCGCCATGTGAAGAGATGCCAAATCGGCTGCGCAAATTAAACAGGTCAATATCCATGCCGTGATAGCGGCAGGCCATGACCAGACAGGCCAGGCCGCATTCTGCCGCTTCGGTTTGCAACACGACCGGCACTTTGCGCCGAAAGCTGAAATTCAGCCGACGCAGGAGAGTGTCAAACAGAGGATCGTTCATTTACAGGCCCGCTAATGCTTTTTTTGAGGTCATAGTAAGGCGACAGCATCCACTGCCAGAGAGGCCGTTTTTCCAGAAACAGCGTGGCCTGCGCTTTCATGCCGCTGGAGAGCGCCAGGGGCTTGCCCTGATAGCTGAAGCGGCTCTCTTCAAGCGACACGATTACCTTGTAATAGGGTTCGATGACGCCGTCGGTGCGCGGAAGCGTGTTGTACTTGCCCATTTCCTGATAGGAAGCCGGCACGTTGGAAATGGACAGGATGCGGCCCGGAAACTGGCCATATTTCTCGAAGGGGAACGCTTCATAACGCAGGTTGATGGCGTCGCCAGGATGGACATAGGGCATGCTGGTGTTGGGCAGCCACAGCATCAGGTAATAACGGTTGCTGCTGGCGGGCGTCAGCTGGGCCAGGCTGTCGCCAGGGCTGACCATTTGCCCTTCCGTCACGCTCATATTTTCAATTTTGCCGTCGCTCGGCGCGGTAATAAACAGCGTGCCGCTGGCGTCCACCTCCGCCAGCTGGCGCATCAGATCGCTGCGCTGCGCCTGATATTGCGAAATCTGGTTGTCATATTCGATCCCCCTGGTCAGCAGCTCGCTCTCCAGGCTGCTAATCTGCAAAGCTTCCTGAATAACCTGCGTATTCAGGCTCTGCCAGGCATTCTGCTGCTGATAAAAAAGATAGCGCTGATTGGCAAACTGCTCTTTGTTAATCAAACCCTTACGTAAGTAATCACCGTAACTCGTCATGCTTTTCCGCATTTCGCTCAGGCCGTTTCCGGCTTCAAAAATCAGCGTCTGCGATTTTTGATGCGCCGCCTGGTACTGCGCCAGCTGATGCTGCAAATTCTTCAGCGTGGCCGCTTTGTTTTTCTGAAGCCGGGCGATAATCGTTTCCGATAGCGCAATCTGTTGATTAATCGCAGCGCTCGAACGGACGCTGACGTTGCCGGTCAAGGTAATCCGGCTGACGTCGATTTGATAAAGCCGATCGCCCTTTTTTACGCGCTGCCCGGTTTCAGCCCAGGTTTTGGTAATAAACCCTTGCTGTGGTGCAAGGATGGTGATGGCGTGCGGCAACGAGATCACCTCGCCGTTGACGTTAATTCGGCGGGTAAAGGTGCCGTAAAGAATAAACATCAGCAGCAAAATAAAGAACAGCATTGACGCCAGAGCGACGGCCCAGGCGGGATAGCCGGAGGTTAACAACGCCTTACCCAGCCATTTCGTCTTCAGATGCTGCACCGCTTCCATGCGAAATAAAGGTTTGTTTTCCATAACATTCTTAGCGTTTGATTATAAAAGATTTATTAGCACTTACTGATGAAGTGAATAAAATCCGGCCTTCCGTGCCTGGCAGAGGAAAGTACACTATTTCCCGTACGACAATCAACTTCAATTTAAAATTGAAAATAACAACAATATTTAATTCTACTACACTAATTTATTGGAATTCTTCTGCACTCCCTTTAGCAATTATATATTGGCATTACAGGAAATTATTAAACTTAAATAAGACAATGAAGATATTAAAAAGCCATGTAAAAAGAATATTGACGATGAGAACCACACGCGCATTCGTTAATATTAATCCTAATTTAGAGGTAAAACGGGAAAGTTACGTGTCACGCGCTAAGAAAATTCTTACAATAATAACGCGTTTTCACCCATTTTCACGGAGCGACAGATGGCCAGCCATTTCGCACGCTGGATCCTGACGGATACCCGCGTCCCGGTACACCAACTTTCTCAACAGATAACAGAAAGCGCCAGTAACCTACCGGAAAGACGGCGGACGCGCTTTCTGGTGGCCCGTATGCTGCTGGCGGAAATGCTGCTGCGCCTTTATGGCATTTCGCCGCTGCCTGAAATCCGGCTCTCACCAAACGGACGTCCCCACTTTGCCGATCCGCAGCTGCCCGATTTCAGCATCGCCTACGCAGGCAATATCGTTGGCGTACTGCTGGCCGGAGAAGACGGCAGCGTCGGGCTGGATATGGAAATCGTCCGCGCCCACAGCCGCCAGACGCTGGAGCGATATTCACGTGAAATTTCTCCGGCCGAAAAAGCCTGGATACTGGCCCAGACCGATCCCGATGAGGCGGCCACCCAGCTCTGGACGATGCGGCAAAGCATACTAAAGCTGTCCGATAACCCGGAAAAAGATTCGCTGAGACTGCATCCCGCGTCCGGGCGCCTACGCTCGCTGTTGCAGCCGCAAACAGAAGCCTTTTCCGACGTTGAGCCGCTGATTATCTGGTCTTGCGCCCATTCATCGGGCTGTGAGCGGCTCTCGCTGTGGGAAGTGGACAACGCGCGCTGGAAAGGCCTGCAGGATATTCCAGCCACGGGACAGAAGATGGGGCCGCGCGCGCTGCGGCTGGTGAGCCTGCCGCCGGAAAAAGCAATCGCGCTTTAGCGCGGCCAAAAAAAAACGGGCCAGCGGCCCGTTCAGATTAGTGCGCGTCGATAAAGACAATTTTTAACACAAACAGGATCGCCACGACGATGACGCACGGCGAAATTTCACGCCAGCGGCCCGTGCCCAGCTTCATCACGCAGTAAGAAATAAAGCCCAGCGCAATCCCTTCGGTAATAGAAAAACTGAACGGCATCATCACGGTGGTAACAAAGGCCGGCACCGCTTCGGTCAGGTCGTCCCACTTGACGCGCGCCAGGCTGGAGGTCATCAGCACGCCTACGTAGATCAGTGCGCCTGCGGCAGCGTAAGCCGGCACCATGCCCGCCAGCGGCGACAGGAACATCACCAGTAGAAACAGCACGCCCGTCACCACGGCCACCAGGCCCGTGCGTCCGCCAATAGAAACGCCGGAGGAGCTTTCGATATAGGCGGTAACGGAAGAAGTACCGATGTAAGCGCCCGCTACCGAACTGATGCTGTCGACGTAAAGCGCCTGCTTCATGCGCGGAAACGTGCCTTTTTCATCGGTCAGGCCCGCTTTATCCGTTACGCCAATCAGCGTGCCGGAAGAGTCAAACAGGTTTACCAGCATAAAGGAGAAGATGATCCCCGCCATGCCGACGTTCAGCGACCCTTTCAGATCGACTTCGCCCAGAATGGACGTAATGCCCGTAGGCATAGAGAACACGCCGCCATACTTCACGTCGCCCAGCGCCAGGCCGATCAGCGTAGTCACCACAATGGAAACCAGCACTGCAATATGAATATTGCGGGAAGCCAGCACGGCAATAATAAAGAAGCCCAGCGCGCCCAGCAGGACGCTGTGGGAGGTCAGATCGCCTACCGCCACCAGCGTTTCTTTATTGGGCACCACGATCCCGGCGTTTTTCAGGCCGATCATCGCGATAAACAGGCCAATACCGGCAGTAATACCCACGCGCAGGCTGACCGGGATATTGGAAATCATCCAGTAGCGAATGCGGAAAAGGGTCAGCAACAGCAGCCCTACGGCGCCCCAGAAGATGGCGCCCATGCCGGTCTGCCAGGAGACGCCCATCGCGCCGACGACCACGAAAGCAAAAAAGGCGTTCAGGCCCATTGCGGGCGCAAGCGCTACCGGCAGGTTGGCGACCAGCCCCATCAGAATACTGCCTCCGGCGGCGATCAGGCAGGTCGTCACGAATACCGCCTGGGTATTCATGCCCGCCACGCCGAGGATCTGCGGATTCACGAACACGATATAGACCATGGTCAGGAAGGTGGTAAAACCGGCAATCACTTCCGTACGCACCGTCGTGCCGTGTTCCTGTAGTTTGAAGATCCGCTGCAGTAGACCTGAGTTGTTCATATAAGATTCCAAAACGGAGAAAAGTTATCGTCGGCTATCCTAAACGATAAATTTTAATTTGCCAGACGGCGCCAGAGTTTTTTCGCAACCGATTGCGCCTTGTTAGCCCTGACTTCAGCGCCGTTAACGTAAAATTCATCTTTTCCGGTCGCGTTTTACCTTTCCACGCGTAAAGTAAAAGCACGCCCCTTCGTTAAGGATGAACCGATGTCTGTTAGCTGTATCTTTTTTGATTGCGACGGCACGCTGGTGGACAGCGAGCTGCTTTGTACCCAGGCCTATGTCAATACGTTTGCGCGCTACGGCGTCGAGCTGTCGCTGCAGGAGATGTTTGAAAAATATAAGGGCGTAAAGCTCTATGACATTATTGCCGACGTGACCGCTGAACATCATCTCAGCGCCGATGTCACGGAGCTGGAGCCGGCTTACCGTCAGGAAGTGGCGCGCCTTTTTGAGCAACAGCTACAGCCGATTGCGGGCGCGAAAGCCCTGCTGGCGCAGATTAGCGTGCCGATGTGCGTGGTATCGAACGGCACCGTGCCGAAAATGCAGCATTCGCTGGGATTAACCGGGATGCTCGACTATTTTGATGACCGATTGTACAGCGGCTATACGATTTCACGCTGGAAGCCCGATCCCGCGCTGATGGCATACGCGGCGGAACAGATGGCGATCCCGCTGGCGCAGTGCATCCTGGTGGATGATTCCGAAGCGGGCGCCAAAGCAGGCATCGCGGCGGGTATCCCGGTGTTCTATTACTGCGCGGACGCCCACAACAGGCCGCTGGATCATCCGCTGGTGACGCCTTTTGACGATATGGCGCAGCTGCCGGAGCTGTGGCGGCAAAAAGGCTGGCAACTGACGCGCTGAGCAGGCACTCCGCGCCAGGCGGCGCGGACACCGTTTAGCCGATCGCGCCCAGCGTATCTTCGCTGCCCTGCTTTTTCGGCAGTAAAAACAGCGTGGCGAAGATATCCAGCAGGTAAATCAGCGCCAGCAGCGTAATCGCTGCCGTAAAGGAGAACTGCATCGCCAGCAGTCCGATAACCAGCGGGCCAAAACCGCCGACGCCGCGGCCCAGGTTAAATAAGACGTTTTGCGCCGTAGCTCTGACCTGCACGGGATAGGTGTCTGAGATCAGCGCGCCGTAGCCGCCGATCATGCCGTTGACGAACATCCCCATCACGGCGCCCGCAAACAGCATCATCATCGGATCGCGTAGCTGGGCGTATGCCACCACCATCACGACCGCACCAGCCTGATAAAGCAGGAAAATCTTCCAGCGGGCAAAGCGATCGGCCAGCATGCCGAACAGCCAGATACCCAAAGTCATGCCCACGACCGTGACCGCCGTCCACAGCCCCGATTTGGTCAGCGAGAAGCCAAAGCGGCTGGAAAGGTAAGCCGGCATCCAAATCATCAAGCCGTAGTAGCCAAAGTTCTGTACCGAGCACAGGATAAAAATCCCCAGGCTGGCCTTAGTCGTGGCGGCATCTTTACACAGCAGCTTCAGCCTGGCGGCGAACGATAAGCCCTGATGAACATCCACATGCCGCGTAAAGCCTTCCGGCTCGCCCAGGCCGCGCCGGATAAAAAACGATGCGGCGGCAGGCAGCAGCCCGACCAGGAACATGCCGCGCCAGCCGATGTAGGTTAACAGCAGCGGGGTAATAAAAGCGGCCAGCAGCACGCCAAGCTGCCAGCCGATGCCGACCCAGGCGGAAGCACGGTTACGCTTGTTGGCGGGCCAGGCTTCGGCAATCAGCGCCATGCCGATGCCAAACTCGCCGCCCAGCCCCACGCCCGCCAGCGTGCGGTACGCCAGCAGATCCCAGTAGCCCTGCGCAAAGGCGCAAAGCCCGGTAAACACGGAAAACATCAGGATGGTAAAGGTCAGCACGCGGATCCGGCCCAGCTTGTCGCTGAGATGGCCGAACACGACGCCGCCGATCACCGCGCCAATCAGCGTCCAGGTGACCAGCGAGCCTGCCTGTGAAGGATCGAGCGCCAGAGAAAGGCTGATGGCGGGCAGCATAAACCCGAGGATCAGCAGATCGAAGCCGTCCATTGCGTAGCCGCTGATCGCCGCCAGCATCGCTTTGCCTGGCGTTACGCCTTTTTTTTGTTGCATCACGGGAGTTCCTTGCCGGTGTGAAGTGCGGCAAGTATAAATTACGAGCGCCGCCAGACCAACTTAAAGCGTCAGGCCGGAAGCGCGATGGTCAGACTGGCTTGTCGTCGCTTTCGCCGGTGAGCAGCTCGTCCAGCTTGTCGCCGCCAACGTGACGGAAGTCCTGACCTTTCACGAAATAGAAGATGATTTCACAGATATTCTGGCAGCGATCGCCAATACGCTCGATAGCGCGCGCGCAGAACAGCGCGGTCAGCACGCTGGGAATGGTGCGCGGATCTTCCATCATATAGGTCATCAGCTGACGCACGATGCCCTCATATTCCTGGTCGACCTTTTTATCTTCCCGATAGATTTCAATAGCCGCATTGAGATCCATGCGCGCAAAAGCATCCAGCACGTCGTGCAGCATCTGGATGGTGTGATAGCCCAGCGATTCCAGATTTACCAGCAGCGACTGGTGCTGCTGGCCAAATTTTTCCAGCGCCGTGCGGCTGATTTTTTCCGCCACGTCGCCAATGCGCTCCAGCTCGGAAATGGTTTTGATGATCGCCATCACCAGACGCAGGTCGCTGGCGGTCGGCTGGCGCTTGGCGATAATGCGCACGCACGCCTCGTCAATCGACACCTCCATCATGTTGACCTTCTGATCGCCATCGATCACCCGCTGCGCCAGCTCGGCATCCTGGTTGTGCATCGCGACGATGGCGTCCGTCAGCTGTTTTTCCACCATGCCGCCCATCGTCATCACCTGGGTGCGGATGTGCTCCAGCTCGGCGTTGAACTGCCCGGAGATATGTTTATTCAGATTGAGATTATCCATGCGTTTCTCCAGTCAACTTAACCATAGCGGCCAGTGATATAGTCTTCGGTTTGTTTTTGGTGCGGTTTGGTAAACAGCGTATCCGTATCGCTGAACTCAATCAGCTCGCCCAGATACATAAAGGCCGTATGGTCGGAACAGCGCGCGGCCTGCTGCATGTTATGCGTGACGATCACCACGGTGTAATCCTGCTTCAGCTCGGTGATCAGCTCTTCGATACGGCCAGTGGAAATAGGATCCAGCGCGGAGCACGGCTCGTCCAGCAGCAGCACCTCCGGGCGAATGGCAATGCCGCGAGCAATGCAGAGGCGCTGCTGCTGGCCGCCGGAAAGGCTGTAGCCGCTCTGCTGCAGCTTGTCTTTGGTTTCCGTCCACAGCGCTGCTTTGGTCAGCGCCCATTGTACGCGCTCATCCATTTCGGCACGGGAAAGTTTTTCGAACAGGCGCACGCCGAAAGCGATGTTATCGTAAATCGACATCGGGAACGGCGTCGGTTTCTGGAACACCATGCCGACGCGCGCGCGCAGCAGGGCGATATCCTGGCTGGCGGTCAGGATGTTTTCGCCATCCAGCAGGATCTCGCCTTCCGCGCGCTGTTCCGGATAGAGCGAAAACATCTTGTTAAACGTGCGCAGCAGCGTCGATTTACCGCAGCCCGACGGGCCGATAAAAGCGGTGACCTGGTTTTTAGCAATATCCAGATTGATATTCTTCAGCGCATGAAATTTTCCATAGTAAAAGTTCAAATCACGAACCTGGATCATATTGCCGGAAGTGTTGTCAGCCATTCTTTTTCTCGCTTATACGCGCCGCCGCAGCCGCGCGTTAGATCAGTGTTTGCTTTTGGCAAAAATCACGCGCGCCAGAATATTTAAAATCAGCACGCAGACGGTAATCAGCAGCACGCCTGCCCAGGCCAGGCTTTGCCATTCGGCAAACGGGCTCATGGCGAATTTAAAAATCGTCACCGGCAGGTTAGCCAGCGGCTGCAGCATATCGGTGCTCCAGAACTGGTTGGAGAGCGAGGTAAACAGCAGCGGCGCCGTTTCCCCGGCGATACGCGCTATCGCCAGCAGGATGCCGGTAAGAATGCCCGATATCGAAGCCTTCAGCGTAATGGCCGAAATCATTTTCCATTTCGGCGTACCCAGCGCGTATGCCGCTTCGCGCAGGCTGTCCGGCACCAGCTTCAGCATATTTTCCGTGGTGCGAATAACCACGGGGATCTGCAACAGCGCCAGCGCCACCGCGCCCGCCAGGCCCGAAAAGTGCTGCATCTGCGCTACCACCAGCGTGTAGACGAACAGGCCGACCACGATGGAGGGAGCAGAAAGCAGGATATCGTTGATAAAGCGGATCGTTTCCGCCAGCCAGCCTTTACGGCCATATTCCGCCAGATAGATACCGGCCATGATGCCCAGCGGCGTCCCCACGATGGTCGACCAGAAAATCAGCAGGCCGCTGCCCATAATGGCGTTAGCCAGACCGCCGCCTGCCGTATTGGGCGGCGGCGTGTTTTCCGTAAACAGCGCCAGCGTCATGCCGTCCACGCCGCGCGCGATAGTCGCCCAAAGGATCCAAATCAGCCAGAACAGGCCAAACGCCATCGTCAGCAGGGAAAGGGTCAACGCGATGCGGTTTTTCATCCGCCGCCACGCCTGCATTTTACGGCGGGAGGCTTCCAGCTCCGCGCGGGACTGCATGGCTATCATGCTCATGAGCGCGCTCCTTCACTTTTCGCCAGGCGGATAATCATCAGCTTTGAACAGGCCAGCACGATAAAGGTAATCACAAACAGGATCAGCCCCAGCTCCATCAACGCGGCGGTATGCACGCCCGATTCCGCTTCGGCGAATTCGTTTGCCAGCGCGGAGGTGATGCTGTTGCCCGGCATAAACAGCGAAGCGCTGTCCAGCTGGTAGGTATTACCGATAATAAAGGTCACCGCCATGGTTTCGCCCAGCGCGCGCCCCAGCCCCAGCATAATGCCGCCGATCACGCCGTTTTTGGTAAACGGCAGCACGATGCGCCAGATCACTTCCCAGGTGGTGCAGCCGATGCCGTAAGCGGACTCTTTCATCATCACCGGGGTCTGCTCGAAAACGTCACGCATCACCGAGGCGATATAAGGAATGATCATGATCGCCAGGATAATCCCGGCAGCCAGAATGCCGATGCCAAAAGCCGGGCCGGAGAACAGCGAGCCGACAATAGGCACGTTGGCCATCAGCTCGCCCAGCGGCGTCTGAAAATAAGTGGCAAACAGCGGAGCGAAGATAAACAGCCCCCACATGCCGTAAACGATGCTGGGGATGGCGGCCAGCAGCTCGATCGCCACGCCTAAAGGACGACGCAGCCAGTTTGGTGCCAGTTCGGTGAGAAACAGCGCGATGCCAAAGCTGACCGGCACGGCGATAACCAGCGCGATAGCAGAGGTCACCAGCGTGCCGTAAATCGGCACCAGCGCGCCGAACTGTTCATTAGGCGCATCCCAGGTTTTGGTCCACAGAAAGGAGAGGCCAAATTTCTGAATGCTGGGCCAGGAAGAGACGATGAGCGAGACAATAATGCCGCCGAGCAGCAGTAAGACAATCAGCGCGGCCAGCTTGACCAGCGCGCCAAAAATGAGGTCACCCTGCTTGCCGGGAGCCTTGAATGTCGGCCTGGATGTAGCCATAAAATTCCCGATAGTGAACGTTTTTGGGCGGCACAGCGGCCGCCCGAAACTTATAGCCGTTTAGTCAGCTTAGTACAGCGCTTTGCCCGAGCTGTCTTTAATATTGGTTTTCCATGCGGCGCGGATCTGCTCTACGACGGAGTCCGGCAGCGCGGCATAGTCCAGGCTGGTGGTGACCTGGGCGCCGTTTTTATAGGCCCAGTCAAAGAACTTCAGCACGGCTGCGCCCTTCTCCGCGTTGGCCTGATCTTTCTGCATCAAAATAAAAGTGGTGGAGGTGATTGGCCAGGCGTTATCGCCTTTCTGGTAGGTCAGATCCTGCGCGAAGGATTTGCTCCAGTCCGCGCCTTTCGCCGCGTCGCTGAAGCTCTGTTCGCCTGGCGCAACGGCTTTGCCGTCGGCATCCAGCAGTTTGGTATAGGCCAGGCTGTTTTGTTTGGCGTAGGCGTATTCCACATAGCCAATTGAGCCAGGCAGACGCTGCACGAAAGCGGCTACGCCGTCGTTGCCTTTGCCGCCCAGGCCAGTTGGCCAGTTAACGGTGTTGCCTTTGCCAACTTTGCTGTTCCAGTCGCTGTTCACCTTCGCCAGATAGCTGGTGAATACAAAGGAGGTACCGGAACCGTCAGCGCGGCGCACCACGTTGATATTGGCATCCGGCAGCTTGACGCCAGGGTTCAGCTTAGTGATGGCCGGGTCGTTCCATTTCTTTACGTTACCGAGATAGATATCGCCAACGGTTTTGCCATCCAGCGTCAGTTCGCCGGATTTTACGCCGGGAATGTTCACCGCCAGCACCACGCCGCCAATCACGGTTGGAAACTGGAACAGGCCGTTTTTCTGCAAATCTTCTTCTTTCATCGGCGCGTCGGACGCGCCGAAGTCGACGGTCTTAGCAATAATCTGTTTTACGCCGCCGGAAGAACCGATCCCCTGGTAGTTAATCTGCGCGCCTGTTGCTTTGTTGTACTCGGCCGCCCATTTGTTATAGACCGGCGCCGGGAAAGTCCCGCCCGCGCCCGTCAGGTTGTCGGCGGCAAAAGCGGAAACCGCGCTCAGCGACAGCGTAACAGCCACCAAACGAGCCAGGTTTTTTTGCATCAGTGTCATATTCCCTCCAGGGGATAAAGTCAGTCTTTATACTGTTTTAGTATGATTAATGATTGCTGCTGGAGGCAAAATAGGACAGTTTGATGACAGTAAAATGTACACAATATGACAGTTTTGTGACGAACATCTTTTATACAGACATCCCAGAAAAGAGTGGATCGCCTTTGCAATCGCCCTGTTGTTACTTCGCTACGCCAGCAACGCGCGCGGCAGTTGCGTGACCCGGCTTCCGAATCGACGTCGTGTATCTTCCGGAAGCGCCGTTCAGTCGTTGCGCTGACTTTTCTCTGCATAAAATTCATTTTTTATCCAATATTTAGTGGCCCTGAGTGGGCTAATATCAAAGCCGAAAACGCGATGGAGGACGATTAATTTTCGCTCTCGTTTATGGAATGAAATACGTTATTAAGGGAAATTTTTATGAAATACACAGCAAAAGTGATTATTGGCAGCCTGCTGCTGGCCGCCACAGCTGGGCTGGCGCAGGCAAATGAGCAACCACCATTATTATCAGGCGATGGTTACCTGTCAGACAGAGATAACCTGGTTGCCTATTCCGATTACAGTAAAGGTTTTTCCCGCTCTTTTCAGATTGGTGACATAAAAGCTCTTATTGACGCTAACAAGACGTTGCAGGAGAAGGTAACGCAGCAGCAGGAGAGGCTTGAAAAGCTTGAGCAGCAGGAAGAAACGAAGAAACTGGATAAACAGCTCCAGGAGCTGAAAAAAAGCGTAGAGGAAAAAGACCGGGCAAACAGGGAAACGCAAGCCACCGTGCAGAGCCTTAAGGATCAAATCAGCGATCTGAAAAGGACGCTGGATGAGGTTAACAACAAAGTGAAATAGCTTTAAAAACGCGCCGATCCTCTGCAGGATCGGCGCGGTAGTCGGTTACTCTACCGTGACCGATTTCGCCAGATTGCGCGGCTGGTCAACATCGGTGCCTTTAATCAGCGCGACGTGGTAAGAGAGCAGCTGTAGCGGCACGGTGTAGAAGATTGGCGCGATAATCTCTTCCACGTGCGGCAGCGGGATAATACGCATCCCTTCGCTGTTGGCAAAGCCCGCATCCCGATCGGCGAACACGTACAGCAGGCCGCCGCGCGCGCCCCTTTTCAATGTTCCACTTCAGCTTCCCGGCTGAAGCATGTGCCGTCAACGGACAAAGAGTAGATTAGAACATCCGTTATTTTCTCTGCCCGAAACGGCCAAAAATCCGAATTCAGACAGGGAAGCCGCACAGCGTTTATTCTCTGGCTTTTCACCGCGTATTATCCCCTGTAAAGAATGCAACGGACGCTAACACAAGGAGTGTGCCACGATGGCCGGACTGCAATTCCCCTGCACTCTATTCAAAACCCAAAAGCGGATGGACGATTACAGCGCCAGTGATATGCGCTGCGGCGATCTGACCGAAGCACGGTTAAAATCCTATTACGGGCTGGTAGATGTGTCTGCCAAAGCCAATCCTTATACCCTGACGAAAATCACCCCGTTTAATCAGCCACAGTCTATGTTTTACGGCTCCCGTGGAGCTGGCGAGAAAATTACCCGCCAGCAGTGCGCGGCGATCCTGTTTGATGAGTTTCGGGAGCGTTCCCCCTTGTTCTCGGTATATGGGCCTTACCGCCATTTGGCCGAAGAGATGATTACCCACATGCAACACGGCAAAGGTTCACCTTTCAGCAGTGTGAGCCTGAACAGGGCGCTGAAGGAGCATATTTTGTCCGATAACACACCAAACAGCACTCGCTTACGGTTAGGTGAGGCTATTGAAAAATATATTGACTGGAAAAATAAATGTTATCCGGCAAAAGATAAAGAGGAGTTGCGAAAAGCTATTCTTGAAGGAAAACTCCCCAAATTCGACCGCATTCAGGATAATTTTAATGGTATGGGCATAACTGTCCACGACACCTGGGCAACACACATCACTATCAAATCGCTACAGGTTGATGATGGTAGTTATCGGGCGGTGCTGCATTACAGAATCCAGGATCACTTTGGCCTGGATGTTGACGATATATCAAAATTCAGCTTCAACCTGTTCCGCTTCTTTCGTATCTGGTTTGTGTTGCAGCGATACAACCAGTTTGGTTTTAAGCCTTTTATGACCAACATGGAAGCCGTCATAGAAATTACTGGAGACCGCAAATGAGAGTAAAGAAAAGGAGTCTTATTGCCTTGCTCGCTCTGGCTGTCTGCGTATTTCCTGGTTACTGGCTTTGTCTATCACTGCGTCCGGTGGAAGTTATCGCAGTTCATGATAATGGTAATCATAGCTATGTTTTAGTCAGGAATTTCCCGCAGACCGATATGGGGAAAATAAAGTGGTGGCTAAAAAATAAAGATACACTGAAAGAAAAGTATAACATTCCTAACCCCTCATCCTCTGGCTATTTTACTGTTATTTTTTGGAATTTCGGTGAGGGTTATAAAGAAGAAGGAAAATATGACAGGCTTTGTTTTGATGATATGAAAATAAGAATAAATTGCATCGAAAAGGATGCTGTTTTTTCCGTGGATAAAAGCAGGAATTTTGGTACGACTTTCACAGCATACGATGGCGATAATTATCGCTTAGGCCAGAATGGCGACATTATAAAAGTCGGTTCCGATTAGGATTGCGTCTTTCGCAGAGAAGCAGCGACAAAACAATCCTTTCTACCGGCTTGAATCCCCCTGATAACTTCCAGGCGTTAGAGCAAAGATAACGCGCCGATCCTCTGCAGGATCGGCGCGGTAGTCGGTTACTCCACCGTGACCGATTTCGCCAGATTGCGCGGCTGGTCAACGTCGGTGCCTTTAATCAGCGCGACGTGGTAAGAGAGCAGCTGTAGCGGCACGGTGTAAAAGATTGGCGCGATAATCTCTTCCACGTGCGGCAGCGGGATAATACGCATCCCTTCGCTGTTGGCAAAGCCCGCATCCCGATCGGCGAACACGTACAGCAGGCCGCCGCGCGCGCGCACCTCTTCGATGTTCGACTTCAGTTTTTCCAGCAGCTCGTTGTTTGGCGCCACCACAATCACCGGCATATCGGCATCGATCAGCGCCAGCGGCCCGTGCTTCAGCTCACCCGCCGCATAGGCTTCAGCGTGGATATAGGAGATCTCCTTCAGCTTCAGCGCGCCTTCCATCGCTATTGGATACTGATCGCCACGGCCCAGGAACAGCGCGTGATGCTTATCGGAGAACTCTTCCGCCAGCGCTTCAATCTGCTTGTCCTGCGACAGCATCTGTTCGATACGGCTCGGCAGCGCCTGCAAACCGTGCACGATATCGTGCTCGATCTGCGCGTCCATACCCTTCAGGCGGCCGATTTTTGCCACCAGCATCAGCAGCACGGTCAGCTGCGTGGTGAAGGCTTTGGTCGAGGCCACGCCGATTTCCGTCCCGGCTTTGGTCATCAGCGCCAGATCGGATTCGCGTACCAGCGAAGAGCCGGCCACGTTGCAGATCGCCAGCGAGCCGAGATAGCCCAGCTCTTTCGACAGGCGCAGCGCCGCCAGCGTGTCCGCCGTTTCACCGGACTGCGACAGCGTGATCATCAGGCTGTTTTTGCGCACCGCCGATTTGCGATAGCGGAATTCAGAAGCGATCTCCACGTCGCACGGCACGTTAGCCAGCGCTTCAAACCAGTAGCGGGACACCATGCCGGAGTTGTACGAGGTGCCGCAGGCCACGATTTGAATATGCTCAACCTGCGCCAGCAGCGCGTTGGCGTTTGGCCCCAGCTCGGAGAGATCCACTTCGCCATGGCTGAAACGCCCGGTCAGGGTGTTTTTGATCGCCATCGGCTGTTCGTAAATCTCTTTCTGCATATAGTGACGATACAGGCCTTTGTCGCCCGCGTCGTACTGCACGTTGGATTCGATTTCGGCACGCTCCACGCGCTCGCCCAGGCGATCGAAGATAACCACGTCGCGACGGCTAACCTCTGCGATATCGCCTTCTTCCAGGTACATAAAGCGACGCGTCACCGGCAGCAGCGCCAGCTGATCGGAAGCGATAAAGTTTTCACCCACGCCACGGCCAATCACCAGCGGGCTGCCGGAACGGGCGGCCACCAGCACGGACGGATCGCGGCTGTCCATAATGACCATGCCGTAAGCGCCGCGCAGCTGCGGGATCACGCGCTGTACCACTTCACGCAGCGTGCCGCCGCTCTGCTTCTGCTCCCAGTGCACCAGGTGCGCGACCACTTCCGTATCCGTTTCGGACGCAAAGCGATAGCCCAGCTCTTTTAACCGCTCACGCAGCGGCTCGTGGTTTTCGATAATGCCGTTATGCACGATAACGATATGTTCTGAGATATGAGGATGCGCATTGGCCTCCGACGGCTCGCCGTGGGTTGCCCAGCGCGTGTGCGCGATACCGGTGCCGCCAGCCAGCGGCGTGGTTTCCGCCGCTTCCGCCAGTTTTTGCACCTTGCCTAAACGACGAAGGCGCGTGATCTGCCCTTCGGCGGTAACGACGGCCAGACCCGCGGAGTCATAGCCCCGATATTCCAGGCGGCGTAACCCTTCTAACAGGATTTCTGCGATATCACGTTGCGCTACTGCACCAACAATTCCACACATAGTAGTTTTCCTGACGTCATGGCGTTTGCCATTAACTTTGTCTTCTGCCTGTTTGTTCCGGTATGTTCCGGTTCCCCGAGCCTTGTAGAGAGTGGGGATTAGAGTTATATGGGTGCCATGCACCCCTTACTGCAATCGGGCGATCTTCGCCGCCCGTAAAATTATTTTTTCTTCGCCGGACGCTGCCAGTCGGTTTTCAGATTCTGTTCTTTACGATTGTAGGCCAAACCTGGCGCGGAGATATCTTTCATCACCGTGGTGCCTGCGGCGATGGTCGTGCCCGCCGCTACCGATACCGGCGCCACCAGCTGGGTATCGGAGCCGACAAAGACATCGTCGCCGATGATCGTCAGCGATTTGTTCACGCCATCGTAATTACAGGTGATGGTGCCCGCGCCGATATTGACGTTAGCGCCGATCGAAGCATCGCCCAGGTAGCTCAGGTGACCGGCTTTAGAGCCTTTGCCCAGCGTCGCCTTTTTCATTTCGACAAAGTTGCCGACGTGTGCGCCAGCGGCAAGCGAGCTGCCGGGACGAAGCCGGGCGAACGGGCCGACGGTGCAGTCTGCCGCCAGCTCGGCGTTTTCCAGCACGCTGTAAGGACTGATTTCGCAGTCGTCGCCAATCACGCAGTTTTTCAGCACGCAGCCGCTACCGATTTTCACGCGGTTGCCGAGCTGCACCTTACCTTCGATAATCACGTTGGTGTCTATTTCTACGTCGCGGCCATGTTTAAGCTCGCCCCGCAGGTCGAAACGCGCCGGATCTTTCAGCATCACGCCCGCCAGCAGCAGTTTTTCCGCCTGCTGTGCCTGCCAGACGCGTTCCAGCGTCGCCAGCTGTAGCCGGTTGTTAACGCCGTCGGTTTCCGAACTGTGCAAAGGCTGCGTCGTTTCCGTCACCCGGCCTTCCTGATGAGCCAGCGCGATAATATCCGTGATGTAATATTCGCCCTGAGCGTTGTCATTGGTGAGCTTGCTCAGCCAGCGCTTCAGGTCGCCGCCGTTGGCCAGCAGAATACCGGTATTGATTTCGCGGATCGCCAGCTGTTCCGGCGTGGCGTCTTTCTGCTCTACGATGCCCACGACCTGGCCCTGCTCACGGAGGATGCGACCATAGCCGGTGGGATTATCAAGGATGACCGTTAGCAGCGCGATGCCGCCCTGCGGTTTTGCCTGGCGCAGTCGCTGTAGCGTTTCGATAGAAATCAACGGCACGTCGCCGTACAGCATCAGGATATCTTCGTCATCGGCAAACCAGGGCGCGGCCTGCTGCATAGCGTGACCGGTGCCCAGCTGCTCGGCCTGCAATACCCAGTTCAGCGAGGGATCCTGCAAGGTCGACTGTAAGCGTTCGCCGCCGTGTCCGTAAACCAGATGGACTTTATCAGCGCCCACGCCCTGCGCGGCGTCAATGACGTGTTGTACCATTGGCTTACCGGCCAAAAGATGAAGAACTTTGGGAAGATCGGAGTACATACGGGTTCCCTTGCCTGCGGCAAGGATCACCACGCTCAGCGCGCTGTTTGACATAGACATCCTGCTTGATGTTGAAATCGCTTTCCTGGCGAAAAGTAAAGCTGGATTGCGGGAAAAATACTACTTCTTTTACCCTTCAACAATACTTTCCGCCGGGCCGAACAAGGGCACCACGCCGGGAAAAGCCGGTATGCGTCCCTCAGCCGGAGCATGATACCACCAAAATAGAGTCGTCTATGACTTTCCACCGCTGTCGATCAAACGGTTTTGCTCTTTAACCATTCAGAGATTTTTTGCTGCAGCACGACCACGACTTCGCTGCCGCTGGTGCCGGCGATAGCAGAGAAAAAAAGCGTTTGGGACGTAGTCATGTTGAAATCAATACAGAGTAAGCCAACCACAAAGCCAGTAAACATTGAAATAAATATGTGTTTCAGGAAAAAGCTCAGTTTCCCTTTATTTTCTTTTATCAGCTCGCCGTGGATAAAGTAATTAACCACTCCTCCGGCGCTGGCAACTATCATGGCATCCAAAAGATGATGTTCACTTAAAAACTTCATCAGCAACATAGTTTCATCATTATATAACACGGTAATACCTCAGAAAGATAAATAGCGATCGGCAAAGACCATGGCTATTTATGGCGAAGAAAAAGATTTTTTTCGCGTTCCCTGCGAGTAATTAACGTTTTAACCACGCCATTTCCGGCGTAAATCCACGAGCCGAACTGTTCGGCGGCGGCGGCATAGCAGCCCTGGTTTAAAAACATCAGCAGCGTGGAAGGCTGACCGCTTTTTAGCTCGATCAGGCCAGCTTTTACGCCCTGCTGCCCGGCGCCGACGCTGTGCAGAATGGAGCAGAGCGCGTCAAACTGATCCTGCGTGACGGGCACTTCAACTTTCTGCCGCAAGAGTTCGGCGCATTTGTTCAGGTCGCTGACAAGCAGCACCTCCGCCTGTTCAGGCGTAACGCTGTCGCCTTCACGGACGCTTTCCGCATGGCCATAGCCCAGCGTCCAGATGCCCGCGTCATTCTTCTCTGCGGTTAAACGAAGTTTTTCCTGAGCCTTGATAAAATCAATGCCCCTCTCTGAAATATTCATTTTTTTCACTCTGGCAGACGGGAAATAATGCTCCCGAAGGAGCATTATTTATTTCAAATTAACGAAGGTAATCCCATGGTTTACCGAACTGGCCGGTAGTTTCTTCCAGACCAGGTTCAGAGCCCTGTGACCAGAATTTACCGATAAAGTTAACGCCTTTATGCGTCACTTTACTGCCTTCCACGTAGACTGCGGTTGCACTCCACAGGGGATATTCAGCAGGCACATCCGGCACCACTGGCTCATCCGGAGTAACTTCGGATGCAGGCACGATAACCACTTTGTAAGAGGCCATATCGGTTTTGCTATTGGCCGCGGTGACGGTCAGCAGCAGCTCTACCACCTTTTCAGAGGTAACAGCCGGCAGCGCAACTTTCGTTTCGCTGGCCTGCGGAGAAACGATCTGCACGTTACCGCTGCCTGACCATTTGTAGCTGGCGGCTTTAACGGATTTATCCGCAGAGAAGACCAGCGTGCTGCCGCCCAGCGCTTTCATAGTGATAACAGCAGTTGGCGCGGTGTTATCTTCCGGGTCAACTGGATCGATTGGGTCTACCGGGTCTACCGGGTCTACCGGGTCTACCGGGTCTACCGGGTCTACCGGGTCTACCGGGTCTACCGGGTCTACCGGGTCTACCGGGTCTACCGGGTCTACCGGGTCTACCGGGTCAATTGGGTCTACAGGGTCTACAGGGTCTACAGGGTCAATCGGGTTTTCACCGTTGATATTGATCCCTTTGAAGTAGAAAGGGGACATATCGATATTCTGCTGCACAATCGGGCAGCCCATACCTTCACGACCGGCGTTAACCAGCAGGCCGTTATCGTTATCGATAGTCCAGGTGAACAGACCGCCCAGGCCTTTTTCGATCACATAACGCGCTTTTTCACGTACGGTACGTGGCGTATCGATAGAGTGGAAAACTTTAGACGTCGGGCTGTACAGATAATCTGCGCAGGCGTCGTCATCGGTATACACGTTGTAACCGTTACGGCCAGACTGGTTTTCCAGATCCAGGTAGTTGTTGATAATGTCATAGTATTCAACACAGCCGGACTCAAAAGTCCCCACGGTAGTACCGCTACCATCGTAAGAACCCTTCAGCGGAGAGAAGGATTCAATGTTGCCGCCCTTGGCGCTACGTGAATAGCCTGCATAACCGATGTTGATGGCTTCAGGATCCACACCCAGGTTCAGCAGATACTCAACCGCTTCTTCCAGACTGTAGGTGCTGTTTTTGGTTTTATACAGGTTGGCGTGATGGGCCAGGCCGTCCGCCCACGGCGTACCGAAGAAGTCATAGGTCATCAGGTTGATGCCGTACAAACCCACTTCCAGCAGGCCTTTGATATTAGAATGCTGCAACACATCCACGTTAGCGGAAGACGCGATACTGATTTTCACGTGTTTCATGCTGTTAGCATCAAGCGCCTTACGCAGGCTGGAGATCAGCGCCACGTAGTTCTCACCATCTTCCGGGCCGTGTGGGTTACCCGCGCCTGCAGCATTTGGATATTCCCAGTCGATATCGATTTCAGAAAACATCGGGAAGCGGTCGAAGAACCAGATAATGCTGGCTACCAGCGTATCAATCGCGCTCTGGCTTTTCGCCAGCTCGTGGAAGGCTTCGCTCATCGTCCAGCCGCCGAGGCTGAAGGAAAGCGCCAGATCGTGACCCTGAGCTTTTGCATCAATCTGCAATTTACGCATCGCGCCCAGCACGCCCTGCAGGTTAGGGTGATCCTGATAGAAACAGTCGCCTTCGCCATCGGACGGATAGGTGGTGCCCGGGCCAAAACCAAATGCTTTCCAGCCGCTGAAGCCGCAGTTGATATAAGACTGGCAATCGGCCCACGGATCCAGGATGGTCATTTCGTTGGCTTTCTTGCCGGTCCAGGCCGCAGCCTGATCGATTTTTTCTTTATTAGCGCCTTTATCACCGACGATACCGGTAAAACCAAAAATGATTTTATCGTAGGCGGTTGGGTCTAACTTAGTGATATCAATCCCACGGCCGCGATTGGCTTTAAGAATGTTGCCATTATTATCAACCTGACGCTGATCGTAATGCGCCCAGTCAGTGTAATAGCCAAAGATTTTAGGTTTATTGGCGGTGTTATATTTGTTGTATACACGTTTTGCTACGCGACCTGAAGTGTAACTAAATTCTGAAGTGTTCGTTACCGGGTTAAATCCATCTGCGGCATAAGACTGTTCTGTAAGAATGTCTTGTTGAATCAACTTGCTCATTGCAAATCCTTATATGATAAAAGTTAGTGTACTCAGCGCCATCGATTAAGCTGGCCGACAAACTTTTACCCGATACGGAAAAGCATACCAGTTACAAATAAAGAATAATTATCAGCTCACTCCTGCCCGCCCCGAAATAACATTAATAAGCCAGCTATCGGCCAGACTGCGTGCGTGAGTCTGGGGACAGGCAGGATAAATAACCCCAGACCGGATAAACGACCTTCGAATAACAAGACTCTGTTCTCTTTTATCAATGACGGATAAACAATAATTAGAACCTCGCTTAACATTGCGCGCGGCAAAACCGCTACAGACCCTTGACCGGCGCGGATTACCGCCTTCTGGCGTGCACTTTCTGCAATGCCTGTGCTAATAATTACAACCCGTCTTTATCTTTTCTGCTGGTATATTCCTGCCACCAACAGAGCGAAGCAGTTAAGCAGAGCGATATCTGCTAAAAAATAAAAAGAATATTAAAGCAAACATTAATAAGGATTTGCAGAGGCTATACAAAGCCTTTTACCATCGCTGTTTTTTTTAATCTATTACTGGTTTCCCCACTTAACAGGTCACAGTCATGAACGAAGAAATTTATCTTGGTAACAATATTTATCTCTCAGAGGAGAGAAATCATCTGATCAATGGCAACATTACATTAACCATCAGCGAAAAAGAGAAACGATTGCTGAGCTATTTCCTTCGCAACCCGGAAAAAGAGCTGACAAAAAGCCATTTGATTACGGCAATCTGGGAAAGCCGGGCTGCGACTATCGATGACGCCAACCTGACTCAGCTGGTTTATAAAATACGCCGCGATTTAGCTGCGGTGAACCTCAGAAACTGTATTAAAACGATACCGGGCAAAGGCTATATCTATATTCCGGAGAAAAAGAAAGCAGTGCAGGAACCTGTGATGGCGGACGCTGGCAGCAGCAAGACGGAATGCCTTATCTGTTCAGCGCTTACTATCATCGCCACCGTTATGGCGTTGTGCACGCTTTGCTTTTTCTTCTGGCGTAGCTGAACGTTTAACGCTCAGTTTAATTACAACATTAAATATAGTGTTTTATCCGATCGGGATTTCCTGCAGCGCGCCCTGTGCCGCCCCTTCGACAATAAAAAAAGGCCAGGCAGTTTCCTGTCTGGCCTTTCTGCTTAAACCTGAATTACATCGCTTTTTTGGTCAACTCGATCACGCGCAGTTTGGCGATCGCTTTAGCCAGTTCAGCCGACGCGGCAGCAAAGTCCACATCGCCGTGAGAGCCACTCATGTGCTCCTCGGCTTTGCGTTTCGCTTCCATCGCGCGGGCCTCGTCGAGGTCGGTGCCGCGGATCGCCGTATCAGCCAGCACGGTAGCCGCGCCTGGCTGTACTTCCAACATGCCGCCGGAGAGATAGATATACTCTTCGTCGCCCTGTTCTTTAACGATGCGAACCATACCAGGTTTAATGGCGGTCAGCAGCGGGGCGTGGCCAGGATGGATCCCCAGCTCGCCTTCGCTACCTGACACCTGAATACGCTGCACAGTGCCGGAGAACATCTGCTGTTCTGCACTGACCACGTCCAGGTGAAAAGTCATAGCCATAATTAACCTCCCGGGAAACCGTTATTACAGTTTCTTCGCTTTTTCCACGGCTTCTTCGATGGAACCAACCATGTAGAAAGCCTGCTCTGGCAGATGGTCGAATTCACCGTCCATGATGCCTTTAAAGCCACGGATGGTATCTTTCAGCGACACATACTTGCCCGGAGAACCGGTGAAGACTTCTGCCACGAAGAACGGCTGAGACAGGAAGCGCTGCATCTTACGAGAGCGAGCAACAACCAGCTTGTCGTCTTCAGACAGCTCGTCCATCCCGAGGATAGCGATGATGTCTTTCAGTTCCTGGTAACGCTGCAGCAGAGACTGCACGCCACGAGCCACGTCGTAGTGTTCCTGACCAACAACCAGCGGATCCAGCTGACGGCTGGTAGAATCCAGTGGATCAACCGCCGGGTAGATACCCAGAGACGCGATCTGACGGCTCAGTACCACGGTTGCGTCTAAGTGAGCAAAGGTGGTGGCTGGCGATGGGTCAGTCAAGTCATCCGCAGGCACGTAAACGGCCTGTACGGAGGTGATAGAACCGGTTTTGGTTGAGGTGATACGTTCCTGCAGAACGCCCATCTCTTCCGCCAGCGTTGGCTGGTAGCCTACCGCTGATGGCATACGACCCAGCAGCGCGGACACTTCGGTACCGGCCAGGGTGTAACGGTAGATGTTATCGATGAACAGCAGTACGTCACGACCTTCATCACGGAATTTTTCCGCCATGGTCAGGCCAGTCAGGGCAACGCGCAGACGGTTTCCTGGTGGCTCGTTCATCTGGCCGTAGACCAGAGATACTTTGTCGATAACGTTGGAGTCGGTCATCTCGTGATAGAAGTCGTTACCCTCACGGGTACGCTCGCCCACGCCGGCAAATACGGAGAAACCTGAGTGCTCAGCCGCAATGTTACGGATCAGCTCCATCATGTTTACGGTTTTACCTACACCCGCGCCGCCGAACAGACCAACTTTACCGCCCTTCGCGAACGGACACATCAGGTCGATTACCTTGATACCGGTTTCCAGCAGCTCCTGAGAGTTGGACTGGTCTTCGTATGAAGGTGCAGAACGGTGGATCGCCCAACGCTCTTCTTCGCCGATGTCGCCTTTCATGTCGATTGGCTCGCCCAGCACGTTCATGATACGGCCAAGCGTTGCGGTACCTACCGGTACTTCGATTGGGTGCGCAAGGTCAGCGACTTCCAGACCGCGCTTCAGGCCGTCGGAAGAACCCATTGCGATGGCGCGAACCACGCCACCACCCAGCTGCTGCTGTACTTCCAGCACCAGACGGGTATCACCATTTTTAGTCTCAAGCGCGCTGTACACTTGTGGTACTGCGTCCTGAGGAAATTCGACGTCAACAACGGCGCCGATTACCTGGACAATTTTTCCAGTAGCCATCTTGAATCCTCTACCTAATTCATTAAACCTGGTTAAACCGCGGAGGCTCCACCGACAATCTCGGTAAGTTCCTGGGTGATGCTGGCCTGACGAGCTTTGTTGTATACCAACTGCAGCTCTTTGATCAGGTTTCCGCCGTTGTCGGTCGCAGCTTTCATCGCCACCATACGCGCGGCCTGCTCGCTGGCCAGGTTTTCTACAACACCCTGGTAAACCTGAGACTCGACGTAGCGACGCAGTAACGTGTCCAGCAGCGCTTTCGGATCCGGTTCATACAGATAATCCCAGGTACTCTTCTTCACTACGCCTTCTTCCGGATCTGCTGGCGGTAACGGCAGCAGCTGGATGATTTGCGGTGACTGGGACATGGTGTTGATAAATTTGTTGCTGACAACATAGAGCTTGTCGATACGACCTTCGTCGTAAGCCTGCAGCATGACTTTTACCGGGCCGATCAGATCGGACAGGGAAGGCTTGTCGCCCATGCCCGTCACCTGAGCAACCACGTTGCCGCCGACAGCGCCGAAAAATGAAACACCTTTAGAGCCGATAATCGCCAGATCGCTCTCGACGCCTTTATCCGCCCAGCCTTTCATATCAGCCAGCACTCTTTTGAACAGGTTAATGTTCAAACCACCACAAAGCCCGCGGTCGGTAGACACGACCAGGTAGCCGACGCGCTTAACGTCGCGCTCCTCCAGGTAAGGGTGCTTGTATTCCAGATTGCCTAACGCAATGTGACCAATCACTTTGCGCATGGTCTCTGCATAAGGACGGCTGGCCGCCATGCGTTCCTGCGATTTACGCATTTTGGAGGCGGCGACCATTTCCATCGCTTTGGTGATCTTTTGCGTATTTTGAACGCTTCCGATCTTACTACGTATCTCTTTTGCGCCGGCCATAAGCTTCTCCTCAAAGCCTTGCGGCCTGCCCCGGAAGGGACAAGCCGCCAGACATTACCAGGACTGGGTTTTCTTGAACGTTTCGAGCAGAGCTTTCAGCTTCGCTTCGATATCGTTGTTGTAGTTACCAGCCTGGTTGATTTCCGCCATCAGCTCGCTGTGGTCGCGATCTGCATAAGCCAGAAGCGCTGCTTCGAAGCTGCCGATTTTCGCCAGCTCAACGTCGTTCAGGAAGCCACGCTCGGCGGCAAACAGCACCAGACCCTGCTGCGCTACGGACATCGGCGCATACTGTTTCTGTTTCAGCAGCTCGGTCACTTTCTGACCGTGGCTCAGCTGTTTACGGGTTGCTTCGTCCAGATCGGAAGCGAACTGAGAGAACGCTGCCAGTTCACGATACTGCGCCAGCGCGGTACGAATACCACCGGACAGTTTCTTGATGATCTTGGTCTGCGCAGCGCCACCCACACGGGATACGGAGATCCCTGGGTTAACTGCCGGACGAATACCGGAGTTGAACAGGTTAGTTTCCAGGAAGATCTGACCATCGGTAATCGAGATTACGTTGGTCGGAACGAACGCGGAAACGTCGCCAGCCTGAGTTTCGATGATCGGCAGCGCGGTCAGAGAACCGGTTTTACCTTTTACTGCACCGTTAGTGAAGCGCTCAACGTAGTCGGCGCTCACGCGGGAAGCACGTTCCAGCAGACGGGAGTGGAGGTAGAACACGTCGCCAGGGAAAGCTTCACGACCTGGTGGACGGCGCAGCAGCAGAGAAACCTGACGGTATGCAACGGCCTGCTTGGACAGGTCATCATATACGATCAGCGCGTCTTCACCGCGGTCACGGAAGTATTCGCCCATGGCGCAACCTGCATACGGTGCCAGGTACTGCAGCGCAGCAGACTCGGAAGCGGTAGCCACAACCACGATAGTGTTAGCCAGCGCGTTGTGTTCTTCCAGCTTACGTACCACGTTAGCGATGGTAGAAGCCTTCTGGCCGATAGCCACGTACACGCACTTGATGCCGGAATCGCGCTGGTTGATGATCGCATCGATCGCCATCGCGGTTTTACCGGTCTGACGGTCGCCGATGATCAGCTCACGCTGGCCACGGCCGATTGGGATCATCGCATCCACAGACTTATAACCAGTCTGTACAGGCTGGTCGACCGACTGACGGTCGATAACGCCTGGCGCAATCACTTCGATTGGCGAGAAGCCGTCGTTATCAATGGCGCCTTTGCCATCGATAGGTGCACCCAGGGTGTTCACCACACGACCCAGCAGGCCACGGCCTACCGGAACTTCCAGGATACGACCGGTACACTTAACCTTCATGCCTTCGGCGAGGTCAGCGTATGGGCCCATTACTACGGCACCTACGGAGTCGCGCTCCAGGTTCAGTGCGATAGCGAAGCGGTTGCCCGGCAGTGCGATCATCTCACCCTGCATAACATCGGCCAGGCCGTTTACGCGGATGATGCCGTCGCTGACGGAAACGATAGTACCTTCATTGTGAGCTTCGCTCACGACATTGAACTGAGCAATGCGCTGCTTGATCAGTTCGCTGATTTCGGTGGAATTCAGTTGCATATGCTCCAGTCCCCTTAAGACTGCAAGTCGTCTGCAAGGCGCTCAAGACGGCCGCGTACGCTGCCATCAATGACCATATCACCCGCACGGATGATTACACCTGCCATTACAGACTTATCAATTTTGCAATTCAGCTTAACTTTGCGTGACAGACGTTTTTCCATAGCGGCGCTGATTTTGGTCAGCTGTTCGTCACTCAGTGTAGTGGAAGAGATCACCTCAACGTCCGCGGTCGCATCGTATGCGGCGCGTAGCTGGATAAACTGAGCCAGTACATCGGGAAGCGCTGGTAAACGTTTGTTCTCAGCCATGACCTTAATCAGGTTCTGGCCGGCTTCATCGAGTTGATCACCACAGATAGCGATGAACCGTGCAGACAACGCTTCCGGCGCTAATGCGCCGGAAAGGAGTTCTGCCACTTGTTCATTGCTGGCTACTTCGGTAGCGAACGCCAGCATCTGCTGCCAGCGATCGACATTCTGATGCTCAACAGCAAAGTCAAAAGCTGCTTTGGCGTAGGGGCGAGCTACAGTAGTAAATTCAGACATCAGCCCCTTCCTCCTTACAGTTCAGCGACCAGTTTATCAACGATGTCGCTGTTAGCAGCTTCATCCACGGAACGTTCAATGATTTTCTCGGCGCCGGCGATAGCCAGCATCGCGACCTGCTTACGCAACTCTTCACGTGCACGTTTGCGTTCGGCGTCAATTTCAGCCTGCGCCTGGGTGACGATCTTGTTACGTTCCTGCTCAGCTTCGGCTTTCGCTTCGTCCAGGATCTGCGAACGACGTTTGTTAGCCTGTTCGATGATAACCTGAGCTTCTTCTTTCGCTTTTTTCAGCTGGTCGGACGCATCAGCCTGCGCGAGATCCAAATCTTTTTTGGCACGTTCTGCGGAAGCAAGGCCGTCAGCAACTTCTTTCTGGCGCTTTTCGATAGCAGCCATCAGCGGCGGCCATACGTACTTCATGCAGAACACTACAAACAGGATGAACGCGATGGCCTGGCCGAGGATTGTTGCGTTTAAGTTCACTGCACAATGCCTCTTGTTAAGTTAACTTTTTTCTCCGGTCTGACGACCGGCAGAAGCCGTTCATCGTCGAACTCGCGTCCAACGATGAACATCAGGGTTAGGCGACGGCGAACATCACATACAGACCCAGACCAACAGCGATCATTGGGATTGCATCCACCAGACCCATTACAACAAAGAACTGCGTACGCAGCAGAGGGATCAGATCCGGTTGACGCGCGGCGCCTTCCAGGAATTTACCTCCGAGGATGCCGATACCGATCGCAGCACCGATTGCCGCTAAGCCCATCATCACAGCGGCAGCCATGTACAGCAGATCCATATTCAGGTTTTCCATGACAGTCTCCAGTTTGTTTCAGTTAAAACGCAGTAGTGTTGATAAAAAAATCAGTGTTCTTCAGATGCCATCGACAGATAGACAATCGTCAGTACCATGAAAATGAAAGCCTGTAACGAAATGATCAGGATGTGGAAAATGGCCCATGGCACACTCAGAACCCACTGTGACCACCACGGCAACAGGCCGGCAATCAGGATAAAAATCAATTCACCCGCATACATGTTGCCGAACAGTCGCAGACCGAGAGAAACCGGTTTGGACAGCAGGCTCACGCCTTCAAGGATCAGGTTGATCGGAATGAAGACAGGATGATTGAAGGGTTGCAATGTCAGCTCTTTAGTAAAGCCCCCAATGCCTTTCATCTTGACGCTGTAGAACAGAATCAAAATAAATACGCCCAGCGCCATAGACAGCGTGATGTTCACGTCGGCTGAAGGCACAACACGCAACGCTGGCAGACCCAGAACGTGCTCGCCGATATACGGCAGCAGATCGATAGGCAGCAGGTCCATGAAGTTCATCAGGAAGACCCAGACGAAAATCGTCAGAGCCAGCGGTGCGATTACTTTGCTTTTACCGTGGTACATGTCGCGGACGTTGTTGTCGACGAAGCCAACAACCAGTTCAATCGCCGCCTGCAGTTTTCCCGGAACGCCGCTGGTGGCTGATTTCGCAACTTTGCGAAACAGCACCAGGAATACCAGTCCCAGCACCACAGAGAAAAACATGGAGTCAATATTTAATACCCAGAACGACGGTGCGTCGTGCGGATTCACTAGCTCGAAGGTACGCAGGTCCAGCTGAAGGTTATTCAGGTGGTGACCTATGTATTCCTGCGGCGTAGAGATTTCTCCTGCAGCCATGATGCCTCTTACCCTTTGTTGTTAATTACAGCCGGTGCGACGATTTGCACAATCAGCACCGATAACCAGGTCAGTCCGAGCGGCGTAAATGCCGCCCCAAACACCGCCAGCGCCACGACAAGCAGAAGAATGGTTGCCAGAACCTTCAGCACTTCACCCAGAGCGAAGCTCCAGGCCACGCGTCCTTTAACCGGGTCTCCTGCCTGATGACGCCAGGCAAAAATCATAAACAATACGTTCGGTAGCCAGGCCGCCAGTCCACCCGCAAGCGCGGACAGGCCCCAGGTCAACTCTTTCAGGGCGAACAGCGCGCCGATTATGACAAAAATCACCAGCTGAAGAAGCAGCACGGTTCGGGCAAATTTCACTCTGTAAAGGGACACTGACATGACGCTGAAACTCTCCTGCCCCGTCGGGGGTATGTCGCGTGTCGTATAAAACTGCCTTTGCCGCTTTGAGTCAAGCAGCAAAAAACGAGCAAATTATACGGCGCGCCCCTGCGATTTCAATGGATAAGTAGCGAAATGGTGAACAATTATTTAAATTTCTTTCGCGGGCGCGCTTTTTCAAAACTGTCAGGAATGGCCGACAGGCGGAAAATGCATACGATAAAGGCCAAATATCGCTCATAAAGCGTGCGGAAGATCACAATTCAGTAATATTTTATCCGCATTCCGTTAAGGAATATTCTTAATATCGCTCAGAAAAATATAATTATATCAATAACATTCAACTACTTACTATTTTTTACCGTAAAACCAGCCTGCCAGCCGGATTAAAAGTGTTAATTGACAGTCATTGCAGCCAAAATTTCAGGCTAATCCGCCAGGCAAGCAAAATAAATATCACCACATTATTTTTCACTTCGCGCTGAAAAAGGCGGATCTCGTCCCGACGAGGTAATATCCTTGATAACACTTTGTGAAATTAACGTTAAATGTAACCAGGTGTGAACGATAATTTCTGCGCGTCATTTTAACCTTACTGAAACATTCCCACCTGAAAAAAAATCACCGCGTATCGCCCGAAAGGCTAAATTTTCGTCGGGCTTTTTAACCTTTCGCGTTACCTGCGCCTTCCTCTCCCCTGCCCTGCAGGGCTGACTTAACTAAAATCGGGTTTGGTAAGCCTGTGCCGTTCAGCCGCTTTGCTGAATAATCAGGCGATAATACGGTAAAAAATTCGGCTTTTCAGCGTTATTTTCAGGCAAATCACGTTCAATCAGCGCTGCTTGCTGCCAGATTTTGCGGATTAATTACCACCAGGTGACGTTCGCCTTCCAGTTCAGGAACGAGAAGCTTCACCGTCTTGTGATGGGTAAAACCTGCCGGCAGCGCGTCGATCTCATCCTGCGGCACGACGCCTTTCAGCGCATAAAATCGCCCTTTTTCGCCAGGCAGATGATGGCACCAGCTCAGCATATCGTTCAGAGAAGCGAAGGCCCGACTGATCACGCCATCAAAAGGCGGCTCGGCAGGAAACACCTCTACCCTGCTCTGTACCGGATCGATATTTTCCAGTTTCAGTTCATGCTGTACCTGCTTAAGAAAGCGTATGCGTTTGCCCAGGCTATCCAGCAGCGTGAAGTGCGCTTCAGGACGGACGATAGCGAGCGGTACGCCCGGCAGCCCTGGTCCCGTGCCCACATCGATAAAACGGCTTCCTTCCAGATAAGGCTCAACCACGATGCTGTCCATGATATGCCGTACCAGCATCTGCTGCGGGTCACGCACCGACGTCAGGTTATAAGCCTTGTTCCATTTATGCAGCAGCTCAACATAGCCTGTCAGCTGCTCTTTTTGTCGATCGGTCAGGGAAATATTGGCGGCTTTCAGCAGCGCGGAAAGTTTATTAATCACGATTACATCCAAATCAGTTAAAGGGGCGACCGTAGCCGCCCCGCGAAGCATCAGGCGCTTTTGCGCAGCAGCCCCTGTTTTTTCAGGTAGATCAGAAGAATGGAAATAGCCGCAGGCGTGATCCCTGAAATACGCGAAGCCTGACCTATCGATCCCGGCTTGTGATCGTTCAGCTTGGCGATCGCCTCGTTAGAGAGGCCGCTGACCTGACGGTAATCCAGCTCCACCGGCAGCAGCGTGTTCTCGTTGCGCAGCTGGCGATCGATCTCTTCCTGCTGGCGGGCGATATAGCCTTCGTATTTCACCTGAATTTCAACCTGCTCGGCGGCCTGAGCGTCGCTTAAGGCGGGCGCAAAGGTGCTGAGCGTCATCAGCTGCTGATAGGTCATCTCTGGACGACGCAGCAGATCTTCGCCGTTGGCTTCTTTGGTCAGCGCGGCGCTCAGTACGCCATTCACTTCATCCACGGCTTCAGATTTAGGATGCACCCAGATGTCGCGCAGACGCTGACGCTCCTGCTCAATGCTCTCCAGCTTCTCGTTAAAGCGCGCCCAGCGGGCATCGTCTACCAGACCCAGCTCGCGGCCTTCGGCGGTCAGACGCAGATCGGCGTTGTCTTCACGCAGCATCAGACGGTATTCCGCCCTGGAGGTGAACATGCGGTACGGCTCTTTGGTGCCCAGCGTGCAGAGATCGTCAACCAGCACGCCCAGATAGGCCTGATCGCGACGCGGCGCCCAGGTCTCTTTGTCCGCAGAGAGGCGACCGGCATTCAGCCCAGCCAGCAAACCTTGCGCCGCGGCTTCTTCATAGCCTGTCGTGCCGTTGATCTGACCGGCAAAGAACAGACCTTCGATAAATTTGCTTTCCAGCGTTGGCTTCAGATCGCGCGGATCGAAGAAGTCATATTCGATGGCATAGCCCGGACGGACGATCTTCGCGTTTTCCAGGCCCTGCATAGAGCGAACAATCTGCATCTGGACATCAAACGGCAGGCTGGTGGAGATGCCGTTTGGATAAATTTCATTGCTGGTCAGCCCTTCCGGCTCCAGGAAGATCTGGTGCGCGTTGCGATCGGCAAAGCGCATCACCTTGTCTTCGATGGAAGGACAGTAGCGTGGGCCAACGCCTTCGATCACGCCAGCGTACATTGGGCTGCGATCCAGGTTGCTGCGGATGACGTCGTGCGTTTTCTCGTTGGTATAGGTGATGTAGCAAGGCACCTGCTGTGGGTGCTGCGCCACGTTGCCCATAAACGAGAAGACCGGCAGCGGCGTATCGCCATGCTGCGGAGCCAGCACGCTGAAATCAATCGTGCGCGCATCGATACGCGGTGGCGTACCGGTTTTCAGACGGCTGACGCGCAAAGGCAGTTCACGCAGGCGACGAGCCAGCGGGATCGAAGGCGGATCGCCAGCACGGCCGCCGCTGTAGTTATCCAGCCCGATGTGGATCTTACCGTCCAGGAAGGTGCCTACGGTCAGCACAACCGCTTTGGCGCGGAATTTGAGCCCCATCTGGGTCACAGCGCCAACGACGCGATCGTTTTCCACAATCAGATCGTCAACCGCCTGCTGGAAGATCATCAGGTTCGGCTGGTTCTCCAGCGCGGTGCGTACGGCCTGACGATAGAGCACGCGATCCGCCTGAGCACGGGTAGCCCTGACGGCGGGCCCTTTGCTGGCGTTTAGTATCCTGAACTGGATACCGGCCTGGTCAATAGCGTGTGCCATCAGGCCGCCCAGCGCGTCCACTTCTTTAACCAGATGTCCTTTTCCGATGCCACCGATCGCCGGATTGCAGGACATTTGTCCAAGCGTATCAATGTTATGCGTTAAAAGCAGGGTTTGCTGACCCATCCGGGCTGCCGCCATAGCGGCTTCCGTGCCCGCATGACCACCACCGATCACGATGACGTCAAAAGGATCTGGATAAAACATGGTACTGAACCTCGCGGTTGTGCGATTTAAAAGAGTGGGGGATGCCCGGGGCGTGAATTCTACTCAACTTTGGCCGAAGGTGAAAGCGCAGGGCCAGACACGTATTAAAAAGAAGATCTTTTTTATTTAGAGATCTCTTTACTGGATCTTCTATTAGGATCGACGATCTCTGTGGATAAGCCTTTTTTCCTTTCCAGGATCATCAGCTTAAGCGGGATCGTTTGCTGTGAAAGATCGGTGATCCTGCGGCGTATAAGCTGGGATCAAAAAGGCATGTTATGCACAGGCTCGATCCGACCGTACGGTTGTTCTTTGGATAACCACCGGTTATTACCGCTGGATCAGCATAGTTATCCACAGTTGATCGCTATTTAAATAGGCAAATCGGGGAGAAATTTACAAAACTTCGCCTGTTTTTCAGGCGTCGATCGCACAAATTGCTGCGATCCGACGCCCGATCGTCAGCCGATCAGCGTTTTCCAGCTCTCGATCCACACCTCGGCGGGATCTTCGGGGATCTCATGTTCGAGCACGTCAATATCCAGACGGTCGCCGATGCGCTGTGCACCACATGCCGTCAATAATTTGTCCATTTTATCGATCGCACCGCAGAAAAGATCGTATTCACGGTTGCCGATACCTACGGCGCCGTAGCGCAGCTGGCTCAGATCCGGACGCTTCTCTTCTATTTCATCAAACAGCGGCTGCAGGTTATCGGGCAGATCGCCGGCTCCATGGGTAGAGGTCACTACCAGCCACGTTCCTGCTGTCGAAAGCTCGTTCAGCTCTGGCCCGTGCAGTAATTCGGTAGAAAAGCCCGCTTCTTCCAGCTTCTCGGCCAGAAGTTCGGCAACATATTCCGCACTGCCCAGGGTGCTGCCAGTGATTAAGGTTACGTCCGCCATGTGAGATCCCTGTTTGCTAAAGGCGGCTATTGTACGCTGTGATCAGTCTGGGATCTACCTGTGGGTAAGTAAGGTTAATAAATGCAGGAGCGGGCTTACCTGCTGCTTTTGTTTCGCGGGCAAATAAGTGAAAGCACGCCGCGAGCGCCACGTGCCGGACGGATGGGAACGTTCCTGACCCGATATAAGATATTTCAACAAAAATGAGGCGCCGATCTTTTGTGGATAATATTGTGCACAGATCAGGGCTTGATCGTCCGCATGATCGGGTTTTGCAGGGAAATTAACGTCTCGGTGGACTGGATCTCGTCAATGGTCTGGATCTTGTTGATCAGCACCTGTTGCAGCGCGTCGATAGATCGGCACATCACCTTAATAAAGATGCTGTAGTGCCCGGTGGTGTACCAGGCCTCCACCACTTCATCAAGCGCGTCCAGCTTCGCCAGCGCGGCCGGATAGTCTCTGGCGCTTTTTAAAATGATGCCAATAAAGCAGCACACGTCATAGCCAAGCTGGCGAGGATCGATTTCCACCCGCGTGCCTTTAATGATGCCTGCCTGCTTCATCTTCTCTACCCGGACGTGGATAGTGCCGGGGCTGACGTTGAACTGCTTGGCCAGCTCGGCATAGGCGGTACGTGCGTTGGCCAACAGCGCATTGAGGATGCCGCGATCGAGATCGTCGGGTTGCAGATTATCGGGCATAAAGGCTCCGTCATTAAGGATTTGATAATTTGTCAGGGAATAATGTGCAGGAAAGTGAAAATGCAGGCAATAAAATAGCGGATAACTTACGTTACCCGCTATAAGGAAAACACAACCGCCTGGTCATAGCCAGAGGGTTATCTGATGTTAGCGCTTGCGCCAGACGGTTAGCTGGGCGACGGAATGCTGATATTTACGCGCCGTTTCGCGGATCACAAACGGCACGTCCTGCGGCGCGGCGATCTCTTCGAAATCTGCCGCCAGCAAACGCTGCAACGCCTGGTAGGTGGTCAGCGCCTCGCCGTTTTCGCGGATGCCGCCCAGCCAGTTCTCTTTTGGCGTGTACTCTTCCAGCCAGGTGTACGGCGACGACAGCATCAATACGCCGCCGGTATTGATCATCCTCGTGACGTCCTGCAAAAAGCGCTTCGGCTGACGCAGCCTGTCGATCAGGTTAGCGGCCAGCACCAGGTCGTAACCCGCCTTTTGCGGCTTCAGGTTGCAGGCGTCGCCCTGCATAAACTGAATGCGGCTGGCCTGCTCTGCGGCGAGGCCGAAATCTTTCAGCCGCACCTGGTGATACTCCACCAGGTCGCCCTCTTCCTGGGTCACATAACGGAAATCCTCGCCGCTGGTCAGCTGGAGCGCCACGTCGATAAAGCGCGCGGAGTAATCCATCCCCACCACTTGCTCAAAATAGCGGGCCAGCTCAAAGCTGGCGCGACCGGTGGCGCAGCCGATATCCAGCGCGCGGCCTCGTTTGTCGGTCATGCGACAGGCGATATCCACCAGCGCCTTCGCATAGTTTTCTGTACCGAAGTAGCCCGGCCCGTACTGGAAGTCCAGGTATTGCGACACCATGCTGTCGGTTTCATACGGATTCAGCATTTTCTTTTCCTGATGGTTGGACACGACGTAGCGAAAGCCCGCGTGCTGGAAAAAGTGGCGGCGGAACGCATAGCGGGAAGATTTAATCGCTTCGTTGCCGGTGGAAATCCAGCTGCCGCCTTTGATTAGCGCATGTTTGCCGTCGAAGGTCGGCGTCGAAAAGTCGTCATAAAGCGGATGGACTTTAAAACCTTCCAGCCCGTTTATCGGCGTGGTCGTCCACTGCCAGACGTTCCCCACCACGTCAAAGAATTCGCCCTGGGCAAAGCGATCGACCGGACAGGAAGAAGCCCACCAGGCCAGATTCAGGTTGCCCGGCGCCTGCAGCCAGCGATCGCCTTCAACCTGCTCACGCAGCAGCAGCCATTCGGCCTCGCTGGGGAGCTGAACGGACTTGCCGGTTTTATCGGCTTTCCAGCGGCAAAAGGCGGCCGCCTCCAGCTGATTGACTTCGACCGGCCAGTCCCACGGCATCGCGACTTCTTCAGTCATCAAACGCAGCCGTAACTGGTCAGGTTCCTCAGGCGATCCCACCCAGAAAGTCGGCATGGTTGCCTGCGCGAAATTGCGCCAGCCCAGACCTTCCTCATCCCACCAGCGATCGTCCCGATAGCCGCCCGCCGTGATAAATGCAAAAAACTCCGCGTTGCTTGCCAGCATCTGGCTGGCTTCAAAAGGCTTCACCTCGGTGGACAGCGTGCCGTATTCATTATCCCAGCCGTAGGTATCGTCGGTTTTCCCCTGCGTGACGCGTGCGCCGGCAACGGCTATCAGTCTGTTCTGCGGCACGGCGTGGCGATCGTGACGGGCGTCGGGACAGGCTGGCCAGTACGGCTGCGGTTTAACCCAGGCGAGCGGCAGCTGGCGGATCAGCACGCTGGAGGTTTCCAGATGGATCCGTTCATGCTCGATCCCCATCAGGATCACCCAGGCCGGGCTGTCCCAGCCGATCGGCAGCGTCAACGGCATCTCTTTAATGACGCTTTCGACAAGATGACGCACCTTGCCGCGATAGTCGCGCAGCTCGGCAAGCGTCGGCCACGCGTAGTGGGTTGCGTCCAGATCGTCCCAGCTCATCTCATCCACGCCGATAGCCATCATCGCTTCGATATGGTCGTCCACGCGGTTGTCGAGCAGGCCGGCCGCTACCAGCTTATTAATATAGAAAGTCGCGGTATGGCCGAAATAGAACACCAGCGGATGGCGCAGCGAAATCGCCTTAGTGTAATAAGCCTGCTCATCGGCAAGGCAGTCGAACAGGCTCTCGTAGAGCGCCCACGTTTGTTGGAAATAGCCAAGAAGCTCCTGTCGTTTTTGTTCTGCGTCGCTGCCGCTAAGCAACAACGTGTGAGTTGGGGCAGGTAACTCTGGGGAAAAAGCCTGGTGATGTTGTGCCACGTAATACTCCTGAGAACCGTAGGCGGGATAAAGCGTAGCTATGACTATAGCAGGAGAGGATTGTCGGGCAGCGGCAAAGGGAAAATCAGCGCTGCCAGCGGCGCAGCAGACGGCTCTTCAGGCCGGTATCAAAACGCCAGATATGGTCGAAAATGCGCATAATACCCGGTTTTCCATGATCGGACAGCGCAACGGCGTGAAAGCGCTGCTGCTGGAGGAGCTGGTGCTTTTTGACGGTTTTAACCAGATCTTCCGGCAGCCGCTGGGCGATAAAATCGGAAATAATGACGGCGTCGGCATCGTTCCACTCCGGTGTGGCGAGCCTGCCCAGCACCGACTGCAAACAGGCTGCCAGATCGGTGCCGCCGCGAAAGCGCTGGCTGAGAAAGCGGATCGCCTGAGCAATGCCGTCGTCTGCGGTCAGCTCGTAGCCCACCACTTCATGCGCGAACAGCATTATGTAGCAGCGACGGTTATCGGCCAGCGCCACCTTCAACAGGGCCAGGCAAAAGGCCTTGGCGCAGCGTTCGTTAAAGCCGCCCATCGAGCCGGAAGTATCCACGCAGACGATAAAAGGCCCGCGCGGCTGTTCTTCATGCTGCTGGTGGCTGACCGGGCGCTGCGAAACCCTGTCATGCCAGGCTTCGCCCTGCAGCCGATAGGTCAGCAGCCGTTTCTCCACCAGCCTGCGATAGAACTCCAGTTCCAGCTCGCTGATGCCCAGCGCCGCCAGCTCCGGCGGCAGCAGGCGCAGCACGTCGTCGCTTTGGTGAATGCCGTTGACCTCTTCCGGCACGCTGGCAGGTTCCCTGACCAGCTGGTGGAACGCCTCCAGCGGCGCCTGCTCGCTCAGTACCGCTTTGGCTTCGCGGCTGCGGCCCAGCTGTTCCGCCAGTTTTTGCAGCATCGGCTGCTGCGCCAGGAAATCGCCGTAATCGACCATCAGCTGATAATCGCCGCGCTGTAGCGGGCTTTTACTCAAATCCCACAGGCGGCTGGCGGCGGCATCGCTGTTATCCGACAGCACCGGCGCCAGCTGGCCGCTCATCGCCAGCCTTTGCTGTAGCTCCGCCAGCAGCTTTTCCCGCTCGCTGTCGAGCAGCTGCTGATTCAGCGCCAGGGTTTGCAGCGTCAGGCTCAGTCGCCAGCGCTGTAAAAACAGCGTATGCTGCGGCTCGCTCATGCTCTGGCCCGCGACGCTATGCGCCACCAGCTCGCGGGCTTTGTCTTTAAACGGCGACTGATGCGAATCCAGGTAAAGCAGGATAGACGGAATTTTCAGGCAAAATGCCTGATGGGCGAGCGGCTGGCACTGTTGGAAAAGCGTAAATTCACCGGCAAGCGCTTCCGGCACCGCTGTTTGTTTCAGCTGCGCCAGGAGCTCCGATTTCCAGCGCGGCAAATCGTGCAGCAGCGCCTTTTTCATGCCGGGAAATTTTTCAAAAAAAAGGGCGAGCTGCGGGCTGGCCAACAGCGTCACCACCAGCTCTTCAATCAGGTCGCCTTCGCTGACCGCCAGAAAGGCGCTGAGCGTATCCAGCGATATCAACGACGCACCTGTTTCAGCTGCTCAGCGACCTGTTGCAGGCTCTCTTCGATCTTCGCCAGCCAGTCGTCGCTGATAAACAGGCAGCGATGATGCTGACTGAACAACGTACGTTGGGCATGCAGCTGTGCCTCTACCTCATCAAGCGCCTCGACAATCTCCTGCGGCAGCCCGTGTTCCAGCGGCTGGCCCGGCAGCATCAGCCGCGAAGTCTGGAGGCTGACATCGCGCACTGTCAGGCAGTCGGCGCCGTCGATATGCAGATCCAGCGTCTGGGCAAAACCAATACCGTTAAGCTTGCCGCGCACTTCGCCGCCTTTTTGCAGCCAGTGGTACAGCGGTTCGCGGCCAATCACGATATGGCTGACCTGCATGTCGTGCAGCATCAGCGGCTTTTGCAGCATCAGCGTCAGCGTGTCGGCGGACAGCGCCTCGGGCAGCTCATAATGGGGTTTACGGCTGAATATGCCGCCGTGCTTCTCCAGCCTTATCGCCTGCTCTACGCTTTTTTCCTGCTGCAGGCTCAGCCGGCGTGAGGCGATTTGCTGCAGTTTGATCAGCATCGGCTGCTGCTGCCAGGCCTGCTGGGTAATCAGGTTGTCTATCTCGCGATCCAGCAGCGCCATTGAGGCAACGTCGTGCCACAGACAATCTTTCAGCAAAATCAGATCTACCGGCGCGATCGCTTTACGACCGCTGTAAAAAGCGCAGGCCTGTAAAAGATGGATCGCTTTTTTCCAGCGGCGATCGGAAATATAAGGCGCTTCCGGCTGGTTCTCCAGCTGCTGGCGCAGCATAAAAATCAGCTCAAACACCTCTTCCGGCAGCGCAACCTGCGCAATGCCTTTTTGCCATTCGCTATACTCTTCATCAGTAATGCAGAGCGACTCCGCGACGGGATTGCTGTTCTCATCCTGCTGATGGGTCAACATGCTGCGAAAGTTCTGCTTTTCATGCACGTTATCAAGCCACAGCCGGATCAGCATCCGGTCATACAGCGCTTCCAGCCCGCTGTCGGCTTCGGGCAGTTCGTTGGAGGCGGTCACCAGCAGCCGCATCGGGATGGCTTCTTCACAATCGCCGTTGCGAAAGCGGCGCTCGTTGATGGCGGTCAGCAGCGTATTGAGGATAGCCGGCCCGGCTTTCCAGATTTCATCCAGAAAGACGATTTCGGCATCGGGCAGGTAGCCTTTGATCAGGCGCTGATAGCGGCCTTCATCTTTCAGCGCCTGAATGGAAAGCGGCCCGAAAACTTCTTCCGGGGTGGAGAAGCGGGTCATCAGATATTCAAAGGCGCGGGCATGCTGAAAGGCATACTTCAGCCGACGGGCTATCAGGCTTTTGGCAATACCTGGCGGGCCAAGCAAAAAAACGCTTTCGCCGCTTAATGCCGCCAGCAGGCAAAGGCGAATAGCGTGATGGCGTTCGTAAAGTCCCTTTTCTAACGCGTTGCTGAGGCGTGCGATTCTTTCCGCCAGGAGGTGAGGCTGGGACATCATCAAACAGTATCCTTTTCTACGTTCTTGCCAGCGGGCGACTGGCGAGCGCAAACACTACTGGCTATGATGCTTGAAAGAGTTGATATACGTCAGCTTTTTTCTTGTCAAAGGGTGACACAGGCCATTGAAGTCGCTTTCCATACTCCAATTAAGGATAGGCATTCAGAATGATTCGTGCATACTGTGCGTTTTTTGATGGCTTGATAAGCTGGGCGCGTTTCAGCAATCAGCTCCAACAAAAGATCTTCCTATGAGTTCTGATAAAAAGCAGTCCCTTGGCGCCGTGACCTTAGCGGCAATAGGCGTCGTCTATGGCGATATCGGCACCAGCCCTCTCTATACGCTGCGGGAGTGTCTCTCCGGCCAGTTCGGTTTCGGCGTTGAGCGCGATGCGGTATTCGGCTTCCTCTCGCTGATTTTCTGGCTATTAGTGCTGGTGGTCTCGTTAAAATATATCAGCTACGTGATGCGCGCTGACAACGCCGGCGAAGGGGGGATTCTGACCCTGATGTCCCTGGCGGGCCGTCATACCGGTGCCAGAGCCACGGCGGTTTTGGTCATTATGGGGCTGATTGGCGGCAGTTTCTTCTATGGCGAAGTGGTGATCACGCCGGCCGTTTCGGTACTTTCCGCTATTGAAGGGCTGGAAATCGCCGCGCCTAACCTTGATGCCTGGATTGTGCCGCTGGCGATAGCGGTGCTGACGCTGCTGTTTATGATCCAGAAACACGGCACGGGTATTGTCGGTAAACTGTTCGCGCCGGTCATGCTGGCATGGTTCATCATTCTGGCCATACTGGGCGCTCGGGGCATTATGGCTAATCCCGACGTGCTGCACGCGTTGAACCCCTATTGGGCAATGCACTTCTTTTTTGAATATAAAACCGTCTCGTTTTTTGCGCTGGGCGCCGTGGTGCTGGCTATTACCGGCGTGGAAGCGCTGTATGCGGATATGGGCCATTTCGGCAAGCTGCCGATCCGTCTGGCCTGGTTCCTGGCGGTGCTGCCGTCGCTGGTGCTGAACTACTTCGGCCAGGGCGCGCTGCTGCTGAAAAATCCCGAAGCGATCAAGAACCCGTTCTTTCTGCTGGCGCCGGACTGGGCGCTGATCCCTATGCTGATCCTGGCGACGCTGGCGACGGTTATCGCTTCTCAGGCGGTGATTTCCGGCGTTTTCTCACTGACTCGCCAGGCGGTTCGTCTGGGCTATTTACCGCCTATGCGCATCGTGCATACTTCTGAAGAGGAATCCGGTCAAATCTACATTCCGGTCATTAACTGGATACTCTTTTTCTCCGTGGTGATCGTGATTGTCGGCTTTAAACACTCCAGCAACCTGGCAGCCGCCTACGGTATCGCCGTAACCGGTACGATGGTGCTGACCTCCATCCTTTGCACCACCGTGGCGATAAAAAACTGGCAATGGAACCGCTATCTGGTGCTGTTTATCCTGCTTTGCATGTTGTGCATCGACGTTTCGCTCTTTTCGGCCAACCTGGTGAAAGTGTTCTCCGGCGGCTGGCTGCCGTTAAGCCTGGCGCTGGTGATGTTTGTGATTATGACCACCTGGAAAAGCGAGCGTTTCCGTCTGCTGCGCCGGATGCATGAACACGGCAACTCGCTGGAAGCGATGATTGTTTCGCTGGAGAAGTCGCCACCGGTACGCGTGCCGGGCACCGCCGTCTATATGTCGCGCGCGCTGAACGTTATTCCTTTTGCCATGCTGCATAATCTCAAGCACAACAAAGTGTTACATGAACGTGTTGTGCTGCTGACGCTGCGGACGGAAGATGCGCCTTACGTCCATAACGTGCGTCGCGTGTCTATTGAACAGCTTTCCCCCACTTTCTGGCGCGTGGTGGCGAGCTACGGCTGGCGGGAAACGCCTAATATGGAAGAGATTTTCCACCGCTGCGGGCTGGAAGGCCTGAACTGCCGGATGATGGAAACCTCGTTCTTTATGTCGCATGAATCGCTGATTATCGGCAAGCGGCCATGGTATTTGCGTCTGCGCGGCAAGCTGTTTATGGCGCTACAGCGCAACGCCCTGCGCGCCCCTGACCAGTTTGAGATCCCGCCAAACCGGGTTATTGAACTGGGCACCCAGGTCGAAATCTGACAAGCCGGGCTACTGTACTGGGCACCCAGGTCGAAATCTGACAAGCCGGGTTATTGCACCGGGTACCCAAGCCGAAACCTGACCCTGCAAGGCCGACAATCGTCGGCCTTTTGTTTTGCTTACCGCCAGGCATATCCTCATCCCGACTCCTGAAAGAAACGTCGGATTTCTAAACCGGCGGCTTACTGAGCTGCGTGTTCCGGCGCGGCTTAGCGGGTTCTGTCGGCATCTAACCGGGCCAGGGTGTCACCACATACCAGCATGTCACTTTGCCACTACGTCACCATGTCAGCATAACTGCAAAGCCGCCGCCGTCACGATTGGCGCAACGCATCTGCATCCCATGCAGGCGGGCAATACGGTTAACGATAGACAGCCCAAGGCCGCTGCCCGATTTTTCCTGCCCCGGCGGCCGATAAAAACGCTGTCCCAGGCGGCACAAATCTTCTTTGCTGACGCCTGGCCCGTTATCCGTGACGGCCAGGCCGTTTTCATTAATGCTCAGCTGCACCAGGTTTCCTGACTGGCCGTAACGCAGGGCGTTTTCTACCAGGTTACGCATCATTAGCGACAGCAGCAAAGCGTTACCGTTACGGATAACGGGCGAAGGCGGTGCTTCCAGCGCTATCTCCATTCCGACGGCCTGCGCCTGTGAGTAATGGTTGATCACGGCCTGCTGGAGCAGCTGACGCAGATCCAGGCTTTCCGTTGCCAGATCGGCTTTGCTGTCCAGCCTTGAGAGCGTAAGCAGCTGATCCACCAGACGAGTCGCGCGATCGATACCAAGATCCAGGTTTTGCAGCGCGTGGCGGCGCACCGTTTCGTCATCGTGAGCCAGCTGCGCGACCTCCGCCTGAACCTTGAGCGCGGCCAGCGGGCTTCTTAACTCATGCGCGGCGTCGGAAGTAAAACGCCGTTCGCGCAGCAGCATTTCGCTGACGCGTGAGAACAGCGCGTTCAGCTCCGTCAGCAAGGGCTTCACCTCGTTCGGCATCCGCTTTTCCACCAGCGGCGTGCCGTCATCGGGCGTACGCAGACGCAGCTGGCGGGCAATTCTTTTTAACGGCGCCAGCTCGTGCGTGACCAGCCACAGCAGCAGCAGCAGCATAATCGGCAGCGCGATCAGCCAGGGGATCAGGTTGGTCTGGACGATATCGCGGGTCATGTCGTCGCGGTATTCCCACTCCTGACCTACCACCACCACATATTGTTTGTCCGGCGTGGGTAGCCAGACCATACGCCATAAATCGTCATCCCCCCGGAGCTTGCCATCGGTAAAACCGTCGCGCCTGTGACTAAAGAGAAAATCCTTGCCGTTGTCGCCATCGTTCATCACCATGCGGCCATCCGCAGTGAAAACGGCAAATGCCAGCGCGTCATCCTCCTGTTCGCCGCGATGATGCTTCAGCAGCTTTTTAGTTTTTGGCAGCGTTAACGGTTCGTGGCTCAGCTGCTCGGGATTCATGGTCGCCAGCCGTTTGGCAAACAGCATCTGCTGGGTATCAAACAGCTGATTGATGTTGTGCCGCGTCTGCCACCACGAGCCGATGCTGGCAGCACCCCAGCAGATAAGCGTCAGCAGCAGAAAACCCAACATCAGGCGCAGGCGCAGGCTTAGTCGATGCATTACGCATCTCCCAGCGTATAGCCGACGCCATGAACGGTACGGATAAACGTGCTGCCCAGCTTTTTGCGCAGGTAGTGGATATGAACTTCAACGGCATTGCTGGAGACGTCGTCATCCCAGCCATACAATTTTTCCTCCAGCTGCGCGCGGGTCAATACGCGACCAGGGTTAAGCAAGAACAGCTCCAGCAGGGCCAGTTCGCGCGGCTTCAGGGGGAGCGGCTCGTCGTTCAGGGTGGCCGTATGCGAACCGGAGGCCATCGCAACCGCGCCGTGGCGGAGCACGGGCTGTAGCTGACCGTGACGTCGTCGAATTAATGCCTGTAGCCGGGCGGCGACTTCGCTGAGGGCGAAAGGTTTGCAAAGGTAGTCGTCGGCGCCCTGCTGCAGCCCGGCAAGCCGCTGCTCCAGGGCATCCCGCGCGGTCAGGATCAGTACCGGCTCGTCCCGACCCTGCTGCCGCCAGCCGCGCAGAATATCCAGGCCGTCAATGCCGGGTAGGCTTAAATCCAGCACTACCGCATCGTAAGAGGTAGCGGAAAGCGCCGCCTGCCCCGTTTTGCCCTCGGTAAACCAGTCGACGCTGAAACCCAGCTTGCTCAGACCTGCTTTAATCCCGTCGCCAATCAGGCGATCGTCTTCAATGACCAAAATTTTCATGGCGACTTCCTCTGTGATTAACGGCTTTATACGAAAGGGAACGGGCGCTGTACAGGCAAAAATCGGGAAAAAAGGCTATTTTTCGGTACGGCTCGCAAACCGCGTATTTGATGATGTCTCTTAAGATCCTGTTAAGAAAAGTTTGTTTAACTGAGCCCTGAACACGACGAATCGCGCAGCGAAAGCTGCCTCACTCCATGGAATAAAGGTGACTATGATGAAAAAAACTGCTGCTTTATTTGCCCTTGCCGCTCTGGTTTCCGGCCCGGTATTCGCTGCTCAGAACGGCGGCTTCAGCGACCCAAGTGCGCCGACCGCGCCGACTGCCAACGTGCAGAAAGGCGGTTTCAGCGGGGATGAAACCGTGGTCACGGTCAAACAGGCGCAGGATATGAAGGACGATGCCTGGGTGACAATGCGCGGCAACATTGAAAAGCGCGTCAGCGATGATGACTATATCTTTCGTGACGCAACCGGCACGATGAAAGTGGATATCGATCATAAGCGTTGGGAAGGCCAGAACATCACGCCAAAAGACAAAGTCGAAATCCAGGGCGAACTGGACAAGGACTTTAATTCCGTCGAGCTTGACGTGAAGAAAATCCGCAAGCTGAACTGATTCAGCTTTGATCGGCTGGCCGAAGGTGAGGCCAGCAGCCCGACTGCGCCACCGACGGGTAAGCGACCTTCGGCGGCGTCTGGATCCGGGGCGGCCGCGTTCTTAGCAGCTTGCCCCGGTTGCGGCTAACGGCTTCCGTAACCGCTAAGCTGGCCCCGTAATGGCTAAGTTAGCCCTGAGGCAGCCAGTCAGGCCTCACAATGGCTGAGCAGGTCTCGCTACGGCTCAGGTCGACATCATCGACAGGTGCATAACGGCAGGCGAGCGGTCGAAACGGCGCCAGGCCAGCGCAATATCAGTATTTAACGCCGCATCGTCAACAGGGCGAAACACCACGCCGGGATGCGCGATGCAGCATAGCGATTCCGGCACGATAGCGAAGCCGAAACCCGCGGCCACCATGCCGATGGACGAGGAAATCTGCGGTGACTGCTGCCCGGTATGCGGCTGAAAGCCGGCGCGCAGGCAGGCGCTGATCACCAGTTCATACAGGCTTGGCGCAACCTCGCGCGGAAACATAATCAGCGTGTCATCAGCCAGCTGCGACAGGGAAATTTTCGGCTGCGCGCCCAGCGCATGGCTGGCAGGCAGCGCCACCAGCATCTTTTCGCTGGCTATCACCTTCAGGTTAAACGCTTTGCTGCTCTCACAGGGCAGGCGAACGAAAGCGGCATCCAGCAAGCCCTCCTGCAAGTCGTGCATTAGCGACGCCATATTTTGCTCACGTGTCAGTATCGTCATTGACGGATAGCGAGCCTGAAAATCCTTCATCAACGCAAAAATCGCCGAATGAAAGGCGACCGAGCTGGCGACACCCAGCGAAAGCTTGCCGGTCACGCCGCGGGCTATCCCTTTGGCTTTCTCCAGCGCATGCCCGGTCAGCTCCAGGATCTGGCAGGCATCCTGATAAAAAGCTTCCCCCGCTTCCGTCAGCTCCACGCCGCGTGACAGCCTCCTCAGCAGCGGCGTACCTATTTCCCGTTCCAGACGCAGAATTTGCTGGCTGAGCGGCGGCTGCGAGATCCCCAGCATTTCTGCGGCACGCGTAAAGTGGCGCGTTTGCGCGACCGCGACAAAATAACGCAGATGGCGGAGTTCCATATCTAATTCGTCTCAAAGTGATGGGCTTTCTATATTGGAATTCATAACTGAATCGAGTCAACATTCAATTAGTAATCCTGAACTGTTTTAGCATAGAGGCAAGTTATGAAACATTCTGTAACCGACTGTTTATGTGAGCAACAGCTGGTTTCAACCGTCAGCGGGCTCCGTCAGCAAAGACCAGAAAGCGTCATCTATCAAACCTCTCTGATGAGTGCGTTGCTCAGCGGCGTGTACGAAGGCAACGTTACCGTAGCCGACCTGCTGAAGAAGGGCGATTTTGGTTTAGGCACCTTTAACCAGCTCGATGGCGAGCTGATCGCTTTCGACAGCGAGGTTTATCAGCTGCGTTCCGACGGCAGCGCACGGGAAGCCGATCCGCAGCAGAAAACGCCTTTTGCCGTGATGACCTTTTTCCAGCCTCAGTACCGCCATCGTTTCTCTGCACCGGCCAGCCGTCAGGCTATTCACGATCTGATCGACAGCCAGGTGACTTCGGACAATCAGTTTTGTGCGCTGCGGATCAACGGTCGTTTTTCTGCGGCCTCCACGCGTACCGTACCTTGCCAGCATCGACCCTATCGTTCTATGCCGGAAGTGCTTGGCCAGCAGCCTACCTTCCGGTTCAGCCAGCGCGACGGCGTGCTGATTGGTTTCCGTACCCCGCAGTATATGCAGGGCATCAACGTAGCGGGCTATCACGAACATTTCATTACCGACGATCGCCAGGGCGGCGGCCATCTGCTGGATTACCAGCTGGAAGAGGGCGAGCTGACCTTTGGCGAGATCAGCAAGCTGGTCATCGATCTGCCGGGCGACAGTGATTTTCTGCAGGCCAATCTGAATCCGGAAAATCTGGATTCCGCCATTCGCTCCGTTGAAAGCTAATCCTGAGGAATTAAGATGAAAAACCCAACCGAAACCGCTCTCTGGCAGCACGGCGCCGATTTGGTCGTGGCACAGCTGGAGGCGCAGGGCGTAAAACAGGTCTTCGGCATTCCTGGCGCGAAGATCGACAAAATGTTTGATTCGCTGGTGGACTCGACTATCCAGACCATTCCGGTGCGTCATGAAGCCAACGCTGCCTTTATGGCTGCCGCCGTGGGCCGCCTGACCGGCAACGCGGGCGTGGCGCTGGTGACTTCCGGACCGGGCTGCTCGAATCTGATCACGGGCATGGCGACCGCTACCAGCGAAGGCGATCCGGTGGTGGCGCTGGGTGGACAGGTGAAGCGGGCTGACAGCGCCAAACAGGTGCATCAGAGTATGGATACCGTGTCGATGTTTCGTCCGGTCACCAAATATGCCGTCGAGGTCACCGACTCCAACGCGCTGGCGGAAGTGGTCTCCAACGCCTTCCGTCATGCCGAGCACGGTCGCGGCGGCGGCGCCTTTGTCAGCCTGCCGCAGGATATCGTTGACCAGCCCGCTCGCGGTCAGCTGCTGACCAGTAAAGGCCAGCTGCTGCTGGGGCCTGCGCCGGATGCGGCCATTGCCGCCGTTGCCGCGCAAATTGCCAAAGCAAAAAACCCGGTACTGCTGCTGGGCCTGATGGCCAGCCAGCCGGCAAACAGCGATGCGATCCATCGCCTGCTGGAGCGCAGCCGCATTCCGGTTACCAGCACTTATCAGGCCGCCGGCGCGGTCAGACAGGAACACTTCTCACGTTTTGCGGGCCGCGTTGGGCTGTTTAACAACCAGGCGGGCGACCGTCTGCTGCGCGAGGCCGACCTGATTATCACTATCGGCTACAGTCCGGTTGAGTACGAACCGGCCATGTGGAACAGCGGCGGCGCCACGCTGGTACATATCGACGTGCTGCCCTCCGATGCCGATAACTGCTATCTGCCTGATGCGGAACTGATTGGCGATATTGCCGCCACCGTCGACAAGCTGGCCGAGCGCATTGATACGCCTTTACAGCTCAGCGCAGAAGCGGCAGCCATTCTGGACGATCGGCAACAGCAGCGTCAGCTGTTATCAATGCAGGGCAAAAATCTCAACCAGTTCGCGCTGCATCCGCTGCGGATCGTGCGCGCCATGCAGGACATCATTAACAACGACGTCACGCTGACCGTGGATATGGGCAGCTTCCATATCTGGATCGCTCGCTATCTCTATAGCTTCCGCGCCCGCCAGATCATGATCTCCAATGGGCAGCAGACCATGGGCGTGGCGCTGCCATGGGCTATCGGTGCCTGGCTGGTGGATCCGAGTCGTAAAGTGATCTCGGTTTCCGGCGACGGCGGCTTCTTGCAGTCCAGCATGGAGCTGGAAACGGCGGTCAGGCTGAAAGCCAATATCCTGCACATCATCTGGGTCGATGAGGCCTACAACATGGTGGCGATGCAGGAAGAGAAGAAATATCAGCGCGTTTCCGGCGTGAAATTCGGGCCGGTTGATTTTAAAGCCTATGCGCAGGCGTTCGGCGCGGCGGGCTTTGCGGTGGAAAGCGCGGCTGAGCTGGAGCCGACGCTGCGTAAAGCAATGGACGTCAACGGGCCTGCGGTGGTCGCCGTACCGGTGGATTACGCCGATAACCCAATGCTGATGGGTCAGCTGCATCTGAGCCAGATTCTTTAGTATTCAAGGAGATAATATGAAAACGAAAGTAGCCTTAGTCACGGGTAGCGGCCAGGGGATCGGCAAAGCCATAGCGCTGCGTCTGGCAAAAGACGGTTTTGCCGTGGCGGTCGCGGACTATAACAGCCAGACCGCGCGTCAGGTGGCCGACGAAATCGCCAGCGCAGGCGGTAAAGCGATTGCGGTAACGGTAGATGTCTCAAAACGTGACCAGGTCATCGCTGCGGTGGAACAGGCTCGTAAAGAGCTGGGCGGGTTTGACGTCATCGTCAACAACGCCGGGATTGCGCCAACTACGCCAATTGAAGAGATCACGGCGGAAATGGTGGATAAAGTTTACGATATCAACGTAAAAGGCGTGATTTGGGGAATGCAGGCGGCAATTCAGGCGTTTAAAGCTGAAGGCCACGGCGGCAAAATCATTAATGCCTGTTCGCAGGCGGGCCATGTCGGCAACCCGGAGCTGGCGATCTACAGTTCCAGCAAGTTCGCCGTACGCGGCCTGACGCAAACCGCCGCCCGCGATCTGGCTCCGTTGGGCATTACCGTCAACGCTTACTGCCCGGGCATTGTTAAAACGCCTATGTGGGACGAGATAGATCGTCAGGTGTCAGAAGCGGCAGGTAAACCGCTGGGCTACGGTACGGCAGAGTTTGCCAAACGTATTACGCTGGGCCGCCTGTCTGAACCAGAAGATGTCTCCGCCTGCGTTTCTTTCCTCGCCGGGCCTGATTCCGACTACATGACCGGTCAGTCGCTGCTGATCGATGGTGGAATGGTATTTAACTAATCCCTGCCGACCGCCTTACGAGGCGGTCTTTTTTCATACCGTTCTGATGACCGATCGCTCCTCCTTTCCTGTTGCATATCCTGCGCAAAGCTTGTTAACGAAACGTTTCGATGGCGATCACAGTTCCGCATCATGACGATTGTTTTCCGCCGCCGTTTTTTTACACTCCCGATCAGCGAAACGTTTCGCTCTGGAGTGAAAGATGAAAAAAGGCGCCTTACTGAATTCTGCAATCTCTTCCCTGGTTTCCCGCCTGGGCCACACCGACAGCGTCACTATCGGCGATGCGGGCCTGCCCATCCCTTCAGGGCCGGAGCGCATCGACCTGGCGCTGACCCAGGGCATTCCCGGCTTTATGCAGGTAGTCGAAACCGTAACGAAAGAGATGCAGGTCGAGAGCGCCATCATCGCGGAAGAGATCAAATCTCATAATCCACGGCTCCACGACGAACTTTCCGCACTGCTCGATTTACTGCAACAACGCCAGGGAAACACTATCGCCGTTCAGTACGTTTCTCATCAACAGTTCAAACAGTTAACACAGCGCAGCCATGCGGTTATTCGCAGCGGGGAGTGTTCGCCCTACGCGAACATTATCCTTGGCGCTGGCGTGACCTTCTGAGGCCGTCATGCAACCTTTACTGCAACTACAGGGCATTGAAAAAGCCTTTCCCGGCGTCAAAGCGCTGTCCGGCGCTTCGCTGGCGGTTTATCCCGGCCGCGTGATGGCGCTGGTGGGCGAAAACGGCGCCGGAAAATCTACCATGATGAAAGTGATGACCGGCATCTATGCCCGCGACGCCGGCTCCATTAAATGGCTGGGCGAAGAGGTTAACTTCAGCGGGCCGAAAGCGTCGCAGGAAGCGGGTATTGGCATCATTCATCAGGAGCTGAATCTGATCCCGCAGCTTAGCGTGGCGGAGAACATCTTTTTAGGCCGCGAATTCGTTAACGCTTTCGGCGGCATCCGCTGGAAAAAGCTTTATGCGGAAGCGGACAAGCTGTTACAGCGGCTGAACCTGCGTTTCAACAGCCATAAACTGGTCGGCGACCTGTCGATCGGCGACCAGCAAATGGTCGAAATCGCCAAGGTGCTGAGCTTTGAGTCAAAAGTCATCGTGATGGATGAACCCACCGATGCGCTGACCGATACCGAAACGGCCTCGCTGTTTCGCGTTATCCGGGAGCTGAAAGCGCAGGGCTGCGGCATCGTTTATATCTCGCACCGCATGAAAGAGATTTTTGAAATCTGCGATGACGTCACCGTGTTTCGCGACGGGCAGTTTATCGCCGAAAGAGCGGTCGATACGCTGAACGAAGAAGCGCTGATTGAAATGATGGTGGGCCGCAGGCTGGAAGAGCAGTATCCGCGCCTGAACAAAGCCCCGGGCGACGTGCGCTTAACCGTGAAAAACCTTAGCGGGCCGGGCGTAAACCACGTCAGCTTTTCACTGCGTCAGGGCGAGATCCTGGGCGTAGCGGGACTGATGGGCGCGGGCCGTACCGAACTGATGAAGGTGCTGTACGGCGCTTTTCCACGCAGCGGCGGCAGCGTCACGCTCGACGGTAAAACGGTAACGACGCGCACGCCGGAAGAGGGCTTGCGTAACGGCATCGTTTATATCTCTGAAGATCGCAAACGCGACGGGCTAGTGCTCGGCATGTCGGTAAAAGAAAACATGTCTTTAACCGCGCTCGACTACTTCAGCCACGGCGGCGGGCGGTTAAAACATGCCGAAGAGCAGCTGGCGGTCAGCGATTTTATCAAGCTGTTCAACGTAAAAACGCCCTCGATGATGCAGCCGATCGGGCTTTTATCCGGCGGCAACCAGCAGAAAGTCGCTATTGCGCGCGGGCTGATGACGCGGCCTAAGGTGCTGATTCTGGATGAGCCGACGCGCGGCGTGGACGTGGGCGCCAAGAAAGAGATCTACCAGTTAATCAATCAGTTTAAACAAGAGGGGCTGAGCATCATTCTTGTTTCCTCAGAAATGCCGGAAGTGCTGGGCATGAGCGATCGCGTGCTGGTCATGCACGAAGGCCGCCTGAGCGGCGATTTCCCCATTGAACAGGCCACGCAGGAACGCCTGATGGCGGCGGCGGTCGGCAAGCAACATAGCGCGGAGTTGGTCACACCATGAGTACTCAAACCCTACAGGCCAGCCGCGGCAAAGCCTGGCTGCTGGAACAAAAATCGCTGATTGCGCTGGTGGTGCTGATTGCCGTCGTCGCCAGTCAGAGCCCCAATTTCTTTACCCTGAACAATATGTTCAACATTCTGCAGCAGACTTCCGTCAACGCCATTATGGCCGTCGGCATGACGCTGGTGATCCTGACTTCAGGCATCGATCTGTCCGTAGGGTCGCTGCTGGCGCTGACCGGCGCAGTGGGTGCTTCGCTGGTTGGTATAGAGGTTAACGCGCTGGTCGCGGTGGCGGCCTCGCTGGCGCTGGGGGCGCTGATTGGCGCGATAACCGGCACCATAGTGGCAAAGGGCAAAGTGCAGGCGTTTATCGCCACGCTGGTCATGATGCTGCTGCTGCGCGGCGCGACCATGGTTTATACCAACGGCAGCCCGGTGAATACCGGCTTCAGCGATAATGCCGATCTGTTTGGCTGGTTTGGTATCGGACGGCCGCTGGGTATTCCCACGCCGGTCTGGCTGATGGCGCTGACCTTCCTGCTGGCGTGGTACATGCTGCACCATACTCGCCTGGGCCGTTATATCTATGCGCTTGGCGGCAATGAAGCGGCTACTCGCCTTTCCGGCATCAGCGTCAGCCGCGTCAAAATCACGGTCTATGCGCTGAGCGGCATGTTGGCGGCGCTGGCGGGCACCATTGAGGTGGCGCGACTCTCTTCCGCTCAGCCTACGGCGGGCACCGGCTACGAGCTGGACGCCATCGCGGCGGTGGTGCTGGGCGGCACCAGTCTGGCAGGCGGCAAAGGACGCATCATGGGCACGCTGGTCGGCGCGCTGATCCTGGGCTTCCTTAATAACGGCCTGAATCTGCTTGGCGTTTCTTCCTATTACCAGATGATCGTTAAAGCAGTCGTGATCCTGCTGGCGGTGCTGGTGGATAACAAAAAATAACCCTACAGGAATCGAAAATGAAAATGACTAAAATGACGGCGCTGGCCGTGCTGCTCGGCGCAACGCTCAGCGCCAACGCGATGGCGAAAGAGACGCTCGCGCTGGTAGTTTCCACGCTGAACAACCCGTTTTTCGTTTCGTTAAAAGAGGGTGCCCAGAAAGAAGCGGACAAGCTGGGCTACAACCTGGTGGTGCTGGATTCGCAGAACAATCCGGCAAAAGAGCTGGCCAACGTGCAGGATCTTGCGGTGCGCGGCACAAAATTGCTGCTGATTAACCCGACCGATTCCGATGCGGTAGGCAACGCGGTAAAAATGGCGAATCAGGCCAATATCCCGGTGATCACGCTGGATCGCGTGGCTGCTCAGGGCAAAGTCGTCAGCCACGTCGCGTCCGACAACCGCCTGGGCGGCAAAATGGCGGGCGACTATATTGCGAAACGCGTCGGCGACCAGGCTAAAATCATTGAGCTGGCCGGGATTGCCGGGACGTCCGCCGCTCGCGAACGTGGCGAAGGCTTCAAAACGGCAGCCGATGCGCATAAATTTGTTATCCTTGCCAGCCAGCCCGCAGATTTTGACCGCACCAAGGGCCTGAACGTGATGCAGAACCTGCTGACGGCCCATCCGGATGTGCAGGCGGTGTTTGCGCAGAACGATGAAATGGCATTAGGTGCGATGCGCGCATTGCAAACGGCGGGCAAATCTGATGTGGTAGTAGTCGGCTTCGACGGCACTGCGGACGGCGTAAAAGCCGTGCAGGGCGGCAAACTCGCTGCCACCGTGGCGCAGCAGCCGGAGCAAATCGGCGTTATCGGCGTGCAAACCGCTGATAAAGTGCTGAAGGGCCAGCAGGTTCAGGCTATCAATCCCGTTGACCTGAAGCTGGTCACTAAATAAATCAAAGAAAAGCATGGCACGCGCCACCTCTTGCAGGTGGCGCCTTTTTCTGGACGCTCCCATGAATAAAACCGGCAGGCTGGCCGTGCTCGGCAGCATCAACGCAGACCATATTCTTAATCTGACCTCCTTCCCCCGTCCCGGTGAAACGGTGATCGGTAAGCAATACCAGATCGCTTTCGGCGGCAAGGGCGCCAATCAGGCCGTCGCGGCCGGACGCAGCGGTGCGGATATCGCTTTTATCGCCTGCGTGGGCGACGACGATATCGGCCAGCGTATCCGTCAGCAGCTGGCGGAAGACCATATCGATATTGCGCCGGTGGAGGTCATCGCTGGCGAATCTACCGGCGTGGCGCTGATCTTCGTTAATGATGAGGGCGAAAACAGCATTGCTATCCATGCTGGCGCGAACGCCGCGCTGTCGCCCGCTCTGGTCGAAAAACAGCGGAAGATCGTTGAAAACGCGGATGCCCTGCTGATGCAGCTGGAATCTCCGCTTGAAAGCGTGCTGGCCGCCGCAAAAATCGCCCGTCAGCATCAGACCAAAGTCATCCTCAATCCTGCGCCGGCCATGCCGCTCCCGGACGAGCTGCTGGCGCTGGTGGATATGATTACGCCGAACGAAACCGAAGCGGAAATCCTCACCGGCGTGGCCGTTGCCTCCGATGAAGACGCGGCGCGCGCGGCATCGGTGCTGCACGATAAAGGCATCCACAGCGTGTTGATTACGTTGGGCAGCCGTGGCGTATGGCTAAGCGAAGCGGGTAAAGGCGAGCGCATCTCAGGATTCAAGGTGCAGGCCGTCGATACTATCGCCGCAGGCGATACCTTTAACGGCGCGCTGATGACCGCGCTGCTGGAAGGCAAGCCGTTACCGCAGGCCGTGCGTTTTGCCCATGCGGCGGCGGCAATTGCCGTCACGCGATCCGGCGCGCAGCCTTCGGTGCCTTGGCGTGAAGAGACCGATCGCTTTTTACAGCAGCAGGAGTAGCCCGTGCCCACAATGAAAGATGTCGCTCGTCTGGCGGGCGTATCGACGTCTACGGTTTCCCATGTCATCAACAAAAACCGCTTCGTCAGCGAGGCGGTGAAGGAAAAGGTTACTGCGGCGATTACTGCGCTGAACTACGCCCCTTCTGCGCTGGCGCGCAGCCTTAAACTCAATCAGACGCACACGATAGGGATGCTGCTTACCGCCAGCAGCAACCCCTTCTATTCGGAAGTGGTGCGCGGCGTGGAAAGAAGCTGTTATGAACGCGGCTACAGCCTGGTGCTGTGCAACACCGAAGGCGACGAGGACAGAATGAACCGCAGTCTGGAAACGCTGCTGCAAAAGCGCGTCGACGGTTTACTGATCATGTGCACCGAAAGTCATCTTCCCTCTCCCGAGATCCTTAATCGCTATCCTTCTATTCCTATCGTGATGATGGACTGGTCGCCCTTTGAAGGCGGCAGCGACATTATTCAGGACAACTCGCTGCTGGGCGGCGAACTGGCGACCCGTTTTCTGATTTCGCGCGGCTATACCCGCATTGCCTGTATCGCCGGGCCGCAGGACAAGACGCCGGCGCGTTTGCGGCTTAACGGCTTTTATCAGGCTATGCAGCAGGCGGAATTAGCCGTGCCTGAGGAGTATGTGGTCAGCGGCGACTTTGAATTTCAGGGCGGCTATCACGCTATGAATCAGCTGCTGGCATTGAGCCCTCGACCGCAGGCGGTATTCACCAGTAACGATGCGATGGCCGTTGGCGTTTACCATTCTCTTTATCAGGCGGGACTGTCGGTGCCTGAAGATATGGCGGTGATCGGCTATGACGATATCGAGCTTGCCCGTTATATGACGCCGCCGTTAACCACCATTCACCAGCCCAAAGACGAACTGGGCGAACTGGCTATTGATACGTTGATCCACCGTTTTGCCGATCCCGACGCCAGCCAGCAGCTGCTGGTGCTGACGCCGGAACTGATCGAACGCGGTTCGGTGGCGGAACGCTAGGCGCGTTTTTTCCGCTTTTCCCGGTCGGCAATCAGATGCCGGCCGTCGCCTGGCTTCAGCAGCATAAAGACCAGGCCGGAAAACACCGTTACCACGCCCATCGTCAGGAAAGTGGCGTGGAAGTGATCGACAGTGGTGCCGTCAAAATTGCTATAAAAACGCAGTACCGCCGCGCTGACCGCCACGCCAAAGCTGATAGCCAATTGTTGGGTGACGGCCAGCATACTGTTGCCGCTGCTGGCGTTGCTGTCGTTAAGGTCTGCCAGCGTAATGGTATTCATCGCGGTAAACTGGGTAGACATTGCCATTCCCAGCACAAATAACGGCAGCAGCAGGAGCGCCAGACTGGCCGCAGGCGACTGTAGCGCGAAGCTGGCGATCAGCACGCCAATAATGACGCTGATCCCCGTCAGCGTTTTGCGATAGCCGAACCAGCGCAGCACCTGCGTTACCGTTGATTTCGCCAGGATTGAACCCAGAGCGGTAGGCGCCATCATGCAGCCAGCCAGAATGGCGGTATAACCAAAGCCAACCTGGAGCATCAGCGGCATCAGGAAGGGAATACAGCCTGTACCGAGGCGCGAAGCGATATTGCCTAAGATGCCGACCGAGAAGGTGCGCGTCTTAAACATGGGGAGCGGGATCAGCGGCGTCGGATGACGGCGTGCATGAGCTATATAAAGAAGAAGCAGAAGAATGCCGCCGCTGGTTACCGCCAGCGCTATGCTGCTGGCGACTATTTTTTCGCCGAACAGCTCGATACCGCTGGAGAGCATCACCAGGCCAATCCCAAAGAGCACAAAGCCGGTAAAATCAAAGCGGCGTTTCGGCGTGGTGAAGTCCGGCATATATTTGCGGGCATAGAAGATACCGAGAACGCCTACCGGAATATTAATCAGGAAGATCCAGTGCCAGCTCGCCCAGGTGACCAGTACGCCGCCAAGCAGCGGGCCCAGCACCGGACCGACCAGGCCTGGCATCGTCACAAAGTTCAGTACGGGCAACAGCTCGCTACGCGGATAGGCTCTTAACAGCGCCAGCCTGGCCACGGGCATCATCATCGCGCCGCCAATCCCCTGCACTATCCTGAACAGAACCAGCATAGTTAAAGAGCCGGAAAGCGCACAGGCCAGCGAACCCAACGTAAATAAAGAAACGGCAGCGATAAAAACTTTCCGGGTGCCAAAGCGATCCGCCAGCCAGCCGCTGACCGGGATCAGCATAGCGACGGTCAGGGTATAGCTGATAACAGCAGATTGCATGGCGAGGGGCGAACGGTTAAGGCTTAAGGCGATGGCGGGAAGTGCAGTATTCAATATCGTGGCATCAAGCGCCTGCATAAAGAAAGCCATGGCGGCAATCCACGGAAGTCCGGCCATACTGCGCGCGGATTTTATCATTGGGCATCCTTCTCAGTCGTTATTACCGACAGGAAAATCCTGCGAAGTAAAAAGAATAGCATCGGCAGGCCGGTGATTGTGATGGATATAAAAGAGAATTCGGGGCAATTTGCGGGTTAAATAACCTTAAAAAGTACGTTTATTGTTCCTTTGTTGAAAAAAGAAACGGTCGGAAGTTTTTTTTACAGAAACGCTTGTCAGCCGTCAGAAACTCCCTATAATGCGCCTCCACTGACACGGAACAACGGCCTGACGGTCACCGGGTCAG
>NZ_JBGFFX010000039.1:0-249 GCF_041224955.1 Erwinia aeris | reverse complement strand
GAAAGCCAGTTTTGAGATAGTTTTTGTAAACTGCATGGTGGAGCTAAGCGGGATCGAACCGCTGACCTCCTGCGTGCAAGGCAGGCGCTCTCCCAGCTGAGCTATAGCCCCATACAGTTACTGCAGAGACCATCTACTACCACTCAACTTTCTCTTTAAGGGAGAAACGTAATTTGTGCTCAGGCAAGGCATGTGAGAGGGAAGTTTACCTCGCGTAAACGACCGAACACATAACGCCGCATGAGTGCA
>NZ_JBGFFX010000038.1:0-291 GCF_041224955.1 Erwinia aeris | reverse complement strand
AGGCTTAAAGCCGGAATCAATTTTGAGATACGGTTGATAATGTCTTTCACTCATTATCAGATATGGCGTCCCCAAGGGGATTCGAACCCCTGTTACAGCCGTGAAAGGGCAGTGTCCTGGGCCTCTAGACGATGGGGACACAAAAATTGCTTAACCAGTCGCAGACTGGTTATTTTGTGTAAAGGTGAAGATTTGCTGGCAAATCTGTGCGACAAATTTACTTGTCACAGAACCCTACTCAAAAGACGCATTGCTCGTTACTTTTCTATCAGACAATCTGTGTGGGCACTA
>NZ_JBGFFX010000037.1:0-342 GCF_041224955.1 Erwinia aeris | reverse complement strand
TCTCTGAACGAGATGAACACCAACTTACAGCGTATCCGTGAACTGACTGTTCAGGCGAAAAACGGCACCAACAGCGCCGACGACATCGACTCAATCCAGAAAGAAGTTGACGCGCGTCTGTCTGAAATCAACCGTATCGGTAAAGCTTCTACCTTCAACGGCACGGCGATCTTTGATACGACCGGCAGCGTAAAAATCCAGGTTGGCGCCAACGACGCAACCGACGCTAACGTCATCAACATCGACCTGTCAGGCGCTGGCTTCCAGACTTCTGGCCTGGGCGCAACGTTCAACGTGACCACCGACAACCTGTCTGACCTGGACGCGCGTATCAAGAGCGTC
>NZ_JBGFFX010000036.1:0-348 GCF_041224955.1 Erwinia aeris | reverse complement strand
TTTAAGCAGTAAACTGGTATTACGAGGCAGTTCACTACTCTCAGAGAGTAGGACAAACAAGCCGTAAGGCGAAGTTTGAACGTTGCGATGCAACGGCCCGTAGGGTGAACAAAGGTTCATCAACTGCCAGGCATCAAATTAAGCATTAAGCGTGACTATTCCGCTTACTGTAAGTAATAAGCGTGCTGATATGGCTCAGTTGGTAGAGCGCACCCTTGGTAAGGGTGAGGTCCCCAGTTCGACTCTGGGTATCAGCACCACTAATATGGCTTGAGTGCGGTAAAAGAATTTGCCTGGCGGCTTTAGCGCGGTGGTCCCACCTGACCCCATGCCGAACTCAGAAGTGAA
>NZ_JBGFFX010000035.1:0-352 GCF_041224955.1 Erwinia aeris | reverse complement strand
CTTTCCTGTCCTGCGTTGTGACTTCACTTGCATATCGTGATATGCGGCGCGAAGCCACGCCTTGACCAGAAAAGAATTACATTTCCCGTAAAAAGGACGTGTCACTCGCGGTTGAGTGGTAGTAGATGGTCTCTGCAGTAACTGTATGGGGCTATAGCTCAGCTGGGAGAGCGCCTGCCTTGCACGCAGGAGGTCAGCGGTTCGATCCCGCTTAGCTCCACCATGCAGTTTACTAAACTATCTCAAAACTGGCTTTCGAGTCACGTTTGAGATATTTGCTCTTTAACAATCCGGAACAAGCTGAAAATTGAAACGACATGTCGTTTTCATTCTCCGTAATAAGAATGAAGTT
>NZ_JBGFFX010000034.1:0-389 GCF_041224955.1 Erwinia aeris | reverse complement strand
TATCCCCGCCGAAACATGGCTGTTTGGTGGTAACCAGACCCTCAGGAACGAGGAAACAAACGAAGATGAAAAAAGCACCTTCTATAATTTTATCCTTTCTGCCAACGAGCGGGATGCCACGCCTGAAAAACCTCATCTTAACATTGGCCTCAGCAGCGAGTACAAAAAGACGCGCTACAGCGAGGCGCAGATGATTGAAATCTGGGACCGGCTGGTGAATTCATTACGCTACAAATAACCGGTTGAGGTTATACGGCTCTCCGGTTTCCCCTGGGGCCACGTTAATCGCGCAAAGGATACTTATCATGAAGACTTTCCGGCCGAGGGTTGCGTTATTGCTGGCCGCCATACTCCTGACCGCTCCGGCTACGGCCGCCGCATTACCGCAG
>NZ_JBGFFX010000033.1:0-389 GCF_041224955.1 Erwinia aeris | reverse complement strand
GGTGATTTTTTCAATGTGTTTAGCGCCATCGTCCCTGATAAACGCGTTCGGAATACACACGCCTTTCTCTTTCGGGATCTCTTCATCCTTTCTGCCGCTTAAGCGCGATATCAGCGACTGTAGTGCAGCCAGCCTGGCTGGTTTTTCATTCATCTGAGCTTCAGTAAAACCTGCCTTAATATATGTATTTTTCCTTTTTAAATACTTGATATCTGACAAATCAAGTATTTCAGCGGTAATAATAAAAGCTGTCATATTAACATACACATGAGCCTCTAAAACCCTGCCAAGATCGTCCTCTCCCGAAATGTTCCTGTCAAAAATAACGCCTTTACCTTCAGGAAGCAGGATCTTTTCTTTTATAAACGGAGCGTTTTGCGGGTCATTTT
>NZ_JBGFFX010000032.1:0-389 GCF_041224955.1 Erwinia aeris | reverse complement strand
GAAATAAAGCCGAATATGCTCCATATTTGAAAGAGGTAATTGTCCTGCCCGACGGTCGTGGCGTGATTTATGACCATAATGAGCCGGGAACCCCTGATATTTATCGACAGCTGGAGGCCCATGTCTATGTAAACAACGTGGCCTTTGTGATTACCACGGAATTTCGGGATTTTTCAGGCGAGAAAAATAAAGAAAAGAAAATTAAATATTTAGCGCGAGGTTTTACAGAGGCTGATGCAAACACCAAACCAGCCAGACTGGCTGCGCTACAGTCGCTGATATCGCGCTTAAGCGGCAGAAAGGATGAAGAAATCCCGAAAGAGAAAGGCGTGTGTATTCCGAACGGATTTATCAGGGACGATGGCGCTAAACACATTGAAAAAGTTACA
>NZ_JBGFFX010000031.1:0-1129 GCF_041224955.1 Erwinia aeris | reverse complement strand
CGGATTGCGAAACGCAGACCGTCGTCCATTGCGATTGGGTGGATCAGGGTAACAACCATTTTGATGTTGTCGCCTGGCATAACCATCTCAACGCCTTCCGGCAGCTCGATGGTACCGGTCACGTCAGTTGTACGGAAGTAGAACTGTGGACGGTAGCCTTTGAAGAACGGAGTATGACGGCCGCCTTCGTCTTTGGACAGGATGTAAACCTCAGACTCGAACTGAGTGTGTGGCTTGATGGTGCCTGGCTTAGCCAGAACCTGGCCACGCTGGATATCTTCGCGCTTGATACCGCGCAGCAGGATACCACAGTTTTCGCCCGCACGACCTTCGTCCAGCAGCTTACGGAACATCTCAACGCCGGTACAGGTTGATTTCACGGTATCTTTGATACCAACGATTTCAACTTCTTCGCCGACTTTAACGATACCGCGCTCTACACGACCGGTAACAACGGTACCACGACCGGAGATGGAGAATACGTCTTCGATTGGCAGCAGGAACGGCTTGTCGATTGCGCGCTCTGGTTCCGGGATGTAGTTATCCAGGTGACCGGCCAGCTCGATGATTTTCGCTTCCCACTCGGCGTCGCCTTCCAGCGCTTTCAGCGCGGAACCGTGAACGATTGGGGTGTCGTCGCCAGGGAAGTCGTACTGTGACAGCAGGTCACGTACTTCCATCTCAACCAGCTCCAGCAGCTCTTCGTCATCAACCATGTCGCACTTGTTCAGGAACACGATGATGTAAGGAACGCCAACCTGACGGCCCAGCAGGATGTGCTCACGGGTCTGCGGCATTGGGCCGTCAGTCGCAGCAACAACCAGGATAGCGCCGTCCATCTGCGCAGCACCGGTGATCATGTTTTTCACATAGTCGGCGTGGCCTGGGCAGTCAACGTGCGCGTAGTGGCGAGACGGGGTGTCATATTCAACGTGAGAAGTGTTGATGGTGATACCACGAGCTTTTTCTTCTGGCGCGTTATCGATCTGGTCGAATGCACGAGCAGAACCGCCGTAGGTTTTAGCCAGAACGGTGGTGATAGCAGCAGTCAGGGTAGTTTTACCGTGGTCAACGTGGCCGATAGTACCAACGTTGACGTGCGGTTTGGAACGTTCAAATTTTTCTTTAG
>NZ_JBGFFX010000030.1:0-1248 GCF_041224955.1 Erwinia aeris | reverse complement strand
CTGATCCTACCCACGTAATGTGGACACGGCCCTAAGCGAGGTTTTGGTTTTCAAACTGTTCCGGGCTAAGACCGCCACAGGCACTGTGACGACGCCAGCGATTGTAATCGCACTCGATATAATTAAACACTGCCGTTCGCATTATTTCCCGGCTGGCAAAGTTCTCTCCGTGGATACATTCCACCTTCAGTGAGTGAAAGAAGCTTTCCGCACAGGCATTGTCGTAACAACAGCCTTTAGCGCTCATACTGCCCTGCAGATTATGCCGTTTCAGTAAGCTCTGGTAATTCGTTGAACAGTACTGACCACCCCGGTCTGTGTGCACGATGACATTTTCCGGGCGTTTACGCCGCCATAACGCCATCTGCAGTGCATCGCAGGCAAGCTGTGCCGTCATCCGTGAGGACATCGACCAGCCAATGACTGACCGCGACCACAGGTCAATCACCACCGCCAGATACAGCCAGCCTTCACCGGTGCGCAGATACGTGATGTCACCCACCCACTTCTGATTCGGGCCGCTGGCGTAAAAGTCCTGATTCAACAGATTCTCGGATACTGGCAGACCATGCTCACGGTAACTGACCGGGCTGAACCGGCGCGAGGCTTTCGCCCGCAGCCCCTGACGACGCAGACTGGCGGCGATAGTCTTGATGTTGTACTCCGGCAGTTCATCAGCAAGACGAGGTGCTCCATAACGCTGTTTTGCCCTGGCAAAGGTCTGTCGAACCGCATCATCGCAGACAAGTCGGAACTGTTGACGTCGGTTTATCTGGTGACGACGCTGACGCCAGGCATACCAGCCACTGCGGGCGACCTGCAGTACCCGGCACATGGCTTTAATACTGAACTCAGCCTGATGCTTTTCGATAAAGACATACTTCATTTCAGGCGTCTGGCGAAGTATGTCGCGGCCTTTTGGAGAATGGCCAGCTCCTCGTCCCGTTCAGCCAGTTGGCGTTTGAGGCGGGCATTCTCAGCGGCGAGTTCGCTCTCACGTTCAGAGGACGTTGCCTGTTGCTGCCGCTTGCTACGCCAGGTGTAAATTTGCGACTCATAAAGGCTGAGTTCGCGGGCGGCTGCGGCCACACCAATGCGCTCGGCCAGTTTCATGGCTTCGTTGCGGAATTCAGGTGTATGTTGCTTGCGTGGCTTTTTGGTGGTTGATACTGATTTTGTCATGTGAGTCACCTCTTGCTTGAGAGTTTACTCACTTAGTCGCGTGTCCACTATTGCTGGGTAAGATCA
>NZ_JBGFFX010000003.1:0-506123 GCF_041224955.1 Erwinia aeris | reverse complement strand
CTGTAAGCCGTTGTGCCGTCTCAGTGGTTGCGCATTATAGGGAGGCGCCGCGGAAAGGCAAGCGTAAAAATGAACTTTTTTATCGTTCGCTCTATTTTTGCTCGCAACGCTGCTTTTTAGCGCTTTTTGATGCGCGAAGGCAGGTCAGCAAGGCTATCTATCACCCAATCTGCTGCATTTTCGCCCTCTTCCGTTACCGGCTTGCCGCTGCGCACTAATACCTTTGTGCCTACACCTGCCGCTTTACCTGCCAGCAGGTCATCAATTTTGTCGCCTACTATATAAGAAGCCGCCATATCGATATTCAGCTCTTTTTGGGCAGAGAGCAGCATGCCCGGCTGCGGCTTACGGCAGTCGCATTCCTGACGATACTCTTCCACTACGCCTTCCGGATGGTGAGGACAATAATAGATGCCGTCCAGGTCGACTTCGCGATCGGCCAGCGACCAGTCCATCCACTCCGTTAACTGCATAAAGGTATCTTCCGTAAAGAGGCCGCGAGCGATACCAGATTGGTTGGTGACCACCACCAGCGCGAAACCCATTTTTTTCAGTTCCTGCATCGCTTCGATAACACCGTCGATAAACTGAAAGTTGTCGATCTCATGGACATAGCCGCGATCGATATTCATGGTACCGTCACGGTCGAGAAATATTGCGGGGACTTTGTTCGTCACGTGGAAACTCCTGCTACTAATGTTAAGACAGAGTATCGCACGTTTGTATCCGCAGAGAGAATGCCCCTTAAGCGCGCATTGATTGATTCAGACGTCTGGATGCCTTACCATCCACTCGCAGCTCTCTGCAGGAAAGTGCAGACGAATATTTGCCACGGCCCACTCTATTACGATAATAAAATGATAAAACTTCAAAATATCAGCAAAGTGTTCCGACAGGGCACCCGCACTATTACCGCGCTGACGGATGTCAGCCTGGAAGTGCCCGCCGGACAAATTTATGGCGTAATCGGCTCGTCCGGCGCCGGGAAAAGCACGCTTATCCGCTGCGTGAATCTGCTTGAGCGTCCTACCTCAGGCACCGTGTTAGTGGATAGCCAGGATTTAACCGCCTTTTCAGAAAGCCAGCTGACCCAGGCGCGCCGCCAAATCGGTATGATCTTCCAGCACTTTAACCTGCTGAACTCCCGTACCGTTGCGGGCAATGTCGCGCTGCCGCTGGAGCTGGGCAAGCTTTCCCGCAGCGAGATCGACTCGCGGGTTAACGAGCTGCTGGAACTGGTTGGTCTGGCGGATAAAAAGGACGCCTGGCCTGCCAATCTTTCCGGCGGACAAAAGCAGCGCGTCGCTATCGCCCGCGCGCTGGCCACCAATCCTAAAGTGCTGCTGTGCGACGAAGCCACCAGCGCCCTCGATCCGGCGACGACCAGAGCGATTCTGGAGCTGCTGAAAGATATCAACCGTCGCCTGGGGATCACTATCCTGCTAATCACCCATGAAATGGACGTGGTGAAACGCATCTGCGATCGCGTCGCCGTGATCAGCAACGGCAAGCTGATTGAACAGGACACGGTCAGCGAAGTCTTTTCTCATCCCAAGACGCCGCTGGCACAGCAGTTTATTCAGTCCACGCTGCATCTGGATATTCCGGAGGATTATGCCGCGCGGCTGTCGGCAACGGCGAAACCGGAAAGCGTCCCTTTATTACGTCTGGAATTTACCGGCAAGTCCGTAGATGCTCCGCTGCTGTCGGAAGCAGCCCGCCGTTTTAACGTTAACAACAATATTATCAGCGCGCAGATGGATTACGCGGGCGGCGTTAAGTTCGGCATTATGCTGACGGAAATGCACGGCGCAGCGGCTGATACGCAGACAGCAATCGCTTTTCTGCAGGAACACCATGTAAAGGTAGAGGTATTAGGTTATGTCTGAGGCAATGATTCTGCTGCTCTGCCGTGGCGTATGGGAAACGCTGGTCATGACTTTTGTTTCCGGTTTCTTTGGCTTCGTGCTCGGCCTGCCGCTTGGCGTGCTGCTGTACGTAACGCGTCCGGGCCAGATTATCGAAAACCGCGGGCTGTATCGCTTTTTATCCGCGCTGGTGAATATTTTCCGCGCCATTCCTTTTATTATCCTGCTGGTCTGGATGATCCCGTTTACCCGCATGATCGTCGGCACCTCGATTGGCTTACAGGCGGCTATCGTACCGTTAACCATCGGCGCCGCGCCTTTTATCGCGCGCATGGTAGAGAACACGCTGCTGGAGCTGCCGCATGGCCTGATTGAGGCCTCGCGGGCGATGGGCGCGACGCCGTTGCAGATCGTGAAAAAAGTGCTGCTGCCGGAAGCCCTTCCCGGCCTGATTAATGCGGCGACCATTACGCTTATTACCCTGGTCGGCTATTCGGCCATGGGCGGCGCCGTCGGCGCGGGCGGTCTGGGACAAATCGGTATTCAGTATGGTTATATCGGCTACAACGCCACCGTGATGAATACCGTATTGGTGCTGTTAGTGGTTCTGGTTTATTTGATTCAGTTCTGTGGCGACCGCATTGTTCGTGCTGTCACCCACAAGTAAATAACGCTTCTTACAGATTAAGGAAAGGATATGTTTAATTTTAAAACGATTGCCGCTGTGGGTGCGCTGATTGGTTCGCTGGCGCTGGTCGGGTGCGATCAGAAAGAGAAGGATCCTAACCATATTAAGGTCGGCGTGATTGTAGGTTCCGAGCAGCAGGTTGCCGAAGTCGCCAAAAAGGTCGCCAAAGATAAATATGGTCTGGATGTAGAGCTGGTCACCTTTAATGATTATGTCCTGCCGAACGAAGCGTTGAGCAAGGGCGATATCGACGTTAATGCTTTCCAGCACAAGCCTTATCTGGATCAGCAGATCAAAGATCGCAACTATAAGCTGGTGCCTGTTGGCAGCACCTTCGTTTATCCAATTGCGGGCTACTCGAAAAAGATCAAGTCGCTGGACGAGCTGCAGAATGGCGCGCAGGTTGCCATTCCGAACGATCCCACTAATCTTGGCCGCTCACTGCTGCTGCTGCAGAAAGTAGGTCTGATTAAGCTGAAAGACGGCATCGGCCTGCTGCCGACCGTGCTGGACGTGGTAGAAAACCCGAAAAACATTAAGCTGGTTGAGCTGGAAGCGCCGCAGCTGCCACGTTCACTGGACGATCAGCAAATTGCGCTGGCGGTGATCAACACTACCTATGCCAGCCAGATCAACCTGACGCCGGCCAAAGACGGCATCTTCGTTGAGGATAAAGATTCTCCTTACGTGAACCTGATCGTGGCGCGTGAAGATAACAAAGATGCTGAAAACGTGAAGAAATTCGTTGAAGCCTATCAGTCCGACGAAGTCAGCGAAGCGGCTAATAAGATTTTCAACGGCGGCGCGGTGAAAGGCTGGTAATTTCCTTTCAGTACCACACTATTCTGGCGGTCACCTGGCCGTCACCTCAGCAAAGCGGGCAATAGCCCGCTTTGTTCATTTATGCGCGCTTGTTATTTGCCGCCGGGCTTGCTTCAATAACGCCTCTTTTACCGACAATGAGGATGTTCCCATGCGTGTTGTACCGCTCTGTTTGTTAGCCCTTTCGCTGACAGGGTGTTCATTGCTGCATAAGCCTTATAAGCCCGTAGAGCCTTTTAAGCAGCCTGCACAAACTGAGCCAGTCAGGAGCAAACCCGCGCCGCGTCCCGCACCGGTAAAACTTTACAGCGACGCCAGCGATCTGGTCAGCAAGCCTTTCCGCGATCTGGGCGAAGTCTATGGCGAAGATTGCCAGAGCAGCAGACAAAGTTCGCCGCCGGCTATCGCCACCGCCCGTAAAAGAATGCAGATCCGCGCCTCCGCGATGAAAGCCAATGCGGTGCTGCTGCACAAGTGTGAAATCGTCACCAATTCCCAGGGCTGCTACCGCCAGGCGGTGTGCCAGGGTTCGGCCCTGAAAGTCAGCGGCCAATGAGTTTTACCTTCCAGCCAATTGGCACTATCCATTCGCCGTGGAAAGAGAAGTTCGCGGTTCCGCGTCAGCCAGGCCTGATCCAGGACGGCGGCGGCGAGCTGCGGCTGCTGTCGCCCTATAATCAGCCGGAAGCGGTGCGCGGGCTGGAAGCGTTCAGCCATCTGTGGCTGCTGTTTGTGTTTCACCAGACGATGGCAGGCGGCTGGCGACCCACCGTTCGCCCTCCCCGGCTGGGCGGCAATGCGCGCATGGGCGTCTTCGCCACCCGATCCACCTTTCGTCCCAACCCGATCGGCATGTCGCTGGTAGAGCTGAAGGGCATCCGGACGGGAAAAGGCGAAGTGGTGCTGGAACTGGGCAGTCTGGATCTGGTTGACGGCACGCCGATAGTGGATATCAAGCCCTACCTGCCTTTCGCCGAGTCGATCCCTGCCGCGCGCGCGGGTTTCGCGCAGGAGGCGCCGGAAGCCTCTATGCCGGTAGCGTTTTCGCCGCAGGCCGTCCAGCAGATTGCGCAGCACGGCGCGCGCTATCCGCATCTGCAACGTTTTATCGCCGAAGTGCTGGCCCAGGATCCGCGTCCGGCCTACCGCAAAGGCGAAGAGCCGGAACGGGAATACGCCGCCTGGCTGCTGGATTTCAACGTGCGCTGGCGCGTCGACGCCTCCGGCACGCTGGTGACCGCCGTAGAGCGTCGTTAATTTATCTTCTGTCTCTTTTGAGTCTCTGACCACGCTGGTACACTAGCCGCCAGCAATTATTTAGCCTGGCTTAATGTAGCTTTCTGCTTAACTGGAATCGTAACTCATGCGTACTACTCAATATCTGCTCTCCACCCAGAAGGAGACGCCTGCCGACGCTGAAGTGATCAGCCACCAGCTGATGCTGCGCGCCGGAATGATCCGCAAACTGGCTTCCGGGCTGTATACCTGGCTGCCAACCGGCCTGCGCGTTCTGAAAAAAGTCGAAAACATCGTGCGTGAAGAGATGAACAACGCCGGTGCTATCGAAATCTCTATGCCGGTCGTGCAGCCCGCCGATCTGTGGCAGGAAAGCGGACGCTGGGAGCAGTACGGACCGGAGCTGCTGCGCCTGGTCGATCGCGGCGACCGCCCTTTTGTACTTGGCCCGACGCACGAGGAAGTGATCACCGATCTGATCCGCAACGAGCTGAGCTCTTATAAGCAGCTACCGCTGAATCTTTTCCAGATCCAGACCAAGTTCCGCGATGAGGTACGCCCTCGCTTTGGCGTAATGCGCTCGCGCGAGTTCATCATGAAAGATGCCTATTCGTTCCATACTTCGCAGGAATCGCTGCAGGCGACCTACGATGATATGTATCGCGCTTACAGCCAGAGCTTTGCGCGCATGGGCCTGGATTTCCGCGCCGTGCAGGCCGATACCGGCTCCATCGGCGGCAGCGCCTCGCATGAGTTCCAGGTGCTGGCCGAGAGCGGCGAAGACGATATCGTGTTCTCTACCGGCTCCGACTACGCGGCGAATATCGAACTGGCCGAGGCCGTTGCGCCAGCCGGCAGCCGTGCAGACGCCACCCAGCCAATGGTGGAAATCGACACGCCGAACGCGAAAACCATCGCGGCGCTGGTTGAACAGCATAAGCTGCCGATTGAGAAGACCGTGAAGACGCTGCTGGTACAGGCAACCAAAGAGAGCGGCCATTCGCTGGTTGCGCTGATTGTGCGCGGCGACCATGAGCTTAACGAAATCAAAGCCGAAAAAATTGATATCGTCGCCGCGCCGCTGACCTTTGCAAGCGAAGAGGAGATTCGCGCGGCAACGGGCGCAGGCCCTGGCTCCCTTGGCCCGGTCGGCCTGACGCTGCCAATCGTGGTTGACCGCACCGTCGCGATGATGAGCGATTTCTGCGCCGGTGCGAACCAGGACGGCAAGCACCTGACCGGCATCAACTGGCAGCGCGATCTGCCGCTGCCGCGCGTGGCCGATCTGCGCAACGTGGTGGAAGGCGACGCCAGCCCGGATGGAAAAGGCACGCTGCTGATCAAGCGCGGCATCGAAGTTGGTCATATCTTCCAGCTCGGCACCAAGTATTCCGAAGCGATGAAAGCCTCCGTGCAGGGCGAAGACGGCCGCAATCAGGTGCTGACCATGGGCTGTTACGGCATCGGCATCACGCGTATCGTGGCTGCCGCTATCGAGCAGAACCATGACGAGCGCGGCATTATCTGGCCTGCGGCGCTGGCGCCGTTCCAGGTGGCTATTCTGCCGATGAATATGCACAAATCCTTCCGCGTGAAGGAGCTGGCGGAAGAGCTGTACGCTCAGCTGCGCACTAAAGGCATCGACGTGATCCTTGACGATCGCAAAGAGCGTCCTGGCGTGATGTTTGCCGATATGGAGCTGATTGGCGTGCCGCATACCGTCGTCATCGGCGACCGTAATCTCGACAGCGAGGAAGTGGAGTACAAATCCCGCCGCGCGGGCGAGAAGCAGATGATTAAAACAGGCGAAATCCTGGATTTCCTGCTGGCCGAAATCAACAAGTAGTCGTCAGGCGGCGGGCGTTCTGTCCGCCGCTTCAGCTGCCCGTTTCTACCGGCGCCAGCCGATAGTTCAGCGTGGTCGATAGCGCTTCGCCGCTCGCGTCCGTCATCTCCAGCCCGCTGTCGCGCGGCCGAAAATAGCGCTTCTCTCCCCGATCCGATACCAGCACCAGTTTTTCCGCCGTGCGCGACCAGTGGCCCTGCTGCTGATTTTCAACGTGTTCGTCGGTCAGATAGCGCTCCTGCAAACGGTAGCGCCCGCCCTGCTCTAAAGAGAGCGTGACCTGGATGCCTCCACAGTCGGCGCAGGGAATAACGCCGCGATAGTTCTGCACCTGTGCCTCGCGCGGCTGCACCGTTGCCGCCGCATCGTAGTTCTGACAGCCCATCAGCGGGCCAAAGAACAGCGATATCACCAGAACAATCAGAACCTTTTTCACTTTCCCTCCTCTGTCATACGATCAGTCAGGCACGCGTCGCATTTTGCCGCGCAGCGATTTGGTGGTGGCTTTGCGCGCCTTGCCCTCCAGCCGCCGCTTTTTAGACGCCAGCGTGGGCCGCGTGGCCCGCCTTGTTTTTTCGACTACCGTCAGCTCCTGGATCAGGTTTTCCAGCCTTTTCAGCGCCGCTTCACGATTCATCTCCTGGCTGCGATACTCCTGCGCCTTGATAATCACTATCCCTTCCGGCGTAATCAGATGGTGACTGGCCGACAGCAGCCGCTCTTTATAAAACTCCGGCAGGCTGGAGGCGCGAATATCAAACCGTAAATGGATCGCCGTAGAGCTTTTATTCACGTTCTGACCGCCGTTCCCCTGCGCTCGGATAGCGGTTAATTCCAGCTCGCTATCGGGAATGGTCGCGTGGCGTGACAGGACGATCATGCCGGTTTACCGTCGAGCAGCCAGTCGGTAAAGCGCAGTTCCAGATGCTGCTGCTCGTCGGAAAGCCAGATGGTGCCGTCCTGAATGGTCGCCTGGAGCGTCATGGAGCGTGAGGCAAGCTGCGTCAGCGCCTTCAGCTGCTCATCATCCAGGAAACGCACGGTCAGGTTCGCCTGCTGAAGCTTATTCTGGTTTTGCAGCCACCAAATCTGCGCGGCGCGGGCGTTATAAGTATACAAGTATACGCGGGCTGCGCGATTGCACGCTTTTTTTAACCGCCGCTCGTCCGGCAGCCCCAGCTCTATCCAGACCTCAATGCCGTTGTGATCGTTCATCAGCCAGATTTCCGGCTCGTCTTCCGCGCTCAGGCCGCGCGTAAAGGTCAGCCTTTCATGCGCGTTAACCAGCCATGCCAGCAGACGCAGCATCAGCCTTTCTTCCGTTTCGGAAGGATGTCGGGCCAGCGTCAGCACGCTGTCCAGAAACACGTTTTTGTCCATATCGGCCACGTTGACGGTGGCTTTATAAATTGTCGCTTTAAGTGCCATGGTATTCCTTATAGTCGTTGTCGGGCATTGTAACCCGTGCGGGCAGCAAATCACGCTCCGCCTGGCTGATTTCCCGTGAAATCCTGTGTTATAGTCGTCAGGTCGCCAAAGAAAATTCTTGAGGTGCATGTGCAAAAGTATTGTGAATTAGTTCGTCGTAAATATGCTGAAATCGGCAGCGGCGATCTGGGATACGTGCCGGACGCGATAGCTTGCGTTTTAAAAGCACTGAATGAGGTAGCCGCAAATCCTGAGCTACACTCTTCAATCAGGGAACAGGCAGCTTTTGCTGCTGCTAACTTATTGGTGAGCGATTATGTTGACGAATGAATACCAACCGATCAACTGCGATGATTACGACAATCTGGAACTTGCCTGCCAGAAACAGCTGACGCTGGCGCTGGCGCTGAAGGACGGCGAGCAGTTGAAGGCAAAGGCCATAGATATGCTGTTGCGCAAGAAGGTGGAATACCTGGTCGTCGATCTCTCAGGCGAGATCCGCGAGCTGCGTCTGGATCATATCGCCAGTTTCAGCCACCCTGAACTGGGTACCGTTGTGGTCAGCGAGTCTGACTAACCCCCAATCGGGCGGAAGCTATTCCGCCCTCCGTCGTCAGGGCTTCAGGCCCGCATAGTAAGCCGCCAGATCCGCCATATCCTCATCGCTCAGTCCCGCTACGAAAGCTTTCATCACCTCTGCCTGGCCGCCGCTGCGCTCGCCTTTTTGATAGGCGTGGAGCGAGTGATCGAGATAGTCTGCATTCTGGCCCGCCAGATTGGGATACAGCGACACGGCGGCTTTGCCTGCGGCGCCGTGACAGCCCTGACAGCTGGCGGCTTTTTGCTGGCCGCTCTGCGCGTTGCCCGCCAGCGCGGGGAAACTGATCGCCAGCAGCAGCGCCGACGCGATTACTTTTTTCATTGCTCATCCTGTTGCCAGCTGATTTGCCAGCCGGGTTGCTCTTTCGGATCGCCTTCACGGGTAACAAAGACGCCCACGGCGGCAATCAGCTGATTGCCATAAAACAGCAGCGGCGTGCGCTCGCGCAGCCACGGGGCCACACCAAGCTCCTGCCAGATTTTTTTTATCGGCCGACTGCCCGCGCGTCCGACAATATGTATTTTCCCCTGCGCCTGGAAGCGCACGCTGACCGCCTCGTCAGCCTGCGGCACCCGCACTTTTGTGCCTGTGTCACCGCGTACCAGCCTGCCCATTTTAGCCGGCAGCGCCAGCGATAAAGACGTCAAAGGCCAGGCAAGCACCTCATCACGGACAGATACGGCGACCGGCAGCCAGTACAGGCGGCCGCGAAAGCGCCGGATTTCAACATTGCCCAACAGCAGGCGCGGCTCCGCATCTTCACGGCTACAGGCCACTTCCTGCCAGATACGCGCCAGCGCATCCCGCGAAGGCATCAGCCCCTGATGCTGCGCTATCCAGCGTCGCAGCAGCGCGGCGCGTCGGCTGTCGCTCATCGCGGCCAGCGGCGCTATCGCCAGCGCGCCCTTTTCATCCATTAGCGAACGGAGCGATTCAGCCAGCAGCTCATCCAGCAGCTGTTCCTGCTCGCCGCACAGGGCCGCGCTGCGCGCCGCCGCGCGGGCAAAATGAGGCCAGCGCGCGCTCAGTTCGGGCAGAATAACCTGACGCAGGAAATTACGGTCGTAGCGCGTATCCTGATTGCTGTCGTCCTCAACCCAGCTCAGCTGATGTTCTGCCGCCCACTGCTCCAGCTGCGCTCGCGTCTGCGTCAACAGCGGCCGCAGGTGCAGATGCGAATCAAGTCTGACGCTGACGGGCATAGCGGCCAGCCCGGCCGGCCCGCTGCCTCTTTTCAGCGCCAGCAGCAGCGTTTCGCACTGATCGTCCAGATGCTGCGCGGTCAACAGACATTCGCCGGGCTGAAGGTGCTGACGAAACGCCTGATAGCGCGCCTCGCGGGCAGCCGCCTCTATGCCTTTTTCCCGCCCGTCGACCTGCACATACACCACTTCCAGCGCCACCTGCCAGCGCGCGCACTGCTGCCGACAGTGCGTCGCCCAGCTTTCCGCAAGCGGATTAAGGCCGTGATGAATATGAATGGCGCGTAAAGTGAGGGCGTGCTGCTGACGCAGGCAGACCAGCTGGTGCAGCAGCACGCTGGAATCCAGGCCGCCGCTGAAGGCCACCAGCAGCTGCCGTTGTCCGGCAAGATGGTGTTGAAGATCGGACAGTGACATGCAAATCCCTGAAGCAAAAAGGCCCGGCCGACAGCGGCCAGGCGCTATTTTACGCCTGATACAGCTCCAGCGGCAAACCGTCCGGATCTTTAAAGAAGGTATAGCGCTTGTCGGTCAGCGGATCGACGCGGATCGCCTCGCAGCTGACGCCCTTCTCTTCAAGATGCTGCTTTGCCGCCTCGATATCCTCCACGCTGAACGCCAGATGGCGCAGGCCGCAGGCTTCCGGGCCGTCCGGCCGCGCAGGCGGAAAAGGAAACGAAAACAGTTCAATAGCGTACTCGCCGTTCAGCGCCAGATCGCCTTTCCAGGAATCCCGCGCTTCCCGATACACTTCACCCATCAGCGTAAAACCCAGCACGTCGCAATAGAAAGCCTTACTGGTTTCATAATGGCTGGCGATAATAGCGATATGGTGTACTTTCCTGATAAACATGTCTTTCTCCTGAATAAAAGCTTCCGGCTACCTTACGCAGACCGGAAGCACAGGACAATGGCACAATTCCGGAACTACGCTTTCAGCACGCGAACCAGATACTGCCCTTCGTCGGTCAGGGTGGCGCCATGAATATCGGTTTCGAAACCGGGATAGTGACGACCGATGGTGCAGAGCATCAGCAGGAAGTCGAGCACCGCGCGGCTCTCTTCGGTGATCATCTCGCCCGGCATCACCACCGGCACGCCCGGCGGATAAGGCAGGATCATATTGGCCGATACTCGCCCGACTAATTTGCTGAGGTCTACCGTTTCCACATTGCCTTTCACCTGCTGCTGGAACATCTGGTGCGGCGTCAGCTTCATTTCCGGCAGCTTATCGAAGGCCTGAAGCATCAGCCTTGGCAAATCGTGATCGCGGATCAGATTATGAATGCCCTGGGCCAGCGTCTGAATGCGCATATTGCGATAAAACTCCGGCGCCTGCGCATAAAGATCCGGCAGCATGTTTCTGACCCGCAGATTAAGGTCGTAAGCGCGCTTGAACTCGGTCAGGCCGCGCAGCACGCTCATCGCCTTGGTTTTATCAATGCCGATGCTGAACAGGAACAGCAGATTGTAAGGCCCGGTTTTTTCCACCACCACGCCGCGCTCGTCGAGGTATTTCGCCACCAGCGCCGCCGGGATCCCTTCATCCGCCATCACGCCCTGCTCGCTCATGCCCGGCGTCAGGATCGTTACCTTAATAGGATCGAGGTACATATGATCGGCATCGGCATCGTTAAAGCCGTGCCAGTCTTCCTCGCCCGGCTGGATAGGCCAGCACTGCGGCTCGTCGACGCCTTCCGGCTGCCAGATATCGAAGAACCAGCCTTCGGATTCTTCTCGCAGCCGCTGAACTTCGCGCCGGAAATGCAGCGCGCGCTCTACGGAGCGATTAATCAGCCGCTTGCCCGGATTGCCGCGCAGCATCGCCGCCGCCGTTTCTATCGACGCCACGATGGGATAGTTCGGCGAGGTGGTGGTGTGCATCATATAGGCTTCATTAAAGGTTTGTTCGTCGTACTCCCCTTTAATATGGATCAGCGAGGCCTGCGAAAAAGCGGCCAGCAGCTTATGGGTGGACTGGGTTTCGTAGATGATCTTACCCGGCGTGCGGTCGCCGCTCATGCCGCTCAGCCCGTTATAGATAGGATGGAAATTGGTGTACGGCACCCAGGCGGAATCAAAGTGGATCGACGGCACGTCCAGCGTCTCTTTGATGTAGCGGGTGCTGTAGAGCAGCCCGTCATAGGTGGAATTAGTGATAACCGCGTGCACCGGCCAGCTGGCGCGTTCGGTCTGCTCCACCTTTTGCGCTATGCTCTCGCGGGTAAACTCCCGCTTAGGGATGCCGCCAAGAATGCCCAGCGCGTTGCGCGTTGGCTTCAGCCAGATGGGTACGATATCGCTCATCATCAGCAGGTGCGTTAAGGATTTATGGCAGTTGCGATCGATCAACACCGTGCTGCCCGACGGTGCGGCGTACATGCCGACGATTTTGTTGGAGGTCGAGGTGCCGTTGGTCACCATATAGCTTTGCTCGGCGCCGAAGGTGCGGGCGACATACTCTTCCGCCTCCAGATGCGGGCCGGTGTGGTCAAGCAGCGAGCCCAGCTCCGTGACCGAAATCGACACGTCCGCTTTTAACGCATTGCCGCCGAAGAAATCGTAAAACAAACTGCCGACCGGGCTTTTCTGAAACGCGGTGCCCGCCATATGGCCCGGCGTGCAGAAGGTATATTTCCCTTCTTTCACATAGGTGAACAGGGCCTTCGTCAGCGGTGGCGTAATGGTATCGATATATTCATTGGTGTACTGGCGGATACGCTGCCCGATATCTTCCGCCGCGCCCAGACCATATTCAAAAAACCAGATGGCCATGCGCATCTGATTAACGCTGACGTCCATCGTCGAGTGCGTATTAATAAACGCGTACAGCGGCAGATATTCATTCAGCTGATTTATTTCGCTGCACAGATCGAAGCCGTGCTCGTCCCAGTCGAAAATTACGCCGCAGATACGCGGATTGTGTTCAATCAGCTTGAGCAGATCGCCAGCGTCTTTAGGATAAATAGTTTGAAAACCCTGGGCGGCCAGCGCGCCATCCAGTTCGCGGATGGGTTCATCCTTATAGAACGCGTGGTGCGGTCCCATAATCGCGATAATATTCAATGCGGACTCCTTACAATAACGGCAAGGGGTAAGCATAGCGAAGTTGAACAGCGGAGGCAGAAAAATCGCCTCCGCCGGGGTTAGCTCCTGTCGCGCACCTCTTCGGAAGGCGCATTGGCCCGTACGGACTTAATGCCGTTCAGCGCGCCCTGCTTGCTGGCGTACATCTCGCTGGTGGCGATAATTTCATGATTGTTGGCGACCAGCACAAAATACCAGGGCTGATCCGTCTGCTTGTCTGATTTTCTTACTTCGTAGTGACCCATATTTCCCTCCTGTTTTTACTGTTCCTGACGCTATAACAAACAGCTTCGCTCACGGAATCAAGCCAAAACATTAGAAAAGTTGATCTGTTTAACTTTTTATTACGCAGAGAAAGTCGGAGAAACTGAATAAGAGGCGTGATGAGGCAAAATAAAAAAAGCCCGAAGCGAAAACGGTATTAATGTTTCCCTTCGGGCTGTAGCGAACGGTCAGGCGTTAGTCGACCTGCTTAACGTCCACGCGCAGTTCTTTCGGCACTTCAAACACGATATTCTCTTCACGGCCGATCAGCTCGATGGCCGCTTCGCCGCCCAGCTCGCGCAGACGCTGGATAACCTGCTGCACCAGAATATCCGGTGCGGAAGCGCCCGCCGTGACGCCCACGCAGCCGACGTCCTTGATCCAGGCTTCCTGAATATCGTCCGCCGAATCGATCAGCCGCGCCAGTTTGCCCGCGCGCTGGGCCAGCTCGGCCAGACGGTTGGAGTTGGAAGAGTTGCGTGAACCGACCACCAGCACCACGTCCGCATCCTTCGCCAACGTGCGTACCGCTTCCTGACGGTTAGTGGTGGCGTAGCAGATATCATCTTTACGCGGCCCGACGATCTTCGGGAAGCGATCGCGCAGCGCATCGATCACTTCGGAAGTGTCATCCACGGAAAGCGTGGTCTGGGTCATAAAGCAAAGGTTATCTTCGTTTTTGACCTGGAGCTTGTATACGTCCGCAGGCGACTCCACCAGATACATGCCGCCAGCCGGATTGCTGTACTGACCCATGGTGCCTTCCACTTCCGGGTGCCCGGCATGACCAATCAGGATCGCTTCCGTGCCCTTACGGCTGGCGCGCGCCACTTCCATATGCACCTTGGTCACCAGCGGACAGGTGGCGTCAAACAGCATGGTCAGGTTGCGCGCTTTGGCTTCCGCCCGCACCGCTTGAGAAACGCCGTGCGCGGAGAAGATCAGGATCGAGTCGTCCGGCACTTCGCTGATTTCTTCAATGAAGATAGCGCCGCGCTCGCGCAGGCTGTTAACCACGTAACGGTTGTGCACCACTTCATGCCGCACGTAGATAGGCGCGCCGTACATCTCCAGCGCGCGCTCTACGATGCTGATGGCGCGATCGACGCCGGCACAAAAGCCACGTGGATTAGCCAGCAGGATTTGCATGGTTCGCCTCCAGTACCGGATCGATTTCCAGCACTTCTACATCAAAGTGAATCGTTTGTCCGGCCAGCGGATGGTTGAAGTCCACGGTAATCGAATCCCCGGAGATTTCGCGGATTACGCCCGGCATTTCGTTGCCGTCCATGCCGCTGAACAGCATGATGGCGCCGACTTCCGGTTCGCCCGCTTCCGTAAAGTCACGGCGCGAAAAATACTGGATCAGATCCGGGCTGGCCTGGCCGAAAGCGGCATCCGGGCCGAGCGAAAACGCTTTTTTGTCGCCGGGCTTCAGGCCCAGCAACTGCTCTTCCAGCTCGCCGGAAAGGCTGCCGTCGCCCAGGCTGAACAGCGCGGGCTTGCCGTTATCCCGCGTTGATTCCGCCGTGGAGCCGTCGGCGAGTTTTAAGGTGAAATGCACCAGCACCGCGCTGTTACGCTGTACAGAATCAGTCATGCCCTGCCCTTTTCGCTTTGCCGGCGGGCGTTAAAAAGCCCTCCAGCACGATCAGCGCGGCACCGATACAGATGCCGCAGTCTGCAATATTAAACGTGGCAAAATGCCAGTCGCCCACGTAGAAGTCGATAAAATCGACCACAAAGCCGTGGTAAGCGCGATCGAACAGATTGCCCAACGCGCCGCCAATAATCAGCGCGTAAGCGATATTGTTCAGCTTCTTGCTGGCTTCGGTGCGGTACATCATCACCAGCAGCGCGACGGCAATCGCCACCGCAATCGCGGCGAAGAACCAACGCTGCCAGCCGCCTTTATCCGCCAGGAAGCTGAACGCCGCACCGTAGTTGTGCGCGTAGAAAAAGTTAAAGAACGGCATCACCGACATCGACTCGTGCAGCATCAGCGTATTCATAATCCACTGCTTGCTGCCGAAGTCGACGGCGATCACCACCAGCACCAGCCACAGCCAGCGCAGTCCGGTCGAAAAAATCGGCCTGTTCATCAGGCGAACTTACGCTGTTCGCCAGCGCCGCTGACGTTGGTGACGCAGCGGCCACAGATTTGCGCTTCCCGATCGATATCGGTCGCGTAGTGCCAGCAGCGCGGGCACTTCTCGCCTTCCGCTTTATGCAGCGCGATCTTCAGGCCTTTTACCAGCTCGCTTTGCTGAGCTTCGGACGTGGCCAGCGCATAATCCGCGACCTGGGTGCCGGAAGTCAGCAGTACGAAGCGCAGCTCGTCGCCCAGGCTGGTCAGCTTCTGCGCCAGGTCGGCGTCGGCATACAGCGTGACGGTCGCTTCCAGCGAGCCGCCCACGCGCTTGTCGGCGCGCGCCTGCTCAATGACCTTGTTGACTTCGCCGCGCACTTTCAGCAGCTCCGCCCAGAAACCATCGTTCATCGACTCGCTTTCCGCCAGACCAAACAGCCCGTCGAACCACTCTTCGGTAAAGACATACTTCTCACGTTTGCCCGGCAGCTCGTTCCAGATTTCATCCGCGGTAAACGACATGATCGGCGCCATCCAGCGCACCAGCGCTTCCGCGATGTAGTAGAGCGCGGTCTGGCAGCTGCGACGCGCCAGGCCGTCGGCTTTGGCGGTGTACTGACGGTCTTTGATGATATCCAGGTAGAAGGAGCCCATCTCAACCGAGCAGAACTGCATCAGACGCTGCACCACTTCGTGGAAGTCGTAGCTGTCGTAAGAGGCGACAATCGCATCCTGCGCGGCTTTCGCGCGGCCTACGGCCCAGCGATCCAGCACCACCATCTCTTCCGGGCTGACCATATCCGTTTCCGGGTTGAAGCCGTTCAGGTTAGCCAGCAGGAAGCGCGCGGTGTTACGGATACGACGATAGGCATCCGCAGAGCGCTTCAGGATTTCGTCCGATACTGCCATTTCGCCGGAGTAGTCGGTAGAAGCCACCCACAGGCGCAGAATATCGCCGCCCAGCTTGTTCATTACGTCCTGCGGCGACACGGTGTTGCCGATCGACTTGGACATCTTGCGGCCCTGACCGTCCACGGTAAAACCGTGCGTCAGCACCTGGCGATAAGGCGCCTTGCCTTTCATCGCCGTGGAAATCATCAGCGAGGACATAAACCAGCCGCGATGCTGATCCGAGCCTTCCAGATACATATCCGGCGTGTGGCCTTCAAATTCCGGACGCGCATCCACCACCGAATAGCTGGTGGAGCCGGAATCGAACCATACGTCCAGCGTATCCGGCACCTTGACGTAGTTTTCCGCGTCGTCGCCCATCAGCTCCTTCGCGTCCAGATCCCACCAGGCCTGGATGCCGTCCTGCTCGACGCGCTGCGCCACTTTTTCCATCAGCGCCAGCGTATCCGGATGCAGCTGCTCGGTCTCTTTATGCACGAACAGCGCCATCGGCACGCCCCAGGTGCGCTGGCGTGAAATACACCAGTCGGGACGGTTGGCAACCATAGATTCGATCCGCGCCTGGCCCCAGTCCGGGATCCACTGCACGCCTTTGATCTCTTTCAGCGACTGCTCGCGCAGGCCTTTCTGATCCATGCTGATAAACCACTGCGGCGTGGCGCGGAAAATGATGGGCGTTTTGTGACGCCAGCAGTGCGGATAGCTGTGCAGCAGTTTTTCCACGTGCAGCAGCGCGCCTTTTTCACGCAGCAGCTCAACGATCATATCGTTGGCTTTAAAGACGTTTACGCCATCCAGCGTCGGGTAAGTGCCCGGCAGGTAGCGTCCATCCGGGCCGACCGGGTTGGCCGCTTCGATACCGTATTTCTGTCCGATAACGTAGTCGTCCGGGCCGTGGCCTGGTGCCGTATGCACCGCACCGGTACCCGCTTCCAGCGTTACGTGCTCGCCCAGCACCACCGGAGAAGTGATGTCGAGGAAAGGATGACGGAAAGGCTGCAGCTCCAGCGCCGCGCCTTTGGCTTCGCCCAGCACCTGCCAGTCGCTGACGCCGGCACGTTTCATCACGCTTGCCACCAGATCTTTCGCCAGGATCAGCGCGCGCCCTTCGATCTGCACCAGCTGGTAGTCAAATTCAGGGTGCAGAGAGATAGCGCGGTTAGCCGGCATGGTCCACGGCGTGGTGGTCCAGATAACCAGCGAGATCGGGCCTTCTACGCTGTCAGCGCCGAATTTAGCACGCACGGCGTCGGCATCTACCGCGTTGAACATCACGTCGATAGAAGGCGAGGTTTTGTCGTAGTACTCCACTTCTGCTTCCGCCAGCGCGGAGCGGCAGTCCAGGCACCAGTGCACCGGCTTGGCGCCTTTATGCAGGTGGCCGTTGCCGATGATTTTGCCCAGCGCGCGAATGATATTGGCTTCGGTCTGGAAATTCATCGTCAGGTAAGGACGATCCCAGTCGCCCAGCACGCCAAGACGGATAAAGTCTTTTTTCTGGCCTTCAACCTGCTCTGCCGCATAGTTACGGCACGCCTCGCGGAATTCAGCCGCCGTGACCTTCTCGCCCGGCTTGCCGATCATCTGCTCGACCTTGTGTTCGATAGGCAGACCGTGGCAGTCCCAGCCCGGCACATAAGGCGAATCGAAGCCCGCCAGGCCTTTGGACTTAACGATAATGTCTTTCAGAATCTTGTTGACGGAGTGACCAATATGAATGCTGCCGTTCGCGTAGGGAGGGCCGTCATGCAGGATAAAGGTTTTTTTCCCTTTTTTGGCTTCGCGGATGATGCCGTACAGATTGTCAGCATACCAACGTTGCAGCATTCCCGGTTCGCGTTTGGCCAGATCGCCACGCATCGGGAACCCCGTTTCCGGCAAATTCAGGGTAGATTTATAGTCACTCATCAGATTCTCGATTCCGTATTCCGCTTCTGTTTAAACCGGTGCGCTCAGCCCAAAAAAAGTTCGGGCCGCCACCACGTCTTTAGCAATTTGCTCTTTGAGCGCGTCAAGCGAGGAAAAACGCTGCTCGTTTCGTATTTTTTCGCACAGCACCACTTCTATATGGCGCCCGTACAGGTCAATTGCAACGTCCAGCAGATGCACTTCCAGCTGCTGACGTATGCCCGCTACCGTGGGGCGCGTGCCGATATTGGCGACGCCGGGCAGCGGCTTGTCGCCCAGGCCGCGGACCTCGACGGCATACACGCCTTTTACCGGCGAAACATAGCGTCTTAACGGCAGGTTAGCGGTGGGAAAGCCGATGGTGCGGCCCAGCGCGTCGCCGTGCACTACGCGGCCGGAGATGCTGAAAGGGTGCCCCAGAAGCGTGGCCGCCAGCGGCAGATTGTCTTCCGCCAGCGCCTGGCGCACCGCCGTGCTGCTGATGCGCTTGCCGTCGTCGCAAAAAGTCTGGGTGCTGATAACGTCAAAACCGTAGTCGGCGCCCGCTTTCTGTAATAACAGGAAATCCCCTTCGCGACCAGCGCCAAAGCGGAAATCGTCGCCGACCGCCAGCAACCGTACGCCCAGCTTATCGACCAGCAGATCGGCGACAAAACTGTGTGCCGACAGCGCGGCAAAGCGTCGGTCGAAACGCAGGCAAAGCACCGCGTCCACGCCCGCCTCGTCCAGGTAGCGAAGTTTTTCGCGCAGTCGCGTCAGCCGCGCAGGCGCTTTATCGGCCGCAAACAGTTCCAGCGGCTGCGGCTCGAACAGCATCACCACCACCGGTAAATTACGTTTACGCCCTTCCTCGCGCAGCCGGGACAGTAGCGCCTGATGGCCGCGATGTACGCCATCGAAATTGCCAATGGTGAGAACGCAGCCGCGATGCTGCTCCCGGAGGTTATGTATGCCGCGGATAAACTTCATGGCTGGCTCAGGTTCGTGGAAATCGGCGGATTATACCAACTACCACCAGGAAGGTTAACCCGCGAATGCGCCTTTACCGCGTTAATGCGGGCTTTTTCTGTCGCGGCTGACGGGCGATACCATTTTTCTTGTGAATAAGCTGTATTCATCGCCATGAAGCTGGTAGAATCTTGCGCCATCGAAACGTAACCAGGTGTCGTTGTTTCAGCGGCGCTTATTTGCACAAATCCATTGACAACCACGGGCTAAAGAGGCATATTCCTCGGCCTTTGAATTGTCCTCATAGAACTATTTGGGAGTTGGACCTTGGCTAATATCAAATCAGCTAAGAAACGCGCCGTAACGTCTGAGAAGCGTCGTAAGCACAACGCTAGCCGTCGTTCAATGTTGCGTACTTTTATCAAGAAGGTATACGCGGCTATCGCTACTGGCGATAAAGCAGCTGCGCAGACTGCATTTAATGAAATGCAGCCTATTGTGGACCGTCAGGCAGCTAAAGGCCTGATCCACAAAAACAAAGCGGCACGTCATAAAGCAAACCTGACTGCTCAGATCAACAAACTGGCTTAATCGCCCGTCTGTTAATCAGCTTTGATAAAGAAACCTGCTCAGGCAGGTTTTTTTATGCCCGGCGTTTGGCTCCGGGCTTTTTTATGTCCGCCATTCGGCCCCGGCCTGAGTTTGCCGCCTCCTGAACGCCGGCCTTAGCCGCAAGAGACAACGGCAAGCGGTGAGCCTGCCGTCGTCCTTAATCAGCGCAGCTTGATACGCAGCAGCGTATAGCCTACCAGCGCAGAAACAATCGAGCCGGTAAGAATACCCAGCTTCGCCAGCGTCACCATCTCCTCATGCTGCGCATCGAAAGCCAGCGAGGCGATAAATATCGACATGGTAAAGCCAATCCCGCACAGCACGCCGATGGCGCAAATATCCTGCATACGCGTGTTTTCCGGCAGCGCCGCGATGCGCAGCCTGACGGCCAGCCAGCAGATTAGCGTGATACCTAACGGTTTGCCGATAAACAACCCTAAAATAATGCCCAGCGGCACGGCGGAGAACAAACCGTCCAGCGAGACGCCGCTCAGCGAAACGCCGGCATTGGCGAAGGCAAACAGCGGCAGGATCAGCCAGCTGACCCAGGGCGCAAGCCCGTGAGCCAGGTGGATAGCCGGAGAATGGCCGTTCTGTTTCTCCAGCGGCACAAAGAAGCCGACAATCACGCCGGCCAGCGTGGCGTGCACGCCCGACTTCAGCACCGCTACCCACAGCACCATGCCAACCAGCATATAAATAGCGATATTACGCACGCCCAGCCGGTTCAGTAACGCCAGCACCACGATAGCCCCGGCGGCCACGCCAAGCGAAGCCAGCGACAGATCCTGCGTATAAAAGAAGGCGATGATCAGGATAGCGCCCAGGTCATCAATCACCGCCAGCGCCATAAGAAACATTTTCAACGCTGGCGGCACGCGGCTGCCCAGCAGCGCCAGAATACCCAAAGCAAAAGCGATATCCGTGGCGGTAGGAATAGCCCAGCCGTGAACGGCCAGCGGATCGTTATGATTGAGCAGGGCAAAAATCGCGCCGGGCGCGATCATGCCGCCAATAGCCGCAATCAGCGGGAACATGGCCCGTTCACGCGTGGCCAGCGAGCCGGAAACCAGCTCGTGTTTGACTTCCAGCCCAATCATCAAAAAGAACAGCGCCATCAACGCATCGTTGATCCACAGCAGCAGATTTTTGCTGATATCCAGCGAGCCAAAACGGAATTCCACCGGCATGGCAAGAAGAGACTGGTAGGCTTGTTGGGTGCCGGCCGAATTGGCCAGATACATAGCGATAGCGGCAGCGATAATCAATACCACGCCGCCGGTTGCTTCATTATTGAGTAATCGCTTAATCGCGGATTTCATTGCAATCTTTCCTGATAAACAAATCGTGCGGCCTGACAGCATACGCGTTTCTGACGGCAGGAAAAACGGTTTGCGGTGGTTTATCGGGCAAAAAGGCTGCCGGAGAAATTATTTACGAGGCGCGCCGCATCGCGCTGTTAACGCCCTTAACCGGATAAAACGGGCATGACATGATGTCGGCATTATTTTTCTGATTCAGGATCGATGATGAAAACCCTTTCGCCTGTACCGCATGATGGACTATTTAAAACTTTTCTGACTAATACCGACACTGCGCGGGATTTTCTGTCGTTCTATCTGCCGCCGGAGCTGCTTGAAATCTGCGATATCACCACCTTGCAGCTGGAGTCGGGCAGCTTTATTGAAGAGAATTTGCGGACTTATTTCGCCGACGTGCTCTATTCATTGCGGACCAGTAACGGCACGGGCTATATCTATACGCTAATAGAGCACCAGAGCAGTTCGGATAAGCATATGGCCTTCCGCCTGATGCGCTACGCGATAGCGGCTATGCAGCGACATATAGAGGCGGGACACACGGCGCTGCCTTTGGTCGTCCCGCTGCTGTTTTGTCATGGTCGCGCCACGCCCTGGCCCTATACCACAGACTGGACGGCGCTGTTCGCTGAGCCGGAGCTGGCCCGACGGCTCTATACGCGAAGCTTTCCGCTGATTGACGTCGGCGCGATGGATGATGCGGATATCATGAAACACCGCCGGATGGCGATGCTGGAGCTGCTGCTGAAGCACGCCAGAACGCGCGACCTGGCGGAGCTGACGGAACAGTTGGTGACCCTGTTGCTTGCAGGTTATACTACGAACGAGCAGTTAGTAACCTCAATGAACTGGATGATGCAAACCGGCACGGCGGGTAATCCGGAAAAGCTGCTGCAGGAGCTGACCAGCCATTTATCGTCACAGGAGGACGTGTTGATGACTATTGCAGAATACCTTGAACAAAAAGGATTAACTAAAGGGCTTCAAAAAGGGCGAACCGAAGGCGAGCGCGAGGCCACGCTAAAAATTGCCCGCGCCTTGCTACAGAATGGCATTGCCCCCGACACGGTATCGAAAACAACCGGCCTGTCGGAGCAGGAACTCACCAGCCTCAGCCAGGCTAACCCAACGGCGTAGCCCCGGCGCTGACCCCTTTGCGCTTGCCATAAAAAACGGGCGGTTTAAGCCGCCCGTCTGGTTCTGCACGCTATAAAGGCTAGCGGGTCAGATCGTCAAAGAATTTCTTCACGCCGTCGAAAAAGCTTTTCGAACGCGGACTGTTCTTCTCGCCGCCCACGCCGCCAAAGCTCTCTTCCAGCTCGCGCAGCAGGCTTTTCTGCTTCTCGCTCAGGCTGACCGGCGTTTCCACGACCACACGACACAGCAGGTCGCCCTGCGCGCCGCCGCGTACGGATTTAACGCCTTTGCCGCGCATACGGAACAGTTTACCGGTCTGCGTTTCCGCAGGCACTTTCAGCTTAACGCGCCCGTCCAGCGTCGGCACTTCGATTTCGCCGCCCAGCGCCGCCATTGCAAAGTTGATCGGCACTTCGCAGTACAGGTTATTCTCTTCACGTTCAAAGATAGGATGCTTGCGCACCTGCACCTGAACGTAAAGATCGCCCGCTGGTGCGCCGTGCTCGCCCGCTTCGCCTTCGCCTGAAAGACGGATGCGGTCACCGGTATCCACGCCTGCCGGGATTTTTACCGACAGCGTTTTAGAACGCTCTACGCGGCCATGTCCATGACAGGCGTTGCAGGGATCTTTGATAACGGAACCGCGACCGTGACAGGTCGGACACGCCTGCTGCACGGTGAAAAAGCCCTGACGCATCTGGACCTGACCCTGACCGTGACAGGTCGGACAGGTTTGCGGCTGCGTGCCCGCTTTGGCGCCGCTGCCGTGGCAGACGTCGCACTCTTCCAGCGTAGGGATGCGGATCTCTTTGGACACGCCGCGGACGGCTTCTTCAAGCGTCAGCTCCATGTTGTAGCGCAAATCGGCGCCGCGCGCAGCACGCTGCTGACGGCGTCCTCCGCCGAAGATATCGCCGAACACGTCGCCAAAGATATCGCTGAAGTCTGCGCCGCCGCCGCCAAAACCGCCGCCGCCGCCACCCATGCCGCCCTGTTCAAAGGCTGCATGACCGTACTGGTCATAAGCCGCACGCTTCTGCGCATCGGTCAGAATTTCGTAGGCTTCTTTGACTTCTTTAAATTTTGCTTCTGATTCTTTGTCGCCCGGATTGCGATCGGGGTGATGCTTCATCGCCAGGCGTTTATAGGCCTTTTTGATTTCGCGCTCGTCCGCCGATCGCGAAACGCCCAAAATCTCGTAGTAGTCTTGCTTCGCCATTATGGTGATCCTGCCCTAAATATGCGTGAACGGGCGTGGAGAACACTCCGACGCCCGTAGGTTTCACTGGGGGCCTTGCGGCCCGCCGTGCCCGCTCAAGGGCGATTATTTTTTGTCTTTAACTTCTTCGAACTCGGCGTCGACCACGTCGTCGTCTTTCTTCGCGGAAGCGTCGGCTGCATCAGCTGCGCCGCCGGCGGCCTGCTGCTGCTGAGCGAACTCCATCAGCTTGCTGGAGACTTCCATCAGCGCCTGCATTTTCGCTTCGATTTCCGCTTTGTCTTCGCCTTTCAGCGCGGTGTTCAGATCGGTCAGCGCGGCTTCGATTGGCGCTTTGTCGTCCGCAGGCAGTTTGTCGCCCGCTTCGTCCAGCTGCTTACGGGTGCTGTGCGACAGATGATCGGCCTGGTTGCGAACCTGTACCAGCTCTTCAAACTTACGGTCTGCTTCGGCGTTAGCCTCGGCGTCGCGCACCATTTTTTCGATTTCATCGTCGTTCAGACCAGAAGAAGCCTTGATGGTGATCTTCTGCTCTTTACCGCTGTTTTTGTCTTTCGCAGAGACATGCAGAATACCGTCGGCGTCGATATCGAAGGTCACTTCGATCTGCGGCATACCGCGTGGCGCTGCCTGAATGCCGTCCAGGTTAAACTGGCCCAGCGATTTGTTGTCCGCCGCGCGCTTACGCTCGCCCTGCACCACGTGAATGGTTACCGCAGACTGGTTGTCTTCCGCCGTTGAGAACACCTGGCTGTGCTTGGTCGGGATAGTGGTGTTCTTGGCAATCAGCGCGGTCATCACGCCGCCCATGGTTTCGATACCCAGGGACAGAGGAGTAACATCCAGCAGCAGCACGTCTTTCACGTCGCCTGCCAGTACGCCGCCCTGCACCGCTGCGCCTACCGCTACCGCTTCGTCCGGGTTCACGTCTTTACGCGGCTCTTTGCCGAAGAACTCGGCCACTTTCGCCTGCACCATTGGCATACGAGTCTGACCGCCGACCAGGATAACGTCGTTGATGTCGGAAACAGACAGGCCAGCATCCTGCAGAGCCACTTTCAGCGGCTCGATAGAACGGCTCACCAGATCTTCTACCAGCGATTCCAGCTTCGCACGGGTCACTTTGATGTTCAGGTGTTTAGGACCTGTTGCATCAGCAGTGATGTACGGCAGGTTAACGTCGGTCTGCTGTGCGGAAGAAAGCTCGATTTTCGCTTTTTCTGCCGCTTCTTTCAGACGCTGCATCGCCAGCGGATCGTTGTGCAGATCGATGCCCTGATCTTTCTTAAATTCTGCTACCAGATAGTTGATCATACGGCTGTCGAAGTCTTCGCCGCCCAGGTGGGTGTCACCGTTGGTCGCCAGCACTTCGAAAGTTTTTTCGCCGTCAACTTCATCGATTTCGATAATAGAGATATCGAACGTACCGCCGCCCAGGTCATATACCGCGATAGTACGGTTGCCCTGGCCTTTGTCCATACCGTAAGCCAGCGCGGCTGCGGTTGGTTCGTTGATGATACGTTTTACGTCCAGACCTGCGATACGGCCGGCATCTTTGGTCGCCTGACGCTGCGCATCGTTAAAGTAGGCTGGTACGGTGATAACCGCTTCGGTTACCGGCTCGCCCAGGTAATCTTCCGCCGTTTTCTTCATTTTTTTCAGCACTTCAGCAGAAACCTGCGGCGGTGCCATTTTCTGGCCTTTTACGTCCAGCCATGCGTCGCCGTTGTCGGCGCCAACGATCTGGTAAGGCATGATTTTAATATCACGCTGCACTTCTTCGTCCTGGAAGCGACGGCCAATCAGGCGCTTGATCGCAAACAGGGTGTTCTGTGGGTTAGTCACGGCCTGGCGTTTAGCAGGCTGACCAACCAGCGTTTCACCATCCTGGGTGTAAGCGATGATGGATGGCGTAGTGCGATCGCCTTCCGCATTCTCCAGTACACGCGCTTTGCCGCCATCCATGATCGCGACACAAGAGTTTGTTGTACCTAAGTCAATACCAATAATCTTGCCCATCTAAACGTCTCCCACTTAAATTCATTTCAAATCAGGTTATGCACACTTAATGCGGGCGGTTTTGGCCGTTTCAACTCCCGGCTTCACGCTTTTTTTCGCTACATAACCCTGGATGCCAAATAAGATGGGGCCTGCGCGCCCGGCATCAAGGGGCGAGTTAAAAAAAATTTCGTTTTTATCCTTATGGCAGATCAATGTCGCCCCGCCGATGGCTCTTTATGATGCCGCGCGCTTTGCAGGAAAGCGGCGGTCAGCCGCCCTGCCCGCGCCTCTTCTTAATTTCTGTTATAGCTGAGGACTTATGCATAACAACAAACTGGCCAATCCTGGGCCGCTGGGCCTGATGGGGTTTGGGATGACCACCATACTGCTGAACCTGCACAACGCAGGATTTTTCCCGTTAACGTCCGTGGTGCTCAGCATGGGCATTTTTTTTGGCGGCCTCGCGCAGATCCTGGCTGGCCTGCTGGAATATAAAAAAGGCAACACTTTCGGCCTGACGGCGTTTACCGCCTATGGCTGCTTCTGGCTTAGTCTGGTCGGCATGCTGCTGCTGCCGTCGCTGGGGCTGGCTGCGCCGACGGATGCGGTTTTTCTTGGCGTCTGGCTGGCGCTGTGGGGCATTTTCACCCTGTTTATGTTCTTCGGCACGTTGCAGGCCAACCGCGCCTTGCAGTTTGTCTTTGCCAGCCTGACGCTGCTGTTCGCGCTGCTGGCGACTGGCAATATCAGCGGCAGCGAGCGCATTCTGACGCTGGCCGGTTTCGAAGGCATTATTTGCGGCGCGAGCGCGATCTATCTGGCGGTGGCGGAAGTGATTAACGAACAGCTGGCGCGCAAGGCGCTGCCAATTGGCGAGGTAACGCGAGCATAAAAAAAGCCCCGTGTGGATAATCACGGGGCCTGTCTTTTAGCGAATGCTGACCTGATTTAATAACGGTTGCCTGTCGCTACGCAGCAGCCAGCCGCCCAGCACAAAGCCCATCGCCGCCAGGCTCAGCACGTACCAGAGCGGCGCCATGGGTGTCAGCTTCATGATAAAAGTGACGCAAATGGGCGTCAGCCCACCAAAAATGGCGTAGGCGACGTTATAGGAGAACGAAATGCCGGTGAAACGCACGTCCGCCGGAAACGCTTTCACCATAATAAAAGGCGTGATGCCCACTACCCCTACGCACAGGCCAGCCAGCGCATAGGCGGCATAAAGATACTGTGGCGCAGCCGCGGCCACGTAAAAAAAGCAGGCGCTGCCGCCCGCCAGCAGCAGGCTGCCGACCATCAACGTCTTACCCGCGCCGAAACGATCTGCCGCCGCGCCCGCCACCACGCAGCCGATAAGCAGCATAACGGTCGCCAGGCTGTTGGCCTGTAAAGTTTGCGCCGCCGGTAGCCCATAGGTTTTTTGCAGCAGCGCGGGTGCCATCAAAATGACCACCACAATGCAGGCGGAAAGCAGCCAGGTCAGCAGCATGGAAACGATCACGCTCCGACGATGCGCCCTGACGATGGTTTTCAGCGGCAGCTCCTGCGCCAGCGCCTTGCGTGCCTGCATTTCCGTAAAGACCGGCGTTTCATGCAGCCAGCGGCGCAGATAAAGCGCGATCAGGCCAAAAATCCCGCCAAGAAAAAAAGGAATGCGCCAGCCGAATGTCGCGATGCTTTGGGCCGACAGCGTGGTGGCGATCAGCGTGGCAACCAGCGCTCCCAATAAAATACCCGCCGTCAGTCCGGCGGTCAGCGTGCCGCAGGCGAAACCGATCCGTTTTTCCGGCACGTGCTCCGCCACAAAAACCCAGGCACCGGGCACTTCGCCGCCGATGGCCGCGCCCTGTAACAGGCGCAGCAGCAGCAGCAGTACGGGTGCCGCCACGCCCAGCGACGCATAGTCAGGCAGCAGCCCCATCGCCAGCGTCGGCAGGGCCATCAGCAGGATGCTCAGGCTGAACATTTTCTTCCTTCCCCTGCTGTCACCAAAATGCGCCATGATAATGCCGCCAAGCGGCCGCGCCAGATAGCCTGCGGCAAAGATGCCGAAGGTCTGCATCTGTCGTAGCCAGTCGGGGATATCAGCCGGAAAGAAGCGTTCGCCTATGACCGCCGCGAAAAAAACGAAGATGATAAAATCATAGAACTCCAGCGCGCCGCCCAGGGCGGCCAGAGAGAGGGTTTTGTAATCCTGCCGGTTCAATCGGCGAGTGCTGTTATTGTGCATAATCGTCGCGCAGCCAGAAGTGAGGGAATAAGAGCGTGTAAAGCCAGCATGACTATACCGTTCATTTTCCGCTACACCAGCAGCGCTGAACTTTATGCCTGAATCCGGAAATTTTTAGCTGTTTGTTTCGCGTCTGGCGCTTTTAGGACGAAATGCTGCTACTACCGCCTCATGCGTTTCCACATAAGGGCCATCCAGCAGCTGGATGCAGTAGGGCACGCTGGCGAAAATACCGTGCACTTTCGCTTTGCCGTCCGCGTCCTTTAAGCCTTCCAGCGTCTCTTTGATCGATTTTGGCTGCCCCGGCAGATTAATCACCAGTGACTGCTTGCGGATCACGCCAACCTGGCGCGAAAGGATAGCGGTCGGCACAAAATTCAGGCTGATCTGACGCATCTGTTCGCCAAAGCCCGGCATTTCGCGATCCGCGATAGCCAGCGTGGCGTCCGGCGTCACGTCGCGTCTGGCCGGCCCGGTTCCGCCGGTAGTCAACACCAGATGGCAAAACAGCTCGTCCACCAGCTCGCAAATGGCGTGCTCAATCATCGGCTGCTCGTCGGGCACCAGCCGTTTCTCAACGGTAAAAGGCGTCGCCAGCGCCGTAGAAAGCCAGGCTTCCAGCGCCGGTAAGCCTTCGTCCTGATAGATGCCGTTAGCCGCGCGATCGGAAACGGAGATCAATCCTATGCGTAAAGTATTCATTGTGTCGTCACTGTGAGGCCGGCCGCGGGAGGGCGCGGTTTTATAAGGGGAACAGGGGAAGGATAAACATTGCCACGCTTGATGTACAGGACGCGGCCGGCGAGCCGACCGCGTGAGGGAATTACAGCAGTTCGGCGAGCATCTTATCCAGCTTGGCCTGGTCAAGCGCGAAGTTGCGAATGCCCTGCGCCAGCTTATCAACCGCCATTGGATCCTGGTTGTGCTCCCACAGGAATTCCGCTTCGGTCATTTTAGCGGGACGCGCTTTGACTTCGCCGGTGTAGGAGAGCTTACGCTCCAGCGTGCCTTCGCTTTCCGCCAGCTCTTTCAGCAGCGCCGGGGAGATGGTCAGACGGTCGCAGCCGGCCAGCTCAACGATCTCGCCTACGTTACGGAAGCTTGCGCCCATGACCACGGTTTCGTAACCGTGCTGCTTGTAGTACTGGTAGATTTCAGACACGGAAACCACGCCCGGATCTTCATGCGGCGCGTACTCTTTCTTGTCGGTATTGGCTTTGTACCAGTCCAGAATACGGCCAACGAAAGGAGAGATCAGGTAGACGCCCGCTTCGGCGCAGGCGCGGGCCTGAGCGAAGGAGAACAGCAGCGTCAGGTTACAGTTGATCCCTTCTTTTTCCAGCTGCTCGGCGGCACGAATGCCCTGCCAGGTGGAGGCCAGCTTGATCAGGATGCGGTCGTTGCTGATACCGGCATCGTTATAGAGCTTGATCAGCGCGCGCGCTTTATTGATGCTGCCTTCGGTGTCGTAAGAGAGACGCGCATCGACTTCCGTAGAGATACGACCCGGCACCAGCTTCAGGATCTCCAGACCAATTTTGACGTTCAGCATATCTGCCGCGTACTGGATCTGCTCTTCTTTGTTGCTGGTCTGCTCGCGCGCCCACGTTACGGCTTCATCGATCAGCTTACGGTATTCCGGGATCTGTGAGGCATTCAGGATCAGTGAAGGGTTAGTGGTAGCGTCTTGCGGTTGATACAGCTTCATCGCTGCGATGTCGCCGGTATCGGCAACAACGGTGGTGAGCTGGCGCAGGGAAGTCAGTTTGTCCGTCATGGTTGTCATTCTCTCAGAAGAGTTATCGGGTTCTTGAAACTGTCTGCCACGGATAATATCACGCGAGACCGACCATGCAAGGTAAGCTTGCGGCCAGGCCACTGAGTGCTAAATCGCGCCCTTTATTTAGCTAATTTGTCCGGGCCGATAGCAGTGATTTGTCGTGCCACGGCGCTTTTTTGCTACACTGCCTGCGCTTTTTTTTGCCCTCCGATGGCGTATTACATAAGGATTCTGTCATGTTGATGGTGATCTCCCCGGCCAAGACGCTGGATTTCGCAAGCCCGCTGGCGACCGCCCGCTTTACGCAGCCCGCGCTGCTGAATGATGCCAAAAAGCTGATTGACGTGGCGCGCGACTTGACGCCCGCGCAGATCGGCTCACTGATGAGCATCAGCGACAAGCTGGCCGATTTAAACGCCGGTCGTTTTCAGGCATGGCAAACGCCTTTTACGCCGGATAACGCGCGCCAGGCCATTCTGGCTTTTAAGGGCGACGTTTACGCCGGACTTCAGGCGGAGACCTTCAGCGAAGACGACTTCACCTTTGCCCAGCAGCATCTGCGCATGCTTTCCGGGCTTTACGGCCTGCTGCGGCCGCTGGATCTGATGCAGCCTTACCGTCTGGAGATGGGCACTAAGCTGACCAACCCTGCCGGCAAAGATCTTTATGCCTTTTGGGGCGACAGGCTGACCGAAGCGCTGAACGCGGCGCTGGCGGAACAGGGCGACGACGTGCTGATCAACCTGGCTTCCGATGAGTATTTTAAAACGGTGAAGCCAGCGAAGCTGCAAGGCCGCATCGTCAAGCCGGTGTTCCTGGACGAGAAGAACGGCAAGTTTAAGGTTATCAGCTTCTACGCCAAAAAGGCCCGTGGCCTGATGAGCCGTTATATTATCGAGCGCCGCCTGACGCAGCCGGAACAGCTGAAAGCGTTCGACGTTGACGGCTACTTTTTCGTGGCTGACGAAAGCAGCGAGCGCGAGCTGGTGTTTAAACGTCACGAAATCGCCTGATACCGCTTTCGCGGGCGAGCCGCCTTTTCAGATCCAGCCATAGCGTTTTGTTATGGTGCCGAACCGCGCCGCCGATCGCTCTACTCAAGGTTTATCTGCATCAGCCTTGAGGTAATTATGGATCGGCAAGCGCTTCTTAAAACCGTCACTGACAGGGCCTGGCACGCCACGCATCCTCCCACCGTAAACGCCGCCGCGCCCACGCTGCAAAATCCGCTGCCCGTTGGCTCGCATGCCTGGCTGCAAGCGGCAGCGGCGCAGTTTGGCGTAGACGAAAAGGCGCAGCAGCAATTTGCCACAACCGGCCTGCTCCGCCTGGACGCGCTGCATGTAGTTATGATTTGCCAAAGCGAAGATCCCGTCCCGCTGTGGCTCGTCGTTGGCTATTTGCGCACGCCCCAGGCAATCCATTCTGAAACCTGGCAGCAGCTGTTGCTGCGCGCTAATGGCGTGGCGATGGCGATGAACGGCATCAGCCTCTCGCTGGATGAACAGGGTACGACGCTGCTGACCAGACGCCTGGCTTTTGACGCCGTTGATGATGCGCTGGCGCTGGCGGCCATCCTTAACGATATCGACGCCCTTGCCGCCAGCCTGATCGATTTACTGCTGTCTCTCGGCCAGCCCGAGGCAACGCAGCAAGCAGACAAAACGCCAGCACTGCCCGGCTGGGTCATGGGCTGGCAGCAGCAGACGGCTTTAAAAATCGATGAGCTGGCGGAACAGGCGCTGGCCGCCCGGTGGCACTACCCGCTGGTGCAGCAGGCTGTCGCCGCGTCAGAACTGCCCGCAACGCAATACCAGCTCAACGGCTGCCTCTGTTCGCTACGCTTTCCCGAGCGTGAGATAGCCATTACCGCCGACGGTGACGGCCGCCACCTTTTCCTTTCCACGCCGCTTGAGCTGAAGAAGGATGACGCCCGTCGGCTGCTGGTCGCCAACGGGGATTTACAGCCGCTGACGCACTGCTCGCTGGGGCTTTATCAGGAAGAGGTCAGCCTGCTCTGCCGCTGGGATTCCCTGGGGCTGGACGGCCTTGATTTAGCCGAATGGCTGGCAAATCTGATGACCCTGACCATGGCTTTCAGTAGCGATACACAGAGAGGCGACTTATGACTGATTCAATCCAGCGCGCGCCCGCCCTACAGCAGATGACCGTGCAGAACAGCCGGGGCGATATTGAAAGCGGCCCGCTGCCCACGGGGCCAGCGCGCGCGGCCAGGGCGAGCCACGCGGCAGGCCAGTTTTTTTCCGGCCTGGCGGAGGGCGCCAGAAAAGGGTTACAGACGACCTCGGGCGGCCTGCAAACCGTTGGCAACGCGGCATGGGGCGGCTTAAAAACCGGCGGCAGCTACGCCGCCGACAAAATGACGGTAGCGGGCAAAGCGGGCTGGCAGGGCACGAAGTATGTCGGTAATCAAAGCTGGAAAGGCGCAAAAATTGCCGGAAAAGCGAGCTGGAACGAAACCAAACACTCCGCCGTCACCCTGGGGAAATTCGCCTCTGCGCCGCTGCAAAACAAAGCCTGGGGCGCGCTGGGCGGCCATGCGCTACAGCAGATGGTGACCTGCGGGCTGCCGACGCTGATGCGCGAAGAGGCATTTATCGAGGCCTATAACATGATGCTGCCGCATCTGGCCGAGAAGCATCCGGCCGCCGCCGTGGGGCTTCAGGTCGCGGTGTCGCTGGCAAACATCGCCGCGCATCACCATATCAGGGAGCCGCGTCTGGCACGCGATCCGCAAAACAATGCCGTTGCCGTGCGCGGTCAGTTTGGCCTGAGTCCGGGCCAGGCAGACGTAATCCAGCGCGATAAGCCGCAGGAATGGCAAAATATGACGGACAAACACCAGCAGGACTCACAGCGCGTAACCGGGCAGCAGGTCGCCGCCGAACTGATGAATATAGGCATGTCGGCGGCTGGCGTGCTGACCGGCAACCCTGGCTTAACCACCCGCGTGCTCAGCACCCAGCTGCGCAACGTGCTTTACGCGGCCTCGCGCGAATCTTTGCAGGCGACCGGCAGCATGGTGGCCTCGCGCGACGGCAAACCAAGCCACGGCGTCAGCGATGGCGATATGCGCACCAACGGTGCCTGGTACACGCTGAATACGCTGGCGATGGGCATGTTGCAGGACGGTCTGATCCAGAAAGCGCTGCCGCAGGGCTATACCGTTTCCGGCCCTGAAATTCGCGATGCGGCCGGGCAGCGGCTCAGCGGGAAAGAGCTGCACGCGATGGCGGCGCTGGTTTCCGGCATCCGGGCAGCCTGCAACACCGTGATTGAGACGGGCGACGCCTTTCTGGGCAAGCATTATGACGCCAAACGCGCGGGCGACTCGCAGAAGTTCTCCCCTTCCCTGCCGATGAAAGATTATGGCCGCCTGCTGGATCACTCCATTGCCCGCCTGAGCTGGAATAACTTCGCCAATGCCAGCACCCTGGCCGCGCAGCAGGTGCTGAATGCGGCGACCAAAGGCTCGCTGTCGCCGCAGCTCTCCAGCCTGCTGAACAACGGCGGCACCGCAGCCGCGTTTGGCCTGACCTACAAGATGGTGAACCAGATCTATCAGGCGCACAGTAAAGTGCGCGCCGCCGTAGCAGCTGCCACCAGCGGGCCGGTGAATATCACCGCCGCCGGACAGCCGAATCCGGCAGCGGATAGCCGTAGCCAGCAGGCGATAGCCGCGCCGCCTTCCGGGCAGCAAACGGCCGCTATTCAGCCTTCAGGGTCACCACAATCAACCGGAAACTCAGGAGAGCCCTCCACCAGCGGGACGGCATAACAGGCAGGAAAAGACCCTTACGGGTAAGGGCCAATGTTTGATGACAGACTTAAAAGCCTGCGACTCTACACTGTCGTTTTTGATAGCGACACAACCGCTTCACAGCGGCAGAGGCTGAGCGGATAAGCGGACCGTTTTCGCGCATGGACGCGCGAAACGAGCCTACATGGACGTATTCACGGCGTGTCCGTGTTCCGATCTGCCTCCGCTGCTTTCCACCGGCCCCAATGCGACTTGATGACAGAGGATGAGTGTGTCAACAATCTCAGGCCCTTATGAATAAGGGCCGCAGGCGTTATTTGTAAAGCAGGAAGTCGCGCAGCTCGGCGAAATCGGCGGCCATCTTGTGCGACAGCAGCGGCAGATCGGCGCGATCCGCCAGCTCCTGCGGCAGCGGCAGCGTCTGGCCCAGGATTTCTTCCACGCTCTCCTTGAACTTGGCCGGATGCGCCGTCCCCAGGAACAGCCCGAACTCGCCTTCCTGTAGCTGATCGCGCAGCAGTCGGTAAGCGATAGCGGCGTGCGGCTCGGAGATATAGCCCAGATCCGCCAGCTCGCGCATAGTAGCGCGGGTGGTTTCATCATCTACCGCGCCAAAGCCCAGGTCGGTCAGGCGCCAGGTTTTGCGGCGGAACAACTCCTCAACGCGCGGCCAGTTGTTCGGCTGGCTGACGTCCATGGCGTTCGACAACGTGGAAACGGTAGCGGCAGGCAGCCACTCGCCGCCTTTCAGGAAGCGCGGCACGGTGTCGTTGGCATTGGTGGCGGCAATAAAACGCTTCACCGGCAGGCCCAGTGATTTCGCCAGCAGGCCCGCCGTCAGATCGCCGAAGTTACCGCTCGGCACCGACACCACCAGCTGATTGCGTTTTTCCTGCGGCAGCTGCGCCACCGCTTCAAAGTAGTAGCAAATCTGCGCCAGCAGGCGGCTGATATTGATCGAGTTCGCCGAGTTCAGGCCGATGGCCTTCTTCAGCAGCTCGTCGTCGAAGGCCTGCTTGACTAGCGACTGACAGGTATCGAAATCGCCGTCGATAGCGATCGTCTGGATATTGCCTCCCAGCGTACAGAACAGCTTCTCCTGCAACGGGCTAATTTTGCCCTGCGGATAGAGGATCACCACGCGCACGTTGTCCATGCCGTAAAACGCATGGGCTACGGCCGCACCGGTATCGCCAGAAGTGGCGGTCAGGATGGTGATCTTCTCGTCCGCGCCGCTGACGTAAGAGAGCATCTGCGCCATAAAGCGGCCGCCGAAGTCTTTAAAAGCCAGCGTCGGGCCGTGAAACAGCTCCAGCGCAGAAATATCGTCGGTGACTCTCGCTACCGGCGCGGGGAACGCAAACGCGTTTTTCACGCGCTCGTGCAGATGATGCGCGTCGATTTCGTCGCCGATAAAAGCAGAGAGAATTTTGCTGCTGCGGCTGACGAAATCCATCTCCAGCATGGCGTCGATATCGGTCAGCTCAAACTCCGGCAGCTCCAGCGGGAAAAACAGCCCCTGCTGGCTGCCCAGACCCTGTTTAACCGCCTGTGAAAAGCTGACCTGCTCGTTGTGATCTTTCAGATTATAAAGTTTCATGCGTTATCCCAGTTTACGTGCGCCAGCCGTGTCTAAGCGGCAAATATGGACGAAGCCTTCCTCGTTTTGCAGGTAGTGCTGGCGAAGCCAGTCTGCCATGCGCTGCGCCGTGTCGGCCTGATTACAGACGGCGAACAGCGTCGGCCCGGAGCCGGAAATGCCGCAGGCCAGCGCGCCGATATCCTGGGCGGCCTGGCGGGCATTGGCGAAGCCCGGTAACAGTTTAGTGCGGTAGGGTTCGGCGATCACGTCGCGCATCAGCTTCGCCGCCAGTTCCGGCTGCTGAGTGTGGCAGGCGTGAATAAAGCCGCCCAGATAGCGGCCGTGTTTGATGATATCTTCTTTGCGATATTGCGCAGGCAGGATCGCCCGCGCCTCGGCGGTGGAAACCTTGATGCCGGGATAGGCCATCACCCACAGCCAGTCATCAAAGCATGGCACCGGCTGGCTGATCGCGCCGTTCTCTTCCAGCATCAGCTGCAGGCCGCCCAGGAAACAGGGTGCCACGTTATCAAAGTGGACGCTGCCGGAAACCCGGCCTTCCAGCTCGCCCATCAGCGTCAGCAGCTGGTTGTCGTCAAGCGGCCTGCCGCAATGTTCGTTCATCGCCATCAGTCCGGCCACCACCGAACAGGCGCTAGATCCCAGACCGGAGCCGATCGGCATATTTTTTTCCAGCGTCATCGCTACCGGTACGCGTTTGCCTGTCGCCTCGCAAAAGCGATCCCAGCACTGCCAGACGATATTTTCCTGCGGATCGGCAGGCAGCTTGCTGACGAAGCGACCCTCGTTGCGCAGGCTGAACTCGCTGGCCGCCTCCACCGTTACGCAGTCGCCCAGCAGCGTTCCGTCGACGGGCGAAACCGCCGCGCCCAGCACGTCGAAGCCGACGCTGACGTTGCCAATTGAGGCTGGCGCATAGATCTTAACCATGTTTAAACTCCCAACTTCCATGACAAGGTGCGTAACAGATCGGCAAACACGCCCGCGGCGGTCACGTCGTTACCGGCACCGTAACCGCGCAGCACCAGCGGTATAGGCTGATAATAGCGGCTGTAAAAAGCTAAAGCATTTTCGCCGTTTTTGACTTTATACAGCGGATCGTTGCCGTCAACGGCGTCGATCTTCACGTGGCAGCGGCCGCCCTCTTCAATCACGCCGACAAAGCGCAACACTTTGTCCTCATCGGCCGCGCGGCGTACGCGGGCGGTAAAAGCGTCGTCCAGCTCCGGCAGCCGCTGCATAAAGGTTTCCACGTCCAGCGCGTTAAACGCCTCCGGCAGCACGGCTTCGATTTCGATATCGCTCAGCTCCAGCTGATAGCCCGCTTCACGCGCCAGAATCAGTAACTTGCGCGCCACGTCCATCCCGGAGAGATCGTCGCGCGGATCCGGCTCGGTAAAGCCCATTTCGCGCGCTGTACGGGTCGCTTCCGACAGCGACACGCCCTCGTCCAGCTTGCCGAAGATATAAGAGAGCGATCCGGACAGAATGCCGGAGAAACGCAGCAGCTCATCACCGGCGTTAAGCAGGTTTTGCAGATTTTCAATCACCGGCAGGCCCGCACCCACATTGGTATCGTACAGGAACTTGCGGCGCGATTTAGCCGCCGCCGCGCGCATCTGCTGATAGTACTGCCAGGATGAGGTATTGGCCTTTTTGTTAGGCGTGACCACGTGAAAACCATCGGCCAGAAAATCCGCATACTGGTCGGCTACGGCCTGGCTGGAGGTACAGTCGACAATCACCGGGTTAAGCAAATGATACTCTTTCACCAGACGGTTCAGGCGCGCCAGGTTAAAAGGCTCTTTGGCTTCCTGGAGCGCGGCCTGCCAGTTGTCCAGCGGAATGCCGTGCACGTTGGTCAGCAGCGCTTTGGAGTTGGCGATGCCGCAGACGCGCAGATCGATATGCTTGTTCTTCAGCCACGCCTGCTGGCGGGAAAGCTGTTCGATCAGCGCGGCGCCCACGCCGCCGATGCCGATCACAAACACTTCGATCACCTGGTCGGTGGCGAACAGCATCTGATGCACCACGCGCACGCCGGTCGTGGCGTCGTCGTTATGCACCACCACGGAAATAGAGCGCTCTGAAGAGCCCTGCGCAATGGCCACGATATTGATATTGGCCCGCGCCAGCGCCGAGAAGAACTTCGCGGAGATACCGCGCAGCGTACGCATTCCGTCGCCCACCACCGAAATCACGGCCAGATTTTCCATTACGTCCAGCGGCTCCAGCAGCCCGTCTTTCAGCTCCAGGAAGAACTCGTCTTCCAGCACGCGACGGGCGCGCAGCTGATCGCTTTGCGGCACGCAGAAGCTGATGCTGTATTCGGAAGAAGACTGGGTGATCAGCACCACGGAAATGCCGCTGCGGGACATGGCGGCGAACACGCGCGCGGCCATGCCGATCATCCCTTTCATGCCGGGCCCGGAGACGTTAAACATCGCCATGTTATTCAGGTTGGTGATGCCTTTTACCGGGTTATCGTCGCTGGCGCTGTCGCCGCCGATCAGCGTGCCGGGCGCCTGCGGGTTGGCGGTATTTTTAATCAGGCAGGGAATTTGAAACTGGGCGATCGGCGTGATGGTGCGCGGATGCAGCACTTTAGCGCCGAAGTAGGAAAGCTCCATCGCCTCCTGATAGGACATGGTTTTCAGCAGGCGGGCGTCCGGCACCTGACGCGGATCGCAGGTGTAAACGCCATCGACATCGGTCCAGATTTCACAGCAGTCGGCGCGCAGACAGGCAGCCAGCACGGCGGCGGAGTAGTCGGAGCCGTTACGGCCCAGCACCACCAGCTCGCCCTTTTCGTTTCCGGCAGTAAAGCCCGCCATCAGGATCATATTTTCGGCAGGGATCTGCGCGGCGGCGATACGGCGAGTGGATTCAGGAATATCCACGGTGGACTCAAGATAGTGGCCAACCGCCAGCAGCTTTTCAACAGGATCGATCACGCTGACGCCGTAGCCGCGCGCCTGGAGCAGCCCTTCCATAATGGCGATCGACAGCTTCTCGCCGCGACAGATAATGGCGGCATTGACGCTGTCCGGGCACTGGCCGAGCAGGCCGATACCGTGCAGCACCTGCTTCAGCTGAGCGAACTCCGCATCCACCACGGCTTTCAGACGGGCGTAGGGAAATTTCGGCTCCGCTTCCGCCAGCCCTTGCAGCAAAACGTCAAAAATCTTTTCGGCATCGAGCAGGTTTACCTGCGCATCCTGCCCGCTGATGGTTTTTTCAATCATCGCCACCAGATGGTTGGTGATTTTGGCCGGCGCGGACAATACGGTAGCGACCTGTCCCTGCTTAGCATTGCTCTCCAGAATATCCGCCACGCGCAAAAATCTTTCCGCGTTGGCGACTGAGGTTCCACCGAATTTCAGCACTCGCATAATCATCTCCTGAATTTTTGCCGAAAAAAAAGCCCGCACTGTTTAAGGTGCGGGCTTTTTTTATTTTTTCCTGTATGCGTCAGCCCGCACCGTTACCTGTGGTAATGGTGGTGGTAATAATGATTGTTGTCATCAGGCTGTAAGTACGCATTTTAGATTTTACTGTCTGTCTTGAATTTGTCCGCTTTCAGAAGTAAAGCAAAGCCCTGGCTAAGTCAATTTTTTTATCCGCAGGCGCAAATCGGCTGACAAAACGCCCGCCAGGGATTTGGCCTGAAAACAGATCTTAACCAAGGCGAAAGCCGCTTACCCTTAGCATGTCTTGCTATGTATAAAGCGTTAACCAGTTTTTTTATCTATAAGATTTTTTTCTATGTCGTGCAGCAGCCGGTGCAGCATAGCGGTGTCGCGCTGTTGCAGCGTGCCCAGACGCTGATCCAGCCAGTCGACCAGTTTGCGATCGTCGCTGACCTCAAGCCGCTCAACCAGCTGGCTGAGCCGCTGGCGCAGCGCCTTCAGCTGCTGACCGTCAGCCGTGACGGCCGGCACGGCGGCGACCTGACGCAGCGCCGACAGCTGATAGCAGTACACCATCACCGCCTGCCCAAGATTCAGCGAAGGATAGTCCGCCGCCATCGGAATGCCGGTCAGCAAATCCACCTGGTCTAACTCCTCATTCGTCAGGCCGGTATCCTCACGCCCAAACACCAGCGCCGCGCTGCCGATCCACTGCTGCTTTTCCGCCAGCTGGCTTTCTACCTGCTGCGGCGTGGCGTAATAGCGGAATTTTGCCCGGCTTCGCGCGGTGGTAGCGATGCTGAAGTCGATATCCGCCAGCGCGGCAGCCAGCGAAGGCCAGTGCGTAGCCTGTTCCAGGATCTCGCCTGCGCCATGCGCGACCCGTCGTGCGCCCGCTTCCAGATGCGCCTGACTGTTTACGATCCGTAATTCATCAAATCCCATGGTTTTCATGGCGCGGGCCGCCGCCCCCACATTTTCAGGTCGGGCAGGTGAAACAAGTATCAGGGGAAAACGCATAAGGGCCTTCTTAAGTTCAGTGTGGACATATCCTGAGGGTCCCGTGGCATAAGATGGGCGGGAAACCTCTGCTATCATTTTAACAAATCAACAACATACTAACGACCTGTCTGACCAGCTATAATTATAAACTACGGCTTTTTTCCGCTGATTTTAGCGATAAAAACATTTATCTGACGATAATCTCATGTAGTTCAGGCAATTAAGAATTGTTAAATTTTATCTATACTCTTTGCAAAGAAAGCCGTTTATTTTTTCATCTTTGCGCGGCGCTTATCCAGCTAAATCGCCCTTTGGCGGGGCGTTTTTCAACGGCACCTCAACGTGCTACAATTGGATTGATATAAGTCAATTAAGCTTTATTTATTGGCTGTTGGTCGTGGCTTGTGCTGTTATGTTGCTGTTAATGAGGTTAGGATATACGCCATTTTTGACCTTGCCGAGACAGGGAATATACTTTTTTATCTGGTATTTTCCGGTCCATGAATGGCTTGTGAACATATTCCGTACAGCCCGCGTTACGCGTCAATCGGCGCCCGCGTATTACCCATACGGTAACTGCTGTATGCCCATATCGTTTTTTGGCAATTTTAGGTAGCGAACACATGCAGACCCCGCACATACTTATCGTTGAAGACGAATTAGTTACTCGCAATACTCTCAAAAGTATTTTTGAGGCCGAAGGCTACATGGTTTATGAAGCTACGGACGGTGCAGAAATGCATCAGGTTTTGACAGAGAACGACGTCAACCTGGTCATCATGGATATAAACCTTCCCGGCAAAAACGGCCTGCTGCTGGCGCGCGAACTGCGTGAACAGGCCAACGTGGCGCTGATGTTCCTGACCGGCAGGGACAACGAAGTCGATAAGATCCTCGGCCTTGAGATCGGGGCGGATGACTATATCACCAAGCCTTTCAACCCGCGTGAGCTAACTATCCGCGCCCGTAATCTGCTGTCGCGCACCATGAATCTGGCGCCGCACAGCGAGGAGCGCAAGCTGGTTGAAAGCTATCGCTTTAACGGCTGGGAGCTGGATATCAACAGCCGCTCGCTGATTGGCCCGCAGGGCGAACAGTACAAGCTGCCGCGTAGCGAATTCCGCGCGATGCTGCACTTCTGCGAGAATCCGGGCAAAATCCAGACCCGCGCCGATCTGCTGAAAAAAATGACCGGCCGCGAGCTGAAGCCGCACGATCGCACCGTGGACGTCACCATCCGCCGCATTCGTAAACATTTTGAGTCCACGCCGGACACGCCGGAAATTATCGCCACTATTCATGGTGAAGGTTACCGTTTCTGCGGCGACCTGCAGGAGTAAGCCGGTGCTGCGTTGAGGGGTCGTTTTTCGCGGCCCCCTCTCGCTTGCCTTAGCGGCTCCAGGGCATGATGGGAACGGCGCTTAACGCATTTTTAGGCGAGCCTTCCACCACCTTGTCGGAATAGCTAAGGTAAATAAGCGCGTTACGTTTGCGGTCGTAAAAGCGGACTACCTGTAGCTTTTTGAACACCAGCGAGGTGCGCTTACGAAACACCACTTCACCTTCTGCTTTCCCTTGGGCAATCTTGTCGCTGAGCGTTATCGGCCCAACCTGCTGGCAGGAAATAGCGGCATCCGACGTATCTTCCGCCAGACCTAACCCGCCTTTGATCCCGCCGGTTTTTGCCCGGCTGAGGTAGCAGGTCACGTTTTGTACATCGGGATCGTCAAAGGCTTCGACCATAATCTTATGATCGGGCCCAAACACTTTAAAGGTGGTATCGACCGAGCCGACCACTTCGGCGCGCACCGCAAGAGGGGTGAGCATTATTGCCGTGACCATTAACATTTTTTTCATTGTCATAACGTTACCATTGCATAGAAAATAGATGACATTGTAAGTTACCTCGCTTAGCGCTTTTACGCTGGCGGACCTGGCGTGCCCCGGTATAGCATACCGGACTAACAAAACGAAAGTTCACTCTCAGCAATCCCAGAACTGCTGCTGCACCAATATTAACCAGGATGAGGACGTTTTATGGATCAAGCCGGTATCATTCGCGACTTGCTAGTCTGGCTTGAAGGCCACCTTGACCAGCCGCTGTCTCTGGATCACGTCGCAGCCAGAGCAGGCTATTCAAAATGGCATTTGCAAAGGATGTTTAAAGAAGTTACCGGTCATGCTATCGGCGCCTATATTCGTGCACGTCGGCTGTCAAAAGCCGCGGTCGCGCTGCGCCTGACCAGCCGCCCTATTCTGGATATTGCCCTGCAGTATCGCTTCGACTCGCAGCAGACCTTTACGCGCGCGTTTAAAAAACAGTTTAACCAGACGCCGGCCTGGTATCGTCGCGCCTCCGACTGGCACTCCTTCGGCCTGCGTCCGCCGATCCGGCTGGATGACTTTCAGCTGCCCGAAGCCACTTACGTCACCCTGCCGGAAACGGTGCTGGTGGGACAAACGCAAAGCTATACCTGCACGCTGGAGCAGATTTCCAGCTATCGCGATGAGATGCGCCTGCATTTCTGGCGGCAGTTCCTGACGGAAACGGACACCATCCCGCCCGTGCTGTACGGCCTGCACCAGTCGCGGCCCAGCGTGGAAAAAGATGACGAGCAGGAAATTCTCTACACCACCGCCGTGCCGTCCGATAAGCTTTTCCATCCCGTCCCGGCAACGCAAACGGTGCTGCTGGAAGGCGGCGAGTACGTGCAGTTTACCTACGAAGGGCCGAGAACCAGCCTGCAGGAGTTTATCCTGCTGCTTTACGGTACCTGTATGCCGACGCTACAGCTGACGCGCCGCCACGGGCAGGATATTGAGCGTTTCCACACGCACGGCGGCAAAAGGCAGCCGGAACCGCCACAAGATATCCGCTGCGAATATCTGATCCCGATCCGCCGCCAGGCTGAGGAGTAAGCCGGTTCAGCCCGGCTTCGCGTCTTCGTTAGCGTTGCAACTCGTCCAGCGCGGGCGCATCCAGATGCGACACGTCTCCCGCCGTTTCCACTACCCAACCGGACGCCAGCCAGGCGCTCTTTTGGTAATCGACGCGGGAAATGGAGCAGTTGCGCAGCCGTAGCCGACGCTCGGCCCACGCAGGCAGCCCCAGCAGCGTACTCACCAGCACGCCCAGCGCCATACCGTGGCTGACCAGCAGCGGACGGCTGCCGGCGGGCAGGTTCAGACAGGCGTTCAGCGCCTCGTGCATTCGCGCGGCCAGCTCCGTCATCGACTCGCCGTTCGGGATACGACCGTTTTCGGTGCCGTTGATCAGCGTGGCGCGCCAGCTCTCTTCTTCCGGCGTCAGCGAATCCAGCGGGCGCTTTTCCAGCACGCCCATATTCAGCTCGCGCAGACGCGGCTCCAGCGTCACTTCACAGCCGCAGGCGTCCGCGATGATTTCAGCCGTGCGTTTGGTGCGGCCCAGGTCGCTGGCGATGACGTGAGTAATGCCCAGATGTTTCATCCGTTCACCCACCTGCTGCGCCTGCTGCTCTCCTTTAGCCGTCAGCGCGCTGTCCGACTGTCCCTGAATGCGTCTCGCTGCATTCCAAAGCGTTTCTCCGTGGCGAACAAGATAGACCTGTAACATTGCTGTTTTCCGTTATACTGCGGCAAATTTGCGTAAGGGGTTCAAACAATTATGTACCATGTTGTCGCTGCAACCATTAATCCGGCAAAAATTAAGGCAATTTCTCAGGCTTTCAGCGATATTTTCGGTGAGGGATCCTGCCATATGGAGGGCGTCGAGGTCGACAGCGGCGTGGCCCTGCAGCCCCTTACCGATGCAGAAACGAGAACTGGCGCACGCCAGCGCGTGCAAAATGCCCGTCAGCTGCGTCCGCAGGCGGATTTTTGGGTGGCGATTGAAGCCGGTATTGAAGGCGAAAGCGCGTTTGCCTGGATGGTGATTGAAAACCGTCAGCAGCGCGGCGAGTCACGCTCCGCCAGCTTTACGCTGCCGCCGGTGGTGCTGAAAGGCATTGCGGCCGGACGCGAACTGGGCGAAGTGATGGCGAGCCTGACCGGCATTGAAAACATCAAGCATAAGGGCGGCGCGATCGGCGCCTTTACCGCCGGGCAGCTCAGCCGCACCAGCGTCTATCATCAGGCGCTGATCCTGGCGCTCTGCCCTTTCCATAACGCGGTATACCAGCAAAGCGCCGACGGATCAGATCTTATCTGAACCGTTCAGCAGCTGCGCCTCCAGCCAGGTTTTCAGGGCAGGCGGCGCGCTTTTCAGGCTGTTCGAGCCACGGGTGATAGTAGCGATGCCGACGCCCAGATCGTTTTTCAGCTCGCGCTGGCTCATCTCGCCGCGCATCAGCTCTTCGATAATACGCAGGCGCGTGCCCAGCGCCTCGCGTTCGTCCGGCGTCATCATCAGCTGAAGTAGCGGCAGGTGCAGTCCGTTGTCAAAAGCGTGCTGGAGCAGCACAACAAAGCGCTGCCACTCTTCGTTGTGCGGTTCCATCGTTACGGGAATGGAAGGTTCAGTCATAGGTGGCCCATACTCTTTAACTAGTACAGCAGTCTAGCACAGGCCGGGCGGGATCAATAGCGTCGCTGCCACTCGCCGTCAGAGAGAATATTGTCCGACTGCCGCATAAAGTGACGATAGTAGGCATCGTAAGCCAGCACGTTTTTTACATAGTTACGCGTTTCCGAAAAAGGAATGGTTTCGATAAAAGCGACCGCATCCAGACGGCCAGCGCTGTTCCCCAGCCACGTTCTGACTCGCGACGGCCCGGCGTTATAGGCCGCCGAAGAAAAAATGCGGTTCTGGCCGAACTGTTGATAGACCGATTCCAGATACTGGGTGCCGATCTGGATATTGGTTTCCGCATCCAGCAGCTGGCTGCTGTTGCTGTAGCCCGGCAGGCTATAGACCTTCACCGTATGCTGCGCGGTCGCGGGCATGACCTGCATCAGCCCGGATGCGCCAACCGGCGAGCGGGCTTTCGGATTCCAGGCGCTCTCCTGGCGGGCAATCGCCATCGCGTAGCTGACAGGGATCGCTTTGCCTTCCGTATAGCGCTTAAACTGTTCCTGATAGGCCAGCGGGAAGCGCTCCTTCAGGCTGTTCCACAGTTTGCCGGAAATGGTCGCCTGCACGCTGAGCACCCACCAGTTCTGCTCGTAGGCGTAGCGCGCCAGCTGCTGCTGCTGGCTGCGGCTTTTGCTGCCGACCAGGTAGCTCCATTCGGTTCGCGCCAGGTTATCCATATTCCAGTACATCAGTTCACGCACGCGGGCGATTTCCGGCCCCTGAGTCAGGCTGCGCTCTACCGACGGCGCTTCGTCCACCTGTAAAGGGTAGGCGACGCCAAGGCGCTGGGCGGCGACCATCGGATAGAAGCCGCGCTCCTGCATCAGGCCGCGCAGAATTTTATCGGCTTCCTCTTTGCGGCCCTGCTCCAGCAGCAGATCGGCCTGCCAGTACTGCCATTCATCTTTCTGCTTGGTTTCTACCGGCAGTCGGGCGATCCAGGTGTTCAGCCCGCGACGATCGTTGTTGCCCAGCGACATCCTGACGCGGCGCTCGATTAGCGCATCGGAATCGCTGCGCATCACCACGTCATCACGCCAGCGCGCCTGTTCCGTCGTCACGTCGCTGCCCATTAATCGCCACGCGACCGCCTCTTTCAGGCTCTGCTCTTCCTGCTCGCTCATCTTTTGCAGCCGCACCAGCGTCGGGATCATCGCGCGGGCGTTTTCGGCATCTTCACGCGCCACGCGCGCGAAAGCGATGGCGGTGGCCTGGCGGGTAAAATCGGTCGGGCCGGCGATACGGGCGAAGGCCTCCACGTTTTGCGGATTGTTTTGCAAATCTTTCACCGCGCTGGCGATGGTCTGATAATCCTCAGGAAGCTGATCCGCCAGGAAATTCACCAGGTTACTGTTGCCGGCCACCATAGCCAGACGAATACGCTCCAGCGTGGTAATCGGCGTCTGTTCACCTGCCGCCTGCCAGGCGCTGAACAGCCTGTCGCAGCCCGGCGGCAGCGAGGTGCCGCGTAGCCAGATCGTTTTAGCGCCTTTCCAGGCCACCTGCTGCTCGCCAGTGGCCCATTTGGCGTAGTACCAGTTGCAGCGTGCGGCAACAGGTTTAGGTTCGGTCGGGCTGAACACCAGCAGGCCGCGCCAGTCTTCGCGTCGCGCCAGCTCGTTGATAAAGCTTGAGGAAAGCGCGCGAACCGGCGGCAGCGTCGGGTTTTTTTTAATAAAATCGTTGATAACGAAGCTGCTCTGCTGATCGAGGCTTTGCGCCAGCTCGCGATATTCAAGATAGGGATAAAGCGGGTAATCGCGCAGCGTGGGCATCAGCTGCGCAACCTGATCCATCTGTTTATTGTCCCAGGCCTGCTTGATTTGCAGGTAGCGCGTGCGCTGCGCATCCAGCGAATCCGCGTGCGCCGTGCCTGCTACTATCGCCAGGCAAACGCCTGCCGCCCAAAACCGCCACTTGTCCGCCATGACTTTTCCCACGTTAACGCCTCTCTTTGTCCTGTGCTTACCATTAAAGCTCTTAACATGCTAACCAGGCCTGGCGACTCCCGCTATGCCGCATCGGCAAATTTACTTAACCTGACTTCTTTAAACGCCGGGTCAACAGGGCTTCGTCAGGCTATTTTGGCTGGCTAAAGGTTAATTGCGATCAACAATCCTTGCCCTGCTTTCCTTCAGCATAGCCTTCCTTGCTCGCCTCAACGCTACCCGCCTTTAGCCTGACTGGCGGAGAACAGCCATCTGACTCACTGATGTTATGACGTTGGTAGCGGGTTCTGTTATCCACTCCCCGCAAGGATTACCTGTGATGCAAAAATTAAAATCGCCGCCTGCCTGGTATCGTTATGATGCGGCTGGCGTAATAAAAAGAATGCAGAGTCATGAATCGGGGCTTTCCGCAGAAGAGGCGCAGAAACGTCTGGTCGGCCTCGGCCCCAATACGCTGCCGCCGCGCAGGCGTCGGTGCCCGCTGATGCGCCTGCTGACCGCGCCAATCTGCGTTCTGCTGTTGGCTTCGGTGTTAACCGCCGTTACCGAACATTGGCTGGATACCGGCGTCATCCTTGTCGTTATTCTGCTTAACCTGCTGGCTAACTGGCTACAGCAAAACGCCACGCAAAGCTCGCCAGATCTTGCAGACGGCTTTCCCGATCGCGCAAGCGTCAGGCGCGAGGGTAATATTCTGCAGGTGGATACCCGCAGCCTGGTGCCGGGCGACATCATTATGCTGGGCGCGGGCGATAAAGTCCCTGCCGATCTTCGCCTAATCGAGGCGCAAAATCTGCGGGTGGATGAAAGCATGTTAACGGGAGAAGCAACCGCCGTTGCCAAACAAACGGCCGCGACCGAAGGCGAACGGCCTGCGGAAGTCCGCAGCAATATGCTTTTTTGCGGCTCCACGCTGGTTTCAGGCTGCGCCACCGGTATTGCGGTAGCCACCGGAGCAAAAACGCAGCTGGGTCGCATCGAGGCGGCCCTGTGCTCTGTCAGACCGCGCCGGACGCCGCAGCTAAGATCGTTCGACAGGCTCGGCAACGGCTTCTGGCTGCTGATGGTCACGCTGATCGCTTTTCTGTTCTTCTATGCGCTGCTGCGGCACAGCCTGCCGATGCAGGGACTGATGCAGACGCTGGCCGGTCTGGCGGTTGCCGCCGTGCCGGCAGGGCTGCCGATGATTATCGTGCTGGCGCTGGCGTTGAGCATATGGCGCCTGAGGAAAATGAATATTGCCGTCCGCCATCTCTCCACGGCGGAAACGCTGGGCGCGCTGAGCGTCGTCTGCTGCGATAAAACCCACTCGCTGACGATGAACGAAATGACGGTCAGGGCGCTGATCCTGCACGAAGAAACGATCCGCGTAGAGGGCAACGGCTACCAGCCGACAGGCCGCTTTTTACAGGACAAAGACTGTAGCGTCATAGCGCCAGCCGTACACGCCCGGCTCCGCGACCTGCTAAGAAATATGGATCTGTGCAGCGACAGCACGCTGCTAAAAGATGAGGGAAAAAACTGGCGCATCACCGGCGAGCCGACGCAGGCCGCGCTTAAGGTGGCGGCTGCCAAAGCGCACCTGCCTGAACGGGCGGCGCTGCTGCTGGATAAGCTGCCGTTTGATGAGCTCAGAAAGTATCAGGCAACGCGCTATCTGGTTGACGGCGAAAGCTATATTCTGGCGCTCGGCGAGCCGGAAGCGCTGCTGCGGATATGCGACTTCCAGCAGACCGGACAGGGTCTGGAAGCGCTGGATGTTGCCTGGTGGCAGCAGCAAATAGCGCACCACGCTGCAGAAGGCCTGCACCTTATTGCCAGCGCCTGCCGTCCGGCCGATAAAAACCAGGCCGCGCTTTGCCACGACGATTTGCAAAACGGCCTGATTTTCTGCGGCATAGCGGCCATGATAGATCCGCCGCGTCCTGAAGCAGCCAGAGCGATTGTCGACTGCCAGCGTGCCGGGATCCGGGTAAAAATGCTGGCCGACGACCCTGTGGCAACGGCGCTGGCCATTGGTCGAATGACAGGCATTGGCGGCAGCCATAGCGAGTTGACCGGCCGCCAGCTGGAGCGAATGAGCGATATTGAGCTGGCCCGGGTGGTGGATCGCTATGACATCTTTGTGGGCATGACGCCCGCGCACAGGCAACGGCTGGTCGCCGCGCTGCAAAGCCAGGGCGAAGTGGTCGGCATCACCGGCAACGGCGCTCAGGATATCCCCGCGCTCAAACAGGCCGATGTCGGAATAGCGACACAGGCTGCAAACGGCGGCGTGACAAAAGCGATCGCCGATCTCGTGCTGCCCGATAATCATTTCGCCGCGCTTATCAGCGCCGTGCAGGAAGGCCAGCGCCTTCGTGACGGCCTGAAAAAAGCGGGACGCTTTATGCTGCCAATCTGCCTGTCGCAGACGCTGCTGTTTATCGCCGCCCTGCTGGCAGGAAAATTTATTCCGATCGCGCCTCTTCAGGTTTTATGGATAAATGTCGCGGCGTCGGTCACGCTTGCCGTTAGCCTTATCAGCGGAAAAACAGCGTCCACGCCTGTCTGTTCCCGGCCGCGGAAAGCGAGCCATTCGGCGCAAGGCTGCCGGTTCTGGCACCTCGGCTTTACAGGCGTAACCATTATGCTGAGCGCTTTCGTAACCGAGCTGTGGCTGCAATCACGCGGCTACGAACCAAAATTTATTCACGCCGTGCTGCTGCAAACGCTGATCGTGGCGCAGTGGGTCTGGCTGCTGAACTGCCGCGAACCGGCGCGATCTTCGCTCAATACCGGCCTGCTGAAAGATTATGGTTTCTGGCTGGCGAGCGCTCTGCTCGCGCTGTTGCAGCTGGCTCTGTTCGGCCTGCCGGTGATGCAAAGCCTGTTTGCCACCGTGCCGCTGCCGCAGGAAATCTGGCTGCTTACGTTGGCCGTCGGCGCGCTGCTGTTTGCCGTATTCGAGCTGGAAAAAATGCTGACGCGGCGCCGACAGCAGTCCGCCATCGAACAGTGGCATCCGGCAGAATAATAGCGCACGGCCTGGGCGCCGCTCGCTGCGGCCCCTGGTGCTGTACGTTCCCGCACGGCCAGCTTCCTTATCGCCCCTTTTTTGTTCATTCACTGCCCAAATAACGTGCACCCTCGCCTGCCTTATTTATTTAAATATTTAATAATCAGTAAATTATCCGTATGGCACGGCTTTTGCTCTGTTTATTCCATCTTGTATACCAGATGGAATTCAACCTATGGCTTTCACCGGTTTTACCCTGAATGACTGGCGGCGTTACCATCAGCAGCAGCCGCAGGAGCTGTTCGCTACCCTTTCCTCTTTGCTGGCGGAGCTGAGCCTGGAAGATAACGCCTGGCTTTATCTTGCCACCCCTTCTCAGCTGCGGGCGCAGACGGAACCGCTGCTGGCGGCCTGGCAGAAGGATCCGCAGTCGCTGCCGCTGTTCGGCGTGCCCTTTGCGGTGAAAGACAATATCGACGTGGCGGGCTGGCCGACCACCGCCGCCTGCCCTGCTTTCGCTCACGAAGCCGCAACCGATGCCGTTGCGGTCGCCAGGCTGAAGGCGGCGGGCGCCGTGGTCATCGGCAAAACCAATCTCGATCAGTTCGCTACCGGCCTGGTCGGCACGCGGTCGCCCTATGGCGCGGTGAAAAACAGCTTTAATGCGGATTACGTCAGCGGCGGCTCCAGCTCCGGTTCGGCTTCCGTGACGGCTCGTGGCCTGGTCTGCTTCGCGCTGGGCACCGATACCGCTGGCTCAGGGCGCGTCCCGGCCGGCTTTAACAATATCGTCGGCCTGAAGCCGACCAAAGGCTGGCTGTCGGCCACCGGCGTGCTGCCAGCCTGCCGCCTGAACGATACGCTTTCCGTGTTTGCGCTGACGGTGGAAGATGCTTTCCAGGTCGCGACCTGTGCGGGCGGCTATGACGCCAGCGACGCCTATTCACGCGACAATCCGGCGCTGGCGCCCGCCGCCCTGCCTGCCGCGCCGCGCCTGGCTGTTCCTTCTCATCCCACCTTTTTTGACGATGCACAGGCCGAAGCCGCCTGGGAAAAAGCGCTGGCCGCGCTGCAGGCGTGCGGCGCCACGCTGCATCCTGTCGATTTTGCGCCGTTTCACCAGCTGGCCGAACAGCTTTACTCGGGGCCCTGGGTAGCCGAACGTACCGCGGCCGTCGGCGAGATACTGCACCATCCGGAACAGATGGATGCGACCGTGTACGGCATTATCGCCAGCGGCCAGCACTACAGCGCGGTTGACGCTTATCAGGCGGAATACCTGCGCGCGGAGCTGAGCCGTCAGATCCAGCAGACGCTTGCCCAGTTTGACGCGCTGGTGGTGCCAACGTCGCCGACCATCCACACGCTGGAAGAGATGCGGCAGGAGCCGGTGCGCTATAACTCGCAGTTTGGCACCTATACCAACTTTACTAACCTGGCCGATCTCTCGGCGCTCGCCCTGCCAGGGCCATTCCGTGAGGACGGGCTGCCCGCCGGGATCACGCTGATTGCGCCCGCGTGGCACGATCGCGCGCTGGCGACCTTTGGACAGCGCTGGCAGCAGAGCCTGGCGCTCGACCTGGGCGCGACCGGAAAAGCCTGCGCCGCGCCGTCCGCTTTGCCCGCTTCGCCACACCACGTTCGTGTCGCGGTCGTTGGCGCGCACCTGACTGGAATGCCGTTGAATCATCAGTTAACCCGCCGCAATGCGGTGCTGGTGGAAGAAACCCGCACCGCCGACGCCTATCGCCTTTATGCGTTGGCCAACACCCAGCCGCCCAAGCCGGGGCTGGCGAAAGCGACCGGCGGCAAAGCCATTACCGTCGAGCTGTGGGACATTCCGTTGGCGCGCTTTGGCGAATTCGTAGCGGAAATCCCTGCGCCGCTCGGCATCGGCACGCTGACGCTGGAGGATGGTCGTCAGGTAAAAGGCTTTATTTGCGAACCGGCGGCGCTGGCCGACGCCCGGGACATCACCGAGTTTGGCGGCTGGCGCAACTGGCTGGCGCGCAAGGAGGCTTCCCATGTTTAATACCGTTCTTGTCGCCAACCGGGGCGAAATCGCCTGCCGCGCCCTGCGCACGCTGAAAAAGCTGGGCATTACCGGCGTGGCGGTCTATTCCGACGCGGATAAAAACGCGCAGCATGTCAAAGAGGCGGATATCGCCATCGCGCTGGGCGGCGAAAAAGCCGCCGACAGCTATCTGCGTATCGACAGGATCCTGGCAGCGGCGCAGCAGAGCGGCGCCCAGGCGATCTGGCCCGGCTACGGTTTTCTTTCCGAAAGCCTGCCGTTTGCGGCGGCCTGTGAAGCTGCGAACATCGTTTTCGTCGGCCCCACGGCGCAGCAAATCGGCGAATTCGGCCTCAAGCACCGCGCCCGCGAGCTGGCCGCCGAGGCTGGCGTGCCGATGACGCCGGGCACGCCGCTGCTGAACTCGCTGGCGGAAGCCTTAACCGCCGCGGACGCCATCGGCTATCCGGTGATGCTGAAAAGTACTGCGGGCGGCGGCGGCATCGGCTTAACCCGCTGCGGCGACGCACAGGCGCTACGCGACGCCTGGGAAAGCGTCCGCCGCCTGGGCGAGCAGTTCTTCAGCGATGCGGGCGTCTTTCTGGAACGCTGCATCGATCGTGCGCGCCACGTGGAAGTACAGATTTTTGGCGACGGCAAAGGCAAAGTCGTCGCCCTGGGCGAACGCGACTGCTCGCTACAGCGCCGTAATCAGAAAGTGGTGGAAGAGACGCCCGCGCCCAATCTGCCGGAAGCAACGCGTCGCGCCCTGTTGGAATCAGCTGTCCGGCTGGGCGAGCGCGTCAACTATCGCAGCGCGGGCACGGTGGAATATATCTACGACGCGCAGCGCGACGAATTCTTCTTTCTGGAAGTGAATACCCGTTTACAGGTCGAACATCCGGTCACTGAATGCGTAACCGGGCTGGATCTGGTCGAGTGCATGTTGCAGGTGGCGGCGGGCGTGGAGCCGGACTGGGCGCGTATGGCGCAGGCGCCGCAGGGCGCGGCGATTGAAGTGCGGCTCTATGCCGAAGATCCGGTGAAAAACTTTCAGCCCAGTCCGGGCGTGCTGACGGACGTCTGCTTTCCGGAAGGGGTGCGCGTGGACAGCGGCGTGACGACGGGTTCAGAAGTTTCCGCCTTTTACGATCCGATGATTGCCAAGCTGATCGTTCACGCGGAAAACCGCGAGGCGGCGCTGGCAAAAATGCGCGAGGCGCTGAATGAAACGCGGCTGCACGGCATCGCCACCAATCTCGACTATCTGCGTCAGGTTATCGCCACCGACGAGTTCCGCAGCGGCCAGGTGTGGACGCGCCAGCTGGACAGCTTTACGCCTGTGGCCCACGTCATTGAAGTGATCCAACCCGGCACCTGGAGCAGCATTCAGGATTACCCTGGCCGTCCCGGCTACTGGGACATCGGCGTGCCGCCGTCCGGCCCGATGGACGACTTCGCTTTTCGGCTGGCGAACCGCATCGTTGGCAACGCAGAAGAAGCGGCGGGCCTGGAGTTTACCCTGCAAGGCCCGACGCTGCGCTTCCACACCGACGCCGTGATCGCCTTAACCGGCGCGGATTGCCCGGCGACGCTGGACGACGCGCCGGTTGGCTACTGGCAGCCGGTGACGGTCAAAGCCGGACAGACGCTGACGCTGGGCCGCGCGCAGACGGGCTGCCGCACCTACCTGGCGGTACGCAACGGTTTTGACGTGCCGGACTATCTCGGCAGCCGTTCGACCTTTGCCCTTGGCCAGTTTGGCGGCCATGCCGGACGCACGCTGCGCGTGGCTGATATGCTGCCCGTTTCGCAGCCGCAGCTTGCCGCCTGTACCACGCCAGCGCCGGTCGGCGAGCCGCAGGCCGTTGACGCCGCGCTGATCCCCACCTACGGCGACGAATGGCGCATCGGCGTGCTCTATGGCCCGCACGGCGCGCCGGACTTTTTTACCCAGCGATCCATTGATGAGTTCTTCGCGCAGTCGTGGCAGGTTCACTACAACTCCAACCGGCTTGGCGTGCGGCTGGCCGGGCCAAAACCGGACTGGGCGCGCCCCAACGGCGGCGAAGCGGGCCTGCATCCCTCTAACGTACACGACTGCGAATACGCTATCGGCGCGGTGAATTTTACCGGCGACTTTCCGGTGATCCTGACGCGCGACGGGCCAAGCCTCGGCGGCTTCGTCTGTCCTGTGACCATCGCCAAAGCGGAGTTGTGGAAAGTCGGCCAGGTCAAGCCGGGCGACCGCATCCGTTTTCATCCGATTGGTTTTGACGAGGCGCTGGCGCTGGAGAAAGCGCAGGAAGCGCGGATTAACACGCTGCATAACATAACCACGCCCGCCTTTGCCGTGCCGTCGCTGGCGGAAACCGCGCACGGTTCGGGCACTATCCTGGCCGCGCTTGAAGCCACAACCAGCACGCCAGCCGCCGTTTATCGGCAGGCGGGCGATAACTATATTCTGCTGGAATATGGCGACAACGTGCTGGATCTGGCGCTGCGGCTGCGAGTTCATCTGCTGATGATTGCCCTGCGCGAAACCGGCCAGCCGGGCATGGAGGAGCTGTCGCCGGGCGTGCGCTCGCTGCAAATCCGCTACGACAGCCGCATCCTCAGCCAGAAACAGCTGCTGGCGCTGCTGCTGCGCGTGGAGAAAGAGCTGGGCGACGTCAGCCAGCTGCGGGTGCCTTCCCGCATCGTGCATCTGCCGATGGCCTTTGAGGACAGCGCCACGCTGGGCGCCGTCGAACGCTACAAAGAAACGGTGCGCGCCAGCGCGCCGTGGCTGCCGAACAACGTTGATTTTATTCAACGCATCAACGGGCTACCGACGCGCGAGGCGGTGCGCCAGACGCTGTTCGACGCCAGCTACCTGATCCTGGGGCTGGGCGATGTCTATCTGGGCGCGCCCTGCGCCGTGCCGGTGGATCCGCGTCATCGCCTGCTCAGCTCCAAATATAACCCGGCCCGCACTTTTACCGCCGAAGGCACCGTCGGCATCGGCGGCATGTATATGTGCATCTACGGCATGGATTCCCCCGGCGGCTATCAGCTGGTGGGCCGTACGCTGCCGATCTGGAACAAATTCCTGAAAAACGACCAGTTTGCGGCGAATGAACCCTGGCTGCTGCGCTTCTTCGACCAGGTGCGTTTCTATCCGGTCAGCGAGACGGAGCTGGACAGGCTGCGGGAAGACTTCCGCGAAGGCCGGGGCCGCATCGCCATCGAAGAAACCTTCTTTGATTTTGCCGAACATACGCGCTTTTTACAGGAAAACGCCGCCGATATCGCCGATTTCCGCCAGCGCCAGGCCAGCGCCTTCGAAACCGAGGTCGCGCTGTGGGCGCAGGAAGAGGAAGGCGCGCCGCTGACCAGCGAGGAGACGCTGCTGCCGCAGGAAGAGGAGGATGGCCTGCTGGTCAGTGCCGATCTCAACGGCAATATCTGGAAAGTGCTGGTGCAGCCGGGCGACGAAGTGGTGGTCGGCCAGCCGCTGATCGTGGTGGAGGCGATGAAGATGGAGCTGACCGTCAACGCGCCGCAGGCGGGCCGCGTCAGGCGTATCGGCTGCCAGCCGGGTCGGCCGGTCAGGCCGGGTGACGCGCTGCTGTGGCTGGAATAAGGCGCGGCGCGATGCAGACACCAAAGCCTCGTCCCCTGCCGCTGGCGGACAAAATCTATCAGACGCTGAAAAACGATATTTTCGATTTCCGCCTGATGCCCGGCGATCGCTTCAGCGAAAACGAGATCGCCGGACGGATGGCGGTGAGCCGCACGCCGGTGCGCCAGGCGCTGTTTCGGCTGGCGCGCGAAGGCTATGTCGAGGTCGAATTCCGCAGCGGCTGGCAGGTATGCGAGTTCGACTTCACCCGTTTTGAGGAGCTGTACGATCTGCGCATCGTGCTGGAGTGCGAAGCCGTTAAGCGCCTGTGCGCGATGCCGCTGGCGCAGACCGGCGAGCGGCTGGCCGCGCTGCGGCGCTTCTGGCTGGAGGCGCCGCAGCTGGCCGACGGTAAAGCGGTGTCGCTGCATGACGAAGCGTTTCATATGGCGATAGTGGCGGCGGCGGGCAACGGCGAAATGGCCGCTATCCATGCCGAGCTGACCGAGAAAATCCGCATTATCCGCCGCCTCGATTTTACCCGTGAGGACAGGATTGCCGCGACTTATCAGGAACACGCACAGATTTTGCTGGCGGTACTTCAGCAGCAAAGCGAAGCGGCCCGGCGCATCCTGACGGCGCATATTGCCGTCAGCAAGGCCGAGGTCAGAAAAATAACGCTGCATCGGTTGCAGCAGGCCAGAACTTTACCCGATCCACTTAACTCTTGAGGTTCACCGGATGAAAAGACGTTCGTTATTAAAAGCTTTTGTGCTTTCGGCTTCGGTCATCGCGATGGGCGCGGCATGGAGCGCGCAGGCGGCGGAGACGATCAAAGTCGGCATCCTCTCGTCGCTGTCCGGCACCATGGCGATTTCCGAAACGCCGCTGAAGGACGTGGCGCTGATGACCATCGACGAAATCAATGCCAAAGGCGGCGTGCTGGGTAAAAAGCTCCAGCCGGTGGTGGTCGATCCGGCGTCCAACTGGCCGCTGTTTGCCGAAAAAGCACGCCAGCTGCTGTCGCAGGACAAAGCCGCCGTGGTCTTCGGCTGCTGGACCTCCGTTTCCCGCAAGTCGGTGCTGCCGGTATTTGAAGAGCTGAACGGCCTGCTGTTTTATCCGGTGCAGTACGAGGGCGAAGAGATGTCGCCGAACGTCTTCTACACCGGCGCGGCGCCGAACCAGCAGGCGATCCCGGCGGTGGAGTATCTGATGAGCGAAGACGGCGGCGGCACGAAACGCTTTTTCCTGCTCGGCACCGACTATGTCTATCCCCGCACCACCAATAAAATCCTGCGCGCTTTCCTGCACGTCAAGGGCGTGAAGGACAGCGATATAGAGGAGGTCTATACGCCGTTTGGCTACAGCGATTACCAGACCATCGTCGCCAACATTAAAAAGTTCTCTGCGGGCGGAAAAACGGCGGTGATCTCCACCATCAACGGCGACTCTAACGTGCCTTTCTATAAAGAGCTGGCGAATCAGGGCATTAAAGCCACCGACGTGCCGGTAGTGGCGTTCTCGGTTGGCGAAGAGGAGCTGCGCGGCATTGATACCAAACCGCTGGTCGGCAACCTGGCCGCCTGGAACTACTTCCAGTCGGTGGACAATCCGGTCAATAAAAAGTTTGTCGCGGACTATCGCGCTTACGCCAAAGCGCACAATCTGCCGAACGCCGCGACCGCCGTCACCAACGATCCGATGGAGGCCACCTACGTAGGTATTCATATGTGGGCGCAGGCGGTCGAGAAAGCGGGAACCACCGATGTGGACAAGGTGCGGGAAGCGATGGCGAATCAAACCTTTAACGCGCCGGACGGCTTTACGCTGACCATGGATGCCACCAACCACCATCTGCACAAGCCGGTGATGATTGGCGAGATTGAAGAGAACGGCCAGTTCAACGTGGTGTGGCAGACCGACAAGCCGGTGCGCGCGCAGCCGTGGAGCCCTTATCTTCCCGGCAACGATAAAAAGTCCGATCGGCCGGTAAAAACAGCGCAGTAACCTCGTGGCCGGGATGGCAGCCGCCGCCCGGTCATCTTTTTTTCACTGAATGGGCATCGCGATGATTCTACGTCAACTGCTAACGCTCTTTATTACGCTGTGCCTGCTGCCCGCCGCCTTTGCCGGGCCGGCCGCGGATTTCGCCGCCGCCAGCCGTCCGGGCCAGGTCGCGCTGCTTCAGCAGTGGGCAGCCCAGCCGGACGCCTCGCGTCTTGCGCTGCTGACCGCGCTGCATCAGGAAAACGTGGTGCTGGACGCCAGCAAACGGCCGTTCAGCCTCGTTGACGGCAGGCTGACGCCGCTTGATGGCGATGCGCCGCCCGAGGGCAGCACCAAAAAACTCTTTATGAACAACCGGCTGCGCGTGCTGGTCGCCACCACGCTGGCCGCCCATCAGCTGGTCAGCGACAGCGCCGCCACGCGCCTGGCCGCCGCGCGCGAGCTTCAAAACGAAGCGCAGGCCGATCAGCTGCCGCTGCTGACCGGGCGCCTGGCCGCAGAACAGGACAACGACGTACGCGCCGTGCTGGCTCAGGCCGTGGCCGGATTACAGCTTGCCGACGCCGATCCTCAGATACGCCTGAAGGCCGTAAAGCTGCTGGGCGAAACCAGCGACCCGCAAACCCAGGCCGCGCTGACGCGCCTGGCGCAAAACGAGCCGAATGCGCAGGTGCGCGCCGCCGCTGCCGACAGCCTGAAGCAGATCCAACAACGTCTGCGGCTGGGCGAGCTGCTCGGCCAGGCATTCTCCGGCCTGTCGCTGGGATCGGTGCTGCTGCTGGCGGCGCTGGGCCTGGCGATCACCTATGGCCTGCTGGGCGTTATCAATATGGCCCACGGCGAAATGCTGATGCTGGGCGCCTACGCCACCTGGCTGGTGCAGACGCTGTTTCAGCGCTACGCCCCGGAGTGGCTCGCTTTCTATCCGCTGCTGGCGCTGCCAGTGGCCTTTTTCGTCACCGCCGCCATCGGCATGGCGCTGGAGCGCACCATCGTGCGCCATCTTTATGGCCGTCCGCTGGAGACGCTGCTGGCGACCTGGGGCATCAGCCTGATGCTGATCCAGCTGGTGCGCGTGCTGTTCGGCACGCAAAACCTGGAGGTCGCTAACCCGCCGTGGCTGTCCGGCGGCTGGCAGGCTTTGCCGGGGCTGGTGCTGCCTTACAACCGTATCGCGGTGATTTTGTTTGTGATGTTTGTGCTGATCCTGACCTGGCTGTTGCTGAACAAAACCCGTCTTGGGCTGAACGTGCGGGCGGTGACGCAGAACCGCGCCATGGCCGACTGCTGCGGCGTACCGACCGGACGCGTGGATATGCTGGCGTTCGGGCTGGGTTCCGGCATTGCGGGGCTGGGCGGCGTGGCGCTGTCGCAGCTGGGCAACGTCGGGCCGGAGCTGGGCCAGAGCTACATTATCGACTCTTTCCTGGTGGTGGTGACCGGTGGCGTCGGCCAGCTGGCGGGCACGGTGCTGGCCGCGTTCGGTTTAGGCATCCTCAACAAAATCCTGGAGCCGCAAATTGGCGCGGTGCTGGGGAAAATCCTGCTGCTGGCGCTGATCGTGCTGTTTATCCAGAAGCGGCCGCAGGGCCTGTTCGCCATCAAAGGAAGGGTGACTGACTGATGACGCAACCTATTACGCTGACTCTGACGCGAAAAGCGCCGCGCCTGAGCGTCGTCGCCGGTCTGCTGGTGACGGCGGCGCTGCTGATCCTGCCTTTTCTCGCGCTGCTGCCGGCGGACAATCCGCTGGCAATCTCTACCTGGACGCTGACGCTGATCGGCAAAATTCTTTGCTATGCGATCGTCGCCGTGGCGCTGGATCTGGTCTGGGGCTATGCCGGACTGCTGTCGCTCGGCCACGGGCTGTTCTTTGCGCTCGGCGGCTATGCGATGGGCATGTACCTGATGCGCCAGGCCTCGGGCGACAGCCTGCCCGCCTTTATGACCTTTCTCTCCTGGCAGAAAATGCCGTGGTTCTGGGCGGGCACGCAGCACTTTGCCTGGGCGCTCTGCCTGATCGTGCTGGTGCCGGGCCTGCTGGCGCTGATCTTCGGCTGGTTTACCTTTCGCTCGAAAATCAAAGGCGTCTACTTTTCGATTATGACCCAGGCGCTGACCTGGGCCGGGATGCTGCTGTTTTTCCGCAACGAAACCGGCTTTGGCGGCAACAACGGCTTTACCGGCTTCACTACCCTGCTCGGCTTTCCGGTCACGGCGACCGGTACCCGCATCGCCCTGTTTATCGTTACGGTGCTGCTGCTGCTGGCCACGCTCGCTATCGGCTTTGCGCTGGCGCGCAGCAAATTTGGCCGCGTGCTGACGGCGGTGCGCGATGCGGAAAACCGCCTGATATTTTGCGGCTACCATCCGCAGGGCTTTAAGCTGTTTGTCTGGACGCTTTCCGCCGTGCTGTGCGGGCTGGCAGGCGCGCTCTACGTGCCGCAGGTCGGCATTATCAATCCGGGTGAAATGTCGCCGACCAACTCTATCGAGGCGGCTATCTGGGTGGCGCTCGGCGGCCGGGGCACGCTGATCGGCCCGCTGCTCGGCGCGGGCATCGTCAACGGCGCTAAGAGCTGGTTTACCGTCGCCTTTCCCGAATACTGGCTCTTTTTTCTGGGGCTGATGTTTATCCTGGTCACGCTGTTTCTGCCGCACGGCGTGATTGGCCTGCTTCGCCGGAGGAAGCATGACTGAACCGCTTTTTACCCAGCCGCACCCTGCGGATCGCTATCGCGGACAAACCGACCCGGTCTTACAGCTGGAAAATATTACGGTGGCTTTCGACGGCTTTAAGGCGCTGACCGACCTGTCGCTACAGATTGGCGTGGGCGAGCTGCGCTGCATTATTGGCCCGAACGGCGCCGGAAAAACCACCCTGATGGACGTGATCACCGGCAAAACGCGCCCTACCAGCGGGCGAGTATTTTACGATCAGACCACCGACCTGACGACGCTGTCGCCGGTAGAGATTGCGCGGCAGGGCATTGGCCGTAAATTCCAGAAGCCCACGGTGTTTGCGGCGCTTTCCGTATTTGAAAATCTGGAAATCGCGCTCAAAGGCGACAAATCGGTGTGGGCCTGCCTGCGCGGCAAACTCAACGGCGAGCAGCAGGATCGTATTGACGATGTCCTGAAGCTGCTGCGGCTGGGCGCGGAGCGCGGGCGTCCGGCGGGCCTGCTCTCGCATGGGCAAAAGCAGTTTCTGGAGATTGGCATGCTGCTGGTGCAGGATCCGCATCTGCTGCTGCTGGACGAGCCCGCGGCGGGCATGACCGATGCGGAAACGGAGTACACCGCCGGGCTGTTTAAGGATCTGGCTGGCCGCCATTCGCTGATGGTGGTGGAGCACGATATGGGCTTTGTGGAAGCAATAGCCGACCGCGTAACGGTGCTGCATCAGGGTCAGGTGCTGGCGGAAGGCTCGCTGCGCGAGGTGCAGGCGAATGAGCAGGTTATCGACGTTTATCTGGGGCGCTGAGATGCTGAAAGTCACCGATCTGAATCAATATTATGGCGGCAGCCATATTTTACGCGGCCTCTCTTTTGAGGTCCGTCCGGGCGAAATCACCTGCCTGCTGGGGCGCAACGGCGTGGGGAAAACCACGCTGCTGAAGTGCCTGATGGGCCTGCTGCCAGCTAAGTCAGGCGTCATCAGCTGGCAAGAACAGCGCATCAACGGCCGCAGGCCGCATCAGCGCGTGCAGGCCGGGATGGCCTATGTGCCGCAGGGACGGGAAATTTTCCCGCGCCTGACGGTGGAAGAGAACCTGCTGATGGGGCTGTCGCGCTTTTCCGGCTCGCGGGCAAAACAGGTGCCGGAAGAGATTTATCAGCTTTTCCCGGTGCTGCGGGAAATGCGGCTGCGGCGCGGCGGCGATCTTTCCGGCGGGCAGCAGCAGCAGCTGGCCATTGGCCGCGCGCTGGCCGCCAGTCCGCAACTGCTAATCCTTGACGAGCCGACGGAAGGCATCCAGCCTTCGGTCATTAAGGAGATTGGCGCGGTGATCCGCCAGCTGGCGCAGCGCGGCGATATGGCTATCCTGCTGGTGGAGCAGTTTTACGATTTTGCCGCCGAGCTTGCCGACAGCTATCTGGTGATGTCGCGCGGCGAAATCGTGCGGCGCGGCCGGGGTGAAACCATGGAAGCGGACGGCGTACGCGGGCTGGTGGCTATTTAATGGCGACGCCTGCGCTGAAAAAGGCCGCAGGCGTTGTTTATTTCCCGACAGGACTTAATATTTATCGATTAATATATTGCCATCTCAATTATATTTCTCGGAGTTTTCGCACAATTAACTTTAAACATTATTCGCAGCGATAAATATACACCCATCCCTAAAATACATTGCCATCCCAATAACCACATGCCTGTTCAATCCTGTAAAACCTTTTTTAAATAGCGCTGTACCACCGTCTCTAAAAAAGACCAATATCTCTATTTTTCCTTATTTAACTGTTTATCAAACACTAATTATTTTTACCCCATAAAAAATTAACGGCATATTAATTAAGGTTAATTTACTCATAACGTTTCCTCCAATTTTTCATATCTTCTTTTCGTAAACTTTATATACTTAACCACCTTGTTACTGATTTATTTTTTCCAATTATCCCTCATCGGAGGTATTTGCGTGGCTACTTTTCCTTTGACTACCGTACAGCAAGCCGTCTGGCTCGATCAGCTTCTTACCCCAGAAGCACCCTGCTATAACGTGGGCGCGCTGTGGCACATCGATACAACATTTACCGCAGATCTATTGCATGACGCTATCAGGAAAGTTATGGCGCAGCATGAGGCGTTAAATATCATTCTTGAAGAAGATGAACACGGCATTAATCAGACGACCGTCCATAAAAAAGAACCCGTCCTTGAATACCACGATGTCAGTCAGGCGTCTCTGTCGTTAAATGAAGCCAAAGCTTTTATTCGCCGCCAGTTTATTAAACCTTTTAAATTACATGGCGAACTGCTCTGGCGCAGCATGACGGTTAAAGTTAATGATGTCACTACGCTCTGGCTGTTCAGCACGCATCATATCATTGCCGACGGCACCTCAGTTTCGCTGTTAAGTAAAATGATTATGGCCGGTTATAAATCATTACAGGCGCAGGCGCCCTGTGCGCCCGTTCTCTCTGCGGGCTATAGCGATTTTATTATCCGCGACCAGCAATATCTCTGCTCCGAGCGCTATCAGCACGATCGGGCATATTGGATTAACCATTTTGCCGAAGCGCCCGCTTCATTGCTGGAGCGCCGTCAGGGCTTTCAGGAAAATAAAGCCTGGCCCAGCGCGCACGCGGTGCGGCGTATTACGGCGGCACGCTATCAACAGCTGAAAAACTTTGCAGAGCAGCACGGCGGCTCTGCTATGCATTTTTTTAGCGCGCTCCTCGCCTGCTGGTTCGCTCGTCAGTGGCAGACCGATTCGCTTACCCTGGGCATGCCGGTGCATAACCGCAGCGGCGCACGCTATAAGCAAACGCCCGGCATGTTTTCATCGATGATCCCGGCCAGGCTGGCTATCGACGTTAGCCAGCCTTTTGCCCCCTTGATTAAACAGGTCGCTGACGAACTGCGCCGAAGCTACCGTCACCAGCGTTTTCCCATCGCCGAGCTGAATCGCCATCTGCGTCTCAGCCAGCAGGGCCGCCGCCAGCTGTTTGACCTGAGCTTTTCGCTGGAAACGTTTCCGACCGACATCGAGCTGAACGGCCTGCCGCTCAAGGTCGAGGCGATGCGCCATCACCATGAACAAATGCCGCTGGCCGTGTATTTACGGCACTACCATCCCGGCGACGACCCGCTGCTTGAGTGCAACGTCAATCTGGCCTGGTTTAGTGAAGAAGAAGCGCAGCGTATCGCCGATCGCCTGCTGCAAATGATGACGGCAATCCTGGACGGCCCTCAGGATCTGCCCGTGGCGCAGCTGCCTTTGCTGCTGCCCGACGAGCAGAAAAATATTTTTCATCGCTGGAACGCTACGGAGCAAGCCTGGTCTTTTCCCGAAGGTATCCACCGCTATTTTGAACAGCAGGCCGCCGACCGTCCCGACGCCATCGCGCTCTGTGGCTACAGCCAGCAAACCAGCTATCAATCGCTCAACCGCCAGGCTAATCAGCTGGCCTGGCATTTACGCAGGCAGGGCGTTAAGGCGGACGACCGCGTGGCGCTTTGCGTTGAGCGCAGTCGCGAGATGGTGGTAGCGCTGCTGGCGATACTGAAAGCCGGCGGTGCCTATGTGCCGCTTGACCCCGATTACCCGCAGGAGCGCCTGGAACATATGCTTGAAGACTGCGGCGCCGTCGCGCTGCTGGTTGACGATGCCGGGGAGAAAGCCCTGCGGGGGTTGGGATCGGTTCCCCGCCTGCATCTGCTGAACGATAAAATGCACTGGCGGGAAGCGCCAACCGGCAACCTTTCCGCTGCCTGCGACCATCCACAGCGCTCGCTGGCCTATGTTATTTATACTTCAGGCTCGACCGGTAAGCCGAAAGGCGTAATGAATGAACACCTGGCCGTTATGAACAGGCTGAAATGGATGCAGCAGGCTTATCAGCTTCGGCCGGAAGAGACGGTGTTACAAAAAACACCGTTCAGTTTTGACGTCTCGGTCTGGGAGTTTTTCTGGCCGCTGATGACAGGCGCGCGGCTGGCGCTGGCGAAACCTGGCGGTCATCGCGAGCCGGATTACCTCAGCGAGGTTATTCAGCAGTACCAGGTTACCACGCTGCATTTTGTTCCTTCCATGCTGCAACTTTTTTTACGCCACGGCGACATGGTCCAGTGCGGCAGCCTTAAACGCATCGTTTGCAGCGGTGAGGCGTTGCCGCTGGCTACCGTGCAACGCTGCCACCAGCAGCTGCCCCAGGCGGCTTTGCACAATCTTTACGGCCCGACGGAAGCCGCCGTGGATGTTTCTGCCTGGCACTGCTCGCCTGCGGATCCGCGTCCGCTAATCCCTATCGGCAAACCCATTGCCAATACTCGCCTCTATATTCTTGACGCGCAGCTGCAACCCGTTCCGCCTGGCGTCAGCGGCGAGCTGCATATTGGCGGCATTCAGGTCGCAAGAGGCTATCTCAACCGTCCTGAACTGAGCAGGGAACGGTTTATCGCCGATCCTTTCAGCGCCTGCGGTGAAGGCCGGCTGTACAAAACCGGCGACCTGGCCCGCTGGCTGGACGACGGCAGCATCGACTATCTGGGGCGCAATGATTTTCAGGTAAAAATTCACGGTTTGCGTATCGAACTGGGCGAAATTGAGCAGCAGCTTGGCCACTGCGCTGGCGTAGAAGGTGCGCTGGTGCAGGCCTGCGATGACGATCGGGGCGATAAGCGGCTGGTCGCCTGGGTAGTGGCTAAACCGGAAGCCCGGCTTGAGCAGCGGCTTCGCGAACAGCTGAAGGAAACGCTGCCCGATTATATGATCCCGCTCGCTATTGTGCGGCTGGATGCCTTCCCGCTCTCGCCCAACGGCAAGCTGGATCGTAAAACGCTGCCGCAGCCCGTTTTACAGGCACGGGAAGAGAAAACCTTTCTGCCGCCGATCGATAACGAGGAGCGTCTGCTGGCCGCGTGCTGGAGCGATCTTCTGGGCGTTTCCCGGATCGGCCGCGACGATGATTTTTTCGAGCTTGGCGGTCATTCAATTCATGCCATCCAGCTGATGATGAAGTTGAAAAACCAGGGGATCGCAATAGAGATGAAGACGCTGCTCTCGCACGCTACGCTGCGTCAACAGGCCAACGCTATTCGCAGCGGTTACCATGCCGAAACCCCGGCCGCCTCGCCGCCGCCGCTGCAAAAACTGCTTCAGCATATGAACAGGTCGCAGACAGAGTTTCGTCTGCTTCAGCCTTTGAATGTTCATACGGCCAGCCGAGAAATGTGGATGGTGCATCCCGCCATTGTCGGCTGCGAGATCTATCAGGATCTGGCGCTAAGCCTGGAAGGCAAAATGAACGTCATCGGGATTAATAACTATAACCTTTTTAATCAGCCTGCCGTGTCTGCCCTGCCCGCGCTGGCTGCTTACTATTTGCAGCATATGCTACAGCGCGGCCTGCCGCAGGATCGGCCGGTTTATCTGCTCGGCTGGTCGTTGGGCGGCATTATTGCGCTGGAAATCGCCGCGCAGCTGGAACGCGCCGGTTATCGGCATATCCACGTTTTTGTGCTGGACAGCCTTTACCAGACGGCCGTTCAGCAGCGCGTTACCCCAGGCATGCTGGGATCGCTGCTGGCGGCTATTGGCTTAGAAGGCGAAGCGGCCCGGCGCGTTATTCGCATTGAAGACACGGAGTTAAAGCTAAACGATCAGCCGCTGAGTTCAGCGCTTCGCCATACCAGGGCGACGCTGTTCAAGGCCACAAAATTTGTGAACCTGATTAATATCGATCGAAACGATGGGCGCGAAATACTGGCGATGACCGATAATGGATTAGGTCAAATTTGTCAGCATCTTAAAATCGTGCCGCTGGCAGCGGATCATCACTCTATTATCTCTTGCCATCAGGACATTATCGCCGCGCTAACCGACAACCACGCGACGAAAAGCTCTACCGCATAACCGCTGCTTTCAGGGCCGTAACCACTGGCGTTTGCGGCGCTTTACCGATGCGGGTAAGATAATCCCTCTGCCTGCATCTTTCCCTGCAACTTATTAAAATCAGAGCGATTTATACGGAAAAGCAGCGCCCGTCCCCGAACAGGAACAACCGTTTATGGAAAGCCGTAGCAGCGAGCGAGTAAAAAAACTGGCCCACGCGCTGAAGCGTACCGACAAGATCCATCTGAAAGAAGCGGCGCTGCTGCTGGGCGTTTCCGAAATGACCATTCGACGCGATCTTGGCGAGCAGCCCTCTTCCGTGGTGCTGCTTGGCGGCTATATCGTCAGCGATCCTAAAGCTACCCAGCGCCACTACTTCGTTTCCGATCAGCAGGCGCACAACGTGGAAAAGAAGCGGCGGCTGGGCCAGCTGGCGGCCACGCTAATTCAGCCCGGCGAAACGGTGTTTTTTGACTGCGGCACTACCATGCCGTGGATTATCGACGCCATTGATAACGAGCTGGAGTTTATCGCCATCTGCTGCGCGGTAAACACCTTCCTGGCGCTGAAAGAAAAACCCCGCTGTAAGGTGATCCTCAACGGCGGCGAGTTTCACGCCGACAACGCCATTTTCACGCCGCTGGGCCAGGGCTCGGTTATCGATAATCTTTGTCCCGGCAAAGCCTTTATCTCTGCGGCGGGCATTGATGCGCATCAGGGCGTGACCTGCTTCAACCTCAACGAACTGCCGATGAAGCATCAGGCCCTACAGCGCGCCAGCCAGAATATCCTGGTGGCGGACAGCAGCAAATTCGGCAAGGTGCTGCCCGCGCGCATCGGCGAGCTCTCGCTGTTCGATACCCTAATCAGCGATAAAGCGGCGCCGGAAGCGCTGGCCCGGCGGCTGGAACAGGCGGGCGTGACGCAGTACTCAGGATAATCTGCCGCCTGCGTCTGTGATTGCCGGGTGAAACCAGCTAAACTTCGCTATCTGAGTGGGCAGCGACTGCCCCGATTATTACACAGACACCAAGAGGCTCATCCTACGTGGCTCAATTCGTCTATAGCATGCATCGCGTCGGCAAAGTGGTTCCGCCGAAGCGTCATATCCTGAAAAATATTTCCCTGAGCTTTTTCCCCGGCGCAAAAATCGGCGTCCTGGGCTTAAACGGCGCGGGTAAATCTACGCTGCTGCGCATTATGGCCGGCATTGATAAAGATATCGAAGGGGAAGCTCGCCCGCAGCCCGGCATCAAGATCGGCTATCTGCCGCAGGAGCCGCAGCTCAACCTGGAGCATACCGTTCGTGAATCGGTAGAAGAGGCGCTGGCCGACGTCGTGGGCGCGCTGAAGCGTCTGGACGAAGTTTACGCGCTGTACGCGGAAGAAGACGCGGACTTCGATAAGCTGGCCGCCGAGCAGGGTCGTCTGGAAGAGATTATCCAGGCGCACGACGGCCACAATCTGAATACCCAGCTGGAACGCGCCGCCGACGCGCTGCGCCTGCCGGACTGGGATGCGAAAGTCGCTAATCTTTCCGGTGGTGAGCGTCGCCGCGTCGCGCTGTGCCGTCTACTGCTGGAAAAGCCGGACATGCTGCTGCTGGACGAACCGACCAACCACCTGGATGCCGAATCCGTGGCCTGGCTGGAGCGCTTCCTGCATGACTTCGAAGGCACCGTAGTGGCGATTACCCACGACCGTTACTTCCTGGACAACGTCGCGGGCTGGATCCTGGAGCTGGACCGTGGCGAAGGTATTCCGTGGGAAGGCAACTACTCCTCCTGGCTGGAGCAGAAAGATGCCCGCCTGGCGCAGGAAGCCTCCAGCGAAGCGGCCCGCCGTAAATCGATCGAGAAAGAGCTGGAGTGGGTGCGTGCCGGTACCAAAGGCCGTCAGTCTAAAGGCAAAGCGCGTCTGGCCCGCTTTGAAGAGCTGAACAGCACCGACTACCAGAAGCGTAACGAAACCAACGAACTCTTTATTCCACCTGGCGCGCGCCTGGGCGATAAAGTGCTGGAAGTCAGCAACCTGCGCAAATCCTATGGCGACCGCCTGCTGATTGACGACCTGTCGTTCTCCGTGCCGAAAGGCGCCATTGTCGGCATCATCGGCCCGAACGGCGCGGGTAAATCAACGCTGTTCCGCATGATGTCCGGTCAGGAACAGCCGGATTCCGGCAGCATCGTGCTGGGCGATACCGTCAAGCTGGCCTCGGTCGATCAGTTCCGCGACAGCATGGATAACTCGAAAACCGTCTGGGAAGAAGTATCCGGCGGCCAGGACATCATGCGCATCGGCAATACCGAAATGCCAAGCCGCGCCTATGTCGGCCGCTTTAACTTTAAGGGCGTCGATCAGGGCAAACGCGTAGGCGAACTGTCCGGCGGCGAGCGCGGTCGTCTTCACTTGGCCAAGCTGTTGCAGGTCGGCGGCAATATGCTGCTGCTCGATGAGCCAACCAACGACCTGGACATCGAAACCCTGCGCGCGCTGGAAAACGCCCTGCTGGAGTTCCCTGGCTGCGCAATGGTTATCTCGCATGACCGCTGGTTCCTGGACCGTATTGCCACGCACATCCTGGACTATCAGGATGAAGGCAAGATCGAGTTCTTTGAGGGTAACTTTACCGAATACGAAGAGTACAAGAAGCGTACGCTGGGTGCGGAAGCACTGGAGCCGAAACGCATCAAGTACAAGCGTATGGCGAAGTAACAAAAAAAGCGGCGGTATTACCGCCGCTTTTACTTACAGCGGCGTCCAATTTTGAACTAGTCCATTATAACCAGGCCCATCTTTCTTTATTAGGATAAAGTTCAGCTGCTGGCTATCGTCAAATCCAATGATTATATTGTCTCCTACTGAGGCGTTCTCCATTACAATATTTTCTTTAAAATACAACCTGTATTCAGAGCGTACTGGATGATTTTCTCTCGCTTCATACCAAGTGACGTCAGTTTTTTCAAAAACATCCTGTCCACGTATGGAAAATTTTGCGAGAAAGGTTCTTTTTTCAGGACCAAAAATCCCTCTAAGTTCAAAAACACCGTTAAATTCATGTTGATGTGAAGATTTTTTATCTACTTCAACTTTAGTTAAAGTTTTAATACAAGCTGGAGCAAGACGTATTGTTTTACTGTTCATTAGAAAAATACCTTCTTCAGAAGAATGAGGGTTAATAAATCTAATCAATAGTATTTTTTTAAAAAAAACTTATCAATAGATCGTTTTGTGAGCACATCACAAAATAATCTTGAACTGTTAAAAACGAACCATATGGTCATATAGTTCGCCTTTAATAAAATATTCAGATAGAAGCACTAAACCATGTGACTTGATATTTAACGCCCCTCAAACCCCCCTTATTAATACATTATTCCTAACGATAAAATTCCCGGAAAATCTCCGACTCCAGCGCGAAATCGACAAAGCGCACCAGCGCGGGCGAGTTCAGCTTACGGCTGGGATAAACCAGCCACAGCTCGCTGCCCAACGCTTTCCAGTCCTGGAGCACCTCTACCAGCTTTCCTTCGGCCAGCATGTCCTTAGCCAGCATTTCCGGCAGCAGCGTAATACCCGCATCGGCCAGGGCGCATTCCCGCGCGTACAGCAGATTATTGGCGGTATGCACCGGCGGCAGCTGCCAGCGATAATACTCATCCTCTTTTCTTAACGGCCACTCGTTCCATACCTGATGGGCAATGCAGCGGTGATCCGCCAGCTGCTGAGGATGGGTAAGCGCTTCATAGCGCGCCAGATAGGCAGGTGAAGCGACCAGTAAGCGCCTGGTGTAGCCAACCCGCCTGCCGATGAGCGAAGAATCCTGCGGCTGGCCGGTACGTAGCGCAATGTCATAGCCTTCCTGCACGATATCGTGCATCCGATCCGATACTGACACCTCCAGCATGACATCCGGCCAGGCCTGCTGAAAAGCGGCGTTAAACCGCGCCAGCAGCGTGGCCCCGATCCCGGCCGGCGACGTGATACGTAAGCGTCCGCTTGGATTGTCCCGCAGGCGATCGATGGTCATGCTGGCCCTTTCGCTGGCCTGTAGCATCTCGCGGCAGTGCACCAGATAACGCTCGCCGGCAAAAGTCAGATTAAGCTGGCGGGTCGTACGGTTAATCAGGCGCAATCCCAGCGCCTGTTCAAGTTGACTGATACGTTGGCTGACGCTGGATTTCGGCAACCCTGCGCGCTTTGCTGCCCCGGTAAAACTGCCGCACTCGGCTACCATTGCAAAGAGAGCCATATCCTGCAGCTGTTTAAACATTATTGTTCACCTGAAACGAACGCTGAGTTAGTGATTGTGCGACTTATCATTAGTCTGCTTAGCTTCTACACTCAATAGCATAAATCAAAGGAGAGGTGTTATGACAATCAGAGCTATTGCCGTTAATCCAGAAAAACCGGATCAATTTATTGAAATACAAACAGATAAGCGTGGCCCTGAGGGTTACGACCTGCTGGTCGAAGTGAAAGCCGCCTCGGTGAATCCGGTGGATACCAAAGTCCATAAGGGCGCGCAGAAAAACGGCCTTAAGGAACCGCGCATTCTGGGCTGGGACGCCAGCGGCGTGGTGCTGGAAGTCGGCAGCAAGGTCAGCAATTTTAAAGTCGGCGACGAAGTCTACTATGCGGGCGATCTCACCCGTCCGGGCAGCAACGCCACGCAGCAGCTGATCGATTCCCGCATCGTCGGCCACAAGCCCACCTCGCTAAACTGGGCCGAAGCCGCCGCGATCCCGCTGACCGCCCTGACCGCCTGGGAAGGTCTCTTTGACCGCCTGCTGATTGATAAGGCTGAAGAAGGCAAAACGCTGCTGATTGTTGGCGGCGCAGGCGGCGTAGGCTCGCTGGCTATTCCTTTCGCTAAGCTGCACAGCAAGGTCACCATCATCGCCACCGCCTCCCGTCCTGACTCGGCGCAGTGGTGTAAAGATCGCGGCGCGGATCTGGTTATCGATTATAAAGATATGCCTGCGGAACTGGAAAAACATGGCCTGAAGCAGGTCGACTATATTTTCTGCCTGAACGATACCGACGGCCACTGGGAGACGCTGGCACAGCTGATCGCGCCGCAGGGGCAAATCTGCACCATCGTGGAAAACGAAAAGCCGCTCAATATGGATCAGCTCAAGCTGAAAAGCGCCGCGCTGCACTGGGAGTTTATGTATACCCGCAGCATGTATAACACGCCGGATATCGCTCGCCAGGGTGAAATTCTGGACGCCACGGCGAAACTGCTGGACGACGGAAAAGTCACCACGTCGCTGAGCAAAACGCTGCAGGGACTGAGCGTGGAAACGCTGACGGAAGCGCACCGTCTGGTGCTGGAAGGCCATATGCGCGGTAAAGTGGTGATGGTTTATTAATCGAACTCCCGAGACGGCTCGCAATCCTTCGAGGGTAGAAACGATATAATGGCGTCGGCGCTTGAGGCTTTTTGCCTCATGTCGTTGGCAGCGATGCTGATGGAGAGTGTGGCAGAAAGAAGAAAGCCCCGAAGGTCATTTTTCAATTAACCAACGAGGCGTTCTGCATGACCAACAGCATCAGAATAGCCTCTTGCCCGCCGCAAGGCAAGGAGAAGGCAGCCATGAAAATACCGCATAACACGCTTATCCTGTGCATATTAATAGTGTGTCTCACGCTGTTACTATTCACCGGCCTGGTAAGGAAATCGCTCTGCGAGATCCGCTACAGGGACGGTAACAGGGAGGTGGCGGCGCTCATGGCTTACGAATCCGGCAAGTAGCTACCTGAAGGCGGGGGAAACCCTGCCTTTTTGGAGATGATGAAAGCTGGCGTGCCGCAAGCGCCTTTTACAGGGCCGTCGGGTAACGCTGACGGCCCTTTCCGATCTTTTTATCCGCCGCTTCTGTGAGCTGTCCCGCAGCCGCTTAGCCAGATGCCAAAATTTCCCTCGCCTTGCCCCGCCATCCTTGTGCGGCTGTACGATGCCGCCGCCTGGACGCTTTTTTATACTGAAACGGCAACAGGCAGCCGGCGCTCATAAATCTGATTACAAGCCGCTGTCTCCCTCCCTACCCGATGAGGTTTATGGCATGAAAATCAGTCACATTGAGGCGATCCGCCTCGCTATTCCTTTTGAAAGCGATCGCAGTACGCCAGAGGAGCAGACAACGGCCTGGAACGCCGCTTCGCCTGCGTTAAAGAAAATGGAAACGCTGCTGGTGCGCATTACCACGGACGATGGCCGCCAGGGCTGGGGTGAAGGCTTCGGCCATTTATGCAATCCGGTGACGCTTCAGGCGCTGGAATCGCTGGTCATCCCGCTTTTTCTGGGAAAAACGGCGCCCGAAAGCCGCGAGGCGCTGACGGCGCTGGTTAGCGAGGCGGAGCAGGCGCTGCACGCTTTTGGCCGCAGCGGGCCGGTACGCTATGCGCTGTCGGCTATCGATATCGCGTTATGGGATCTGCTGGGTCAGCATCTTGGCCAGCCTTTATGGCAGCTGCTGGGCGCGACGCGCAGCGAGATCGGCCTCTACGCCAGCCTGGTCAGCTACAACAACCAGCCGGAAGAGGTCGCTCGTCAGGTACGGCGCGCCTGGCAGGCGGGCTTTCGCACGATGAAGCTGCATGAAACCGATTACGCCGCCATTGCCGCCGCCAGAGCCGCGCTGCCGCAGGAAGCGACCCTGATGGTGGACGTAAACTGCCCGTGGACGGTAGCAGAAGCCACCGCCCGCGCTCGCCAGCTGGCGGAATTAAAGCTGGGCTGGCTGGAAGAGCCGATCTGGCCGCCGGATGATATTGCAGGCCTGGCGGCGGTACGCCGCGCGGGCACGCCGATAGCCGCCGGGGAAAATGTTTGCGGTGACTGGGGATTCGAGCCGTTTTACTCTGCGGCGGCGGTGGACGTGCTGCAGCCCAGCGTGGCAAAAGTAGGCGGCATCACGGCCATGCTGCGCGTGATGGCCCAGGCGGCCGGGCACGGCATTAAAGTGGTGCCGCACTGTTTCTACTACGGCGCAGGTTTGCTGGCGACGGCGCACCTGGTAGCCGCCTTGCCGCAGGATATTCTGCTGGAAGTGCCCTGGATCCGCTTCACGCCGCAGCTCTATCCGCAGCTCGATTTTTCCCCGACGCTTACCCTCTCCACTACGCCAGGCCTGGGTTTCTCGCCCGATTTGGCCGTGCTGAAAGCTCATACCGTCAGCCATATCACCTTAAGCGCGGAGGCCAGTCATGTTTAAAAACTATCGCAGCGTTGTGGCGCTGCTGCTGTTTTTCGCGGGCGTGCTCAACTATCTGGATCGCGCCGCGCTGTCGGTGATGGCGCCGCTGGTGAAAAAGGATTTGCAGATTGACGACGCGCAGATGGGCATCCTGTTCAGCTGCTTTTTTATCGGCTACTGCCTGTTCTGCTTTTTGGGCGGCTGGGGCGCCGATCGCTACGGCCCGCGCAAGGTATTTGGCTGGGCGGCGGCCGTCTGGTCGCTGTTCTGCGGCGCGACGGCGCTGGCGGGCAGCTTTACGCACCTGCTGATCGTCCGCGTGCTGTTTGGCATCGGCGAAGGGCCGATGGGCACCACCACCAATAAATCGATCTCCAACTGGTTCCCGCGCAAGGAAGTCGGCCGCGCCGTCGGCTTCACCAATGCCGGTCAGCCGCTGGGCGCCGCTATCGCCGCGCCCGTGGTAGGATTGGTCGGGCTGCACTTCGGCTGGCGCGTTTCTTTTATCGTGATTGCCGCGCTGGGCTTTGTCTGGCTGGCTTTCTGGCTGTGGCTGTTTCGCGACAGGCCGGAACACCATCCGCGCGTCAGCGAGCCGGAAAGACAGATGATCGCCGCTCAGCGCCCCGCCACTCGCGTTACCCCGACGGGCCAGGCTAAGACGCCGCTCTGGCACTACGTGCTGTCGCTGCCGGTACTGGGCGTCGCGGCAGCCTTCTTTTGCTTTAACTACATCCAGTTTTTCTTTCTGTCATGGCTGCCCAGCTACCTGACCGACTTTCAGCATCTGGATATTAAAAGCATGAGCCTGATCGGCATTCTGCCGTGGCTGGGCGCGACCATCGGCTTTATCGGCGGCGGCATGATTTCCGATGCGCTGTTCCGCCGTACCGGCAATTTTTTGCTGTCGCGCAAGCTGGTGATCTTCTCTGGGCTGGCGGTAGCCGCCGTCTGCGTGATGCTAACGGCCTGGGCCAGCAGCGTCACGCTGGCGGTTTCGCTGATTACGCTGGCCAGCGTGTTCGCCTATATGACGCCACAGGCGTGCTGGTCGCTGCTGCAGGATATCGTGCCCGCCGAGCGCATCGGCACCGCCGGCGGATTTGTGCATCTGCTGGCGAACCTGGCGGGTATCCTGTCGCCGGGCATCACCGGGTTTCTGATCCAGTATGGCGGCGGCTATTCGTCGGCCTTTTTACTGGCCAGCGTACTGGCGCTGACCGGAATGGCGCTGCTGGGTATCTTTGTGCGTGAGCGCAGCGTCAACGCGCTGCGGGCGCTGGCTTAACGAACAAAAAGGGAGCGTGCTTCGCTCCCTTTATTTTATTCGCTCAGCCGCCGGTTGAACGCGCGCCCAGCATCTCCTGCACCAGCTCCACGCAGCGCAGAAAGCGCTCGTCGTAGCTATCCTGCTCGACGTGCACAAAATCGATATTGTTCGCCTCCAGCATGGAAACCAGCAGCGCCTGGAACTCTTTGCGATCCACCGAGCTGCCGAGGCTACGCAGCCCGTCCGCTACCCAGGGGACGTTGTTCTCGACCAGGATCACCAAATCAAAGCGGTACTCATCAATCAGCGCCTGCACAAAAGGATGCTCGCGCCCCTCATACTTCTTACAGAAGGCCTGGGTCGTCACAAAGTCGGTATCGATAAAGGCGACCTTGTTCGCATATTTCACCGCAAAATCGATGTACTGTGCCTGGCCCAGCGCGATCTTATCGTAGTCAGAATATTGCAGCGCCATCTCGTCGCCGCCCAGGTGCGAGAACACGTAGTCGCGGCCAAATTCCCAGGCGCTGGTAGTGTTAAAAATATTTGCCAGCTTGTTAACCAGCGTCGATTTACCGCTCGACTCGCCGCCCAGGATAGCCACCGTGCGCACAAAGAACGGTTTTACTTCCGTCGGAATATATTCCCAGTAGCGAAAAGGATCCTGGCGGATCTGCGCGCCGCTGATGTTCATAAAGGATCGTTTAGGATCGATCAGCACCGCCTCAATGCCCAAATGCTGCTGATACTGCGGCGCATCCGGCTCTTCGCTGGTATAAACCCGATTGGGGACAATACCGTGGTTTTCCATAAAGTCATTGATGCCCCGGCTCCAGACGTCCCAGCCGTGCGGATAAGGCTCCATACCCTCTTCGTTAAACGAATGGATACGGATATTTTTCTGGTACTTAAAAGTTTGCAGCAGCCAGCGCAGGCGATCGCTGACGGTCGGCTGCTGCGACATGGCGCTGGCCTCGAACAGCTCGCGGTCGCGCGACTCGTCGTAGCCCATAATGATATGCAGCTCGTCAACCTGGCTACAGGCGCGCTGGATCAGATAGATGTGGCCGGTATGCAGCGGATAGAATTTGCCGAACACCACGCCGATGGTTTTTTCACGGCGCGGAAACTCCAGGCCAAGATAGCGGTGCAGCGCCTCCAGCTTTTGCGCGCTGGGGCTTTTGATCTTGGCGTTGAGCAGCTGGCTGAGGTAGCCCTTGGTCATGCCGCTGGCTTCCGCCACCTGCTGCAACGTACAGCCCTGCTGGCGAATAGCCGTTTTCAGATAATCAAATGACGACACCGGGTGCCTCCTGCATAACGGGCGTACGTTCCGCCGCTTTGAAATGCGGAGCGCGCAACACGCTCCGCTTTTAAGTTAAAGCTCGTCGAGGATCGCCAGCGCGTCGGCCAGCTTTTTCACGCCGTACACCTTCATGTTCTCCGGCGTTTTCTTCGGCACGTTGGCAATGGGCACAATGGCGCGACGGAAGCCGTGCTTGGCCGCTTCGGAAATACGCTCCTGGCCGCTCGGCACCGGACGGATTTCTCCGGCCAGCCCGACCTCGCCAAACACCACCAGATCCTGCGGCAAAGGGCGATCGCGCAGGCTGGAGACCATCGACAGCATTAACGCTAAGTCGGCGCTGGTTTCCGTGACCTTCACGCCGCCGACCACGTTGACGAAAACGTCCTGATCGGCCATTTGCAGACCGCCGTGACGATGCAGCACCGCCAGCAGGATCGCCAGACGGTTCTGCTCCAGGCCGACCGCCACGCGGCGTGGATTCCCCAGCATCGAGTGATCCACCAGCGCCTGGATCTCAACCAGCAGCGGCCGCGTGCCTTCCCACAGCACCATTACCGAACTGCCGGAGGTGACCTCGTCGCCGCGGCTGAGGAAGATGGCGGAAGGATTGCTGACTTCCCGCAGCCCCTGTTCGGTCATGGCGAACACGCCCAGCTCGTTCACCGCGCCGAAGCGGTTTTTATGGCTGCGCAGGGTGCGAAAACGCGAATCCGCATCGCCATCCAGCAGCACCGAGCAGTCGATGCAGTGTTCCAGAACCTTTGGCCCCGCCAGCGAGCCGTCTTTCGTAACGTGGCCGACCATCACGATCGCCACGCCGCGTGTTTTCGCAAAGCGGGTCAGGTAAGCGGCGGTTTCCCTGACCTGCGCCACGCTGCCGGGCGAGGACTGGATATCCGCCATATGCATCACCTGAATGGAGTCGATCACCATCAGCTTCGGCTCTTCCTGCTCGGCGATCTGGCAGATCTGCTCAATGCTGGTTTCCGAAAGCATATTCAGATTGGCGGTCGGCAAACCCAGCCGGTGCGCGCGCATCGCCACCTGCTGCAGCGACTCCTCGCCGGTGACGTAGAGCGTTTTCATGTTCTCGGAAAGCTTGCAGAGCGTTTGCAGCAGCAGCGTACTTTTCCCCGCGCCGGGGCTGCCGCCGATCAGGATGGCGCTGCCCGGCACCACGCCGCCGCCCAGCACGCGGTCGAACTCCTTAAAGCCGGTGCTGAAGCGCGGCAGCGCCTCCAGGCTGATGTCCGACAGTTTTTGCACGCGGCTTGGGCCGGCGCTGCCCGCATAGCCGGTCAGACGTTCGTTACGCGCCACCGTTGGCGACGCCGCCAGGCGCACCTCGGTGATGGTGTTCCAGGCCTGGCAGGCGCTGCATTGCCCCTGCCAGCGTGGATAATCTGCGCCGCATTCATTACAAACAAAGGCGCGCTTTACCGCTTTGGCCAAATCTACCCCTTAGCGTTCTTCATGGATCAGGCTGCCGGTCAGGATGCAGAGCACGCCTAACAGGTCAGCATGACGGATGGTAACTTCTGTTTTTTCGTTAACTTTCGGCTTGGCGTGATAGGCAATGCCCAGCGCGGACGCCTGGATCATCAGCAGATCGTTGGCGCCGTCGCCAATTGCCACGGTTTGTTCCGGCGCGATCTCAAAGCGCTTCGCCAGCTTTCGCAGCGTCTCGGCTTTGTATTTCGCATCGACGATATCGCCCAGCACTTCGCCGGTCAGCTTGCCGTCGCGGATTTCCAGCTGGTTCGCCACAATCGCGGAAAGGCGCAGCTTATCGCGCAGGTATTCCGCAAAATAGGTAAAGCCGCCGGAAGCGATCGCCACCTGCCAGCCCAGCGCCTGGAGCTTGTGCACCAGCGAACTGAGACCCGGCATCAGCGGCATTTCCGCCCTGACCTGTGCCAGAATATTGGCGTCGGCGCCTTTAAGTGTAGCCACGCGCTGGCGCAGGCTGGCGGTAAAATCGAGTTCGCCGCGCATCGCGCGTTCGGTCACTTCCGCCACCAGCTCGCCGCTGCCCGCCAGTTTGGCGATCTCGTCGATACATTCAATCTGGATAGCGGTGGAATCCATATCCATTACCAGCAGACCCGGCGTTTTCAGGTGGGGAATTCGGCCCAGCGGCGCCACGTCCAGCCCGGCTTCGTGCGCCAGTTTGGCCGCGCGCGGCGTCAGCGAGCCCGCCAGCCGGATAACCTGATAGTCCTCCACCACCCAGGCGCTGACGATAACCATCGCCGCCCCCAGCCTGTGCTGTAGCGCCGTCAGGCGATCTTTATTCAGGCCGCGCCCATACAGAAGCCAGCCGGTGCGGCCAGCGCGATAATCCAGCGGCATCACTTCATCGCCGCTGAGGGAAAGAGGTAAACCCGGCCAGAGAGAGACATCCGAAGGCAGGTCGCACCAGGTCAGACTATTTGGCATTACAGCTCCTGTAGGGGACAGTTTAATCACGCAAGAGGCTACCCTGTCTCGCCCGCTTCTGGCAACATAAATGCGGTTCCGTTTCCGGACAATAGGTGAAGGGCAAAAATGGCAAAAGCCAAACTAACATTTCGGCTGCACCGCACGGTAATCGTCCTGATCTGCCTGGCGCTGCTGGTCGTGCTGATGCAGGGCGCATCATGGTTCAGCATGGGCCATCAGATGGCCCGCTCGGAGCAGGTGGAGGAGCTGGCGCGCACGCTGACTCGCCAGGTCGCCTTTAGCCTGTCGCCGCTGATGGAAAACAGCGATGACAACCATCAGAAGATTATCGATGTTCTCGCACAGCTGACCAAAGAGAGCCGCATTCTGGACGCATCGGTCTATGACGACAGCGGCACGCTACTGGCGCGCAGCGGCGAAACCATTAACGTGCGCGACCGGCTGGCGCTGGACGGGCAACGGGCCGGCAGCTACTTCAACCATCAGCTGGTGGAGCCGCTGGCCAGCGCTGACGGGCCGCGCGGCTTTCTGCGCGTTACGCTGGATACCCACGTGCTGGTGACGGATTCGCGGCAGGTCGATAACACCACCAATATCCTGCGCCTGATGATGCTGCTGGCGCTGGCTATCGGCATTATCCTTACCCGTACGCTGCTGCGGGATCGCCGCACGCGCTGGCAGCAGTCGCCCTTTCTGCTTACCGCTAACCGTCCGGTAAAAGAAGATAACGGCGACGACGCGCCTGCGGATAAAAGCTAGCGGTCGCATTTTTCCGGGCGGCCTTCACCTCTTACGCCATTCGCTCAATCTGCGGCGGCAGCGCGTTCAGCGTCTGCTGCATAGCCGCCGCAATCCGGCAAAACTCATTACTCCATTCAGCGCCTGCGGCAATCATCTGCCAGTAGCGCTGCGCCATTGCTAATGCCCGAAACCACACCTCGCGCGGCACGGCGGGATCGAGGGCAATCTGCGGCGGCTTATCACGCATGTGCCCGCTGCTGTTCGGCGCAAAACTCATGGGAAGCATGTCGTAAGCGGGCGTCAGGCTCAGCCCGGCGGCCTGCCGGAAAAACGACAGGTTGCCGCTGTGCATGTCACCGTTAGCGATCAGGCGGCCAAACGCCCACTGTAGCGTACCGCGCGTTGCATCCTCCAGGGATATCAACCGTTGCTCTGCCAGCATGGCTAACGCCTGCGGCCAGCGGGTTTGGCTGCCGAGATATTCAGCCTGTACCGCCTCCAGCGAAACAAGACTTTTTCTGCCTCGATCGGCAATACGATCGAAGCGCACGACTTCCAGAAAGGTCTGGCCGTCCGGCGCACTAAAAATGCTGCCCTGCGCCGCCGCCAGGCCATTTTCAGCCAGCAGCTGCAATGCCAGCGCTTCTGCTCTGAGCAGATCGCACCAGCGCTGGCTGTTCTGGTTACGCTGAGGCGGCGTGAATTTTACCAGCAGATGCACGCCGCTACCGTCGGCCCGTTCAACGCAGCAGGCGAATTTCGGCTGTTCGCCGCCCGCAGAGGATCCGATATCTTCGCCGGTCAGCACTTTCTCCGCCAGCTGCGGATAGCGATAGCGTTTTTCCTGCGGGCTGATGGGCTGCGGCACGGGCTGCTGTAACCATTGCTGATAGCTTTGGGTGCCGATCAGCCAGTTGCCGGAAATATCGCTGCCGCGTCTCGTTAACGCAAGCAGGCAATGGTCTTCATTCCACTGTCGGCTGTCTTCCGGCAATCCGAGCTGTAACGCACACTCTTTGCCCCACGCGCGTCCCAGAAAACCCTGTGGCCGCATATCGCTCAGATACCAGGGCAGGCCGTCGAACTGCTGCCAGTCTCCCTGCATATCTTCTATCAGGCAGCTTCCTGCGGGCCAGATACTGTAAAGCCGACCGGCTTCCTGCGCACGGCCCTGCTCATCAATCTGCCAGAGCGGAAAAACGCACTCTTCCCGCACCGGTCGCAGCAACGCATAGCGCGTGGCGCGCGCACGGCCAAACTTCAGCACCTGCGGCTGAGCGGAAAGCGTGCGTGACAGCGTGGCCTGGCTGACGCCTGAGCGCTGGATCAGCGTGGCGGCATCAAGCGGGCCGTGCAGCAAAAGTGACGTTATTGCAGACATAATGACTGACCGTGAATAGATTTATGAATAGATACTTATCACTTAATTGCCTGAGGATAAAGGACAATGACAAAAAACGAGCGGGAAAGATGAATAGATACTTTTACGGGAAAACCGGTCGGTTCTCCGACCGGTTTTAGCCAACGGCCGCTGAGGGCAGCGGCCGCTTAAATCAGGCTTTATCGCCCAGCAGAACGGATTCCAGCGCGATCTCAACCATGTCGTTAAACGTGGTCTGACGCTCGGCCGCCGAGGTCTGCTCATGGGTGCGGATATGGTCGGAAACGGTACAGATAGCCAGCGCTTTCGCGCCGAACTCCGCCGCCACGCCATAGATGCCCGCTGCTTCCATTTCCACGCCCAGGATGCCGTACTTTTCCATCACGTCGAACATCTGCGGATCCGGCGTATAGAACAGATCGGCGGAGAAGATGTTGCCGACGCGTGCTTCCACGCCCAGGTTTTTCGCCGCGTCTACCGCGTCGCGCACCATATCGAAATCGGCGATGGCCGCGAAATCGTGATCCTTGAAGCGCATGCGGTTCACTTTGGAATCGGTGCTGGCACCCATACCGATCACGATATCGCGCAGCTTCACGTCTTCACGAACCGCGCCGCAGGAGCCTACGCGAATAATCTTCTTCACGCCGAATTCGGTGATCAGCTCTTTGGCGTAGATTGAGCAGGAAGGAATGCCCATGCCGTGGCCCATCACGGAGATTTTGCGGCCCTTGTAAGTGCCGGTATAGCCCAGCATCCCACGCACGTTATTGACTTCCACGGCATCCTGCAAAAAGGTTTCCGCAATGTGCTTTGCGCGCAGCGGATCGCCCGGCATCAGCACCACGTCAGCGAAATCACCCATTTCTGCGTTAATATGAGGGGTAGCCATCTTTTATCCTTATTTACTTTTTGCCGGCTTGCACCGGCGTGTTACGTTGCGCTGATTACAGCATGCTTTTGCCATATTCCATTGCGGACAGGCCAAAATACGTTGCGACAGTCTGACCGATATCCGCAAAAGTGTCACGGTATCCCAGCGAGCCGGGCTTAACGTTCGGGCCGTAAATCAAAATTGGGATGTGCTCGCGGGTATGTTCCGTGCCCTGCCAGGTTGGATCGCAGCCGTGGTCGGCGGTGAGGATCAGAATATCGCCCTCTTGTACCAGCGCCATCAGCTCCGGCAGACGACGGTCAAACAGCTCCAGGCCGCCCGCGTAGCCAGCCACGTCGCGACGGTGGCCCCAGGTGGAGTCGAAATCCACAAAGTTGGTAAAGACGATGCTGTTGTCCGGCGCCGTTTTCATCTCCTGCACGGTCGCGTCAAACAGCGCGTCCAGCCCGGTCGCCTTCACTTTTTTGGTGATGCCGACGTGCGCATAGATATCGGCGATTTTGCCCACGGAGACTACTTCGCCGCCTTTTTCCTCCACCAGCTTTTTCAGGATGGTGGGCGAAGGCGGTTCAACAGCCAGATCGTGACGGTTGCCGGTACGTTCGAAGTGCCCCGCTTTGTCGCCCACAAACGGACGGGCGATCACGCGGCCAATGTTATAGCCGCCTTCGGTCAGCGCTTCGCGGGCGATTTCACAGAGATCGTACAGGCGCTGTAAGCCAAAGGTTTCTTCATGACAGGCGATCTGGAACACCGAGTCGGCAGAGGTATAGAAAATCGGCTTGCCGGTTTTCATATGCTCTTCGCCCAGCTGGTCAAGGATCACCGTGCCGGAAGAGTGGCAGTTGCCCAGATAACCAGGCAGGCCCGCTTTTTCTACCAGCTCGTCCAGCAGCGCCTGCGGGAAGCTGTTCTCTTTTTCCGTGAAGTAGCCCCAGTCAAACAGCACCGGCACGCCGGCGATTTCCCAGTGGCCGGAAGGCGTATCTTTGCCCGACGACAGCTCGCTGGCATAGGCGTAGGCGCCGATAATTTCAGCGTCTTTATCCAGCCCCAATGGGAACTTACCGGTAGAGGCCTCCGCCGCTTTGCCTAAGCCCAGCGCGGTAAGATTGGGCAGATGCAGCGGCCCTTTGCGGCCGATATCCGCTTCGCCTTTAAAGCAGGCTTCGGCAATATGCCCCAGCGTATCGGAACCTTCATCGCCAAACTTATGAGCGTCTTTGCTTGACCCAATGCCGAAAGAGTCGAGCACCATAATAAATGCACGTTTCATCGTGGTCTCCTGCGTTGTTAACGCGATGAGCTAAATTTTATCGATCGGAACAGTATGCCGTTTATTGCGTCACTCTGCGATAAATAACTGGCGTCGGCTGCGGTGATTTTTCTGCCAGGGTTATCGCCTGTTTCACTGCGGCGGCGGCCTCCTGCCAGCTCGCTTCGCTGGCGGCGTGGATCACCGCCAGCGGCCGCTGGCCGTCCACGCTGTCGCCCAGCTGCGCCATCTCGCTCAGCCCTACGCTGTAGTCGATACTGTCGCTGGCGCGACGACGACCGCCGCCCATCGCCACTACGGCCAGCCCCAGCGCGCGGGTATCCATTGCGCTGACGATGCCGGGCCGGTCGGCATACACCGCTTTGCTGAGCATCGGCGCGGGCAGGTAGCTGTCCAGCCTGTCGATAAAGTCGGTTGGGCCTTTTTGCGCGGCCACCATGCGCGCAAACACTTCCGCCGCGCGGCCGTTATCCAGCACCGCCTGAAGCTTACGCATGGCTTCATCGCGATCGGCCGCCAGCCCGCCTGACAGCAGCATTTCGGCGCTGAGCGCCATCGTCACTTCCAGCAGGCGCGGATTGCGGTATTCGCCGGTCAGGAAGCGCACCGCCTCGCGCACTTCCAGCGCGTTGCCCGCGCTGGAGGCCAGTACCTGATTCATATCGGTCAGCAGCGCGGTAGTTTTGCAGCCTGCACCGTTGGCCACGCCGACAATCGCCTGTGCCAGGCTTTCAGACTGCTCAAAAGTCGGCATAAAAGCGCCTGAACCGACTTTAACGTCCATCACCAGCGCATCCAGCCCTTCGGCGAGCTTTTTCGCCAGGATCGAGGCGGTGATCAGCGGAATGGAATCAACGGTCGCCGTGATATCGCGCGTGGCGTAGAAGCGCTTGTCGGCCGGCGCCAGCGAGTTGGTCTGGCCGATAATCGCCACGCCAACCTCTTTGATAATATTACGGAAGGTGTGATCTTCCGGGAAGATATCGAAGCCGGGGATCGCTTCCAGCTTATCCAGCGTGCCGCCGGTGTGACCAAGGCCGCGCCCGGAGATCATCGGCACATAGCCGCCGCAGGCCGCCACCATCGGGCCAAGCATCAGCGAGGTGACATCGCCCACGCCGCCGGTAGAGTGCTTATCCACTACCGGCCCGTTCAGCCCCAGACTCTGCCAGTTCAGCACCGAGCCGGAATCGCGCATTGCCATCGTCAGCGCCACGCGCTCCGGCAGCGTCATATCATGGAACCAGATGGTCATCGCCAGCGCGGCAATTTGTCCTTCCGATACCGCATTATCGCGTACACCGTTAATAAAGAAGCGAATTTCTTCCTCGCTCAGCGCCTGACCATCTCTTTTTTTACGAATAATTTCCTGTGGCAGAAACACGTTACCCCCTGGTGAGGTTTGATGGCCCGGCCGTCGCGTCCGGGCTGGGTTGACGGGCGCCCGCTTATTTCGGCAGGCGGGCTGACCCGTTTATGAAGGTGGATTAGTAAGCGGAATCGCTTTTTGCGCCAGCATGACCGGCCGCGTTCAGCAGGCTGGCCAGCAGGCTGGAGGCGCCGAAGCGGAAATGCCGCGCGTCGGCCCACTCTTCGCCCAGGATATCGTCCGCCAGCTTCAGGTAGATAGCCGCGTCTTCAGCAGTTTTCACGCCGCCCGCCGGCTTAAAGCCAACCTGGTGCTTTACGCCTTTTTCGGCGATAACCCGCAGCATGATTTCCGCCACTTCCGGCGTGGCGTTAACCGCGACTTTACCGGTAGAGGTTTTAATAAAGTCTGCACCGGCATCGATAGCGATTTCAGACGCTTTACGGATCAGCTCTTCTGTTTTCAGCTCGCCGGTTTCGATAATGACCTTCAGCAGCACGCCCGCGTCGGCGCAGGCTTCTTTGCAGGCGTAAACCATGTCGTAGCCGACTTCTTCGTTACCGGCAATCAGCGCGCGGTAAGGGAAAACTACGTCCACTTCATCAGCGCCGTAGGCGATAGCGGCATGCGTTTCCGCCAGTGCGATTTCGATGTCGTCGTTGCCGTGCGGGAAGTTAGTCACGGTAGCGATACGAATATCCGGCGTGCCCTGCTCGCGCAGCGTTTTACGCGCAACCGGAATAAAACGGGGATAGATGCAGATGGCCGCCGTCTCGCCAACAGGCGTTTTGGCCTGATGACACAGCGCAACCACTTTGGCGTCCGTATCGTCGTCGTTCAGGGTGGTCAAATCCATCAGCTTCAGCGCGCGAACGGCGGCGGTGGTTAAATCAGTCATGGTTTTCTCCGAAAAGGCGGTTGGCGTGGGCGCAGCACAGGGACAATGTTAGGATAGTAACATTCGTTCCGGGCTTCGTCTGTGATAGCTTTCACATTGAGGCCGCTGCTGTTGCCGTAATTGTAGCGCAAGTCGGACAGAAATCACACCAGACTGCCGGAATACAGGGTACAGGCCCGCCGATCGGACATCACAAAATGTTATGATAGTAACATTGAGAAACGACGTTATTCACTGGCGGAGAATAACATCAGGCATATTTCTTCAGACGATAATTATGGATGCCCTGCCTGATAAACCTCTCTGCCAGCAGCACGGGATCCACGAATTATGAAATAACTACGTCACAGGTTATGACACTGCGCGCCGCCCGCATCAATGTTAGCATTAATGGTGCTGCTATTTATGGCCCTTTCAATAAATAAGGCCGCTAATCAAAGCGACCTTGAGCGATATGGGCTGATTCATTCAGGCATTTCAATAATTACTGTCCCTACCGGATTTATTTAATCTGTTAAGAAGAAAAACAAAGATATCATCTAAAAGCCGAATGCTGCCCAAAGAAGTTATTATTATCACTGCCCAGCGAGAAAAGCTTTGCGGTAGCGGGCACCAGGCGGACACAATGCCCATCCCACTTAATATGGCTGATGCAAATTGAAACCCCACGATAATAACAATTATATGCCCAATTTTTATTAAGGATTGTTTCTTTACCAGGTACATTGCCCCGGGGAAATGCTCCCCCCTCCGTTTGAGTTTCGGTTAGGTTCCCTTACACATGATTTATAGCTGTTAGCAACCATGCCGCTTATCATTCCCGCCGGGCCTTTTTTAAGCCCCCCAATTATACCCATTCCTCTGTCTACCAGGCAGTCAACATTAACATCTTTGTAAATATCTACGCCAGCTCCCCGCTGTATAGTTGATTGCCGTGAATTTTTTTACCTGCACCACCAGCCTCATAATTGCTATATCCATTACCCCCTGAAATAGCCCCCCAAAGTTCAGCACTAATTTCTCGAATAGCCATAATAAAATCCTTTTAACTTCAACCTGAAATATAATTAGTTTCCTTTCACGTCTTAACAAGGCAAAGAAAGTTTTACACCTGATTCAGGAAACCGTCAAGCAGCGAAATTTTCGTCAAAAATAAAGACTAAAGACATTATCAAACAAAGGATTGGGAATTAATTTTGCGCGATATCAGGTGGGATATGGAATACACGATCGGCAATAACTGAATTAATATGATGGCAATCACAATTATTGTGCCGTGAAAGGGTGGCCTGACGTATCACAGCGATAGCAGCCCGGTCTGCCGGGAAAGGTTTCGAAACCGTACATTAGCCAGGATGGACGGTTAATGACCTACTGTATATACCAGCTTCAGATCCGAAACAGTCGGCGGGTATTTTCGCGAAGCGTGTCGGCAATCTCCTGCGGCGATTCATCGCGGATCTCGCACAGGCTCTGCCAGACGTGCTTGATTCTTTCGGGACGGTTTGGCTGGCCCTGAAAACCCTGCACCGGCATATCGGGCGAATCGGTTTCTAACAGCAGCGAGGTCAGCGGCAAACGTGCAATAGCGTTGCGGGTTTTGCTGGCCCGCTCGTAGGTGATAGTGCCGCCGACGCCAATGGCAAAGCCTTCGCGGATAAAGGCTAACGCCTGCTGCTCGCTACCGGCAAAGCCGTGCACCACGCCGCGCGCGGGCAAATCGAGCTTGCGCAGCTGCATCGCCAGCTTGTCGTGCGTGCGCCTTGAATGCAGGATCACCGGCAAATCATAGCGTCTTGCCAGCCGCAGCTGCGCCTCCAGCACCGCCTGCTGCTTGTCGAACTGCGGGTTTTCAATATAAAGATCCAGCCCGATCTCGCCGATCGCTATCAGCTTCGACGAACCCTGCCGTAGATGGTCTTCCAGCTGTTGCAGATGCGCTTCCTGATGGCCGGCAATCGCCATCGGATGCGTACCCAGCGCCGCGTATAAAGGCGCATACTTTTCCGCCAACGCCAGCACCCCGGCAAAACGATCCGCCGAAACGCCCACCGCAATGATCTTTTCCACCCCGGCTTCCGCCGCCAGCCGCAGGCTTTCCGCCTCGTTGCCGCAGAAGGGCGGAAAATCAAAGTGACAGTGCGTATCGACAAAAGTCATGCCAGCGATCCTTCAGGAAAATCATCATCATTGCTCGCCGGTGGTACGATCGCCGGTTCATTGGCGGGCGGCACGTCCGGCACCACTGGCGCAGTAGCCTGTGCTTCACCCTGCAACCACTGCCCTATTGTAGCCAAAAAATAACGGCCGCAGCGACGGCCCAGATGATAGTCCTGATTGAGCGAGGCGATGCGGCTGCCCAGCGCCATGCTTGCCAGCGCGCGCGGCGGGAAAATTTCAATGATATTCAGATCGCCAGGCGGCTCGTTAATGAACTGCTGGGTCTGGCGGTAGCTCTCTTCATGCAGGTGCATGATATTAACCAGCGGCTGTAGCGCGCCTTTGTCCAGCCAGCGCTCGACGCGCTTCAGCCACTGCGGCGTATAGGTCATCTGCGACGGCACGGTTCGGATGACGACTATGGTGTCGGCACCGCGCCGCGCCGCTTCGCGTACCGGCACCGCATCGCTGATTCCGCCGTCCAGGTAGCTGATGCCTTCCAGATCGACGCCGGGTCGGTACATGCCGGGAATGGCGCTGGAGGCTTTGATGATGTTCAGCCAGTTCGCTGCGGTGGGGGCAAAGTAGCCGGGCGAATAGTCGTCGCTGCGGCAGGCGCACATGTAAAACTCGCGCCCCCGGGAAAACGCCTCTTCGCCCGCCGTCATCGCCAGCGGAAACTCTTTGGCGGTAATATCCACCAGCCAGTCCAGATCGATCAGATGGCCGCCGCGCACAAAGCGCAGCGGATCGAAGAAAAGTTTGCTGGTGGTATAGCGCGTGATCACCCGCCGGGCATAGCCAGGCTGACCGCAGATAAATGCAGAGAGGTTCTGCGCGCCTGCGGAAGTACCAATCATCAGGTCAAAAGGATTAAAACCAACCCGCTGAAACTCGTCCAGTACGCCTGCGGTAAAAATCCCGCGCTGTCCGCCGCCTTCACAGACCAGAGCGAGCTTGCCCGGATGAAAAGGTGCCAGCGCCAGCGGCGTAATATTGCCGAGCGTAATCGGAATGCGTCTGCCCACCTTTCTCCCTCCCTCTGATAGCTAATGCGGTGAGGATACGCTCACGTAGTGGCGGCGGTTTGGCGCTTATTGCTATGAGTGTTAATGCGGGGAGTGAAAAGCGTGACGAAGTGTAGCGAGAAATGAACGCGGGGCAAAAAGGTAATGAAATGCAGCGTGAAATGAACGCAGGTAAAAAGTGACGAAATGCAGCGTGACATGAACGTGGAAAAAAATGCAGCGTGACATGAACGTGGGAAAAAAATGCAGCGAGAAGTAAACGGGGAAAAGAGAGGAAGTGCAGACGGGCGAGACGTTTCTTCCCACGGCAGCGCTGACGCTGCCGTGGAGAGCGTTAAAGCTATAACTTCTTGCGGCCGGTAAACAGGCTGATCAGGAAGATAATGATACCGACAACGAAGACAATTTTCGCTGCCCATGCTGCCGTACCTGCCAGACCACCGAAACCTAATGCAGCGGCGATCAGTGCGATAACCAGAAAGATAATACCCCAACGAAACATAAGCTTCTCCTTACCCTATATTAAAATCGAACATCATCTGTTATTGATTTCTGCCTGACGACGGCGCCGTCACGGGCTGGCCGTAATAGCCAGCCCGCGCCGGTATTACGATTTCACCGCCAGATCGTTTTTCACGCTCTTGACGCCTTCAATCGCTTTGGCAATGCCTTCAGCACGATCTGACTGTGCCTGGGTTTTTACCGAACCGGAAAGCTGAACCACACCGTTGGTGGTTTCAACTTTCACGTTGCGGGACGGTACGATGTCATCCGCTAACAGTTTAGCTTTAATTTCGCTGGTTGTTGCTGCATCACCGGCATAGCCGCTGACGCTGCTTTTTGCGCTGTCTTTAACGTGTAGTTTATCGCTGACGGATTTTACGCCCTCAATTTTTTTCGCTTCGGAAACGGCCAGTTCAGCCTGATCCTGAGAAGCGACAAAACCACTCAGCGTCACGACGCCTTCATGAGTTTTGACTGAGATATCCGTACTTTTAATAGCGTCGTTATCAACCAGGGCAGCTTTCACCTTGGCGGTCACGCCGCTGTCATCCATGTATCCACCGACTTTTTTCATAGAGCTATCGATTTTAGAACCCGCGCTGCCGGTCGTGGACTGTACTTTTGGCGTAGTGGTGTCTTCTGCCATCGCAGCGCCACTAACCAGTGCAGAACCTACCAGAGCAGCCATCAGAGTTTTAGCAATCTTAGTCTTGTTCATCGATCTCTTCCTTCTTAGGTTGATGCACCCACAACTGTGAGCTTTCAGTCACAAACGGCGTGACTGCAGTAGTCAGGCTTTGTAGCAACCGCGCCACATATTTTGCGTCCTGTTGAAATAAATATAGACGCTGATCTGAATTCTGCTGCCCTTTGTGGTTGATATGGCGGATAAATGGGCAAAAGCGGATTTTTTTAAGATGAGTCTGTAAGGTGGGATCTGAACAACAGCGGGCAAAAAAAAGCGCCGCCGAAGCGCCGCCTGTCAGGGTAACCGTATGTAGGCTGCCTGTTAGTGTTCGCGCGTTTTGCGGAACACCACGTCAGGATAGCGTTCCTGGGTAATATTCAGGTTGACCATGGTCGGCGCGATATAAGTCAGGTTATCGCCGCCGTCCAGCGCCAGGTTTACCTCGTTTTTACGCTGGAACTCGTCGAACTTCTTCGCATCGCTGCATTCCACCCAGCGGGCGGTAGAGACGTTGACCGACTCATAGATCGCTTCGACGTTGTATTCGCTTTTCAGTCGCGCCACCACCACGTCAAACTGCAGCACGCCGACCGCGCCTACAATCAGATCGTTATTGTGCACGGGACGGAACACCTGTACCGCGCCCTCTTCCGACAGCTGCACCAGCCCTTTCAGCAGCTGCTTTTGCTTGAGCGGGTCGCGCAGGCGAATACGACGGAACAGTTCCGGCGCGAAGTTCGGAATACCGGTGAACTTCATGTTCTCGCCCTGGGTAAAGGTATCGCCGATCTGAATGGTGCCGTGGTTATGCAGGCCGATGATATCGCCCGGATACGCCTCTTCAACATGCGAGCGATCGCCCGCCATAAAGGTGAGCGCGTCGGCAATCACCACGTCTTTGCCCAGACGAACCTGACGCAGCTTCATGCCCTTTTCATACTTGCCGGAAACCACGCGCAGGAAGGCCACGCGGTCACGGTGTTTCGGATCCATATTCGCCTGGATCTTAAACACGAAGCCGGTGAATTTCTCGTCTGCGGCGGTAACGGTACGGGTATCGGTGGCGCGCGGCATAGGCGACGGCGCCCACTCCACCAGGCCATCCAGCATATGATCCACGCCGAAATTGCCCAGCGCGGTACCAAAGAACACCGGCGTCAGCTGGCCGTTCAGGAACGCTTCTTTCTCAAACTCGTGCGACGCGCCCTGGACCAGCTCCAGCTCTTCGCGCAGCTGTGCCGCCAGCTCTTCGCCAATGGCGGCGTCCAGCTCCGGGTTATCCAGCCCTTTCACCACACGGACTTCCTGAATGGTGTGGCCTTTACCGGACTGATAAAGATAGGTTTCGTTTTTATAGAGGTGATAAACGCCCTTGAACAGCTTGCCGCAGCCGATTGGCCAGGTGATCGGTGCGCAGGCAATCTTCAGCTCGCTTTCCACCTCGTCCAGCACTTCCATCGGATCACGGATATCACGGTCCAGCTTGTTCATAAAGGTCAGGATCGGCGTATCGCGCAGGCGGGTGACTTCCATCAGCTTGCGGGTACGATCCTCAACGCCTTTAGCGGCATCGATAACCATCAGGCAGCAGTCGACCGCCGTCAGCGTGCGGTAGGTATCTTCCGAGAAGTCTTCGTGTCCCGGCGTATCCAGCAGGTTGACCAGGCTGTCGCGATAGGGAAACTGCATCACGGAGGTGGTGATCGAAATACCACGCTGCTTTTCCATCTCCATCCAGTCGGATTTCGCGTGCTGGCTGGAGCCGCGTCCCTTTACCGTGCCGGCGGTCTGAATCGCCTGTCCGAACAGCAGCACCTTTTCGGTGATGGTGGTTTTACCGGCATCCGGGTGCGAGATAATGGCAAAAGTGCGGCGGCGAGCCACCTCTTGCATAAAAGGTGCATTTGACATGAAAAAACTCTGTTTGGTGCTGTGCCGCCGCTGCGCGGTTTGCTCAGGAAGACACAGGCGATTAATCATCAATGGCCGGCATTTTCGCCGATTCGGACGCTATACACAATCCACAACGGTGAATGCGCGGCGTAAATGGAAGAAAGGCCGCAAAGCGCGGCGTAAAAGTGCGCCCGTCAGCGGAAGCCAGCGGCGCTAAAGGACGAAGTCTCTTTTTACGTCTAGCGGCGATGGCGGCTTACCAGACAATTTTCTCACTCTCCTGATCGGTCCGTACCTTTTATTCTTTTTCAGAGTACGATGTTAACTCGTGCTGGTTAGCACAAGGCAAGCAGGCCTTTTCCCTTGCCGCCTCTACCGCCCTACGGCATTCACAACCTGTCAGATGATCGTTCACCAGGCCCAGCGCCTGCATCAGCGAATAGGCGGTTACCGGCCCAACCCATGTCCAGCCGCGTTTTTTCAACGCTTTTGACATCTTTATCGCTTCCGGCGACGTTTTGGTTTGCTGCCAGTACGCCAGATCGATAATTTCCGGTCGGGCATCAGGCCCGGGCGCAAACTGCCAGAACCACTCCGCCAACGATCCCGCCTCGTTAAGCAGCTCAATAGCCCGCTGCGCGTTGTTAATAGTGGAAAGAATTTTCGCCCGATTGCGCACAATGCTTTTATCCGCCATCAGCCTGGCGACGTCGTCTTTCGTGAACGTCGCCACCTGATGAAAATCGAAGTCGGCAAAGGCCCGACGAAAATTTTCCCGTTTGTTATAGATGAGCTGCCACGACATCCCCGAGTGAAAGCCTTCAAGGCAGACTTTTTCAAAAAGACGACGATCGTCCACAACCGGCCTGCCCCATTCATTATCGTGATAGTCCGGCATTGACGGTTGCCAGTAACAGCACACGCGACCATCCTCGGACAGCGTCAGCCCCGCCTGTTTTAATGCGGCTTTGTCGTGCTTCATTCTCTCTCCTTACGGAAGTATCTGAATTACCGTAACGATCGCTCTTTCCAGATAAACGTCTGCGCGGTAGCGGTGCTATATCTGACATCAGCTGTAACAACCGCTTTTGGTGCAGTGCGGCAATCGACGCTATTTTTAGACCATTAACAGCGAGAAGTCAGTCCCGCTACGCCATCCAACCGTGAAAAGGGAAAATTTTATGAGCAGCAACGATTATCAGCCGGCTAAAGTCTGGTCGGAGAACAAAAACGCAGGCGGCACCTGGGGCAGCATTAACCGCCCGACCGCCGGTTCGCGCCACGAAGCTATTCTGCCAATCGGCAAACATCCTTTGCAGCTCTATTCTATGGGTACGCCTAACGGCCAGAAGGTTACTATCCTGCTGGAAGAGCTACTGGCGCTGAACGTTAACGATGCCGAATACGATGCGCATCTGATCCGCATTGGCGACAGCGATCAGTTCTCTTCCGGCTTTGTAGAAGTGAACCCGAACTCTAAAATCCCGGCGCTGCTGGATGTCTCTACCACGCCACCGACCCGCGTGTTTGAATCCGGCGCCATCCTGCTTTATCTGGCAGAGAAATATGGCCACTTTTTACCAAAAGATCCGGCAGGCCGTACCGAAACGCTGAACTGGCTGTTCTGGCTACAGGGCTCTGCACCTTACCTGGGCGGTGGCTTTGGTCATTTTTATAACTACGCGCCGGTAAAAATCGAATACGCCATCGACCGCTTTACCATGGAAGCCAAACGTCAGCTCGATCTGCTGGATCGCCAGCTGGCGGAGAACCGCTATATTGCGGGTGAAAATTACACCATCGCTGATATCGCCATCTGGCCATGGTATGGCGCGCTGGTTCGGGGCGATCTGTACAACGCAGCCGAGTTCCTGGATGTAGGATCGTATAAGAACCTGCAACGCTGGGCCGATGAAATTGCACAGCGCCCTGCCGTTCAGCGTGGCCGCATCGTCAACCGCACCTGGGGCGAGCCAGCCGAACAGCTGCACGAGCGCCACGATGCCTCTGATTTTGAATTGCGTACCGAAGACAAGCTGGCGAAGTAACAGGCCAGGCCCGTAGCGCGCAGATTATTACAGCGCTACGGGTCGCTTTGCAGCCAATGACCAGTCAGCGCGTTATTTTAATATGCAAGCATCTTTTCGTGGCTATAATTTAGCAGTTAGCAACCTGAAAAATATTTTTACTAATTGATCTTATCAGGAACGCTATAAGGTATACGGCGCAAATACACTTAAATATTAACCTGCTAAAAATAATAAAAAATACAATAAATAATAAAGATAAACCAGCTATAACGGAGCAGTCACTTAGCAATCAGCCCTGTAATTACCCCTTAACCACCCTTTAATTACCCTTTAATTACCCTTTAATTACCCTTTAATTACCCTTTAATTATACCTTTAATTACCCCTTAAACCCCCCGGCTTTATTCAATTATTAAAATTCGGCAATCCTAATGACACTGCACGGGTTTTATCAGGGGCTTAATATAGGGCCGGCGCTGCTGAGACGCTATCAGCAAATCATATCCAGCCTGCATCGCTAACCACATAACGGGGCTGGTTCCCAACGCGACCTCCAGCCGCAGCGCCATATCGGCGTTAATACCTGACCGCCCGCTTAGCAGGCTGGAAAGCGTCTCGCAGGTGATATCCAGCGCGGCGGCGGCTTCAGAAACCGTTATCTCGCCCAGATATTCCCGCAGGATAATCCCCGGATGAACGGCTGTGATTACTTTCATATTGTTCCCTCAATGCTTGCTATTCCTGAGGGCTATATTACTGCCGCTGCATTAAATAAAAATAGTTGATGCTCTTTCTTGCGAGACGGCTCGCAAATTAAATAAGCAGGCGCCGATAGATGGTGGCTGCGCCTGAACAGTAGAAGCGGGAGATTGCTCGGGTCAGGCGGCAGGCGCTGTTGGCTCAGATGAGCTAATTCGCAAGCCCATAATTGTTGGCAGCCGCCATTGTGCGTTGTATCGTAAATATATTTTTCTGCACACTTATAATGACATCTTTAATATGAACAAATGTCTGTTTATAATGCTTATGCATTAGTACAAGCTGAATGTCATGAGTTATACCGTCACCTTCACGAACACTACAACCCTTCCACCTAAACGGATCTACAAATGTTATAGGATCCGTCACATAGGCATAAGTATTAATCCCGCCAGCCAAACCTATTGGGTCGGGCTGGGTAAATCGTCCGCTGACCGGGTCATAATATCGGAAAAGACTGTAGTACAGCCCGCTTTCACGATCCAGGTACTGTCCCTGGAATCTGAGGTTCTGCTGTACCGCCTGGAAGCCGGTCAAGAGCGGCGCTGGAGAACATTATGGGTAATCGGCTGGCAGAGGAGGAATTTGCGCCAGATCGGAGGCAGTCTGAAAGTAGTGGGAGACCGTTTGATGTCGATCCTCCAACAGCCACGAGTTCTTGGTTAATAACACTCAAGTCATTAATTTTATCGACATTGATATAGAAAACCCTATGGCCATGCCTTAGTTCAGCTATTGAGCAGTTAATATAATATTCATTGTCTTTTGCGCTTTAGCGATATGCCACAATTAAAAATATGGCATATCTGAATTTTCCTTAATAATCACTTTATGTCAATTGGATTAAATATAACAAAAATATTTTTATCTTTATTTAAGTTACAAGGTAAACATCCGTGCCTTAAGATTTTGTAAATTTCCTCCAACATAGATCCTTCCTGCTCTCCATAAATATATCGCTGAGTAGCCACCATATTCAACATATAAATAGCCTCATCACTTACATCATTCAAAAAATTATCATAGGTTTCATTTCCAGCAAGCCCATTTTTTTTCCTGAGCAAATATGCTTTCCTTTTTCTTATATTTTCTTTGATTGTATCTTTTTTCAATAACTTTGATGCTTCTAATATATCTTTCTGTGCTGGTTTGTAATTTTTATCAAGAACAATATCCGATATTAAATCAGAAAAAAAGTCGCCCCAGTAGACATAAGAATCAGGCAACTCTTGCTCAAAGAGCATTTTCTTAGCCTCTTCAGGATCACTAATTAAATCAAATTGACTCAGCGGCTCTCTCGTTCCTGCTAAAAATTTTGCATCATTGATAAATAAAATTGGTTCCATATAAAAATCTTTCTGATTCATCATATTATCACCCTAATATATCTGTCCACAAACTATATACTCGCTGCCTGCCAATCTGCGTTATATCTCGGCCAAAGATGTCAGCATTATACATATCCTTGGATCTTATTGGAACACCACTCATCATTCCGCGACTGGCTTTGTTCTGGATTATGGTGACTTGCCTGGATACCTCATCAACTGATTGATTTAAATCAACCCTATCCAATGCATCCCTAACTGCATCAGTATAACCATGATGGTTACCTTGATGTCTTGACATTGCACTTGTTACATCATCAGCCTTCCGCAAGAATATTCCATTGGATGCACTATCAATATAATAATTAATTTTTTGGAGTGCCTGATGGTTGGCTAATTCCTTTGGTATAATATGATGTGCCTGATATCCTTTCCATTTTCTTGAACGCGATAGCCCCATAGATTCCATCATATTTTTGCCTAGGGTAGTGGAGCATCCGTTTAAACCCAGCGGATCAACCCAAACCAGCGGATCGCCCACATACCCATAAGTATTAATCCCACCCGCCAGTCCTATCGGGTCAACCTGGGTAAACCGCCCACCCACCGGATCGTAATAGCGGAATAAATTGTAATGAAGGCCCGTCTCCCTGTCCAGGTACTGCCCCTGAAACCGGAGGTTCTGCTGTACCGCCTGGAAGCCGGTGACGCTTTCGCGCTCCGTTTCGCCCCAGGTGGAGAAACGGCCGCGCCATACCACCTCGCCGTGTTCGTCGGTCATCCGTTCCGGCAGGCCGTTCAGTTCGGTGTGATACCAGAAAATGTCCGACTGTTCGCCGATGCTGTCTACGCGCGCCAGCGGTTCCCAGCTGTTTTCGCCGTAGATGTACTGCGTGTTGCGCGCAGGCTGAAGGCTGCTGCTTTCGCCCACCATCCGCATGCCGCTCCACAGAAACGAAATAACTTCCTTTTCCCTTCCGTGGCGATGCAGAATTTTTTGCGTACGGCGACCCAGCGCGTCGTAGCGATATTCCGCACGACTGAACTCCCTGTGCCCGTCGAAACGTACTTCGCTGACGCGGTGCTCGTCGTCATAGCTGAAGTGCTGCTCCACGGCATCGGCAGACGATTTCCGCCACGTCATGCGACCAAAGCCGTCGTAGCGCCAGCGCGCACCCTTCAGCCTGAGCAGCAGGTTGCGCCAGACGGTTTCGCCCGGGCTGTCGGTCTGGTTTCCGGCAGCGTCCCAGCTGAAATGCTCTTCCTTATAGGTGCGGACTTCACGCGTGACCTGCCCCGTTGCATCATAGCCAAAGCGCTGCTGCTGGTTTGCCCACTCGTTCTGCCGCGTTGCGCTGTCCGACACCAGCTGCTGCATCACCTGATCCAGACGATCCCAGCGATAGCGGCGCTCCAGCACCACGCCTGAACGATCGATAAAGCCGCTGCGGCGCATCACGATCCGCCCGACAGGATCGTAGCGCGTCTCCTGATGCAGCGCGCCCTGGGTGCGATCGATCTCACGATGCAGCTTATCGCGCTGATAGCCCGCGATTTCGCTCTGCTTACCGTGCATTTTCAGGTTCATCTGCAGCAGATGACCGGTGCCGTAGCGCAGGCAGTTCAGCTCGCGCCCGTCCGGCAGCGTGCTGCCGGTCAGGTTGCCCAGCGCGTCATACTGATGCGTGAACAGCCCGCCGCTGTTCTCTTCGCTGAGCAGGTTGCCCAGCGCGTCGCTGGTTAAGGTCAGTACTTCGGCTTCTGCCTCACGGCCTTCAGCTCGTGCCTTCTCCCATTCCGTCAGCGCTATCTTTCTGACTTCCACGCAGTCCGGGCCGTAGTGATATTCGGTACGGTGCTGCTGCGTAGTTTTCACCGTCAGGCGACTGACTTCATCATATTCAAACTGCGTGCGGTGAGGCGGCAGGTTTTCGCCTTCAACAGACAACGGATGCTGTACGACTTCCGTAACCTGGCCCAGCTCGTCATAACCATAGCTTTTGCGACGCCCCGCGTAGTCAATCTGCGCCAGCAGGCGCTGGCTGTTGTCATACTCGAACTGCCAGCGATCGCCGTTTGGATTGATTAACGCCGTCATCCGTCCAAAGCGATCGTACTGATAGCGGGTAATATGCCCTGCCGGATCGGTCTGGCTGACGATCTGCCCGCGCACGTTACGGGCCACGTGCCGCTCTGAAAAGCTGTCGACGTTCTCGCCAACCAGCATGCCGGCGCGATCGTATTCATATTCCGTTTCACGTCCGTCAGGACGCGTCAGGCACTGCAGACGACCCGCAGCGCTCCAGCGATAACGCGTAGTGTTGCCTTCCGCGTCCGTGCTGCTCAGCAACCTTCCCGCATCATCATACAGACGATAACTTTGGTTGCCGGAGCAGTCCTCGTCGCGCCGGAGCTGCCCGCGCTCGTTCCACCAGAAGCGATGCATGTTGTCCAGCGCGTCGGTGCGCGTGATTAAATCGCCCTGCTCGTTCCAGGTAAAACGGCTGGTACCGCCGAGCGGATCGGTTACCGCAATAACATCTCCGGCGTCGTTGTACTCGTATTGCCACACTGCACCGTCGGGCTGCACCTCTTTTAACGGAAACGCATAGGATGGATGCCAGAGGGTCGTAGTGGTCTGACCCAGCGGATCGCGCACCATCGACAGATTGGCGCGTTCATCGTAGTCATAGGTCCAGACCCGATCGCCCGGCGCAAGGGTAGCCATCAGCAGGTCGCCCTGCTCCGCCCAGCGGTATCGCCAGTGCGCGCCATAGCTGTCGATATAGTCGGTAATACGACAAAGCTCGTCCCAGCGATGCTGCGTGGTGCCGCCAGAAAAACAGGTCACGTTTGCGCTGCGATCTTCTTCGTCTGCATCGATCAGCCAGCGCTCCAGGCAATGCTGATGTTCGTCCAGCACCTGATACTCATATACGCGCCAGTAACGCGGATCGCGGGCTGGCTGCCACTGGTAGGCCACGGTCAGGCCGGTGGCGTAACTGTGCGAGGCCATCAGATCGCTGGCGCGATCCCAGCTGAAGCGGCGGGTTTCAACCCCATCAGCATCCTGCACCGCAATCAGCTGGCCCTGCGGGTTATAGCGATAATTCACCAGAGGACATAATTCCCCGGCGACCACCTGATGCAGCGCCGTCAGTCGGCCATATTGCGGTTCATAGCTCAGCCGCACGTCCAGCGCTTCGTTATCGCCAGCAATGGCGGTCAACTGTCCGGCTTCGTTCCAGGTAAAATGCTGGCAGTTTTCATGACGGTCATAAATGCGGCCGATTCGCCATTCACCCTCACGCTGCGGATCCGGCTCGTAAAGATGAAACTCGCCCTGCGCGGTCTGCATGACGATAACGCCCTGCAGCGAGCAGAACAGCGTAAAGCCCTCTTCATCAAAACGCACCACGTCGCCTGGCGCAATCTCGCCCAGTCCCAGCTCCTGACCCGTTATGTCGCGCCAGGCAAACTGGAAAGTCCCATCCGGATGACGAAAGCGGAGCAGACGCGTTTCAAACGGCAGCATCCAGCCCGTGCCCAGCAGACCGGTCGTCAGGTTGCGGCTGTGATAGATGCGTTGCCAGTAAAGCGGGATACGATCTTCCAGCACAAAATCCAGATCGTCCTGACCGGCCAGGATCTTGGCCCCGGTAGCATAGTTAACCGGGTGAAAACTCTGCATCGCCACGGAGGAGATGGCGCCTGCGGCAACCGTTCCTCCGGCTTCAGAAACGATCGTACAGGTGATTTGCCGCAGCGCGCGCCGGGCGGCGATGCGGGTAAAAAGCTGTTCCAGCAGTTTTGCCCCTTCTTTACCGATACCGCCGCTCAGCAGGCCGCCGATAAAATAGGCCAGCATGTTTTTGCCGCTGCGAATATCGCGCACCACCACGCTGTCCCCGCCGATACGCACGCGCGGGTTATCGCTGACCTGAACAGTAGCTTCACAGGTGCTGCGGTGACCGTTGCGCACTGCAGGATGGCCGTTGATCATCACCTTTTTCGAGCCTTCTGCCAGGAAATTGGCATTCTCGGCCAGATGCCCTTTGGTACAGGCGACGGTATCTTTATTGGCTGGCGTGGCATAAGGACTGGCACTGGCAACGGTCGGCTGAATCAAATCATCCCAAAGATTGCTAAACCAGTTGCCTACCGATTCAGCGTTAAGATGGCTGACCTTATCCAGCGCAGCGCTCACGGCATCGCCCGGATGACGGATAGTGGAAGCGATCCCGCCCGCCACGGCCATGGCAATATCTTTCAGCCCCGGCGCTTCTTCGCTGCCGACAGACGGCGAAGCCAGCCAGGCACGGCTTACGGTTCCTGCCGCGCGTGCAGCCGGTTTGCCCATGATCTTAACGTTATCAGAACCGCTGGTTATAACCGCATCCGGCGGCCCGCGCATGCCCAGCGTATCCAGCAGGCCGTCAACGGCGTCGCTGGCTTTGTTGCCCAATTTTTCAGGATAGCCGGATGCCATCGCACCCAGCATGGCTGCCGCGCCAACCGCGACGCCGGCTACCGGGTTGACGGCAAACAGCAGGCCAGCGCCGGCTAAAATGCCGGTATAGATAGCTCCTTCAACTAATCCGCTGACAAGATCCGCCAGTGCGGAGCTGTGCACTAAAGGATCGTCTAAACGGGCTGCGATCGAATCGGACATCACTCAAGCCTCCGATCCTGCGGCAGGAATAAACCCTTTTTTAATATCTTGCCAGACGGCCAGGGAAGCCGCATCGAAAGAGCCTGCCCGGCTAAAGGTCAACGTCATCAGATGCGTAGCGGTTCTGGCGACCAGCAGCTTTTGCACGACCGCCACGCCCTGGTTTTCAAAACGCATCGCCACTTCCTGCGCAGGCAGGCCGCCGAAAAGCGCCTCCTGCACTTTTTCAGCCGCGAATTTTTTCATATCGCGTTTCACTTTTTCCAACTGCTGTTGCAGATAGCGCGCTTCTTCGCCTTCCTGCACATCCCACGCTCGGGTCACGACCAGCGTGGCGCGTGCTTTGGGCAGTTTCAGTAAGGTGATGCTTTGTTCCTGGACCGCTTCAGGTAACGTCAGCGTGCCTTCGGATAAAATGTAATTCATGAATTGCTTCCTTTTTTATCGAAGGCCTGAAGAACCTCATAGCCGATAGTCATCGGTGTTGGATCGGGCGTGATGCCCGGCGTTGGCGTGCTGATATTCAGATCCAGCGTGCCGCCGGTATTGATTTGTCCGTTGCCGGTGGCGTTGATTTGGAACTGAATGCATTGCAACGAAATGGTGCCGTTGGGATCGAGCGTCAGCACGCTCTCGCCCGAAACAAAGCTGATGCCTTGTCCGGCGGCAATTTGCAAGCCATCCTGCGCCCAAAGCTCGTAATCTCCTCCCACCAGTTCATTACGTGATTTCTGTGTTTTCTGCACGTAAGCGCCGCTTACCGTGCTGGTAAAATCTTTATTAACGGATACCGTCTGATTACCGCCTACCGTGTGGGTTTCATCGTTTTTGATATTGGTATCCATATTCTTCTGCGCCTGGATCCACACCTGTTCCTCGCCCGCCTTATCTTCAAAGCGCAGCGCGTTGGCGTTGTCCGGCGTGCCGTCCTTCGAGCGGCTTAAAAAGCCCATCTGCGTTGCCGCGCCGGGCAGCGCCCACGGCGGCATGCTCGCCTCGTTGTACACGCGGCCCGTCACGATCGGCCTGTCCGGATCGCCGTTGATAAAGTCGATCACCACCTCGTCGTTGACGCGCGGGATCTGCACGCCGCCGAATCCCTGGCCCGCCCAGGCGCTCGACACGCGCACCCAGCACGAGCTGGTGTCGTCCCCCTTCGCCAGACGGTCCCAGTGGAACTTCACCTTGATGCGCCCGTATTTGTCCGTCCAGATGGATTCGCCCTTCGGCCCCACCACCTTCGCCGTCTGCGGCCCGTGCGTGCGCGGCCACGGCGTTTCCGGCGCCGCACGGAACGTCACCGCCGACGGGATAACCCCGATGGCGATATTGTGCTTCGTGCCGCCCTCGCCCCCGCTGGCGTAGCGGTTCTCCTCGAAGTCGTAGTACGCGCTTACCGTCAGGTACTCGCCGTTGTCGCTGAAGAACGGCGCGTTCAGCAGCGTGAAGGTGTTCCCCGGCGCCAGCCCCAGCGCCGTGCCCACCGCGCTTATCTGCTGGTGCTCCACCTGCCACACCTCCTGGCGGATTTTCGCGTAGTGCTCCCCGTGGTCGTGGTCCACGAAGTGCCCCGGCCAGTCGTACACGTCTATCTGCCCCGGCGCCGGCGACGCCGGGTTCTGCCGCGCCTGCAGCATCCACGCGTTCGGCTTGCGGAAGTCGTAGTCGTCGATGCTGTAGATGCCCGGCGTCACGCTGTCCTCCATCTCCCACACGCTGATGCCCTCCGCGGAGGTGCTGCCGCCCGACGGCGTCGCGTGGTACGGAATAACCCCGTAGCCCGGGAAAGGCTGGTGCTGCCGCGCGCTGTCCGCCAGCACCAGCGTGTGCCTGTCCGCCTCGTGGCGGAAGAAGTAGTAAATCCCCTCCAGCTCCATCAGCCGGCTGATAAAGTCAAAGCTGCTCTCCTGGTACTGCACGCAGTACTCCCACACCCGGTAGCTGCCCGTCAGCCGGTCCTCCACCGTCACGCCGTACTCGTCCAGCAGCGTTTTGATTATCTGCACCACCGTCTGCCCCTGGAAGATGCGCAGGTTGCGGTCGCGCTTCATCGGCCACAGGTCCGGCTCCATGCTCAGGCGGTACACCGCGTAGCGCGTGCCGTTCAGCTCCTGGCTGTAGACCCCGGCGCGGGTGATTTTGCCGTTCAGGTAGCGCGTGCCCATGCCCTGCGTGGGGATGCACACGGTAACCGGCTGGCCCAGCAGCGTTTTGCGGTCGAGGCGCGCGTCGGGGCTCAGCAGCTCTACGGTGAACTCAAAGGCGTCGGCGAGCTTCTCCCGGCCGCTGAGCTTCCAGAACAGCAGGCCCTCAACCGGCAGGATGACGGTGATACGATCAAACATAGTAATTTCCCGGACTGGCAGGCCCGGCGGGACGCCGGGCGGATAAGATTTAGTAGGGTCAGACGGAGTGTGTTTTTAAGTGCAGGGTTATCGTATTGGTGTCTAAAAGACAGACATCAACTTAATGAGCCGAGATCTGCATGGTAGAAAAAATAATTTCCAGGCATCGCTTATTTTCTTCAAAATGATAGTCTTTTACGTTACGATGCCTGCCAACTAATTCTATATATGCCCATACGTTATTTTTATTGAAAACGTATGCCTGATAAAAAGCGCGCATATGGTCATCTCTGCTGGTGATCTCGCCCGTGCACGTAAATAAATCAATATTCAGACTGCTGTTAAAATCATTTTGGATGGGCTCCAGCTCGTTTGCTACCAGTGTTATTCCATTATCCTGCTGATGAAAACGCTCGGCACATTTATCAAAGATTTCTTCTGCCGAGTGAACCACAGTGTCAGGATAAAAGTATAAATTTATCGCACCATAATTAACATTTTCGATAGTATGCTCTATGAGCATTCTGTTTTCTGAAATAACTTTAGCTTTCCAGGATAACGGTACTTTAAACGAACTCCCTGCACCCAGATTAACGGTAGTTAATAATTCAGCCAGCGCCAGATTGCTACGATTTAAGAGATCCCAGTTAACCACGACAAAAAAGATATCATCAGCCAGCGCAGCATAATCGCGTGAAGCGCAGGAAGCTTTCAAAAGGAAGTAATTCCCGCCGCCTTCCGCAGGATTGTAATCTTTTTGTATGGTATAGCGCGAGATGACTTCATCACCAGAGGCATGAACTTTGACTGTTAATACATCTGCAAACTTGCCGCTACCGTTGGGATTATTAATTATACGCTGGTGCAGGATCTTTTCACCCATAATGGACAGCTTTTTGAACAGCCAGTCAGATGCGTTCATTTCCCACTCGCATCGCTCATAAGCTGCCCAAACCTCAAGGTAGGGCGTATCATCGGATGTAATGTAACGACCAATATTCACCAGCCCTACTTCCGGGAAGTCCACCGGATTAATTTCAGCGGGTTTCAGGCTTTGCGGTAAGGCTACCCAATAGTGCAGCATCTTCTCACTGGAAGAGGTGTAAAGACACTTCCAGTAGCGCTGCTGCATTTCCTCTTTAGTAAAAGGAGAGGCAAGCGGAAAACTGTAGCTGATGTAATTGCTCATAACCCCCTCCTTTTTATCTACCTAACCAAATCCCATAAAGCATCAATGCAGATGCTGCGGAAACTAAACACTTTACGAAAAGAAGAAGTGACGGAGAAACACTTTTCGAAAAAGATGATAATTTTTCATAGTTCTGTGTATTATATTCCTTATGAAACCCCATGATATTTGAAAAGATGGAACAAAGTGCTACTATCAAGAATTTACTGCCAAGTACCGCGATACATGCTCCGCCTAAAGAGGCAGTGAGTTTTTTTGCGTCAGACATGGGCATAAAGTGCCATGAAGTTATCATGTTATACATTAGCCTGCCAAACAGAGCAGTTCCAATTAATACACCAATTACTTTAGCTGCAAACAAAAACCAATCTTTTTTAGAAAAACTGTCTTTTCCATTCCACACATACCATAGAGAAATAGCTAAAAATATAAGAAAACCTAACCAAGACATACTTAACCCACCGATTTAAAAGTCAATCACCTATTAGCACTGTATTACAACCAGTACTAATTACCCCATCGCCATTTTTCTCCGATATATTTTTCTCATCGCCTTCTTTAAAGCCCCAACTTATTATCTTTTTAAAAGAAAGTTTAAAATCCACGTCAACTTTCACGCCCACAGTTAAAGCTAATTCACCTGAAGCTTTAACATTCACCGAATAGTCTGTCTCATCCCAATATCCGGTTACTCCAGCAGAGGCACCAACGGCCCCTGCACTCCCACCAACTTTACCACCCGTTACCAAAATACCATATAAATCAACATTCCCTGTCAGCTCTCCTTTTACTGCTGCAGCCTCGGCGCCCACCTCACCAGAAAAACCATAACGTCCTTTATCACCCGTATAAAATTCGCTGATGGCCTTGGCCTCGGCAGTGCCTAATGTGACATCCCCCGTAGCACCTAAATATAGCGTTCCCTGATTTCCTAACGCGCCTGTTGCACCATACTGCGCGCCAGTCGCCGTCGCTACCGTATTAAACCCTGATAAATCAGTCGAATATCCGTAATCCGTGCTATTGACGTTTACCACGCCTATTTTATTTCTCAACTCTCCTTTCAGAACATCCGTGCTCTGCATATTGCCAAGCGTTAAATCTTCTAATGCCACGCCCATTGAAGCCGTGTCATAGTGTCCATCTTCCGTTTTATCTTCTTCGTTATTCCAGATGCTTAATATACGACCATCATAATGATCGCCATGTATTTTACCGTCTTCACCGGCCTTTTTAGCCAGCGAGCCGCCCCAGTATTGCGGAGCCGCAGGTTTAGGTTTTGCAGGAGCTGATGCGCCGCCAGCGTTACACTGGGTTTTATCGCCCTGCCGGGCGAGCGATACGCCGTTAACCAGCACGCTGCCGGAACCACCGACAATAATGCCGCTGCCGTGCTGCGTACAGGAAAACGAATCACCTTTACGGGCAGCAGGAAATCCTCCAATGATAACGTCAGGACTCCCGCACTGAATTGGGCCATCGTGAGCGGCTTTATCGATGGATGCTCTGGCCGCAGGCATACCCATACTTATTTTTCCTCAGCCATTAACTGTTAATTTTAACCATCGCGCCTTTGATATCAGCCACGTTCGTTCCGGTAATACTTACCGTGTCATTCGCTTTCATCTCGGTATTTTTACCGTCGCCTACCGTGGTCAGTTCGTTGCCTTTAAACAGCGCCTGTAATTCGCTTTCGGCGTGAAGATCCCCTGATTTTACCTGAATTTCAATGGCGTCGGGCGAAATCAATATATAGTTGTCTTTCACCTTTAATTTAATGCTGGTATTGGCCTCAAGCAGCGCATTACCCTCTTTGTCCATGGTCAGCACAGTTTCATCCTTGCCGACATTAACGACGTGTTTTTCACCCGTTTCCGTCAGATGATTGCGCTTTATCGTGACTTTTTCGTCACGGCCAATCGCTTTCAGACGATCGACGCCCACGTGGTGCGTTTCACAGCTCTCGACTTCCGTATCCATGTTTTTTTCCGCATGGATCCAAATCTGTTCGTGACCGGCTTTGTCCTCAAAGCGCAGCGCGTTGGCGGTATCTTTATGTCCATCCTTACTACGGCTATAAAATCCCATCTGGGTTGCGGCCGCCGGTAATCCCCATGGTGGCATGTTCCCTTCGTTATAGACGCGGCCCGTTACCATTGGTCGATCGGGATCGCCGTTGATGAAGTCGATCACCACTTCATCACCTACGCGAGGTATCTGGATACTTCCATACCCCTGGCCCGCCCAGGCGCTCGACACGCGCACCCAGCACGAGCTGGTGTCGTCCCCCTTCGCCAGACGGTCCCAGTGGAACTTCACCTTGATGCGCCCGTACTTGTCCGTCCAGATGGATTCGCCCTTCGGCCCCACCACCTTCGCCGTCTGCGGCCCGTGCGTGCGCGGCCACGGCGTTTCCGGCGCCGCACGGAACGTCACCGCCGACGGGATAACCCCGATGGCGATATTGTGCTTCGTGCCGCCCTCGCCCCCGCTGGCGTAGCGGTTCTCCTCGAAGTCGTAGTACGCGCTCACCGTCAGGTACTCGCCGTTGTCGCTGAAGAACGGCGCGTTCAGCAGCGTGAAGGTGTTCCCCGGCGCCAGCCCCAGCGCCGTGCCCACCGCGCTTATCTGCTGGTGCTCCACCTGCCACACCTCCTGGCGGATTTTCGCGTAGTGCTCCCCGTGGTCGTGGTCCACGAAGTGCCCCGGCCAGTCGTACACGTCTATCTGCCCCGGCGCCGGCGACGCCGGGTTCTGCCGCGCCTGCAGCATCCACGCGTTCGGCTTGCGGAAGTCGTAGTCGTCGATGCTGTAGATGCCCGGCGTCACGCTGTCCTCCATCTCCCACACGCTGATGCCCTCCGCGGAGGTGCTGCCGCCCGACGGCGTCGCGTGGTACGGAATAACCCCGTAGCCCGGGAAAGGCTGGTGCTGCCGCGCGCTGTCCGCCAGCACCAGCGTGTGCCTGTCCGCCTCGTGGCGGAAGAAGTAGTAAATCCCCTCCAGCTCCATCAGCCGGCTGATAAAGTCGAAGCTGCTCTCCTGGTACTGCACGCAGTACTCCCACACCCGGTAGCTGGCCGTCAGCCTGTCCTCCACCGTCACGCCGTACTCGTCCAGCAGCGTTTTGATTATCTGCACCACCGTCTGCCCCTGGAAGATGCGCAGGTTGCGGTCGCGCTTCATCGGCCACAGGTCCGGCTCCATGCTCAGGCGGTACACCGCGTAGCGCGTGCCGTTCAGCTCCTGGCTGTAGACCCCGGCGCGGGTGATTTTGCCGTTCAGGTAGCGCGTGCCCATGCCCTGCGTGGGGATGCACACGGTAACCGGCTGGCCCAGCAGCGTTTTGCGGTCGAGGCGCGCGTCGGGGCTCAGCAGCTCCACGGTGAACTCAAAGGCGTCGGCGAGCTTCTCCCGGCCGCTGAGCTTCCAGAACAGCAGGCCCTCAACCGGCAGGATGACGGTGATACGATCAAACATAGTAATTTCCCGGACTGGCAGGCCCGGCGGGACGCCGGGCGGATAAGGAATGGACAGGAACTGAGCGGCGCGCGCGGCCTCAGCTTTGCGGGTTCAGCAGCCACACGCCTTCGCGATCGACGGTAATGCGCTGATCGCGGGTCTGGCCGCTGTTGCTGATGCTGAAGCGGTAATCGCCCGGCGGCAGCTGCAGCATAGCGAAGCCGTTCGGCGACGGCACCAGCGCCTGCGGATTGCCGTTCATTGCTACTTTATCGCCCGGCAGCAGTTTGATATAGACCTGGGCGACAGGCTCCGGCGGTGGCGCAGGTTCGGCGGCCTTCGCCGTTTCCGCTGGCGGCTGAGAGGCCGTTGGCGTTACTGCTGGCGCAGAAGTCACCTCAGACGCAGAAGTTGCCGCTGGCGCATTCGTGGCGGCCGTCTGCGGCGCATCGTCGCTGCCGCCGCCCGCCATCAGCGCGCCCACGCCAATCCCCACCAGCACGCCTGCGGCAATCAGGCCAGGCACCATAAAGCGCTTCAGCCCGGCGGCTTTTGGCGCAGCCTGCTCTTCTTCTACCGGCACCAGCATGGTGCCAGGCCCGCTGACCTTCACCTCAACGATTTCACTGATATCGCTGGCGGAAAGCGCCATCAGCGCCGCCAGCTCGTCTATGGTCTGCGGCCGATCTTCCGGTTGCAGCGCCAGCGCGCGGTCAATCGCGTGCAGCAGCGGCAGCGAGTAGCCGGCGGGCTTCTGCTGCACCAGCGGCTTATAGTTATCCTCGATGCTGCGCACCACGCTGACCGGCGGCGGCGAGCCAACAATCAGCGTATGCAGCACCGCGCCCAGCGCATAGATATCGGTCCAGGTGCCCTGCTCGCTCTCGTTGTCGTCGCTGTACTGCTCAATCGGCGCAAAGCCCGGCTTGAGCATGGTTTCGGTTTCATCAGAAAGGTTGCCGATAGCCTTGCGGGCGGAACCGAAGTCCAGCAGCACCGGCACGCCGTTTTCCTGGATCTGGATATTATCCAGCGAGATATCGCGATGCAGATAGCCTTCGCGGTGGATAGTATTGATAGCGCCGAACAGCGGCGGCAGCAGGCAGCGGATCCAGGCTTCGCTAATCATCTCCGGGCGGCGGCTGTGCAGCTGCGACAGCGTGGTGCCGGTATAGAACGCCGTGCCCATATAGGCGGTATCGTTCTGCACCCAAAAGCGCAGCACGTGCAGCAAATTCGGATGATTAAAGCGGGCCAGCAGGCGCGCCTCCTGAATAAAGCTGTTCAGCCCGGCGTGAAACGTTTTGCTGAAGCGCTCGCTGCGCAGTACCAGCGTCAGATCGTCGCTGCGCACCGCCAGCGAGGCGGGCATAAACTCTTTGATGGCGATGGTGCGTTCAAGCTGATGATCCCTGGCGCGATAGACGATACCGAAGCCGCCGCCGCCGATGACCTCTTTAATTTCAAACTCGTTAAAGCGGTAGCCCACCGGCAGAGCGCCAGGAATGGCTCGCGGAATATCTTGTTCTGACATATTGGACAACTCTCTTAATTGCGGCTTACGCCTCAAACTGACACTGGAACTCGCCGTCGTGCAGGGTTACCCGCAGGCGCTGGTACTGCTCTTCACGCCGGTGTGCGTCCAGCAGCAGCTGGCTCATCTGCGGCAGCAGCGTGTTGGTAAGGATGGCATCGACCATACGGCCGCCGGATTCTACCTCGGTGCAGCGCTGAACGATGCGTGCAATCACGCTGTCATCCACCTCGGAGACGATGCCGTGGTTCTGCGCCAGACGCTGCTGGATGCGCTTTAGCTGTAGCCGCACAATGCTGGCGAGCATGTCGTCGCTCAGCGGATAATAAGGCACCACCAGCAGACGGCCCAGCAAAGCCGGCGGGAAGACCTCCAGCAGCGGCCCGCGCAGCGCGCCCGCCAGCGCGTCCGGTTCCGGCATCAGTTCCGGATCGGCGCACATGGCGCTGATAAGCTGCGTGCCGACGTTGGAAGTCAGAATAATCAGCGTGTTGCGGAAGTCGATATGACGCCCTTCGCCATCTTCCATCCAGCCTTTATCAAAGACCTGGAAGAAAATTTCATGCACGTCGGGATGCGCCTTCTCGATTTCGTCCAGCAGCACCACGCTGTAAGGACGACGGCGCACGGCCTCGGTCAGCACGCCGCCTTCGCCATAACCGACATAGCCCGGCGGCGCGCCTTTCAGCGTAGAAACGGTGTGCGCTTCCTGAAACTCGCTCATATTGATGGTGATAATGTTCTGCTCGCCGCCGTAGAGCGTTTCGGCCAGCGCCAGCGCGGTTTCGGTTTTGCCGACGCCGGACGGGCCGCAAAGCATAAAGACGCCGACCGGCTTATTCGGGTCGTCCAGCCGCGCGCGGGAGGTGCGCACGCGTTTGGCGATCAGATCCAGGCCATGGCGCTGACCAATCACGCGCTCGTTCAGCGTGTCGGCCAGCTTCAGCACCGCGTCGATTTCGTTTTTCATCATGCGGCCCAGCGGGATGCCGGTCCAGTCGGCAACTACAGCGGCGACCACGTTGGCATCGACGGCGGCAAACAACAGCGGCGCTTCGCCCTGTAGCGTTTTCAGCTGCTGCTGCTGCTCTGCGAGCTGCTGCTGAAGGGCGGTGACATCTTCCGCATCATCCTTATGCAGCCGCTCGCGCAGCGCGATAATGGCGTCCACCAGCCCGCGTTCGCTCTGCCAGCGTGCCGTCAGTTCATCGCGCTGGCGGCCTAGCGCAGCCAGCTGCTCGCTGATTTTTACCGCCCGGGACGCATCGCCAATCGCCATTTTCGCCTCGCGCTCCGCTATCTCTTTTTCAATCGAAAGCGCGTGGATGCGGTGCAGGCAATCTTCCAGCTGCGGCGGCTGCGCGCTCTGGCTGACGGCGACGCGGGCGCAGGCGGTATCCAGCAGCGCCACGGCTTTGTCGGGCAGCTGGCGTGCCGGAATATAGCGATGCGAAAGCTTAACCGCCGCCGCCACGGCCTCATCCAGCAGCAGGACGCGATGGTGCTTCTCCAGCGTGGTGACGGTGCTGCGCAGCATCAGCAGCGCTTTCTCTTCGTCCGGCTCCTGCACCTGCACGGTCTGGAAACGCCGGGTCAGCGCCGGATCTTTCTCAATATATTTTTTGTATTCCGCCCAGGTGGTCGCGCCGATAGTGCGCAGCTGGCCGCGAGCCAGCGCGGGTTTTAACAGGTTGGCGGCATCGCCCGTGCCCTGCTGGCCGCCCGCGCCGATCAGCGTGTGGATCTCGTCGATAAACAGGATGATCGGCGTCGGGCTGGACTGCACTTCATTGATCAGCGCCTGAAGCCGCGCCTCAAATTCGCCTTTCATGCCCGCGCCGGCCTGCAACATACCGATATCCAGCAGCCACAGCTGCACGTTGCGTAGCGGCTCCGGCACGTCGTCTGCCGCCATGCGCAGCGCCAGGCCTTCCACCACCGCCGTTTTGCCGACGCCCGCTTCGCCGGTCAGCAGCGGGTTGTTCTGGCGGCGACGCATCAGGATATCCACCATCTGGCGGATCTCTTCATCGCGTCCGGCGATCGGATCGATCTTGCCTTCGCGCGCGCGCGCCGTCAGATCCTGCGCGTACTGTGCCAGCGTGCTTTTTTGCTGCGGCACGGCCCCCTCCTGAACGGGCGCGGCGGTGATGCTGCTCTCCTTGCTGTTGGCGAACACGCTGTCAAACTGCTCCAGCAGCGTATCGGCGCTGATACGGCCAAACTGCGGCGAAATGCTTTTCAGCACGTTGGCCAGATTGAACGTTTTCAGCAGGCCAATCAGCAGATGGCCGCCACGGATCTGCTGCACGCCGAACTTCAGCGAGCCGTACACCCAGGCGCGCTCAACCGCGCTGTCGATATGTTCGGACAGATCCGACACCGCGCTGGCGCCGCGAGGCAGACGATCCAGCGCCCCGACGATATCGCGCGTCAGCGCCTCTTCATCCAGTGAAAAATAGCGGATCGCCTGTTGCAGATCGCCTTCCTGCTGCTGCATCAGCTGATGCAGCCAGTGCACCAGCTCCACATAGGGATTGCCGCGCAGCTTGCAGAAGGCGGTGGCGCTTTCCAGCGAGGTAAATAACAGCGTGTCCAGTTTGCCGAACAGTACGGCGCGGCTGATTTCTGACATGGTTGTTCTCGGTAAGTAGATGACGGTTAAAACAGAGAGCCGTAAAGAACAAGCCCGATAAGCGAGCGGCCCGGTTCGGCAAGGCGGCCGGAAAAAGTGACTTTCTCTGTCAAGGTCGTGCGGGTTTTAACAAAACGTTATCTGGCAGCGACCTGCTCCGCCGGTTCCGGGCTGAAGGTCAGATCGCGCAGCGGCTCGCCGCTTTTTAAATGGCCGAGCCAGCTGTTAAAGCCGAGCCGGGTTGCGTCGCCGGGCCGGATCCCTTTGGCCTCTTCCGCCGCCAGGATCAGCTTCAGCTCCCAGATATATTCAATGCCCAGGTATTGCCGTACCCAGTCGCGCAGCGCAAGAGTCCAGGCCTCGCCCGGCAGAAAGCGGTTATAGGTTTCCAGCGGCATCGGCCCCAGCTCGATGCGGAACTTATGCTGCACGTCACGCACCGCCACGCCCAGAAACATCGATTCGCCCAGCTTCGGCGCATGTCGGCCCGCGCCCAGCTTCGCCCGCTCGCGGCTGTCGATCGGCAGCCAGTGCGGCACGTTTCCCACCAGCCTGACCGGCACCTTAAAATAGTGGCTGAGGATCTTTTGCAGGCCTTCGACGTCGCGCGCGTGGCGGGTTAAATGCCCGGCCACCGCAAAGCGCGCGTGATCGCTCAGGCTGCCTTTTGCCAGCTGGCCCGGCTGGCCCATGCCGATCAGGCTCGCCAGATAACGATCGAAGCGCTGATTGTCTTCCCGATCCAGCGATACCGTTGGCTGCGCGTCGGCCCAGGCGCGGTAAAACAGCAGCGTCAGCCGATGGTGAAACAGGTCGGCAAAGGCCGACATACTGCGATCCTGATGATGAATAATGCGCTCGCGGGCGTACTCCGTCAGGTGCGTCGGCAGCGGGCCGTTCGGGCCAAACAGGCCGAAGCTTAAAATTGAGATGTCGTGCAGCGAGCTGTTGTCGCGCGGGCCGGCCTTTGACAGCGTGGCGGGCGCGAAGGCCAGCGACGGCTCCTGACCGATGCGCAACGGCTCATGGCGCGGCAGCGGCGCGCGGCCGAGCGGATAGCGCTCGCCGCCCTGTGCGTCCAGCCTGCGCAGCAGCTGAAACAGGTCGTAGCGCCACGGTGCCTGCGTCACGCCCGACCAGAACGCCTCCGGCAGCCGCTGCGTTTTGCGAATGCGCAGCACGTTCATATCAGCGTCCTTTTGCCCATGCGCGCGGGCCAGTAGCCGACCTCGCCGCGCTGCTGGCTGGTCAGCGTCAACTCGGTAAAGCTGTTGATGGCGACCAGCCTGGCGAAGACCTGCTCCAGCACGCTGCCCAGCAGCCACGGGCTGGCGCCGGAAAACGCCTGCTCGTCGACGCTCAGCTCAATGCCGATGCCGCGCGCGAACACGATCGGGCCGGGTTCCGGCACCCGACGGCTGACCGGTTTGAGCCGACAGTGGCGAATGCCTTCAATCTGCCGGGCCACCGGCGCTTCCGCCAGATTGGCATACAGCCCCAGCAGCTGGCGCAGCGCCGTGGCGCCCTGGCCGTCGTCGCTGTCCATCAGGCTTAAATAATTCAGCTGCAAATGGCTGATCAGCCGCCAGGTCGCCATGCCTTCCGCCAGCGCCGGACGCGGCGGCGTTGGGCCTTTGCGCAGCGTCAGCTGGCTGACCGGCACCGAGTCCGCCATCATAAAGTTGCCCTGATCCTGCGCCAGCAGCATCAGCGGCAGATCGCGACTGGTGCACAAAACTTCTGCCGTCAGATGGGTCAGATCGTCGCGCCACGGCGACTGGCGCTCATCCACCAGCGAAAGAAAGACTTCGGAGCCGATATAGCCGGTGCGCGTACCGTAACGCTGCGCGCGTTCAGACAGCGTGCGCTGCTCGCGGCGCAGCGAAAAATAAGCGCCGTAGTCGCCTTCGTCACGGCTGAAGGTGCTCCAGAAAGGCCGGAACACCTGCTCGCCCTGCTGCCTGTCGCCCGTGGCGTACAGCTTCTGCACCGAGTAAATCTCGTAGTCGAGCGGGCGAATGTTATCGACCACCAGATGGTATTCATGCACGCCTTCGCTGATTTTCTGCCGCTCCGCCGTTTTCGTGAACAGGTTGATAACCGGCGTACAGTGCAGCGCCAGATGGCTTTTGTCGATCGTCCGCTCCAGCGCCGCGTCGGCTTTGTCCAGCAGCAGGACGATCTCAAAGGCTTTTACCTCTGGCCCACAGCGTGAAGGCAGCTCGCCCAGGCCGCTGATGCTGACAAACTGGAAGCGCGCAGGAAAAGCGAAATATTCCTGAAGCAGCCTGTAACCGTCAAAGTTGCGCAGATCTTCCGGCAGCAGTGCCTGGTTAGCCGCAAAGCCCTCCTGCTTCAGCGCGTCGTCGCCCAGCACGACCCGCTGCGGCTGCGGCTCCACCGTCTGGCAAAAGCTGCCGACCGTGTGCTGCATCATCAGCTCCAGCAGCTGCTGCGCCTGAATGTCCGGGCCGCTGAGAAAAAACATCAGATCTTTCAGGGTCAGATGGCTCAGCGCCACTTCGCTAAAACACTCCAGGCGGATACGCAGCGCGCTGACCGCACCGCGCTGGCTCAGCCCCATGCTGCCAAGCGGGATATCCGCCGGCACGCCGCCCAGTTCCACGTGAGCGATGCGCAGCGGTTGCAGCATCACGTCGTGCGCCGTGGCGTAGCTACAGGTGACGCCGCTTTTTTTCAGCATCTGGCTGTCCATCATGGTGCCGCGCGGCACCATGAAACCGCCGCTGATATCCCCTTTTTTACCGTCGGGATGCAGTTCAGCAATCGCCATTGAAGGCACGGGCGAAAGATAGTTGGGCGCGATCATCTCCAGCATCCGCTGCGAAAAGCGCGGGAACTCGGCGTCCATTTTCAGCTGCACGCGCGAGGTCAGAAAGGCGAAGCCCTCCATCAACCGCTCGACATAGGGATCGGCCACGTCAATGCCGCTCATGCCCAGCCGTCCGGCGACTTTGGGATAGCGTTCGGCGAACTCCGCCCCCATTTCGCGCAGGTACGCCAGTTCACGGTTGTAATAATCGAGCAGTTTGCTGTCCATAATTACCCTACGTCTTTCAGTTCAAAATGGCCGTTTTCTAAATCCAGATCGGTGCGGAACAGAAACTCCAGCGGATAAGGCACGCACCAGAGCCGCCCTTTGATTTCAATCGACAGCATGTTGTGCAGGCTGAGCGAGCTGGTGTCTGATATGCAGCGCACCTGAAGCCCCGCCGGCAGAATGCGCGGCTCAAAGTACAAAATAGAGTTGGTGATTTTGCGCTGGATGTCGGCCAGTTCGATATCGGACATACGCTGTCCGGCCAGCGGCGCAACGCCAAAGTTATAAGCGGAGCGCTGCACGTGCGGAAACGGCGAAAGATCCTGCTGCGCTTCGTTGTTGATGCTGTTGAACAGCCACTGCAAATCACGCAGAACGTTACGCTTCAGCGTGGCGTGCGAAATCACGCGGCTGCCGGGGGCTTCCTGCGGCTTATCCGGCGCGTTGTCGGTCAGCCTGTCCAGCAGCGACGGCTGCATTTTATCGCGCGCCGTCATCGTCTCCCTGCCGCGCTGGCGAAAACCGCCGTGCAGCAAATCGCGACCGTCACTCATCGTCGGCTTCCGCTGCAAAGACAATATGCGTCAGGCTCAGCAGCGGAAAATCCTGCTCTTCGCTCAGCCAGGTTTTCTGACCGTGGCCGATAAACTGCTGGTCGTCCAGCGGCGTCCACTCGGTGACGGCGGCCAGCCGCAGGTTGTCTTCGGCCGTATCGGCAAACGGATAGCGCACCGGCAGCTGGCAAACCTGTTCGCTGCCGTCGATTAGCGTGACGGCCGTGTGCCGCCAGACCAGATCGGTGACGCTCGCTGGCGGCTGAAAACGCATTTCGCGCACGGCGGCGAACGGCAGCCAGGTGTAATGGCCGTTAACGATCAGCTCACAGATCGGGCCGAGCCGCCCGTCGCCGTCGATCAGCCATGCCACGGTCTGCGTCTGCTCGTCCTGCATGGTGACGCGGGCCGGGTTGGCCTGCGCCGCCGCAAAAGCCGCCGCGCGTAACTCATCGGCCTCTTCGGCATGCTCTTTACGCAGCGCCTTCAGTAACGCTTCCGCCCAGGCGAACGCCTCGCCGGGCATTCTCGGCATCGCCAGGCCTTCAAAAACCGCAGCGCGCTGGATTTCTGCCGTAATGGCCTGCTCCAGCAGCGTAACCGTGGGCTTTGCCTGCGGCTTTAAGGCCAGCCAGGATTTCAGCTGGGTTTTGGCGCGCGGCCAGTGGCCCGCCAGACAGAGCAGCTGTACGAAGGCGGCGCGCAGGTCGGCATCCGCCGGGCGGCTTTTGATATCGCTTTCGACGCGCGCCAGGGTTTCCAACAGCGTGGCGCCGGACATCAGTTGAGTCAGAGATTTCATAGCTTTCCTCGGGCACAGAGGTCAGTTAAGCGTCCGGTAAGCACCGGCGGCCGGATCTTTCAGCTGCGGATGGATTTCATCCACCAGCTTGACGATCACCGCGCCGTCGGCCAGATAGGGCGACCAGACCTTACGGACTTCGTCCAGGCGCGCCTTCAGGATACTTGCATCGCTGGCTTCCTGCTGGCTTATCGCCACCACCACGGTGCCGTCAGCCTGCCAGCCGTTCAGCGCGGGCGCGTAAGGCACGATCATCCAGCTCTGCGGCGAACGCTCGTCGCTCAGCACCATACGCTCGTTGTTGACGGTGGTGATCTGCGTATCGCGACCAATCGCTTTGCCGTTCAGCCCGGAAACCGGGAAACCCTGCACGAAGCTGACCTGACGGCTTTTGGCGCCGCCTTTGCCCAGCTGCGTTAGCTGGCTGTCGCCGCTGAGCCAGCCGTCGCTGCCGCAGGTCACGCCGCCTTTCGCAGGCACAAACAGCGCGCTGGCCTGGCTGGCGTTATTCCACCAGGTGCGGAAGTGGCAGCCGTCCAGCAGACTGAACTGGATCCACGGCGTGGTATCCGCCGGCGGCGATAGATCTTCTGCCTTAACCGGCGCGGCGGCTGGCGCGGTTTCTGTCGGTGCGGCCTGAACCGGCACGGTGGGTGTTGCCGCCTGTACCGGCGTGGCCGCTGGCGTTTGTGCCTCCATTTTGCTTTGCCAGCCCTGCGCTTTAGCGGCGCTGCCGTGCGCCAGCGCTTTGCCGTTGCTGTCGGTCAGCTGCCATTGAAACGTGGCTATTTTCGCGCAGCTGTGCGACATCAGGCCCGCGACCTGCGGCAGCAGCTCGTTTACCTTCGCCGGATCTTTATCACCGTTGGCCACGATGCGCAGCGCAACATCGCGCTTGCACCAGCTGGCAGGCTTCTGATCTTTAACGTTATCGAGCCAGACATCCATTTGCAGCGATTTAGCGGTGACGACGCGGTAATCCTGTGCCCAGGCACCGGATGCAATCAGCAGGGTGACACCCGTTAGCCAATATTTCATGTGGGTTAAAGCCTTATTTTAATCACGAAGAGGGAAAAACTGCGCTGCGGCTTCCAGCGAATGCAGCAGCGTGGTGTCCTGCGGATCGCCGACCCAGACGGCGACGGCGCTGTAATTGTCCTGGCTGGCGGCGGCCTGCCGCTCGTTTTTGCGGATAACCTGCTGCATCAGCGTCAGCCATTCGTCCGGCGTATTCACCATATGCAGCGACTCCTGCATGTTTTCCTGCGAAAGCCCGTGCCAGAACCCGTCGGTGCAAAGCAGGAAGGCGTCGCCGTCTTCGATCTCGACCACGTCGCTGTAGCTGGCGTCGCGCTCCTCATCGCCCATGCCGAGCGCAAAATAGAGCAGATTGCCGTTGATGCCTTCGGTCTGGTGACCGGCGTCCTTCATCTGCTGCACCAGGCTGTGATCGGTGGTGACGTGATAAAGGTAGCCGCGTCGGAACAGATAAAGGCGGCTGTCGCCCGCGTGCGCCCAGTAGGCCAGGTCGAAATCGCGATCGATAAACAAGCTCACCAGGGTGGTGCCCATGCGCTTATGGTCGCCGATCGCCTGCTGCTGGCGAATTGCGTGGTTGGCGTCGTTAACGTAGCGGCGAATACTTTGTGCGTCCAGGTGTCGCTCGCCGTCAAAGCGCTGGAGAATGGTATCGCGCGCCAGCGCCGCCGCGACGTCGCCGCCGGGCAGCCCCGCCACCCCGTCGCAGACCACGAAGCAGGCCGAGCGTTCGCCGATGCGCTCGCCGGTCTGATCCTGGTTGCTTTCGCGAGCGCCCTGGTGCGACATAGAGGCAATGGTGATATTCATCATTCTTCCGATCTGATTTGAGAATCTTTGTACTGGTTCACTTCCATGTCGTAGGCGTGCAGGAAGGCTTCGCCAAACAGCGTGTGGAAGTCATCCTCAATTTCGCCCGCCGTTTCACCGTAGCGTTTGGCGAAGTGCTCCCACAGCGCGGCTTTACGGCTGTTGGGCAGCGACAGGCGAGAGATGGCGCCCTCTTCGCGCGCTTCTTCTTCCAGCTGCTGCGGGTTAAAGGATTGCAGCATCGAAGCGATAATCGCGCGGATCCCGGCGATCATGCCCAGCTGATGCGCCTGTAAATCGACCAGCGCATCGCGCACCGACTGCTTAGGCGGCATAAAACCCGGCATCCGGCTGCCGAACATCTGCATCAGCACCGATTTACCGGAAGGCAGCAGCTTAAACGGGTTGTTGGCCTCGTCGAGGATCACCGTCATTTCCGCTTTTACGCCGCGCTTGAGGATCGAGCGGGAGGAGAGCAGCGCCACCGTTCCCTGCGAGAACATGCTGAGCATCTGGCCCAGCTCCTGCATCGCGTCGCGGTCAAAGCGCGGCGTCGGCTGTAGATCGTTCAGCCCCATGCCGCCGATCAGCGCCTCCAGCAGCTCGCCGTCCAGCCGCTGACCGTCGCCGGAAGCGCTGTGCTGTTGCGAAGCCGTATTGGCGACCGGATCGATGCGCAGACGGCCTTTTGGCGGCGGCGTAGTGCTGCGCGCAACGGCCTGCGGCGTCGGCAGGGTGATGCCGCCGTACTCCTGCTGCGGCGGCCGCGCGGCGGCGGTGGGCTCGCTGAAATCGGCGTCGCTCGCCGGGTTTTCAGCAAAATGCGGAGGCTGGCCGCGATCCGTATCGCTTTGCGGCAGTTCAGCAAACAGCGGCGACTTGCTGAGATCGTCAGCGGCCTGCGGGTTTGTATCAAACAACGGTGACTTGCTGAGATCGTCAGCGGCCTGCGGGTTTGTATCAAACAGCGGTGACTTGCTGAGATCGTCAGCGGCCTGCGGGTTTGTATCAAACAGCGGCGACTTGCTGAGATCGTCAGCGGCCTGCGGGTTTGTATCAAACAGCGGCGACTTGCTGAGATCGTCAGCGGCCTGCGGGTTTGTATCAAACAGCGGTGACTTGCTGAGATCGTTAGCCGTCTGCGGATTGCTTGTTGGCCTGCTGGTCGTCTGCGGCTGGCTGTCCAGCGCCTTTGGCGCCGGCGGCACAAACGCAGTCTGTGGCCGCTTCTGCTGCGGTTCATCCACCGGCGTCAGCGGTACGGCGTTGCCCATCATCAGCCCCAGCGGATCGTCGCCGTCGGCGGGTGTGCTGTTGCCGCTACCGAACAGCGCCATCGGATCCAGCTGCTGCTTTTTGTCCTGCTGCGGCTGCGTCAGCGTACCCGGCGTGCTGTCGTCAAAAATGCTTTGCCGATCGAACAGCGACTCGCTGCTGAACAGAGAGTCAGACGTGCGATCCCGACGATCCAGCTGCGGCGCTGGCTTATCGGCAAACTGCGCCAGCGGATCGACCGGGTTACGATCCTGCGCTTTTTCCGTCAGAGGATCCGATCCGGCTGGCGCCGGCCTGCTGCGGCTGGACAGGTTGTCGCTGATAGAAAACTCCTGCGCCAGGCTGTCCCAGATTTCACTGGGAATGGCGGCAGGCGCGCTTTCCTGCGGCGGCGCGGCCGGTCGGGCAACCGGCGCGGGTCTTGCCACGGGCTGCGCCGCCACGTTGAGTTCGCTGACCTGTAAACGGTACTCATCAATGCTAAGGATGTCGCCATCCTGCAAATCCACCTGCCGACCCCGCTCCAGCGGAATATCGTTCAGGTGCACCAGCGTCACGTTGCCGCGGTTGGTAATGCGGCATTCGCCGTCGGCCGTGATATGTACAATGGCCTGCAGACGGGAAATGGTGCGGTCATCGTCCGGCAGCACCAGGTTGTTGTCGGCGCCACGGCCGATAGTGCCGCCCGGCGGCAGAAAGTCGCAGCTGCTCTGCGGCGGCTGCTGGCCAGCTTTGGTCGCTATTATCGTAAATCGCATCACGTTTTCCTGCGTTGGATTTCGGCGTTCGGGCCGCGCCGGTAGACCCGGCGGGCGTTGAAACTGATTGCTGCCCGGCATGGATTGCGCTATCCCGACAGCTTTAAACAGGGCGACGGTTTCGTCAGCGCATCGTGCCTTCGACGCTGTCTGTCACCTGGTCGCCCTTGCTGATATTCATTGTCCAGCGTTCAAAGTCATTGGTGATAAAGGTGTATGTATAATCAGCGTTTTCAAAAGCGTATCCGCGAAAATCGCAAACTTCCGGGCAGTGCACATTAACGGTTTTGCCCTGCAGCAATATGCCTTTCCCATTGAGCTTGCTTCTGGAGTCCAACGTGACGTCATTGCAGTCAACATTGCCTTCTTCGCACCAGGCCGTAATACGGGCCAGATATTTTTTGCTGTCAAAGGTGGCCGTATTGGCAGGATGCGCCGCATAAAAGCGACGAATTTTCGGCACGCTGTCTATTGACGCATTATTCACTCTTTGCGACAGCGCATTATCGACCAGCAGCGAGCGGGACTGGGGATCGTACGCCAGCACCACCGCAACCAGCGAGGTTTCTACCAGCGTGGTGGCGGTATAAATCACAGCGATTTTTACCTCGCGATCGCCAGGCGAGGAAATTACGCCCACGCCTTTCACGTCTTCGCACGCTTCGCCGTCAAAACGATTGAAGCCAATGGTCGGCACCAGGTTTGTCAGGCTTTCACCATCGCGCGACCAGCCAATAAAGCAGGCGTTCATATCGGCCCGCAGCAGACCTTTGCCCGGCACCATCACGCCCAGTAAATGGCCGCTATCCCGTACGGCAAAGGTCTGCTGGCCGAACGGCTCTGCGCCAGCGATATCCAGCGACAGGGCTTTTTGCGCCAGTTCAGGCGCAAACGTATCCGCATCTGCCGTGACCAGATGCGGGCTGGCGACGGCGATGTTGGTTAATAAGGCAAGAGAGAGTAAAAGGCGTTTCATGCTGAGTTCCGGTAAAAAATTAAGGCATAGCGATATATAAATTATTGCTTTGACGTATTAAATACATAACCAGTCAGGCGATTACGCTAAACAGATAGTTATCACCTTAATCTGATTTTTAGCGCAGTATCTTTCTGCTCAGGCAACCTACGTAAGAAAATTACATGTGGCTTAAATTTATATTTTTATAGCGGATCAAGGTGAAGAGAGAACATTCACCGACATTTATTCGGCAGGTGGTAAAAAGGTGAAATCGCCCTCTGCCGGATCGTCTTTATCGCTGATCATCTGCCTGGTTTTCTGATCGACATAAACGCTGAATAATCTGTGCTGCGTCTCGGGATCGCCCGGACAATCGCCGCCGTGCTTTTCCACTACGTCGATCAGATCCAGACCAGGTTCAGCGTCTGCCGTTAGCAGGTAGTTAACGCAGTTGGCGTCCGTCACCAGCTTGTTTTTCTCAACGGTGTTTTCAACCTGTATAACTGCTGACTCCGCTGTGCTGGTGGCCGTGGCGTAAAAACTTATCCCTGGAAAGAGAACAAAAAGAGTTAGTTTTAAGATTTTCATTATTTTTAATATTCTATCCTGCTGCTTCTGGTGGTAGTCTGTCAGACAGCATGTTTTGCCTTAAAAACGATAGTCTTATAACCTGAAAGCTGAGAATGAAATTCATACTCACTATAATAGATATCAACTTTTTCAGGTATTCAGAACGTTAATTATTAAACCTTGCAATAAATGCATGATTTGAAATGCTGGCGGGCGTTTATAGCGCCAACTAAACACCCATTTTGCTGGTAATAAAAACACAAACCAGGAAAGAAATTGTTATTAAAATTTGAACCTTAAATATATTATAAAATGAACTAATCCAGCGCAGATCATTATCAGCGTTTTTAACAAGATACGTTCTGGCCTGATAATCAAGATAGCGCCCATCCTTAACCTTAACGCGCTTTCCCTTTAATAACATATTTAAAATAGAAACTTTAAATCCAACCCCCCAAAACCCTAAAGAATCATAAAAAGCATAATCCTCATTAGTGAGGTGACCTTTATTTATCAACAGCTGGAATGAACTTTCTAATTTATTTGAATTTCTCTTATAAAAAAATAAAGATAAAAAATAGAACTAACGAGAAAGATAAAAAGCGTAACTTCCATGTATATTAGGAAATAAAGCCAGTCCATTTTATTCCCCTTTATAAAGAAGGTAGTTAATGCCATCACCCATAGTGCCACCTGCTTTATCACCAATATAGCCACCGGCCATACCACCAGCGGTCGCCACTACAATACCGCAAACCAGCCCGCCAACACCCGCTGTAGCAGCACCTATCGCAAGACAAGCTGGTGCCGCTGCAACTGTAGCGCCACAGCCACCAGCGATTCCGCCTACCGTACTTACCGAAAATTTACTGTAGTTTTTTACGCTTGACCTTCCATTTTTTCGATTAGTCAGACAGGCAATCTTTTCAAAGAGGAGATTGCAATACCATTAAGATTATTTACTCTCTTTGATATTCCAGCCAGCGCCTTTACCGCCGAAAGCTGCCTGCCTGCGGTAACGTCATTATCTACACCAGCGTATTGATGGGGAATGGTTGTAGCGGGATCAATACGACAAATTAATCATAAGGTATTTCTTTGAGTTCTTTGCTTCTTTGCTCATCAAGCTTTGCAATGCAATTATTAGTAAATACCGCATAAGGATTACTATTTTCTGCGGCGACATGTGCAAACATTTTACACTGATTGTCACGATATTTTAGCCAGCCACGCTGAGCTTCCAGAAACACAGGAAGATAATTTTTCTTTACTTCTGGCTCGTCAGAAAAAGTTGCCTCAATACGTTTTTTTGCTTCTGAATATTCTTTGTTTAAGCTCTTTTCAGCTACGGCGCGGTTATTTTCAGCACAGGTAAAAACTTCAGGATCGCTGCTCTTTTTTGAGCAGTCGTCCATCGCAAGGGCAGAACCACTCAATGCCAGCAAGCCAATCGCTGCAACAGCTAACGCTTTCTTTTTCATATCATTTCCTAATTATCTATTTTTTCTCAGGTAGTTAGCCCTTTGACGGCCACCCTCATAACTTTGCACCTGAGCGTTGGTTTCAATAAAATTAATCAACGTGTCGTAGTCATTGGACATGCAGGCTTTCATTGTCCTTTCAAAACCCAAACCCTGATAGACAAAATCCACTGCAATTTCTCTGATTGGGTTTTTTAACGCTTCCCAACTGGTTCGTTCAGGAAAATTAGCGGTTTTGCTCAGGTAAACAGCTTTTGCCCTGGACACATAATTTGGATATATCAACTCAAACAAGCGAGCCTGCGCTTCTCGTGAAATGATGCCACATTCGTTCCGATGGTTGTTAACGAAGCGTTCAGCCGTTACGCCAGTTAACTTTCTTCCCTGCGACATTAGCTCTGCCTGATCGGCGGGTACGCCCGCCCGGGTCAAATCAAGGAAAATCGTCTCTTGAGTACGACCGCCCATATCGTAGCCCCGGCCAATAGTTACACCAGAAACGCCTTTAGGCCAATGCAGATGACGGCTGAAGTAGCTACTATGGGGATTATCATTTCCTTCAGCGTTAAATGTCACCTGGCCAGCACTGACGGTCAAACGACCAGAATTCAAATGTCGGTTTTCCTGCGGATCCCCGGATGGTGACCCTTGTGAATTTCCGGCTAACAATTTCCTGAAAGTTCTGCCGTTTGCATCGACTACGCCATCAGGGTGTTTAAGAAACTTTGCCTGATAGCTTTTGATTGCATCAAGCGTTTTTGGCCCAAACACACCATCGGCCCGCAGGTTATTAAATCCATTTTTTTGCAATAGCTGTTGGATCAGTTTTACATCATTGGGGTTATTTTTTGCCCCCTGACCAACAGAAAAAGAGATACCCATCAAAATCTCCTTATTTAATTTTGATATTATCAAGGCACCCTATGAGGTAATTGAATGATATCAAGTGATAAAAGCAATTTCCCCGCAAGGAAATTGCTTCAATAGCATTAAGCTTCTTTATTTTCTTTGATATTCCAGCCAGCGCTGCTTTCTGCGCCTTTACCGCCGGAAGAACTCTGCTCCCAGTACTGCTGCTTCACTTTGGAAGCCTGGAAGGAGTAGCTCATGCCTACGGTGTCGCCGTTATCAGCACCAACGTACTGCACGTTAGTCACCAGCACGTCTTCCAGCGTAATGCGGGTGTATTCAACCTGAGTGCCGCCAGCTTTGCATACGGACAGCTCAACTTTGGCGATGTGCTTGCCGCTTGCGCAGTTCTTCAGCAGCGCGGTGGTGGACTTGTCGATCAGCGCTTCAACGTGCAGGTCGTTAAAGTTAACTTTACCGGCACCGCCGCCGCCGCCAACAGACATATTGCCCGGCTGAGAGGCGCCCCAGGAGAAAGAAGTGATATCGGTCCAGCCTTTGTGGTTAGAGTCTTTCGACTCGCCGGTTACACCGTCTACCTTCATAAACATATCAATAGCCATTATTTTCTACTCTTTTTTGATGGACAATTTTGCTTTTGACAAAGCAGCGACAGACAAAAAGGCATGCTTTTTGTCTTTTTTCCGACGATCTTGCAGCCGACCGTACAGAAATCTTTTAACCCGTCGCCAGGACGTAAATTTATTTTTTCCGGGAAGAGGAAATCACAGCGGAATAAATTAAATTTACAGATAGCATTGGCAGATATAAATTAGAGACTTATCACATGGCGCTTCACTTAAAAGGTCAGCGTTAAATAATGAAAAAAACTTTTTTGTCATTACTCAGCGTTATTTTTTTAGCGCTGTCCATCTATGCTCTGTTCACGCTTGCCAGCGGCATCTGGCTGGTAGCCCGCTATGAAAATTTTGATATAAACGCCTCAGGCTTTCTTTCGGGGGAACTGCTGTTCACCGCGCTCTGCCTGGGCTTCTGTTTTTTGATAAGGAAAGCGGCCAAAAAAGCACGTTGACCGCTTTAGCTTTAATTAATCAGCTTATAAAGGGAGCCGCCTTACCTTCCGCCAGCATCCAGCGGTAAGCTCTCCCTTCAGCCTTTAAGCATCATCGCTTTTCAGCGAAGGCAGCTTAGAGACCAGACGCAGCGACACGGTCAGGCCCTCCAGCTGGTAGTGCGGACGCAGGAAGAATTTTGCGGCGTAATAGCCCGGATTATCTTCCAGCTCTTCCACCAGCACCTCGGCGGAAGCCAGCGGCTTGCGGGATTTGGTTTCCTGCGAGGAGTTGGCCGGATCGCCATCCACGTAGTTCATCACCCAGTCGTTCAGCCAGCGCTCCATCTCTTCACGCTCGCGGAAGGAACCGATCTTGTCGCGCACGATGCACTTCAGATAATGCGCAAAGCGGCAGCAGGCAAACAGGTACGGCAGGCGCGCGGCCAGACGTGCGTTGGCGGTGGCGTCCGGATCGTGATACTCGGTCGGCTTCTGCAACGACTGCGCGCCGATAAAGGCGGCGAAATCGGAGTTTTTGCGGTGTACCAGCGGCATAAAGCCGTTTTTCGCCAGCTCGGCCTCGCGACGGTCGCTGATGGCGATTTCGGTCGGGCACTTCATGTCCACGCCGCCGTCGTCGCTCGGGAAAGTGTGGCAAGGCAGATTTTCCACCGCGCCGCCGGATTCCACGCCACGGATCGCCGTACACCAGCCAAACTCTTTGAAAGAGCGATTGATGTTGGCCGCCATTGCGTAAGCGGCGTTCGCCCAGGTGTAGTTGCCGTGGTTCGCGCCTTCGGTTTCTTCCTCAAAGTCGAAGCTGTCGACCGGGTTGCTGCGGATGCCGTAAGGCAGACGCGACAGGAAGCGCGGCATCACCAGGCCCAGGTAGCGCGCATCTTCCGATTCACGCAGGCTGCGCCAGGCAGCATACTCGCTGTTCTGGAAGATTTTGGTCAGGTCGCGCGGGTTCGCCAGCTCCTGCCAGGATTCCATCTGCATTACTTCCGGCGCGGTGCCGGTGATAAACGGACAGTGTGAAGCCGCGCCGATACGCGCCATCTCGCCCAGCAGCTCCACGTCCTGCGGGCTGTGATCGAAGTAGTAGTCGCCTACCAGGCAGCCGAACGGCTCGCCGCCGAACTGACCATACTCTTCTTCGTAGATTTTCTTGAAGATCGGGCTTTGATCCCAGCCAACGCCTTTGTAGCGCTTCAGCGTGCGGCCCAGCTCTTTCTTCGAGATGCTCATAAAGCGGATTTTCAGCATCTCGTCGGTTTCGGTGTTATTCACCAGATGGCTCAGGCCGCGCCAGGCGCCTTCCAGCTGCTGGAAATCTTCGTGATGAATAATCTGGTTGACCTGCTTAGACAGCTTCTCGTCAATCTCGGCAATCAGCGCCTGAATGGTACGGTAAGCGTCGTCAGAAGCGGTAACGGTGTTTTCCAGCGCCTGCTGCGCCAGGGTTTTCACCGCGCTTTCCACCGCCGTGCGCGCAGAGTCGGTTTTCGGGCGGAACTCTTTGTTCAGCAGCGAGCTGAATTCATCCTGGCTCCAGGCCTGCTGGCCCTGCTGCTCAAGCTGGGAAGGATTGGTCATTACTGCTCTCCTTCTTTAGCCGCGTCATCCTGCTTTGGCAGGTGGCTGAGAGATTGCAGCAGCGTCGGATCCTTGAGGATTTTGGCAATCAGCTCTTCCGCGCCGTTTTTGCCGTCCATATAGGTCAGCAGGTTGGAAAGCTGGGTACGCGCATCCAGCAGCTTGTTCAGCGGCTCGACGTTGCGTGCCACCGCGTCCGGCGAAAAATCTTCCATGCTGTTGAAGGTCAGATCGATGTTCAGATTGCCTTCGCCGGTCAGCGTGTTTTGCGCCTGGAAAGCCACGCGCGGCTTCAGCGCCTTCATGCGCTCGTCAAAGTTATCGACGTCGATATCCATAAATTTGCGTTCGTCGACCGACGGCAGGTTATCGACCGGCTTGCCGACCAGATCGGCCATCACGCCCATCACAAAAGGCAGTTCGATTTTGCGTTCTGCGCCGTAGATCTCCACGTCATACTCGATCTGTACGCGCGGCGCGCGGTTACGGGCGATAAATTTCTGCCCGCTGGATTTACTAGCCATAATGTTCTCCATTGGTATGCGCGATTAGTCAGGACGCCTCAGTCGTGACGCCCGAAAATGTTTTCCAGCTGATGCACGCCGTCCGGCGCCAGGTCGCGGATAATGCTCATAAAGTCCATCTCGATCATGCGCTGTACGCGGTCGATCATCAGCGGCGCCGGATGGCTGGGTTCGTGCTGCACAAAATACTGTTTCACCTTTTCCAGCATCAGCTGCGCATCGGCGCGCGATGCGGGCTGCACGCTGCGCCAGTCGGTCTGCGTCGTCCTGGCCGGTTGCTGCGTCGGGGCGCTTTCCGCCTCTTCGCTGGCGGCCTGCGGGAGCAGAGCGCTGACGTCGGTCATTTCGCAGGCCTGCGCGACGGTATTGACCGTTTTCAACAGCTGCGCCATTTCCGGCACGCCGCTTTCGCCCAGGTGCTCCATCAGCGTTTCACGAATAGTTTGTAACCGCTCACTTATGCTGCGAATAGCGACAATGCCCGGTTGTTCGCTCCGGGCCAGCTCGTCCAGCAGCCTTGCGCGGCCGCCGGGAAACTCGTCGCACTCGCTTTTGCTGCCGTCCAGCAGCGCACAGGCGTCGCGCAGAGAAAGCTGATCGGCGGCGTTACGCAGCAGCAGCGACTGGCGCAAAGCCGTAGTAAGCGCTGACTTATCACCTAAAGCCGCCAGCGCGTTGATGCGGTAAAAAGGATCGTAGTCGCCGTCTTCGGTCAGTACCGGCCACAGCGGCTCCCAGTAGAGCAGCAGCGACTGCTTGATCAGCTGTAAGCCGTCGGCGTAGCCGCTTAAGCCTCGCAGCTGGGTCCAGGCCTGGGTCAGCGCCAGCATCACGCGCAGATCTTTGCTGCGCGTCAGCAGGCTGCCCGCCAGCTTCGCCACCTTGTTCCAGTCCGCCGGTTCAGCGGGAATGATGGTGTCGCCAAACTGCTGCTCGGCTTTGCCCGCGCTGGCCTGCTCCATCGCCATATAGTCGGCGTCATATTCCAGGTTTTCCCCGCACGGCCGATCGCTGCTGATGGGGGCTAGTAGCTCGTCAAGATTCATGGCAGTTCCTTACTCGAACATCGGCGGATAAAGACCGTGGCGGCCAGGCTTTGCGCCAGCGGCCGGATCGAACAGCATCGAAAACAGCTGGCCGGTGAAGTTGCCGCTGTGCACGTGGGTATAAAGCGGCTTGCCGTCGGCCTGATTCGTCCACCAGAAGCTGGTGTAGTGCTGCGGATCGAAACAGTCGGAAGCGCGTCGCCAGCTCAGCGTCGCCCGCTGTTCCTGATAGCCGATAGCGTCAAGAATGGCCGACTGCTGCGGCTGCGGCAGGTTCAGCGCCAGCAGCGTGCCGTCGAGCTGTGCCGACGACCAACCTTCACGTACGGCGTTCAGCAGGATGCGGCCCAGCTGCTGATACCAGTCACCCGCCAGCGCCAGCTGCGCCTGCGTCCAGCTCTGCGGCGAAAAGGTTATCAGCGCGCAAAGCGGATAAAGCCGGCCAACGCTGTCGCGCGAGGGCACCAGGCAGCCCATCTGGATCTGCTGGCTGCCCAGCATCGGCGGCACCACAAAGTTCCAGACCGGCGCGTCGGCAAACTGCCGTTCGCCCTCGGTGTTTTCCTGGCGATGCAGCAGCCCGACCTGAAACCAGTGCGACCACTGCGCCAGCAGCGCGTCCGGGAAACGACGCTTTAAAAAATCGCCGCCGCTCGGCAGCTTTCCATACCAGCAGAGTGCGGGCGTCTGACTCATGTTGTTCTCCCGGCTCATGGGCAGGCGAAACCGGGCAGCTGGAACGGGTTACGAATGCTGTTCGGCGTAAATTCCAGCGTCACGTGGTGGCCGCTGACGTTAAAAGAGGCCTGACGGCTAAGGCTGCTACCGCCTGCGGAGAGCTGCGCGCGGTCGAAGAACCGGTTCAGCGCCCAGGCGCCGTTGGTGACCAGCGTTGCCGTGGTGCCGTTGGCGAGGCCAAGCTGCATGCGCACCTGGCTGGTGCCGCCGGGGCCAGGCCAGCTCATCAGCTGTACCGCCTGCGGGCCGTGGCTGTATTGCAGCAGCTGCCCGTCCACATCCAGCGTCATGGTCAGAATATCGTTATCCATCTGGCCGGTGCGCACCGTCACGCGGTAAGAAGGCGTGGTCGCGCCGTTGGCGAAAAAGGCGTCGCGAATGCTCTGCGCCTGCTGAAAAGGCCGCAGCACGCTTTCGCCGCCCGGCAGCGTTTTGCCGTCGATGCCGGGCATAAAGCGCCAGCTGGCCTGGGTGGTATCAACCTTGTTTGCCAGGTTGTCGCGGAAAAAGCTGTCCATCAGCCCGCTGCCCGGCGCGAACATGCGCGCCAGATCGTCCGGCGTCACTTCCGCCCGTGCCGAATGCGACAGCGGATAGCGTCCGGCAATCGCCTGGCGACAGAAGCTGCCGACCTCAACGTTGATGCGCTTGCGGATATTGTCTAAATCGCGGCGCTGCGTATCGCTGCTGGCGCCCACCGCCATGCTGGTAAACATGGTCTGCAACGAGCCGGGTAACCGCCCTGCGCTGGCCTGCAAACGGCTGATGGCTTCGCCGGTCGGCGGCGGCATTCCGCTGTTGGCCGCGTCCTGCACGGCGGTGAGGTAACGATAGAGATCGTCAATCTGATGCAGGAAATCGTCAAAGGCGATGGTTTTACCGCCCTTCTCCAGCGGCTGCGCCAGCTCGGTAACAGGAGCAAAGTGAGCGGTTACTGACTGCTCCGGCGTCTGCTGCTGCTGGCTGGCTGCCGTGGCCGCCTGACGCGCGTGGAACAGCGCATCCAGCGTGCTGCTGGCGCCCTCCTTGCTCGCCTCTTCCTTGCCCGCTTCCGGCGCGGCCTTATCCAGCACCAGATAGTGACTGAGATTAATCACCAGCTTGCGCAGCGGCGAGTTATTGCCGGAAAGCAGACGCGCCGCGTTAATGCGCTGCGACAGATCCGCGCTGTTGTTCAGCTGGATATCCTGCAACAGCCCGTCCCACTGGCGCATATAGTCGCTCATATAGCGCTGGCGCACGGCGTAATCGATCTGCTGCTGCGTTTCGCTCTGCACCGTCTCGCTCAGCACCCAGCGATCGTCGTCGTGCAGCGATTTGGTGACGGCAGCGATATTTTTATCGAAGCTGTTCCAGTAGCCCTCTGGCGTAAACAGGCCCGGAATGCCTTCGCTAATCGCCTTGCCGCTTTTGCGGGAAAAGACCAGCTCGCTCTGCGGGCCGCCCATCAGCGCCAGGGAAACCGGCTTGAGGCTGTCGTCCCGCTCCAGCAGGCGCTTCAGTCGGCCGTAGACGCGCTGCGACAGCGGCATCTGATTGATGAGCGCCTGCTCGCGCTTTACCAGGGCGTCATCCTTTGCGTAAGGCGACGCCTGGATCTGCGTCTCCAGCAGCTGCGCCAGATGCCAGTCGAGCTGTTTGATCTGCGCCTGGGTGACGTTCTGCGGCTGGCTGCGCGCGATATTCAGCATTACCCAGGCATGCAGGAACTTGCCGTCGTAGTGCTTCGGCTGATAGAGCATCTGGTAAGCCTTCAGCGCTTCATAGCTGTAGTCCGCGTCGCTGCCGTTATCCGCGCGCAGCCAGCTGGTGATAAGCTGCGCCACCTGCGGCATCACCAGCTGCTTCAGCGCTTTCTGGTAAAGCGCCTGGGTAGCGTCGCTGACCTCTTCGCCACGGTACAGCCCCATGCGGCGCGTAATCGGCGGATCGTTAAGGTCAAAATCGGCGCTGTCCGGCAGATGCAGCACGCCGTTCAGGTAAGGCAGCAGCGACCAGAGATCGGCCGTCTGCAAATTCTGGCCCAGCGCGTTGATTTCCGGCACCTTCGCCTGCACTTCCGCCAGCCAGGCCTTGTTGTTGCGGTAGCTTGTGCTCCACAGCAGCGTGGCGACGATCAGCGCACCCAGCAGCAGCACGTAGCCAGACCAGAGCACCGCGCGGTTACGCAGCTCCCACCAGCGGTTGCTGCCCGCCAGGCCCGCTTCCTGAAAGATCACGTTCTGCAGCAGATCCTTTAAGAAGAAGCTCTGACCTTTGTTGCCGGGAATAGGCGCGGCCTTATCCACCTTATCCCAGGCGCCGCTGTTGCCGCTGTCGGACTCTGGCAGCTGAAGCGTGCGGCTCAGCTCGCCCATTACCCGATCAAACGGCAGGCCTTCCTGGGTGCCGCTGGCGAAGTAGATGCCGCGCGGCGAAAACTGCGTTTCGAAGTTGGAACGGCTGAATACCGTCTCCAGATAGTCGTTAAGCAGCGGACGCAGCGCCGCGAACTCCTGCGGGAACAGATAGCTTTCCGCACGGGTTTGGGCATCGCTTTCCTGGATCAGCGTATCCGGCAGGCCCGCGTCCAACCGCTGTTGCAGCAGCGCGTATTCCTGCGTGAAAGCGCCGGGCAGATCGAAATCGGCCTGTTTCGCACGCTCCCACGGAAAGGTGAAGCCCCAGACCTGATCGCGCTGCGCCTTATCGAACTTGCTGAAATAGGCGTTAAAGCCTTTCAGCAGATCGGTTTTGGTTACCAGCACGTAAACCGGAAAGCGAATGCCCAGCTGTTCGTGCAGCTCCATCAAGCGCTGGCGCAGCGACAGCGCCTGCTGACGCGAGGCTTCCGCAGACTGGGTCATCAGATCAGAGACGCTGACGGTGACGATCACGCCGTTGACCGGCTGGCGCCCGCGATACTTGCGCAGCAGATCGATAAATTTGCTCCACTCGCTGGCGTCCTGCTGCCGCTCGCTCTCCTGCGTGGTGTAGCGGCCCGCCGTATCCAGCAGCACCGCCTCGTTGGTAAACCACCAGTCGCAGTTGCGCGTGCCGCCGATACCGCGCAGCGCGGCTTTGCCGAAGCGGTCGGCCAGCGGAAATTGCAGGCCGGAATTCGCCAGCGCGGTGGTTTTCCCCGCGCCGGGCGCGCCGATAATCACATACCACGGCAGCTGGTAAAGATACTGACGGCTGAAGCGCTGCGTCCAGCGACGGTTGCCCGCGCGGCTGAAATGCGCTTTTTTCAACAGCTCGGCGGCTTCGGTAAAGCGCTCCGCCAGCACGCGATCTTCGCTGGTCAAACGCTTGACGTTCGGATCGTCCTCCTCCGTGGCCGGATTCAAACTGCCCATCAGCTTGCGGTTCAGCCAGGCGTTGTAAAGACGCGGCACCACGTTGCTCAGGCCCCAGGCGATATAAAGCAGCGCGATACTGATCTGGCGATTGACTTCCGGCTCCAGCGGCCGCGAGTCGACGATAGAGAAAACCGGCCCGATCACCCAGATAATGAATGACAGCGCGGTAATGCCGAGAAAGCCCCACATCAGCCGGTTGGTCATAATGGCAAACAGAATATTCATCATCCGTTAATTTCCTTGCTGCGACGTCAGTTCCGCGCGGGTGTTGTCAGGGGAAACCAGCAGCGTGATATCCACACGGCGATTGCGCGCCCGGTTGGCGGCGGTGGTGTTCGGTACCAGCGGATTGGTTTCACCGCGCCCTTCCGCCTTCACGCGCGCGGGCTGGCTCAGCGTCTGCTGTAGCCGTTCCTGCACCGATTTCGCTCTTGCCAGCGACAGCTCGTAATTAGAGGCGAAGCGGGCGCTGCGGATCGGCACGTTGTCGCTGTAGCCAATCACCAGAATGCGGCCGCTGACGTTGTTCATCGCCTGAGCAATGCGATCCAGCACCTCTTCATAGCGGCCGCGCACGGTTGTGGAGCCGGAGGTAAACAGGCCATCGCCTTTCAGCGTCACCACGCTTTGATCCGCTTCGTCTTTCACCGACACCAGCCCCTCGTCGATTTCCGGCTTCAGGAAGGCTTTCAGGTTCAGCGCAGCGGGCGCGGGCGGCGCGGGATTGTGAATGGTTACTTCCGGCAGCGAGGTCTGATAGACCGAGGCCAGCACCGGACTGGTCGCATCGCTCAGCCGCCAGTTCAGCAGAATGTAGAGCAGACAGGCCAGCAGGCCCACCAGCGCGGCGCAGGCCCACAGCGGCACAACCGGACGCCACAGCCTGCGCGTGACCGGATGATCTTCCGGATGTGGCGACAGCGGCGGCGGATAGCCGCCACGCACCGAACGGATCATTTGCAGCAGGCGGCTTTTGATCGTCTCCAGCTGCGAACGGCCGTTATCCAGCACGCGATAGCGCCCTTCAAATCCCAGCTGCAGGCAGTAGTTAATCAGCTCCAGCAGCGCAATCTGTTCGCGCGGATTCTGCGACAGCTTGGCCAGCAGCTGGAAAAACTTCTCGCCGCCCCAGGTTTCATTATGAAAGGTCACCAGCAGGCCCTGCCCCGGCCAGGCGGCGCTGCCCCACGGCGTCAGCGCCGCCGCTTCGTCGATAGCAGTGCACAGGCAGTAGCGCGCGCCAATAATCACCTCGTAAGGCAGCCCGGCGCGCTGGCAGTGCATTTCAAACTGGCGGATTTCATCGATCAGACGCTGGCGCAGACCGCCAGGATCGGCGTGCGTCACCGAGTGGCGGATCTGCGGGATTGCATTCAGTAGGGGATTTGCCGCCGCAACCAGCGGGTTAACGCTGCTCGCGCCCGAAAAAATGTCGCCCTGTGCGGCGGCCTGTCGTTGCTGCATGTCTCTTGCTCCTGACGTCAGGCGGAATGACTACGAATGGCCCAGAATTCCATGGCGAGGCCGGGAAAATCACCGGCCAGATGAAGCGCGAAGGTGCCGGACTTTTCCATTTCCTGCCAAAGCTCGCTGCCCTTATCCAGTTCGAAATAGCTGTAGCCGGCGTGCCACGGGATCTGCGGCGGCGCGACCGACATCGGGCGCAGGATCATGCCCGGCAGCTGTAGCTGCACCAGATCGCGGATTTTTGTCACCGGCGCGACTTTCATCTGCGCGGGGAAGTGGGTCAGCAGCGTATCGGCGGGCACGCTGGCGCGCACCGCCAGCACAAAGCCGAACTCGCGCACCATCGAGCTGGTTGGCACCGTCGCCACGTTCAGGCCGTGCGAGCGTTCGGTCAACGGCAGCTGCACGGCATTTTCTTCCAGCACCTGCGACAGCCCCTGACGCAGCATCAGCATCAGCCTGCCAAAGCAGCGAGCCAAATCGTCATGGTCGTAAACCGGCAGCGAAGCGTCCGGGAAACGCTGCGGCGTGTAGGTCGCCAGCTCGCAGGCAAACGCCAGCCAGCTGGCGAACAGCGTTTCCGGGTGCAGCAGCGGCAGGTTTTTCAGGTGGCTGACGTGGCCCAGATGGTGGTTAACCAGCGCCAGCAGCATAAAGTCGACCATATCCGCAGTATTGAAACGCCCCGGCTGCTGGAGCCGCTGGCCGATCTGCTGGCTGCGCTGCTGCAACAGGCCCGGCATATCGTTGAGGTAGTCGCTAAGCTGCGGGCTGGCGCCGCAGTTCAGCATCGGTGGAATATAGCCGCTTTCCAGCCGCACCTGATTGCTGCGCTTCTCCAGCACTTTTACCACGGCCATCGCCGTCCATTCGGCGCTCAGCTCGCTTTCCAGCATCAGGCGCAGGCGCAGCTTGCCAAACTGCACGGCGGCCGGGCTGACCGACAGCGCGTTGCAGTCATCCACCTCTTGCTCAAACGTGATATAGCGCGCCAGCGAGTCGGCGGTTTCGCTGAAAATTACCTCGTCGCGGCCGTTGCGACGCGCGGGCAGCGCCAGCAGCACTTTTTCGCTGCCCTGACCGTCCGGTATCGCCAGCGGCGGCGGGCCGTTTTTGCCGTCACGAAACGAGAAGAAGGTGCCGTCGGGCAGCAGGCCGCTGGCCGAACTGAGGGCGACTTTGCCCTGGCGCAGCAGCGCCTCGTCAATTTCGTAGTCGAGAAAGCCCCACATATAGGGCCGCTGCGCCTGGCCCCACTGATTCAGCAGGCTTTGCTGATAGCTTTCCGCCTGCTGAAAATGATGCGGGCGCAGGAACATGCCTTCGGTCCAGACCACTTTTTCTGCTTTGTTCATAAGGCTTCCGTTTTCAGGCTGGCGTCAGTGACTGACGGCAAGGAGTCCGCTGTCGTTAGCGATGAGGGTGGCCTGCAGCAGGCTGTCCGTCTGCTGCCAGATCGTGCTGGCGTCCGCGCCGGACGGCAACGGCAGCGCAAGGCGCCACTTTTTGCCGTCGAGCGACTGGTATTCTGCAAGCACGCCTATATAGCGAGCCTCGGCCGGCAACGGCCCGCTCAGGGTGTCGGCGCTTTTTCCGGGCATCAGGAAGAGTTGTTCGCTGTTCAGCAACGCGCCGCCCAGCAGGGCGCCCGTTTTGTTTTGCAGCGAATAAAAATCGGCGGACAGGAAATCGGCGTCGGACCGCAGCAGCAATACGCGCACCTTAAGCGGCGCGCCGTGATTAATCTGCGAAGGGTGCCTGAACGCCAGGCTGTAGTGAGAAGGTACGCTGTGCGAAGTGCAGCCTGTCAGCACGCTGAATGCCATCAGGAAAAGCGCCTGAAAGCTCAGGCGCAAAACGTTTCTGTTCATGATTATTAGCTACTGGATTATTAGCTACCGGATTAGTCGATTACCCAGGTTCCGCTGTTGCTGTTCTGGCAGGCTTTGCTGTCGCCATCCACCGCAACGCAGGTCTTTTTCGTCGGCGCGCGAACGCGTTTGCGGCGGGCATCGGCTTTTACGGTTTTATCGTAAAGGTCGCTTTTCACCACGGCGCGCAGCGGCACGTAACCAATCAGCTGCTCTTCTCCGCTTTCGGCGATGGCGAACCAGTTGTTCTCCACCGAGCCAAGCACGGTATAGGGCTTGCCGTTTTCCAGATGGCTGACCAGCTTGCCGCCGAAGTCAGGACGCGTCATCACCGAAGCGGCGTAAAGCGCCCGATACTCCTCGTTCACCGGGGTGAAGGAGAGCGGCGGCTGCACCGCATGACGATAGGTCAGCTTCACGCCGTCAACGGTGCTGGAAACGATCGTATCGTCGGTCATTGGCGGCGGCGGCGCCTTACATCCCGCCACAGTCAGAACAAAAAGCAGGCTTAGTGCAATTCGAATTTTCACCCGGGTCCTCATGATTTCTGTTTAAAAAGGCGTGCGCGAAAGCGCGACGGGAAGCGGCCCGGACAGGCCTGAAGCAAAAGTCTGCTATTGGCTGGCCGCACCACGTGGAAAAACAGCCCCCGCCGCGCCCGATTAGTACAATGGTTAACACAACCGAAGCGTTTCTGTTTACCCGCCAGCGGGAGAACAACGTCTGGTTAGCGGATTAATTATTAAGCAAGCCGACGATTAAAACAGGCGCTGGCCGTGTTATAGCACCATTTAAAGCTGGACATTCAGCAATTTTTTGCGGCCTGCCGCGCTCAATCCGGCTGGAAATTAACCGTTCAGATAACCGTTTTTTCAGATTTACTTTATTGATTATCCGCAGCAATTATGCGGACAAAAAAGGCAATAACGTCAGATAAATGAATGGATTAGTCCATTATTCTGCGCCACCATAGCTACCGCACGGGCCAGTGCTGAAGCAGGCTGCCCGTATAAAACCCAGGGATTAATACCCCCTTTTTTCGGCAAGTTTACAGAGTCTTTCCAATTATTCAACGTTACGCCCCGCCCCGGCAAAGCTTTAGCCTTGCTAATGTAAAAAAAATAAACAAAATTTGACCGTTCTGGCGCACATTTTCCCGAAAGCGCCCCTCTTTGATGATGTTTTCTTCATCTTCCAATTGCATTTAGCTACTAAAAAACAGGATTTAAATAACCAAATATTATATAGACACAGTCCGCACTGGCACTGAACTTTAATACAGGGGAGGAAGGTAATTTCGGGGAGAAAATAAAAAAGATAAAGTATCGGATGAGACGATTATTTCCGTCCCACCCAGTTACTTACGCTGACTAAAGAAAAATTGAGAGGTTTTTACTGCGCACAGGGCAAACTTAAGCAATCAGAATCTCTTCGAGTTCCTGTAGCGTGGCGACCTGCCAGGTGGGCGCTATGCCGTCGGGCAAAGGGCGGTTATCGGCGTTCAGCCAGCAGGTCGCCAGCCCGGCGCGCATTCCGCCCAGAATGTCGGAATCGGGGTTGTCGCCTACCATCATCACCTGCTCGCGCGAAGGATTGCCCATCTTTTCCAGCGCGTGATTGAAGATAGCCGGATGCGGCTTGGCGTGGCCGACCTGTTCGGAGATCACCAGCAGGTCGAAATAGTCCAGAAATCCGGTGCGCTCCAGGCGGGTTTGTTGCAGGGCGGTAAAGCCGTTGGTGATGATGCCCATCTTTACTTTCCCCTTCAGGCGGTTGAGCAAATTCACCGCGCCGGTCAGCGGCAGGCAAAGCTCGGCCATCGCGCTCAGAAAACCGTTGTTGAGATCGAGCGGCGTGACGTTCAGCCTGTCGGCCCAGCCCTGGAAACGCTGGTGCTGTAGCTGAAGCGCAGTGATAGCGCCGTTCTGATACTCCACCCACAGCGGCTTGTTAACCGACTGGTATTGCTGATAATCATCCGGTGAGAACACCACGTCATACTGCTGAAACAGACGCTGCAATCCGGCGTACGCATCAAAGTGAAACAGCGTGTCGTCAGCGTCAAACAATATCCAGTCCCACTCTTTAAGCATTCGTTACCCTTAAATAGTTAGCGCCATGATAATGGCATCTTCTTTCCCCTCGGCGGTGGGGTAATAGTTGCGGCGTACCGATACCTCATTGAAATCGAGCTGCTGATAAAGCGCGATGGCAGCCCGATTCGAGGCGCGAACTTCCAGCCACAGCGTCAGCACGCCGCGCTGTTCCAGTTCGCCGATCAGATGTTGCAGCAGCGTCCGGCCAAGGCCGCGACGCTGGAAAGCCGGATCGACCGCGAGGTTGAACAGCGTGGCCTCATCCAGCACGATTTGCGTAATAGCGAAGGCCGCCATTTCCGTGCCGACATCCAGCCGGTAATTCAGATAGCGTTCGCCCTGGTTGCTGGCAAAGGTTTTTTCACTCCAGGGAAAAGCGTGGCTGCGCTGCTCAATGGCGAAAGCGCGGTCAAGATCTTGCGGCGTCAGTAAAGAAATCGGATTCATAGTGGGTGATCTGCTGCCAGAGCGCGCGTTTGGCGTCGGCATTATGGTAAAGCTCCGCCAGTACGGGCGAAGCGAGTTGAGCGCCGTCGATCGCGACCGGCTCGGCCAGGCCCAGGCACCAGCTGGGGCAGCGCGTGTCGTCAGGCAGCATAGCCAGCTGCTCCGGCGTCAGCGCCATCACCTCATGCTCGCGCATCAGCAGCGCGGCCAGCACGTCGCGGATCAGCGGTTCGGTTAACGGCGGCGGCGTTTCCGCCACGATGATCAGCCGGATCTGTTCCGGCAGCGAAATAGAGACTTCGCCGTGCAGGGCGCGCGGACGCCGCAGCGTATACTGCGTAATACCCATCTGCTGTAATAACCAGTCACGTCTGGAAGACATCATTTTTCCCGTCTGGTCGCCCAATTGCGACGCTATGCTAGCAAACCCATCGAATCTGCGCCAACAAACCACTATAATCGCCGCTCTGATTTGTAAGGAGCCACCGATGTCCGCATTTACCCCGGCCAGTGAAGTGATACTGCGCCACAGTGATGAATTTACTCAACGCCGCGTGCTGTTTGCTGGCGATCTGCAGGATGACCTGCCCGCCCAACTGGATACCGCGCTGAGCCGGGTACATACCCAGCAATATCATCACTGGCAGATCCTCAGCCGCATGATGGGTGAAAATGCCTTTTATGGTCTGGTGGCGACGCCGGAAATGGTCGCCGACTGCGACACGCTGGTCTACTTCTGGCCAAAAAACAAGCCGGAAGCGCTGTTCCAGCTGGAAAACCTGCTCGCTTTACTGCCGGTCGGCAGCGAGCTGTTTATCGTCGGCGAAAACCGCAGCGGCGTGCGCAGCGCCACGGATATCGTGGAAGGCTGGGCCACCCTGAACAAGATCGACAGCGCGCGCCGCTGCGGACTTTATCACGGGCGGCTGGATGCGCAGCCAGAATTTGACGCTAAGGCGTACTGGAACGATTACGAGCTGGGCGATCTGACCATCAAAACGCTGCCGGGCGTGTTCAGCCGCGACGGCCTGGATGCGGGCAGCAACCTGCTGCTGTCCACGCTGACGCCGCATATGAAAGGCAAAGTGCTGGATATCGGCTGTGGCGCGGGCGTGCTTTCCGCTATGCTGGCGCGCTTCTCGCCGAAGGTTCGCCTGACGCTGACCGACGTTAACGCCGCAGCGGTAGAAGCGAGCAAAGCCACGCTGGCCGCCAACGAGCTGGAAGGCGAGGTCTTTGCCAGCAACGTCTATTCCGACGTGCAGGGGCGTTTCGATCTGATTATTTCCAATCCACCGTTCCATGACGGCATGCAGACCAGCCTGGATGCGGCTCAGACGCTGATCCGTGGCGCAGCGAAGCATCTGAATATGGGCGGCGAGCTGCGTATTGTCGCCAACGCCTTCCTGCCTTATGCGCAGGTGCTGGATGAAACCTTCGGCAGCCACGAAGTGCTGGCGCAGACGGGCCGCTTTAAAGTCTATCGCGCCGTCTGGTCACGCGCGGCCAAAGCGAAGCGCTAATCCACTCCGTCCCGCACCTTTTTCGGTGCGGGACGCGGCCCTTTCTCCTTTTTGCGCGCTGCCTGCCATCTTCCTCTCTGCCAGATGCCGCTTTTTGCTCGCTCCCTGCCGTCTTCCTCTCTGCCAGATGCCGCTTTTTGCGCACTGGTTGCAATGCTCACCAGCCAGATACCGCTTTTTGCGCACTGATTGCGCTGCCCGCCGCAACCCGATGACGCTTTTTGCAGCGATCGCCGCAGCCGCGTTAAATAACTGTTGACGTGTCGGGGAAAATCTCTAGAATGCGCCTCCGTGGTTGCAATATAACGTTGTTATGTTGACGGTACGCGAAGGTGGCGGAATTGGTAGACGCGCTAGCTTCAGGTGTTAGTGTCCTTACGGACGTGAGGGTTCAAGTCCCTCTCTTCGCACCAAAAACCACGTTATTCATATTACGCAGCATCTGCGCGAAGGTGGCGGAATTGGTAGACGCGCTAGCTTCAGGTGTTAGTGTTCTTACGGACGTGAGGGTTCAAGTCCCTCTCTTCGCACCAATGCGGTGATATGAGTAAAAGTTCAACACGATGCGAAGGTGGCGGAATTGGTAGACGCGCTAGCTTCAGGTGTTAGTGTTCTTACGGACGTGAGGGTTCAAGTCCCTCTCTTCGCACCACGTTGAACGCTCTTTTCTGCGCTTTTATCCTCTCGCATTACCCCTTTTCTGTTTTTACCTTCTCTGCTTTCAATATCTGTTTTTGCTTCTGATGCCGATACCTGCTTTGCCGTTATGCTTCCGTACGCGCTGACTATGCGGTAATTTGCCGTCTATAACATCGCCATGCTGCTGCACGGCTTGATCTTCCAGGGGATCGCCAGGTCACTGCATGGGATTTGTCGTCTACGGCATCGCCAGACTGCGGCATAACGCTTTATCGTTCACGAGATCGCCTCGCCGCTGCATAACGCTTTGCCGCAGCGGATTGCTATGCTCCCGCCGCCAGGTTCCCCGTCGAGCTGGCTAGCCGCGCCAGCAGGCGTATGCCTGATACCATCGTTCCCACCGTCATTCCACCGCTGGCTTTATCGCAGGCCGCTATTTTATCAGCGCGCCGAAATTAACCGAGATCGCTATCATCCCGCCCGCCAGCGCCAGGCAAGAAGGCAGCAGCAGATAGTGGCGCAGCCGTTTGTGATAAAGCATGACTACCGTCGCCAGTAGCGCGGCCACCATTACCAGCCGCCACTGGTTGAAAGAGAGATTCAGTAACGTAATCAGCGGCATAATCGCGCAAGGAAGCAGCGCTCCCCAGGCACTTTCCAGTTTGTTTCCTGCCATCCAGCCTGTTCCCCCTGTGCCGCAAGCGGCTTTTACGGCGGTCTGCATCGCTTTGCTCGCGCCACTAATGATAATGATTCCCAATAGCATATAAGAACTCCTATCATTTTGCAGCAAGATTTCTTGACGTGTCTTTACGCCCGATGATGACACCAGAGTTATTAAGTGTTAAATTGTCGGCGCCTTACTATTATTAAATCCATATAATAACAACAGCAGACTCTTCCCGGCATGGTCCTTTTTTCAGGCCAGGCCGTGCGCTATTCAGGCAGTCATGAGTAGAAAAGAATGAAATTACAAAGCTATAATGAATTGCTTCACAGCAAATATCGGTTTTCGCTGATGCTATTTCTCTTTTTAAACACAGCAGCGTCTTTATTTTATATTTACAGCAGAAAAGAAAAAACCGGCGCGCCCACGCTGATTATTGCTTTGCTCAGCGGGCTGTTATTGTTATGGACATTTTTGCGTCCCAGAGGGAAATTTCCGCTATTAAATATCGCGGCGGTAACCACCGGTCTGCTCTGGGCCTGGCAAATTGTCCTGACATTTGAATTAATTTTCTATTTTGATAACAGTTTTTTGCTGCTCAGCCTGTTCTGCGCCTTTTTTATCGCGGCCATTGCGTTGAACGATAATCTGCTGGCATTTTGTCTGCATACCGCGCCGCCTTCGGCGGCGGTGGTCGTGCTGGATCGCGGCCAGAATACGGCGATTATCGCCTTCACTATCCTGCTGCCGCTGGTGGGCTTTACGCTGAACCATATCCTGCAAAGACGGCGGGATCGCTTTACCCGACGCCTGGTCAGCCAGCTCTACGAAGAGAAAGAAGCCTGGAGCGATCTGAGCATGCTCGACCCGTTAACCGGCCTGTATAACCGGCGGGGCTTGATGAACCGGCTGAAAAATATATTTGATAATCATGCAGGTAACCATTTTGTTCTGCTGCTGGATATCGATCATTTTAAAGCCTACAACGATAACTATGGGCACGCGATGGGCGACCAGGCGCTGGCACGCGTTTCAATCGCCATCCGCGACGCCGTGCGTTCCCGCGATATCGTGGCGCGCTACGGCGGCGAGGAGTTCCTGGTGCTGCTGACCAACGTTAACGACGCCATCGCGATGAAGCTGTCGGAGCGTATTCGTCAGTACGTGCACGAGCTGGAGATCCCGCATCTGTTTAACGAGCGCGTCGCCACACACGTTACCCTCAGCGCGGGCTTTGCCCCAATAATCGATGAGGATTTTGACAGCGCGGTCGCCAATGCCGATCGCGCGCTCTATCTGGCGAAAAATCGGGGACGGAATACTATTCTTTCCTGGGAAGCGCTTAGTCAACACGATCTGAACAAACCTGCTAACACGCTTTAATGCTTTCACCGGCCTGAACAATTCGGGTCGGTGAAATAAATTTGCCTTAATATCCCCTCCCCTGCACCAGTCTTATTTGATTTATATTCATTAAAAAGAGCCAACCTGCCGGAAACGTTTTTTTTCAGAATTCCTTTATGCGTCTTTAAGGTAAATTCCGCTACGAGTTTTTATTATTCATATACTGAGTAATTATTTTCTGTATCCGGCCAGCCTAAAATCAAATTAATGGCCGGACAAAACTTGCGGAATCGTTACTGCACGATTTTTTCCCGCCTGCGACATTAATGCAAATTACTTTATTCAGAAAATACCGTGCTTTTTGGCGTCCGGGCGACGGAAAAAATGGCGCTTGTTTGTCCGCCAGGCCTCAGATACAATCAAGAACGATTATCATTTGTTTTCCCACTTAGATTGATGCCGGGTAACCCATGAGCACACTTCGTCGTCAGGCCCCAGATTCAGCGGTTTCTCCGCTTATCTTTCTCCAGAGCCATCGCCCGCTGGCCGGCTCGCTACGTGCGCTGTTCAGCGAGCATCGCGCTTACTTTCTGGAGACAATCAGGCTGAACGAAGCGGCGCCTGCCGGCTGTTTGACGTTGGAGCAGTGGTCGCAGCCGGAGGCGTTCGCCCGGCTCAACGCGCGCTACGGCGATTTTATTTATCGCGCTCACGGCGACCAGGAAAGGGAAAACAAACCGCTGCAATCGCTCTGGGCGCAGTGGTATCTGGGTCTGCTCCTGCCGCCGCTGATGATGGCGCTGCTGCTGGAAAACCGCGCGCTGGACTGCTCGCCGGAACATATTCACGTTGAGTTTCATGAAACCGGCCGCCCCGCCGCCTTCTGGATCGACGTGCAGGAAGATGACGAGGCGCGCTACCTCAGCCCGCGTCGTCGGATGGATCGCCTGATCCAGCGCTGCCTGATCCCGATCGTAAACGGAATTGAACGGCACGGCGATATCAACGGCAAGCTGATCTGGAGCAATACCGGCTTCGCGGTGCACTGGTTCCTGGGCGAGCTGGCGCCATTGCTGGGCGAGAGCCTGCGCGCCGAGCTGGAGCACGCATTTTTCTTCTCGCGCTCGCTCGCCGATGGCGCCGACAATCCTTTTTACCGCACCATGCTGCCGCGAGACGGCGAGATGCAGCGCCGCACCTGCTGCCAGCGCTATCGTTTGCCTGACGTAGAGCGCTGCGGCAACTGCACGCTCAAGCCCGTCTGACCGCCCTTCCCGCCCCGAAAGGTCTCAATTTTTTCCTGCCCGTTTACAGCCGGGCCGCTCTGTGGCAGCTTTATCGCCCCGAACGTTAAGGAGCTGGAGCATGAGCCTGGAGTCTGTACGGCAGTTCTTTGCCGAGCGCGCGCCCGATATCGGCATTATTGAGCTGGCGGAGAGTACCGCCACGGTGGCGCAGGCGGCGCGTGCCCACTACGTCAAGCCGGGGCAGATAGCCAAAACGCTGTCGCTGAAGGTAAAAGACAGGGTGATATTGATCGTGACCTGTGGTGATTTAAGACTGGATAACCGCAAGCTGAAAGCGGTGCTGGGCGCGAAGGCGCGGATGCTCAGCACCGATGAGGTGGTGAGCTGGACGGGCCATCCCGTCGGCGGCGTCTGCCCTTTCGGCCTGGAAACGCCGCTGCAGGTGCTGTGCGATGTGTCGCTGCGGCAGTATGACGAAGTGCTGCCCGCGGCAGGCTCCATCTACAGCGCGGTGCGTATTTCTCCCCAGCTGCTGGCGGAGCTGACCGACGCCACCTGGGTAGACGTCTGCCAGCCGCCGGGCTGAAGCCGTTTTAGTTTTCCTGGCGGGTGATGACTTTGCCCTGCGTTTCCCTGCCAAAGGCGACGATAACCGCAATCAATACCGCCACCGTTCCGGCCACTATCGCCATCGCCAGGCCGTAATTATTGCCGTGCGCTTCGGCAATGCCGGACTGGAGCGTGGCATTGACCGACGCTATCAGATTCCCCAGCTGGTAAACGAAGCCCGGCAGTATCGCTCGCGTATTGGCCGGCACCAGTTCAGTCAGCCAGGTCGGCACCACGCCCCACGCGCCCTGTACCATAAACTGCATCAGAAACGCGCCCAGCCCGATGGTGAACGATCCGCTGGAAAAAGCCCACAGCGGCAACACCGGCAGCGCCAGCAGCGCGGCGATAATGATCGCCTTCTTGCGGCCGATTTTCTCCGACAGCGAGCCGAAAAAGACGCCGCCCATCATCGCGGCAATATTGTAGGCAATGGCGATCAGGCTGACGGTATGCGGGTCGAAGCCGTGCTGCACCTTCAGGAAGGTTGGATAGAGATCCTGCGTGCCGTGGCTGAAAAAGTTAAAGCAGGCCATCAGCCCGACCAGATAGAGGCACAGCTTCCAGTGCTTACGCACCACCGGCAGCAGCGCCACGCTCTCTTTCTGCGCTCTGGCGGCCAGCCAGACCGGCGATTCCGGCACCTTAAACCAGATAAACGGCAGCAGCAGCACCGGCATCGCGCCAATCAGGAACATGCCGCGCCAGCCGACAGACGCATAGCAAAGCCCAAAAATAATCGAGGCCAGCAGATAGCCTGCCGGATAGCCCGCCTGAAAAATGCCGGACATCAGCCCTCGGGAGCGATCGGGAATGGTTTCCATCGCCAGCGACGAGGCTACGCCCCAGACGCCGCCCATCGCAATGCCGTAAATCACGCGCAAAATCAGGAAGGTGGTAAGCGTAGGCGACCAGGCGGAGAGCAGCTCAAACAGCGAGAAAAGCAGGATATTGCTCATCAGGATCGGGCGGCGGCCATAGGTTTCTGCCAGACGGCCAAACAGCAGCGCGCCGATCGGCCGCACCGCCAGCGTCAGCATGATCGCCAGCGACACTTCCGCCACCCCAACGTGAAAATTCGCCGCGATATCGCTCAGCACGAAAACCAGAATAAAAAAGTCAAACGCATCCAGCATCCAGCTGGCAAAACTGGCGAAGGCCACGTTGCGCTGGGTAGAAGTCCAGTCAAGCATATGAAGTTCCTGTCTTGCAGACGGCAAAATCCGCCAGGGAAGGCGGCGCAAATGTTAACTATTTGTTTATAGCATGTAAGAAGTTGCTAAAGGCCGAAGCAGTTGTCAGCCTTTAATTCAGGTTGTAAGCAAGCTTTTCACAACAGAGGTGAGTGAATTTGCTACACTGGCCACCGTTTATTCGCTGGCGCCGTTGCCGTTGAGGATATGCCAAACCTTTCGCTGATTAAAATGCGGCGTAGTTGCCTTGCCGCCTGGCTTGGCCTGCTTGCCGTCATGCTGCTGTTTATCGCGCCGGTGATTTCTAAATCGCTGGTGGCGTCGCCTGCGTGGCACAGCATGATGATGCCGGGCATGGCGATGGATGAGGCGATGATGGCCGATGCCGCCATGATCGGCCACGCCGGGATGGCACACGACGACGCGTCCGCGATGCCTGGCGAGAGCGCCACAGTAGCGGAAGATAACGGTCGCGCCAAAGGCGGACCTCCCCTTTCTGTAATGGACGACAGCGCCTGCGGTTACTGCGTGTTGCTGGCCCATCTGCCGCTCGATCTTACCCGGCTGCCGCCGCTCTGGTCGTCGCTGCAGGCTGCCAGACTGCCCGCGCTGCCGCTGTTCAGGCCCGTTGTCGCCCGCTTCGTTCCCCACTTTTTCCATCCCCGCGCGCCGCCGCGCCGCTAAGCCGTCCCGCTAAAAAAGCGTCGCTTTTGCGACAGTCACCTGCTTATGCCTGGATTCAGGCGGATGGAATTCCTATGTCAGAAAAAAGCCTGGCGCAGCCTTTGCGCGCCGCCACCACTCACGGCGCGCTGCTGCCGCTGCTGCGTCGCCTGCATTTTTATATCGGGCTGTTTATCGCGCCTTTTATTTTTATCGCCGCCCTGACCGGCACGATCTATGTGCTGACGCCGCAGCTGGAAAATGCGCTCTATAGCCACCAGCTGTTTACCGATAACGCGGAACCGGCCAGGCCACTCGCCGACCAGGTGCGCGTGGCGCAGGATTTTGTCGGTGCCGATCTGCCGATCGCCGCCGTGCGTCCCGCGCCTGCGCCGGGCGAGACCACGCGCGTGATGTTCACCACACCGACTTCCGGCCCTTCTGAAAGCACGGCCGTTTTTGTCGATCCCGCCACGCTGGAGATCCGCGGCATGCTGCCGGTTTACGGCACCAGCGGCGTGCTGCCGCTGCGCACCTGGCTGGACTATCTGCATCGTAATCTGCTGCTGGGCGACCTCGGCAGAAACTACAGCGAGCTGGCCGCCAGCTGGCTGTGGGTCGCTGCGCTTGGCGGCGTGCTGCTTTGGGCTGCCGGTCGACCAAAGCAGCACGCCAAAGGACGCGGTCAGCCGATCCTGCGTCAGCGCTACTGGCACAGCACGCTGGGCGTGATCCTGCTGCTCGGTCTGCTGTTCTTCTCCGCCACCGGCCTGACCTGGTCGCGCTGGGCGGGCGATAATATTTCCGCCCTGCGCGCCCATTTCGGCTGGATGACGCCTGCCGTCAATACCTCGCTGCTGCCCGATAAACCCAGCCCGATGGACGAACACGCCGAACACCATATGACGCCATCCATGCATCACGGCATGGCCATGCCGAAAGCGGCCGCCGTGGCGATGACGCCAGCGCAGTTTGACGGCGTGGTGCAGGCCGCGCGCGCTGCGGGGATCCGGGCAGAGAAAATAGAAATCCGGCCGACCACGAAAGCCGACAAGGCCTGGATCGTCAGCGAGATCGACCGCCGCTGGCCGACGAAGGTGGACAGCGTCGCGGTGGATCCGGCCAGCTTTCGCGTGATGGACAAAGTGACCTTTGCGCAATTCGGCCTGCTGGCAAAGCTGACCCGCTGGGGCGTGGATGCACATATGGGCGTACTGTTTGGCCTGCCGAACCAGCTGCTCCTGGCAGCGTTTGGGCTGGGACTCTGCATAATGATTGTGCTCGGCTATCGTCTGTGGTGGCTGCGGCGCCCTGCCGCTGCCCGGGGCTGCCATCCGGCGGAAACGCTGATCTATCACTGGCGGCGACTCGGCCTGAGCGCGCGTTTTTTGCTGCTGGTCTGCATCGCGACGCTGGCGGTCAGCCTGCCGATGATGGGCGTCAGCCTGCTGCTGCTGCTGCTGATTGACGCGCTACGCTGGCAGCGGGCAAAAAGCTAGCGCGCCGTTTGCGTCAGGCACACCTGCACTTGCGCACAGTGCAGTTGTGCAATAAAGTATTGGCCAGGCGTCACACGGAGGTGGCAAAAATGCTGAGAAATATCGACAGTTTTCGGGACAAATGGTTGGAGGATTTTTTCCTGTATAACAAGTCGCACCGTCTTATCCCGGCTGATATTCAGTCAGCCCTGGCGCGCAAACTGGATATGATCAATGCGGCCGTCACCTGTAAAGACTTACGATCGCCGCCGGGCAACAGATATGAAGAATTGAGGCCGCCGCTAAAAGGCTACTCTTCGCTGCGGGTTAACGAACGGTACAGACTTATATTTAAGTGGCTCGATGGCAAAGCGGTCGATCTGTATCTGGATCCACATCGTTATAAAACATACCGTTAGCGCAACGTTGATTTGGAGAAACTAATGAAACAGGCTACACGCAAACCCACCAGCGTCGGAGATATTTTGCTGTACGAGTACCTGGAGCCTTTAGATCTGAAAATCAATGATTTAGCAGAGATGCTCAACGTACATCGCAATTCAGTTAGCGCGCTGGTGAATAACAACCGTAAGCTGACGCCCGATATGGCGTTCAGGCTTGCCGCCGTCTTTGATACCAGTATCGCGTTCTGGTTAAACATTCAGAACAGTCTTGATATCTGGGAGATAGAGAACGATGCCCGCACCCAGGAAGAACTGAGCCGCGTGGTTTCCGTGGCCGATTTCCTGGCGCACAGAGGGGCGGCCTGAACGCCCCTACCCTGCCAACGCCTGCTCCAGCATCGCCAGCAGCCTGGCGTTATCCACCGTTTGCAGCACGTGCGCCAGCCCGCCGGTCAGCTCGCCCACGGCCGTATCGACCCGTAGCGGCAGACGATAGCGCCAGGATTTTCCACGCGTCATGCCCGGCCGCAGCTCTACATCGACATAATAATCCGCCGCCGTGGCGACGCGCTGATCGATCAGCCATGCCATCACCAGCGCATCATGGATCCAGCAGCCCGGCAGCCTGCGGGTTTGCATGGAATAGTCGAGCCAGGGCCGCAGCGTTTCACCAACGAATCTCGCCAGCGGCGTATCAGGCGCGGTTATCCGTTGCAGATCGGCATGGGTCAGCATCGTGCGGGTAGTGACGTCCATCGGCACCAGCGTAATACAGGCGCCGCAGGTCAGCACCCGTCGCGCCGCTTCAGGATCCAGACCAAAATTGGTGTCTTTGATAAAGTCGTCCAGCGCAAACACGCCGCCCATAATGGCGATTTCCTGCACGGCTTCCGCCATTTGCGGATAGCGCTCCAGCGCCAGCGCGACGTTGGTCAGCGGCCCAATCGCCACCAGCGTGATTTTGCCGGGATTAGCGCAAATCAGCCGTCCCATCGCATCGGCGGCCTCTTCGTCCGGCGCCTGATAAGCGCGGGGCGGACGAACATTCTGCCAAAAGTGCGCCAGCTGCGTATGCCAGACGCGGTTATCCAGCGCCTCGCGCCAGGGTTGCGGTGGCTCCGCTAACGCCCTGTCGGCGCCTTTATAGACCGGCACGTCCAGCTCAAGCCTGGCTAACAGCGCCTTTGCCACGTTAAAACCCGTCTGGCTCGGCGTATTGCCCGCCACGATAGTGATCATCTCCAGCGAGATGCCGGGCGAGCCGATCGCCAAAGCCAGCGCCAGGCCATCGTCCACGTTCGCGCCGACCACGCCGTTGCCCGGATCGCAGTCGATTATTACTCTTTTCATTAGTTCTGCACCGCAGCGGAAACAGGGCCACAGCCGCAGGATTCTCCAATCTGCAGCTGGTGTGAAAAATCGCTTAGCTGCACCTCGCTTTGCGGCGCGGCCAGCATCGCCAGCGCTTTTTTCGCCATCGCATCCACCGGCTGGCGTACCGTCGTCAGGGAAGGCACATGAAAAGCCGACTGCTCCGTCCCGTTAAAACAGACCAGCGCCATATCCTGCGGCACGCGGAGTCGCTGCTCTGCCAGCGCCCGCACGCAGCCGATAGCCTGTAGCTCGTTAGAGGCAAACAGCGCACGGGGAAGCGCGCCGCCGCGCAGCATTTTCTTTGTTGCCAGGTAGCCGCCCTCGCGCGTGTAGGCTGCCGGGAAAATCCACTCGGGCCGTGCCGGGATGCCGAAATCCGCCAGCGCCTGTCGCCAGCCTGCCAGACGATCCTGCGCGTTATACATCTCCGGCGGGCCGCTGATTATGCCAACCTGCTGGTAGCCGTGGCTGAGCAAATGCGTGGTGACCTGATGTGCCGCCTCGCGCTCGTCCACGCGGAGAATATTGACGTTCAGCGCCGGATCGACGCGATCGAGCATCACCAGCGGCGTACCGCTGGCCTGGATAATATCGATATAGGGATGACGATCGACGCTGTTGTAAAACAGGCCGTCAACCTGCTGGCTGAGCAGATTGTTGATCAGCTCCAGCTCGCGCTGGCGGCTGTTGCCCGCGTCGCCCAGCAGCATCACCATGCCGTTGCTCAACGCTTCCTGTTGCAGGGCGTGCGCGAAAGAGGCGATAAACGCGTTGCCGATATCCGGCACCACCAGCCCGTAGGTTTTGGTCGTGCCCAGCGCCAGCGCTCTGGCCAGGCTGTTAGGGCGATAGCCGGTTTTCCGCACCGCCTCCAGCACGCGCAGCCGGGTCGCTTCCGCCACCGGCCTCGGCCCGTTATTGATCACATAGCTGACCACCGCAACGGAGGTACCGGCTTCTCTGGCTACATCGGCACGCGTCGCCCTCTCAGAACTTTGTCTCGCCAACGTGGCACCTCTTTTTCCTGACGGGCGGCGCAACCCGCCCGCGTTATATCAGATGGCATCTTCCGGCGCGTTAAGATCGCGACCCCGGGTTTCCGGCGCCACAAAGGTGGTCAGAAATCCGATAGCCGCCATCACGGCAAAATAGCTGGCGATCGCCCACCAGTGGCCGGTCCAGGATAGCAGCGCCGCCGCAACCAGCGGTGCCGTGCCGCCGGAGAGGATAGACCCCAGCTCTTTGGCGGTCGCCATTTTAGTGTAGCGGTGTTTTACGCCAAACAGCTCTACACCCCAGGCCGCCTGCACGCCGTAAATCCCCAGCGAGGCTAATCCCATGCCCGTGACGATCACCGCCATCACGACAGCCGGTTCGCGGGAGTCCAGCAGCATAAAAGCCGGAAAAGCGTAGAGGATCAGCAGCAGGCAAAACCAGCGGTAGACAATACGGCGACCAAACCGGTCAGAGAGCCAGCCCGCAAAAGGAATAATCAGGAATCCCAGCAGCGAGGCGATAAATACCGCCGAGGTCGCCACCGATTTATCCACCGCCAGCACCTTCACCACGTAGCCGATCATAAAGCCCTGCGCCAGATAGGAGGGGCCGTTTTCGCCGATGCGCAGGCCCAGCATCACCAGAAACGAGCGGCTGCGCTGCCAGAAACTGCGGTCGGCGGCGGGCTGATACATCACCAGCTTGCCTTCGCGTGCCGCCTGCATCTCTGCGTTTTTACGCTCGAACACCGGCGTTTCTTTCAGGTGACGACGGATCCACAGCGCCAGCAGCGCAATCAGCGAGCTGCACAGAAAGGGAATGCGCCAGCCCCACGCCTGCAGCTGCGCCTGATCCATCTGCACCACGGCCAGCCAGACCAGCGAAGCGATCAGCGTACCGCTGTTCGATCCCAGCGCGATAATCGAGGAGACCAGACCACGCTTTTTGGCTGGCGCATATTCTCCCAGCATCACCGTGCCGCCGGAGAGTTCCGCCCCGGCGCCAAACCCCTGGGTAAAGCGTAAAATCACCAGGCAGACCGGCGCCCAGAAGCCGATAGTGGCATAGCCGGGAATAAGACCAATAAGGGTGGTAGAGAGGCCCATCAGGATGATGGTGGTGACCATCACTATCTTGCGGCCTTTGCGATCGCCCAGCCAGCCAAAAAAGAGTGCGCCGATGGGACGGGCAATAAAGCCGACTGACCAGGTGGCAAAGCTCGACAGCAGCGCCATGGTGGGCGTAGCGTTGGGGAAGAATACGTCGCCGAAAATGATGCCGGCCGCCAGGCCGTAAAGCGCGAAGTCCGCATATTCCATCGCGGTACCGAGCCAGCAGGAGAAGGTCGCCCGCCAGAAATCCTTACGCCCTTCCGGCGTGGTCAGACGCGCATCCGCTGCGGAAACAGCGTCCTGCCGGGTGCTTTGTGTCAACATGAAAAATTCCCTGATATGAGGAGGTCTGTATCGCCTTCCCTGGCTACCTGCTACGTGGGCGATCCGCCAGTGAGGACGTGCTTTTGCTGAGCCATGATTAAAGGTCAGTAACGGGTTCCCTGGTGTTGGACTTCGTTTTGTTTACTTTGCGTCCGCTGATTTAAGGTATCAGTCGTTTAAAACGTAAAGTAAATTTGACCTTCACTGGACAAACAAGCCTCGTCACCGTGAATTTTCAACGCGCCACCATTGTATCTACGCGCGTAGATAAATCAAGCCACCTGACGAAACAAATTAGCCTTTCTTCACATTCATCAAAAAAACAGATGATATAATTTGTTTTAAATCATAAAGTTAATTTACGTTAAAATTTACGCATGCGGCTTTTTGCCAAAAAACCATGCAAAGCGTTTACTTAAGTACAATTATTGCGCTTTTTCGCGCTGGCATCAGCGGCTGCACTCTATCGCTGGCAGATTGCAGTCGGATGACAGGTTAACGATCGGCAGGCCCGGGTTTTTCAGCGCGCTGCCGTTCTTAACGTTACCTTTGAGGAAACCGATGACTATTATCCTGATGCGCCATGGTAAACCCGATCATCCTCAGGGCGGTCGTCTGCCCGCGCTGGCTATGGCAGCGTGGTGCGAGGCGTACGATATGTCGCAGGTAGAGGATATGCCGCCGGACAGATGCCGCCAGGTTGCCGCCACGGCGGACTATATTGTAGCCAGCCCGCTGCCCCGCGCACGCTCCTCGCTGGAGAAGCTGGGGCTGGAAGCGGCTGACGTCGATCCGTTGTTCAGCGAGGTTTCCCTGCCCGTGATGCGGCTGGGCTATCCCCATCTTCCTCCGGGCTTCTGGCTGTTGGCATTGCGCCTGATGTGGCTGGGTGGCTATGCCGGAACGGTGGAGTCTTATCAGCAGGCGGAACAGCGGGCGCAGCAGGCAGCCGCAAAGCTGATTGCGCTGTCGGCACGCGGCAACGTGCTGCTGGCCGGGCACGGCATTATGAATAAACTGATCGCCCGACAGCTGCGTAAACAGGGCTGGCTGGCCGAGAAGCACGCCAGCAGCCGCCACTGGAGCACCGCCATTTACCATCCGCCTTTTATTCCGGCGGACGCGTAGTTTCAGAGGATCGGGCAAGCTTTAAAGAGCCACGGCTATTTTTCCTGCGCGGCAACCCGCTTACGCTGATGACTGCTGACGGAGATGCCGTTCAGCCGTTCTCTTATTGGAGGTTTCCGTGTCTGAACTGAAAAATAAAATCGTTGCTATTACTGGTGCCAGCAGCGGTATTGGCGAAGCAACCGCTCGCTTGCTGGCCGCTAAAGGCGCTCGCGTCATGCTGGGCGCCCGACGTGTGGATCGCCTGACGGCGCTGGTCGAGGAGATCCGCGAGGCAGGCGGCGAAGCGCATTCAATGGCGCTGGACGTTACCCGCCCGGAACAAGTTGAAGCTTTTGTCGCTGCGGCGCAGCAGCATTTTGGCGGGCTGGACGTCATGATTAATAACGCTGGCGTGATGCCGCTTTCGCCCCTGTCGGCGCGCAAGGTGGATGAGTGGAATCAGATGATCGACGTGAATATCCGTGGCGTCCTGCACGGCATCGCCGCGGCCCAACCGGTAATGGAACAGCAGCAGCACGGCCATATTATCAATATTTCTTCCATTGGCGGTTTGAGCGTTTCCCCTACCGCTGCGGTTTATTGCGCGACGAAATTCGCCGTACGGGCGATCTCCGACGGACTGCGGCAGGAAACGGATAAATTACGGGTGACGGTTGTTTCCCCTGGCGTGGTGACGTCTGAACTGGCGGAGACGATCAGTGACGCATCCGCTCGTGAGGCGATGAAAACGTTTCGGCGCGTGGCGCTTGATGCCGACGCTGTCGCCCGTGCTATCGCCTGGGTTATTGCTCAGCCTGATGAAGTGGATGTCAGCGAGCTGGTGATCCGCCCTACCGCCAGTCCTTACTGATATGACCCGGCCAGGCTACAAGCCGGCGCCAGCCGTAATATTTCCTGCATATACTGCGCCTCCTGCTGCGGGCTTCGGCCAAAAAAGCGCTTAAACTCCCGGCTGAACTGCGACGGGCTTTCATAGCCCGTCTCTGCCGAAGCCGCGACGGCAGAAAATCCCTGTCGCACCATTAACAGCCTGGCCTGATGCAGGCGCAAAGACTTGAGATACTGCATTGGCGAACTTTGCGTGACGGCCTTAAATCGCGCATGGAAATTCGCGCTGCTCATTCCCACTTCACGTGCCAGGTCGGCTACTTCCATATGCTGCTGATAGCGGGTTTGCATTATCTGTAACGCGCGCGCGATTTGCGCAAAGTATCCCTGATTCGTTAATGCGGCCCGCAGCGCAGCGCCCTGCTCGCTGACCAGTACGCGATAGTAAATTTCACGCAGCAGCCCTGGCGCAAGAACCTGAGTCTCCTGCGGCGACTGCAACGCTTCAAGCAGGCGTAACACGCTGTCTCCCAGACGCTCATCAAGCGGCGTGGACAGCATACTTACCGGCTCCACCTCCGCCGCAAAGGGCAGTTGCAGCGTAACCAGCAAATCCGCGAGCACCTGTAAATCCAGGCGCAGCGCCACGGCCAGCATCGGTTCTTCCTTTGAGGCCTCTGTCTGGCTGATAAAAGGCAACGGCACGGCCACCACCAGAAACTGCTGAGCATCGTAGATATAAACGTTGTCGCCCAGGAAACCCCGCTTGCGTCCCTGGCAGACGATAACGATGGAAGGCTCATACAGCACCGGCGTTCTCTCCAGCGGCACATCAGAACGCAGCAGCCGCACTTCTTCCAAAGCCGATTGGGTGTAACCATTGCCTGGCGCCAGCCGGGTTATTAAGGCCGCCATTTTTAGCCGACGGCGTTCAGATGAGGAAAGATTATCGGCCACGGTCAGTCTCTGTAAGGGATGAACATAACGGCCCGCGCTTTTGTTGACGGCTTGCCGGACAGGATAAAGAACAGATTAGCCAGGTTGCTGAACCAAAAACAACCCGATTCAGAGAAGAGAATGGAATGGCCAGGCGCAGGATGCTGGATGCTGGCGGCAGGCGGCAGGCGGCAGGCGGCAGGCGGCAGGCGGCAGGCGGCAGGCGGCAGGCGGCAGGCGGCAGGCGGCAGGCGGCAGGCGGCAGGCGGCAGGTGGCAGGTGGCAGGTGGCAGGTGGCAGGTGGCAGGTGGCAGGTGGCAGGTGGCAGGTGGCAGGCGGCAGGCGGCAGGCGGCAGGTGGCAGGTGGCAGGTGGCAGGTGGCAGGTGGCAGGTGGCAGGATAATAGTTTGTTATTCAATCATTTCTACATTTAACCTGATGCCTAAAAAACAGACAAACAGTGGTGGATAGCTGGATTGCATCCGCAAGTTACTTTATAATCCCGCGCCACAGGCCCCTTAGCTCAGTGGTTAGAGCAGGCGACTCATAATCGCTTGGTCGTTGGTTCAAACCCAACAGGGGCCACCAGATAAAACAAGGAGTTAGATGAGAAATCGTCTAACTCCTTTTTCTTTGGATGCAATTTGGGTCAGGTAATGGGTCAGGTAAGGAATTGCTACCCTGCCCTCTTCATCTCGCTGCCAGCATCCCCGGATAGTGATGAAAGCCAGTAGCACTGCCTGTAATATTCACCGTACCGAATTTTTACGGCTTTGCCGCAACAAGCCAGTTGCCTGCCGTGCTCGCAGAATGTCTACAGCCCGGAGATAAGGGGATTGTTCCTGCCAGTTAAATCCCTTCCTGTCGATACGCACCAGTTCGTATTTTTCCACCAGAAAATTCACGGCATCAGCCAGCGTGATTCCGGCATCGATATGTTCCTGTATAACACGTTCCTCACTGAACGGTGTGTCGTTGAGGGTGAGACCATAGTGCTGTTTCAGCAGGCGGGTCAGTAGCATTTGCCAGACAGCCACGGGTGCTAGGCAGGGCTTCGCCGCCCGCTGAGTTGTTGCAGGTAAAGTTTTCATGTTTACTCTCGTGAAGGTAATTAACTCTGAGTGGGGTAAATGGCGATGTATACGTAGCCGCAACTGCCAAGAGTATCGGCTTCGCAGGTGAAACCGTTGTGGTACAGGGTGACGCAGTGGGCGTGTTGGGGACTGAGTTCACCGGTGGTTAGCATCGACTCCATCTGGCGGATAAAGTGCGGGCATGTTTCATCCAGCTTCCGGCATTCGGTGTCACTGAACCTGCCGGTGATGCTGGCCCTGTCAGCCAGATAGTGCAGTCGGTTACCCTCCTGCACCAGACGGGCTCCCAGGCGCGGCGTGATAGCCCGCTGCAGGCCCCAGTTGATGTGGGTCATGGCGGCTCTCCTTTTATTGTCAGTTCAGGGTAATACTCATTAGGCAGGCATAAGGCCCGTTACGGTCCTGGCGGCGTTCGGCGTATACCGCGAGGACTCCTGTGATATCCGGCACATCCCTGCCGGTGTAATGGCAGACGCTACCGTGCCACTGATATTTTCCACTGCAGTAGCGAAAGATCCGGGACTCAGGATGCTGGCGGTATATCGTCATTGCCCGGCGTTTACTGATAATTTTCATGTCATACCTCACAACAGACCGTGTTCTGCGAACGAATAGATTTGCCTGCCACCGACAATCAGGTGGTCAGGGACGCGGATATCCACCAGCTGAAGCACCTGAACCAGTCGCTGCGTGAGGGTTTTGTCGGCCTGGCTAGGTGTCGTCTCGCCGGAAGGATGGTTATGCGCGAGTATCACCGCCGCCGCGTTGAAGTGCAGAGCACGTTTGACCACCTCCCGGGGATGCACCTCGGTGCGGTTAATCGTGCCGGTGAAGAGCGTTTCATGGGCAATCAACTGATTCTGGTTGTCCAGATACAACACCCGGAACTCTTCCCGCTCAAGCGCGGCCATATGCAGTCGCAGCCATTCACGTACGGCGTGGGTAGAGGTGAAGGCTACGCCGGGCTCATGCAGGTGGCGGTCCAGAGCCCTGAGCGCCCGCTGAATGAGACGCCGGTCCTGTGGCGTCATCTCGCCGGGTAAAAAGGAAAGCTGTTTCATCTGTTGCTCCTTCGGTCAGTCGATAATACGCAGAATGGCGTGAGCCTCTGGATGTTGCATGGCATACTCCCGCAGGCGGTAATAGTGTGCGGTCATCGCGTCACATTCTGTACGGCAGGCATGGTGGCTATACGCAATCAGGCAGACAGCAATACCTGCTGCTTCTGCACTCATTTGGGCATCGTTACCGTTCAGGCAGTTAAACAGACGCCATGTCTCATCGTTGTCAGGCTCGGGGGACATAAATGCGCCGCCATTGCTGAGGGTGTAGAACGACCAGATACCACCGCTGTAGCCCTCACAGAAGCGGTCCATCCAGGCGAAGATATGCGGCTCCAGGAGTAGCCACTGCGGGATAGCGCCAAAGTACTGTGGCCAGAAATCGATACGCTGTTCATCGGGGACCGGCGTGACGGTCAGTTCAAATTCGGGTTGGTTAGCGGGTGCGAGGTCGTGCTGCGTCTGTGTTGTCATGGGTATGTCTCCGTCAATAAAAACGCCAGCGGCGATGGCTGGCGTATGGGGATATAAAGTGTGTTCGGGGAGGTGAATGCGGGTAAATGCTTCGCGATCAGCGGGTGGCCGTGTCTGTACGGATGCCTGAGGTGCGGATATAGCGGTTAAGACCTTCACCGGCATCCGGCTCAAAGTTCCATGCCCGCCAGACCATCCGGCCTTCAGTATCACGAACCACCAGACGGAAGTGACTGCCCTGGTCGTCTTCGAGTGTGATATTGCTGTACGTGGTAGTGACCGCTTGCGCTTGTCTCCGGGTGAAAGGCCCCGGTGGCAGCAACACGGATTGGGTCATTTTCGGGCTCCTGATAAAAGAAAACCCCGGCAGCCTGCTAGCTGTCGGGGTGGATTTGCTGGGGAAGATACTACTATCAGTCGTTGCTGCAGTCTCCGAGAGTGGACAGAACTTTCTCAGCGTTCTTCCGGTCCGCAGTGAAGGTCCCTGCTTTGTGGTCATTGACGTAGACGTCGAACTGCCCGGCCTCAGAGATATTGCTGATGAAGTCAAACCAGGCGTTATCGCCGTTACGCCAGCCTAGGCTGGACGGAATAATGTACTGCTGGTGATCCATCACTACGGTGATAGTAGTGTCGTCATCGTGCGAACTGACCATCTTGTCATCGGCAAGGGTAAGAAAGACTGAATGCTGATAGAAACCATTCTGGTCCGGGTTCCCTGTGCAGTTGATGGTAAACGTCTTTCCGCTGGCTTCGGTCACGCTGTATTCCGTATTGCCCTGACCGTAACCCTGCTGCCAGAACCCCGGGATAGCAGAGGCATTAAAGCTCGCGAGCAGTACACCCGCCAGCATAAACCGACTTAGTGAAAGTATTGTCATTCTTGTCTCCTTTGTCGTTGTTTTATTCCTAGTTCTCAGGGTTTGAGGGTATCAGCAGTCGCCCCATCAGTTTGCCGTCATGGGCGTACTCAAAGTATTTTTCTTTGGTATACGGGTCCGTCACCTCCTGGTATTCCAGTTTGATGTTATCGGCAATACACAGCGCATTCATCAGTGGCTGGACGGTTTTTTCCTGCATATCCACGAGGTAGTAGTAACTGCCATCCTCGCAGCCATCGGGCGACTGGCGGGTACGTAAAACCTGCAAGGTGGGACCGGATAAGTAGTCAACCTGTGACCATTCTTCGCTGACATCATCCTGGTGGCTGACCACATCACTGAAACGCGGTGGGGTGAGGTCCTTAAATTTACTGATGGCCTTCAGGTCATCACTTCTGTCATCGCATGCGATGAGAAACAGAGTGGTGGCAACCAGCGCCAGCAGAGGCAGTGTTTTACGTTTCATTATTTTTTTCCTGAAATCAGACGAACCACTTTGGCAAAGACATAAATGCCCACGAAAATACCCACCGGCACGCCGACGAACGGTGTCAGCGCGACACTGGCAGCACCGGCTGCGCCACCTCCCGTCAGCAGTGCGGCAACAGTGGCAAGGGTCAGGGCCGCGAGACTGTCGGACACCCCGGTTTTGTTCAGAATGATGACGATGACAACAATGGCGATAATGGCAATAACGGGCATAGGGCTCCTCCCTGTTGCCGGGTTGATAACAACGCTTGCGCTATTCTGGTGAGCTGTTGGCCGGAACAAACGTAAGCAGTGACTGCTGGATAAAGCGAAAATGGGGTAAGGACTGAATAAAGCCCGGGTCTTCAACAAGACGACACAGACTGTCGTTACGCCGGAAAGTCTCCTGCAGGGGCTGAACCAGATGGATTTCATCCAGGGAGAATACGGCGATATGTCCGTCGTGCTCTGCCACCAGATACCAGGCCTGCTGGTGGATAAGTAACCGGCAGGGAGCCAGCCGCTCACAGCGCTGCCCCTCGGCAATCAGAGTCACCCGCCTGCGCCCGGTAATGGCCTGAATCAGTCGCCAGAAAGACAATGCGCCTGATGGCGAAGGAGCCGGACTGGCGGGTGCGATTACGCAGGGAGACTCATCGCACATCAGCAGTGCGTTTACCAGACGACGGTCAAAGCCAGGGAAAAGACCGGCCATCCCGCTGCGGTGGGCAAAGATAAGCACGTCGGGCACCATCTGCGTCTCACTGCCCGCAGTGCGTAAGCGGCAATATCCGGACTGATACTCCAGGTCCAGATACATCAGCCGCTCACGAAAATCACGCCGCAGCGTGCGCACCGACACACCAAACTCAGCGGCAAGCTTACGCACACTCAGCGTTTCCCCTGCCACCAGACGGCTGATTATCAGTGACAGCCTGACAGCCAGCCGGTCATGGCGGCGTTCTGCCTGTGTCATGAGACGTTCTCCGTGAAAGTTAACTGACTGAAAATGATGTGATTACTTTAAAGAGGGGGTCGGACAGGGTATGGACACCACAGAAACTATTTTTCATTTCTGCAAAAGCCAGAGGCAGCGGGGGGTTACAGGCCTTCCCTCGGTGAGTGAGGACCGTCAGCACGGTGCGATGCGGACAGGTGGTGTCCGATATTAACAAAGCAGCAACATTAAACGGTCACTGCAGTTGCGTGAGCAGGGCTTCCGCCATCACCCACAGTGCCCGGTTAAGTTTCACGTCCCCGTCGATACCGCGAACGGCACGGGTATGTGACCGTCCTCCTTTGGCATTACGGCCACTGAGCCCGCCCTTAATCAGGTTCTCCTGAATACGCTGGTACGTGGTCCACAGGTCATTGCTCTCATCCTGCCAGCGGCGAGGGGAGAGGATCTGCGATTCAGTCACCGGCTGGTGGTCTTCACCAAAGCGGTATGTGAGGGCGGCTTTTGCCAGTGCCTGCTGTGCCGGGGGTGGCAACAGCAACGACTGCATGGCATCCCGTTTCTCCTCCACCCGGTCAAAAATCCCCAGCACCTCATACGCGCCTTCAATCACCTGACTCACCACGTCCCCCTTGTGTGGCACCCGCACCTCGCCAAACGACTCACCGCAGACGAGCCCGTTCTGACAAACCGCACGAAATAGTCCCGGCAACATCTGATACGAACTAGTGCCATCGTGGGAGTTGAGCAGGATAATTTCTGGTACCTGTTTACCGGTAATCTGCCCCTCACGCCGCAGACGCAGCATATGCTTTGTATGTTCACGACGACCGGGGTCACGCACGCGGGTCTGACAGGCAAAGAATGGCTGGAAGCCTTCTCGCTGTAGGCTGTCGAGCAGGGAGATGGTAGGTATATAGGTATAACGCTCACTGCGGGATTCATGTTTGTCCTCGCTGAACACACTGGGCACCACGCGAAACAGCTCCTCACGGGTTAACGGGCGGTCGCGACGGATAAGGTTTGCTGCGCCAAAGCGCGAAGCCAGACGGGTCATAAGCAGACTCCTCATAATGGGAAAACAAATAAAAGAAATCCCCGTCGCATCGGCGACAGGGTTAGGGAAATAACAGGGATGGGTTAAATACTCAGAAGAAGAAATCCCAGACGGCACGGGCCACTGACACCACGGTGGTGCGCACGGCCTGAATGACGGCCCGCACCGGGGCGGGTATCAGGGGAAAGGCACTGATGCTATCGAGTACAGCACCGACGGTTTCACCAAAATCGCTACGCGCCTGTTCCCGGACTACCGTCGTGCGAAAGGAAGGCTGGAGTTGCGACACCACCGGGCTGGTGGCCTCACGTGGCAGGCACTTAATCATTCGCTCGGCCATCACCCGCAGTCCCCACTGAAGACGGACCGACACGGCACACACTGGATGTACGGGCTGGAACAGCTCATGCAGCAGACAGATTTTACGGCTGATATTCTGCTTCTGCTCTTTGGACAATGGCCCCCCACCGCTGGTGGGCTCGACCTTATCCGACTGGCTGATAACAAACAGCACCTTATGCCGGTATGCCTCCCCAATCACTTGATGATAAAAGTGTTCATCCACTGCCAGCGCCCGGTCATCGGCCTTAATCAGCCACAGCACCAGGTCAAGCCGGGGAAGCTGTTCGCGATACAGCGCAGCATATTCGTTATCGCGAGCGCCACTTTCGCCCACACCGGGCAGGTCCACCAGCGTCATATGGCGGTCGCCAACCAGCAGACGAAAGCGTAAAGGTTCACGGGTGCAGGCCGCCACATCGCTGACCGGCGATACTTCACCGGCAAACAACGCATTACAGAGTGACGATTTCCCCGCCCCGGTTTTTCCCATAATACCGATCGCTGGTTCGTAGTTTGTGAGCTGACGTATCTGCTGCATGACCCGCTCTGAGGCCCATTCCGGCAAACCCGTAAGCGAGTCCTGCAGGGACTGTTGGCCTTCCTTATTTTTCATGACATCTCCCGAGACAAAGAAAACAAAAACGGCGAATCCTTGATGGACTCGCCGTTATACTGGTGCATTCAAGAGCATGATATATATCGAAAAATTATTTAAATTAAGGACGTACGTTCCTGGATTCCCTTGTTCATACTGGCTGTACCATTAAATCGACACAGATAAGGCCTATACACGATTAACTTGAAGACCGATTTTCAACACTCGGGAATGATCGTTAATAACTCGCTGTGATATCGCCCTGTGAAGAGTCGATAACTGGAGTAAGACCGTCTAACCACGATTCGAATCTATGATCGCGATCAGTCAATAACCAGCATGAATAAATCACATGAATGGGGTGACCATAGTCATGGCATCTACCCTGCATGCCGATTACAATCATTACTTGATTTTTTGCGAGCAGCATTCCGGATTTTTGATGACAACTACCATGATTAAAAATGATAAACGCTGGATTGGCGATCTGCTGGGCGGCTCGCTGATGGTTCGTGAGAGCAGGATTATTGCTGAGCTGCTGCTTTCTGAACCAGACGAAACGACCTGGCAACAGCAAATAATCGATGAAAATATCCTTCAGGCATCCTCCACCAGCACGGCGAATCGCTATGCCAGAACAGTAAAACTTCGACTAATGACGCTGGATCGCGAGTGCTGGCAACTGATTGCCGATGGGAGTGAAAGTGAACGTCTGCAAATGCTTCTAGTGGCTCTAATGATTCAGTCGCCGATTGTCGCGGATTTTATGGCTGATGTCGTGAACCCGGCACGCCAGCAGTTTAAAGAAAAGCTTGGTATAAATTGCTGGAGTGAGTTTGTTGATGAGAATCTTCGTTTGCACCCCGAACTGGGGGCTTTTTCTGATTCCTCTATTCAAAAAATGGGCAATAACCTGATTAAGGCCCTCGCAGAAGCCGGATACCTGGACACCCCACGCCGTCGCAATCTTCAAACAGTTTTCCTGTTACCTGATGTCGCTGCGGCGTTGCATCGATTAAACAAAGCAGAACTACTACCAATCCTGGAGGGTAATGCATGAATGACCCAATCCTTGATTACCGTTTAAAGCAGTTAGAAGAACGCATCGGCGACGACCGTTTTTTAAAAAACCAGGGCTCCGGTAATGAGATTGGCTTCTGGATTTTTGATTATCCGGCACAGCAGGAGCTGCAGGTACGTGAGTACCTGGCGTTTCTTTTTAAGAAACTAGAAAAAAAATATACATTCACCCAATTGAATATTTTTCAGGTCATCATCGACATGCTGGAGGAACGTAAACTATTCGAGCGTATCTGCCAGCGTGAACCTGAACTTGGGCTGGAAACATTGAAAAAGCATCTGGCAGCGCCACTCAGCCAGAAAAAAATCGCTGAATATATTGCCCGTACGGTAGATCTTCCCGCCCAGCAATTTGTCATTCTGACTGGGCTCGGCAACGCCTGGCCGTTGGTGCGCGGGCATGAGCTCATGAGTGCTTTACAGGATGTAATGGGTTTTACGCCACTTCTGATGTTCTATCCTGGCAATTACAGCGGATATGACTTGTCTCCGCTAGCTGGCATTAACTCCCGTAACTATTACCGAGCCTTCAGACTGGTACCAGAAACCGGTCCTGCGGCGATTTTGAACCCTCGTTAAAAGACGACAGCAATGAATATTGAACAGATTTTTGAAAAACCGCTAAAACGTAATATTAACGGCGTGGTTAAAGCCGAGCAGACCGATGACGAAAGTGCCTGGGTTGAACTGGATGAGTATGTCATCACCCGTGAGCTGGACGGCCACCTACGCCAGTTTTTCGAGGTGTATGCTCCCGCCACAGGCCCCGGTCGGTTGCAACTTGCCGATAAGATGGGGGTTTGGGTTTCCGGCTTCTTTGGCTCCGGTAAATCTCACTTCATTAAAATCCTTTCTTATTTGTTGGCGAACCGCGAAGTCAGCCACAATGGCGTAACACGCAATGCACTCTCTTTCTTTGAAGAGAAAATCGACGATGCATTGTTATTGGCCGATATTCGCAAAGCGGTTCAACACCCGACCGATGTGGTGCTGTTCAATATTGATTCGCGCGCAAACGTTGAAGATGGCGTTGATGCGATCCTCAAAGTTTTCCTGAAAGTCTTTAATGAATTGGCAGGCTATTGCGGGGACTTCCCGCACATTGCACACCTGGAGCGCGAGCTCGATAAACGCGGTCAGTTTGATACGTTTAAAACCGCCTTTGCAGACATTACCGGTTCTCACTGGGAAGATGAACGCGATGTCTATCTGATGATCAACGATCAGATGGCGCAGGCATTAAGCATCGCAACCAAGCAGAGCGAGGAATCCTCTCGTCAATGGATCGAACAACTGGATAAGAACTTCCCGCTGGATATTAAGAACTTCTGTACGTGGGTGAAAGAGTGGCTCGACAATCAGGGCAACCGTAACATTCTGTTTATGGTCGATGAGGTTGGTCAGTTCATTGGCAAAGATGCCCAGATGATGCTGAAGCTGCAAACTATCACCGAAAACCTGGGCGTTATCTGCGGTGGTCGCGCATGGGTGATTGTCACCTCCCAGGCTGACATCAATGCCGCGATTGGCGGTATGAGTAGCCGCGACGGTCAGGACTTCTCCAAAATTCAGGGACGTTTCTCCACACGCTTACAGCTTTCTAGTTCCAATACTTCAGAAGTTATCCAGAAACGACTATTGGTGAAAACCGAAGCGGCGAAACCGGCGCTGGAAGCCGTTTGGCAGGAAAAAGGCGACATTTTACGTAACCAGCTGGCGTTCGACACAACAACCACAGCCACGCTGCGCGCTTACACCAACAGCAAAGAATTCGTTGATAACTATCCGTTTGTGCCATGGCACTACCAGATCCTACAAAAGGTCTTTGAATCAATCCGTACCAAAGGGGCCGCCGGTAAGCAGCTGGCAATGGGGGAACGCTCTCTGCTGGATGCCTTCCAGTCAGCAGCTGTGCAAATCTCTGCCGATGGACTGGATAGCCTGGTTCCGTTCTGGCGATTCTATTCCGCGATTGAAAGTTTCCTGGAGCCAGCGGTTAGCCGCACCATTATTCAGGCCTGCCAGTCTTCATCGCTGACAGAATTTGACGGTAAACTGTTGAAGACGCTGTTCCTGATCCGCTACGTTGACGTCCTGAAAAGTACTCTTGATAACCTCGTCACGCTCTCCATCGATCGTATTGATACTGATAAAGTGGAACTGCGTCGACAGATTGAAGCCAGCCTCAATCGTCTGCAGGCTGAGATGCTGATCTCGCGTATTGATGACAAATTCGTTTTCCTCACCAATGAAGAAAAAGAGATCGAAAACGAAATTCGCAATATCGACATTGAGTTCACCACCATCAATAAACAGCTCTCGACTATCATTTTTGACGAGATCCTGAAGAACAAAAAGTATCGTTATCCGGCGAACAAGCAGGATTTTGATATCAGTCGTTTCTGTAACGGACACCCGCTGGATGGCGCGAATCTCAACGATCTGGTGGTTAAAGTCCTTACGCCGCTGGATTCGAACTACGAAAGCTATAGAAGTGCACATTCCAACAGTCTGCTGATGACGGACAGTAAAGACTGCATTCTGATTTGTTTGCCTGATGAAGCTCGTACCTGGCAAGACCTGACCATGTATGCACAGACCAAATCTTTCCTCAGTAAGCAAAGTGGGCAACGCCCAGAGCAAGCAGCGCTGTTGGCCGAAAAAGGCCGTGAGAATGGCATGCGCGAAAAAACACTCAAAACGCAGATTGAAGCCCTTTTGGCGCAGGCCGATGTCTGGGCGTTGGGGGAACGGCTGGATAAAAAATCCTCCTCACCATCGACGATTGTTGATGCCGCCTGCAGCTATGTAATCGAAAACAGTTTCTCCAAATTGAAAATGTTGCGTCTCAGCACCGGGGATGTAAACCGTGAAACCCATGCATTGCTGACGGTAGAAAATGATACCCAGCTTGATTTGGGAGAAATGGAAGAGTCTAACCCGGAGGCGATGCGTGAAGTGGATAACTGGATCAGCATGAGTATTGATACTCACAAGCCAGTTTATCTGCGAGACATTCTCACCACGTTTGGCCGTCGCCCATTTGGCTGGCCGGAAGATGAAGTCAAACTGCTGGTGGCTCGACTGGCGCGTAGCGGAAAATACAGTTTCAACTTACAGGGTAGCGAAATCGCTCTGAAACAGGCGTGGGATGCGTTTAATAATTCACGTCGCTACAGTGATTTACGACTACTTAAAATTCGTCGCCATGACGAAGCGCAGTTAACCAAAGCCGCGCAGTTGATGGCCGATATTGCCGGGGAACCCTTCAACGAGCGTGAAGAGCAGTCTCTGGTCTCTCATATTCGCGAACTCTTTGGCCGTTGGAAGAGTGAACTGACTGTCTTTAAAACGCGTGCCGAAAGTGGACAAAACCCAGGCCGTAAAGAGATTGAAGAAGGCCTGGTATTGCTGAACGGGATTCTCAGTGAGAAAGAAGAGTATGCCGTTATTGAAAAAGTTACCGCAGCGGCTGGCGACCTCGAAGATTTCGCAGAAGACTGGGACGATCTGGTCAGCTTCTACAAAAACCAATATGCGACCTGGCAACGTCTGAGTGCCGCGTTGAACGGCAGTTTTAAAGCTAACCGTAACGCCCTGGATAAAGACGAAGCGGCCCAAAAGGCGTTGCAGGAGTTGGAAGGGATCTACAGTAAGGCACGACCTTACGGAGAGCTGCACCGGATTATCCCGCTGATTGAAACCGTTGAAACCATCAACCAACGTCTGGTGGAAGAATACCGAAGCCATGCGCTGCTACAGATCGATAATCATATCAATGAGCTGAAGCAAAGCATGCTGGAGATGCACGTCCCTGCTGACTTGCAGCACTCGCTTTTACACCCGATGCAGCAATCGCGTAAGAAAGTGGAGCAGAACGGTCTGATCCCACAGATTATGGAAGAGCAGGCTGAGGTTCGGGCGTTACAATTTAAAGCGAACGAACGACTGAACGGCTGGGTTGAAGAACAGCGTAAGAAAGTGCCTGAACCAAAACCCGCCCCTCAGCCAGGGATTATCGACCCAATAGTTAAGCCTGAACCCAAGCTGAAAAAAACCATCTACGTGAACACACGTAAAACGATGGAACGAGCTGCTGGCGTGACAACGCTGGATAACGCCGAACAGGTCGATAAAGCGCTGGAACAATTACGCAAAACACTGATGGATGCCATTAACGCAGGCGAACGCGTACAACTTCAGTAATTCCCCCATTTTCAGGGCAGACGCTGTCTGCCCTATTCAGGACTTCACATGAATACGTCAAACATCAAAAAATACGCCCCAGTGGCACGTAAGCAGTTCCGCGATGCGGTCATACAAAAATTGACCACACTGGGTATCAGTGCGGATAAAAAAGGCAATCTACTGATTGCTGAAGCCACTGATCTAGGCGAAAACGTACGTTATGGACAATTTTCTCTTGCTAAGTCTCTAGTCACGCGTCGTGAACGCCTGGTTAAACGAGCAGAAAAACAGGGTTACGAGGTGCTGGTAGAGCACATCGCTTACACCTGGTTTAACCGCTTCTGCGCCATCCGTTATATGGAGCTGCACGGTTATCTGGATCACGGCTTCCGTATACTGTCTCATACAAATCCGACACTGGAAGGCGGTTTTGAGGTTCTGGATCATGTGCCGGAAGTGGCTGATGCTCTGGGGCTGGACAAATCGCGCCTGGTGGAAATGAAGCTGGCAGGCGATCGTGACGAAGAACTGTATCGTGAACTGCTGCTGGCACAATGCCATGCACTACATGGCGCGATGCCTTTCCTGTTTGAAGCCGTCAATGATGATATCGAACTGGTACTGCCGGACAACTTGACCCGTACCGACTCCATTCTGCGTGGGCTGATAGACACCATTCCTGAAGAAGACTGGGAACAGGTCGAAGTGATCGGCTGGCTGTATCAGTTCTACATCTCCGAGAAAAAAGACGATGTGATCGGTAAAGTGGTGAAGAGCGAAGATATTCCTGCTGCTACCCAGCTGTTTACTCCGAACTGGATTGTGCAGTACCTGGTGCAGAACTCGGTGGGTCGCCAGTGGCTGCAAACCTACCCGGACTCCAGCCTGAAAGGCAAAATGCCGTACTACATTGAGCCCGCAGAACAGACGCCAGAAGTTCAGGCACAGCTTGCAGCAATCACCCCATCAAGCATTGAACCAGAAAGCATCAAGGTGCTGGACCCAGCCTGCGGCTCCGGGCATATCCTGACCGAAGCCTATAACGTACTGAAAGCAATTTACGAAGAGCGTGGCTACCGCACCCGTGATATTCCGCAGCTGATTCTGGAAAACAATATCTTCGGGCTGGATATCGACGACCGCGCCGCACAGCTTTCTGGTTTTGCGATGCTGATGCTGGCGCGTCAGGATGACCGACGCATTTTGGGCCGTGGTGTGCGTTTGAATATTGTTTCTCTGCAGGAAAGTAAGCTGGATATCGCTGAACTTTGGAGCAAGCTGAATTACCACCAGCAGGTACAGCGCGGCAGCATGGGAGATATGTTTGCAGAAGGGGCGGCACTGACCAATACCGACAGCGCGGAATATAAGCTGCTGATGCGAACGCTGGCATTGTTTACCAGCGCAAAAACGTTGGGATCGCTGATTCAGGTTTCACATGAAGATGAAGCGGCGCTGAAAGCGTTCCTAGATGGGTTGTATCGTCTGGCTGTTGAAGGGGATATTCAGCAGAAAGAAGCTGCGGCGGAGCTGATCCCGTATATCCAGCAGGCGTGGATTCTGGCGCAGCGTTATGATGCGGTGGTGGCAAACCCGCCGTATATGGGTAAGCGGGGAATGAATAAAGTAATAAAAGAATATGCGAGATCACATTATCATCTTTCTAAAGCAGATCTATTTTCATTATTTATGGAGCAATCTAGCGCTCTTTGCAAGGAAAATAAATTCTATGCCCACATAAACATGCAGTCATGGATGTTTTTAAGCTCTTTTGAAGATACCAGGAAATATGTTATTGACGAGCAAGCAATAGTTTGTCTATCGCATTTAGGTAGCGGTGTATTTGATGAGATTTCAGGGGAAGTTGTCCAAGCTTGCATGTTCTCTATTTTAAATCATAAGGAACCTATGTATCGGGGGGTTTATCAAAACCTTAGAAATAATAATGGAGGCAGTGTTAATGATATTAAAAAAGCAACATATTACACTCCCAAACAAAATAACTTTAGATCTATAGCAGGAATGCCAATAGCTTTTTGGGCAGGGGACGATATATTTAGCCTTTTCAAGGAAAATCCTAGCATCGGCGATGTCGGTGTTGCCAGACAAGGGCTATCCACAAGCGATAATGATCGTTTTTTACGCTATTGGTGGGAAGTCTGTTTCAAGAAAATAGGTTATTCATTTGGCGATATCGAAAAAGCAAAAAATTCAGGGTTAAAATGGTTCCCATACAATAAAGGTGGCGGATTTAAAAAGTGGTATGGTAATCATCATTATATAATTAACTGGGAAAACAATGGAAAAGAGCTAAGAGAGTGGGCGGATTATTTAAATACTATTGGGACCTCTATGGGAAGATTAGTAAGTCAAGGTTATTACTTTAAGGAAAGTCTGACTTGGTCAAAGATAGCTAGTGAAAATACCTCTTTTAGATTTCAGCCCCAAGGTGCAATATTTGATGCTCAAGGCATGTCTTTATTCATTGATAATGAAAAAGATAAATTATCAACATTATCTATTTTAAACTCTAATGTATTTAAACATCTGATGGGAATAATTTCACCAACACTCTCTAATGAAAGTGGCCAGATATCAAAAATCCCATATCTCAAACCATGCATTGATACCTCTATCCTAGTTGAGGATCTTATTAAACTTACAAAAGAGGATTATGACTCAATTGAAATATCGAAGGACTTCGTTTTTTATAATTCATCCTTCGACTCATTTTTAATATCAGAACATGTAAAAAGAATAATTGAAAAATCATTTGAAATTGTTAATGAAGCAAAGGAAAAAGAAGAGAGAATCAATGTCATTCTAAATGATACTTACAAAACAACTGGTATTATTAATAGTGATGTATCATTAGAAAATATAACCCTTGAATGCAATCCTTTATATTCTGACGTTACAATTGATAATCAAGGAAAAAATGTAATTGAATATAGATTTATTTCAAAATACATTTCTAGATATATTAGCGGAATCATCGGTTGCATGATGGGCCGCTACTCCCTTGATCGTGAAGGCCTGGTCTACGCCCACGAAGGCAACAAAGGTTTTGCAGAATTAGTTGCTGAAGGTGCCTACAAAACCTTCCCTGCCGACGAAGACGGTATACTGCCATTGATGGATTCCGACTGGTTCGACGACGATGTCACCGCCCGTGTAAAAGAGTTCGTCCGCACCGTCTGGGGTGAAGAGCATCTGCAGGAAAACCTCGACTTCATAGCCGAAAGCCTCTGTTTGTATGCAATCAAACCGAAAAAAGGCGAGTCTTCTCTGGACACCATTCGCCGCTATCTTTCCACTCAGTTCTGGAAAGATCACATGAAAATGTACAAGAAGCGCCCTATTTACTGGCTGTTCAGCTCCGGTAAAGAAAAAGCGTTTGAGTGCCTGGTCTATCTGCACCGCTATAATGACGCCACCCTGTCGCGTATGCGTACCGAGTATGTGGTCCCACTGCTGGCACGCTACCAGGGCAATATCGATCTGGTTAGCGATCAGCTCAAAAGTGCCGAATCGGGCGCAGCGACCACACGCCTGAAAAAAGAGATCGATGGATTGAGCAAAAAATTCAACGAGTTGCGTAACTTCGATGACCGCTTGCGCCACTATGCTGATAGACGTATCACTATTGATCTGGATGACGGCGTTAAGGTTAACTACGGCAAATTTGGCGATCTGCTGGCAGATGTGAAGGCTATTACCGGCAGCGCACCTGAGGATATTTGATGAAAATAGCGGCGATTTATACACAGGCCGTTGGTCCTTTGGCCGACGGTGAGATTAGTTTCCAGAGTGACTGGTCGGGAGAGATTGAATCGAGCGTACTACTCACCGGTCCGAACGGTTGTGGTAAATCGACGCTTCTTCGTTCCATCGCGATGCTTTGGGGAGCACTGGGATTCTGGCTTGAGCAATCCAAACCTCTACCAACATCTCACGAGTCTCGGAAATGGTTAGAACGATGGAAAGGTGTCGCTGTTGTTATAGATGACCTCAATCCACTAACACAGTCTCAGGTAGGCCTTTTTTGGGGTTCGGAGGAATGGTCGGAGTATTTAATTGCGACCTACAAAGATGTCGAATGGGTTGGTGAAAGTCGTGCAGGCCGCAAATTCACTTTACGTTTTTTTGAAGAGTCTTGGTTCCAACAATGGAGTCAGGATTACCAAAAAATGGTGATCACCACGGAGCAAGTATCATCCCCTAATGTTATTTATCTGGACGCTGAAGCGCGCAGATGGCTCATACCTAAAAAGAACATTTCCTCACTTGCGCAAGATGATCTTAGTCAGCGCTGGCTGGCAACCTATACCCCAACTTCGGACTGGAAAGGGCAACTCGAAGCATCGCTGTTCAATATGAAAGCCACCCTACCCGATTTGTACCCTGAAATGATGAAAAACCTGAATCAGTTCTTCACGGGAAAAGTGATTGAAGAGGACATTCATCCTGGGCAGCGCCAACAGGTCAGGCTGGATAACGGTGAAACTCATACGCTGGATGAACTGAGTTCTGGTGAGCATCAGGTTTTGATCATGCTCTTTATGGTTCAACGCTGGCTTCAACCTGGTGGTGTTGTATTAATCGACGAGCCGGACCTGCACCTTCACCCTTCTCTGGTTTCGCCGCTGCTTGCGACACTGGAAAACATTATCGAGAAAAAGCACGGCCAGCTCATTTTGACTTCTCATGCTACCGATGTTTGGCAACGCTACGAAAGTTTAGGACTCCGTTATCCTCTTTCGGTTGAAAAAGGTGATGAGCAATGAAGGAGTTTGAGTGGCATATCAAGACCATACTTGAGACAAAAATCACCGAAGGTAAAAGAGCGTTAGTCGTTGAGGGAAAAATGGACGAACTCGTTTTTACTCAGCTCCTAAAAAAAGTTGATCCCCAATGGGAAACAAGATGGGTTCTTGCAGAAGTTGGCGGTAAACGAAATGTTATTGAAATTTTGTCAAAGCAGCCCACATGGCTGGGCATTGTTGATCGTGATGAGTGGGATAATGCCCAACTGAATCATCGGCAACAACAGCTGCCTAACCTGTTAGTTTTACCCAGATTCTGTATCGAAAACTATCTTGTTGTCCCAAGTGAGCTTTTACCTGGACTGCCACCCAAGCAAAGAGCCAAACTCCCCGGTGAGAGCGCAGCGGCGATAGAGGCTATTACGTCATCGATTATCGCAAATCTTGAAAGTTGGATTCAGTTTGGTACCGCATGGGCCATTATCAACCCGCTTTGGGATGAACTGCGATCGCTCGGATTTAACCGAGACCTTCTTGATCCTCAACAGGTGATTACAGAGCCCGGGTTTTTGGCGCATTGCGAGCGTTGGCATGCACATCTGGATCCTGCAGTACTGTTACAAAGATACCAGAGCAAACTGGCCGAAATCCGCGATTTGCCAGTTGATGAACAGTTACGCACAATTGTTCACGGCAAAAAATTTTATAAAGCCGTTGTGACCCCTGCATTCATGCAGTTACTTGCAATTACGAAAGCGACTTCAGTTGATGTATGGTTCAGGGAAATGCCTGTTCCGAGAGATTTGGACTTTATCTGGCTAGAAATGAATTTAACCCCAGAAGATAATTAATTATGCAATTTAAAGAACTGGAATCAGGGCTTCGTCAGAAATTTACCGACAATCGCATCGTCTTCTGGCACGACCCGGAACAACGCTTCATCGATTCACTCAATGAGCTGGATCTCGACGACGTCTCGCTGCTGGATATGCGCGGCGTTTCTGTGATCGCCACAAAAAAAAGAATCGAAATCGACGAGCCAACAGAGAAATTTTTACTATATTTTACCAGTGAAGTCCCCGCCCGCGAGCAGGACTGGCTGCTAGACATCCGCCTTTATAGTACCGAATTCCACGCTGACTATGCCTCTATTACACTGAATTCATTAGGCATCCCACAGCTAGGGTTGCGTGAACATGTTCAGCTGCGCAAAGCCTTCTTTACTGTCAAACGTACCCAGTTACTTAAAGGCTGGGTCACTGAACGTGAGACAGAAAAATCCCTCGATAAAAAGATGCTGGCAGTGGTTGCCGGAGCCAGCACCTTTGAAACCAAAGAGATCCTGTTTGCTCTGATCCAGCAATTCGTTGCCGCAAGTCATCAGGATGATAGTGCTCTGGAAAATACTTTTGCCGTGCTGAAAAAGCTGGGGCTGGATAAGGTCCTCTGGGAAGTCCTTAGTCTAGAACTGGGATACCAGGCAGAAGCTCCAACGCTTGAAAACCTGCTGCTGAAACTGTTCTGTACCGATCTTTGGGCACAAGGTGATGACGCTCATCGTGAGTGGTTGAGTAAAAATGTGCTGACTACTGCCGCAGGTCGTGCGTCTGCCCTGGCCTTTATGGGGGCGTGGCGGAACGATCGTCGTTATAAAGCGGAATACGATTATTGTGCAGCCGATCTTCAGCAGATACTACAGCCGAAAGAGCATTACAACTACAGCTCTCCGTATGCGCTGGCAAAATGTGACACTTTCGAAGCTATCGAGCAATTGATTATCCGTGGCCTGGTGACTCAACTACAGGAAGAAAGCACGACCCTGGACAGGGACGCGTTTAAAGCACTGGTGTCAGAGCGTAGTGCGAAATACTGGAGCCAGACCCAGCCAGTGTATCTATCCATCTGGAATGCTATCCGCCAAGCTGAGCGTTTGCTGAATTTGCGTAACCGTTATACCGACGGGTTTAATTTCCCTGATACTGGCGCGTTCTGGAAGGCCTACTGCGACGAAATTTATCGCTTCGATCAGACCTATCGTTTGTTCAATGAATATGCCGCACCGGTGCATAGCAAAGGGGCGATGATCTTGCATGAACTGGATAAATTCATTGAAGAGTTGTACAGCAATTGGTATCTAGCCGAGCTGAGTCGTGGCTGGAACAAACTACTGGAAGCGGAAAACCGTATGCAGGGCTGGCAGTTTAGCGGCATACCCCTGCAGCATAATTTTTATAAAGATAATGTTAAACGTCAGTTCGACACCTCTCAGGTGAAACGCGTATTTGTCGTGATCTCGGATGCACTGCGCTACGAAGTGGCGGAAGAGCTGGGCAGACATATCAATCATGATAAGCATTTCAGTGCAGAGCTACGCTCCCAGACCGGAGTATTGCCGAGCTACACGCAGCTAGGTATGGCGGCATTGTTGCCTCATGAGTCGTTGAGTTATCTGCCTGACAATTCCGGCGTAGTATATGCCGATGGGATGTCTACCTTCGGTTTTGAAAAACGCGCCGCTATCCTGGCAAAGGTAAATGGTGTTGCGCTTAAAGCGAAGGACTTGCAGAACGCCAACAACCAGGAAGTGAACGATCAAATCCGCAACGCCTCTGTGGTATATATCTGGCACGACACTATTGATGCCATTGGTGATAAGGCTGCAACAGAAGATAAAACGTTTGAGGCCTGCCGAAGTGCCATCACTGAGCTAAAAGATCTGGTCTCACGTTTACGTAACCGATTTAATGCCAGCCGAATTTTTGTCACTGCCGATCATGGGTTCCTGTTCCAACAACAGGCGCTGGTGGAGCAAGATAAAACGAAGTTGGAGAGTAAAGCCTCAAATGCGATTGAAGCGAATAAGCGATTCATTATTGGGCATCAGCTGCCTGAAAGTGAGTTTTGCTGGCACGGCAAACTTGCAGATACCGCAGGCGCAAGCGATGAGAGTGAATTCCTTTTACCCAAAGGGGTACAGCGTTTCCACTTTGTAGGTGGTGCGCGTTTCGTTCATGGCGGTGCCATGTTGCAGGAAGTGTGTGTTCCCGTCTTGAAGATTCGCACGCTAGAGAAAAAAGCAGCCGAGAAACAACCACAGCGCCAACCAGTGTCAGTTGTTGCACGGGACCACGTAATAAAACTGGTTAATAGCATTGATAAAATCGGTTTTATCCAGACGACGGCGGTGGACGAGCTCAATGAACCGCGCACGCTGAATATCTTTATCGTTGATGAAAATAATCAGGTTGTCTCCGGAACGGAAACGGTTTGCTTCGATAGCGACAATGACGATATGGGTAAACGCACCCGCGATGTGACTATGAAACTCATGGGCACTGCATTCAATCGTAAAAACAAATATGTTCTGATCCTAGAGAATGCGGACAGCGCAACCGAGTATGGTCGCTACCCGATTACGATCGACCTGGCATTCCAGGATGACTTCTTTTAAGTGAGGCGTTATGCAACAGCAGGATAACTCGGCTAATAACATGGAAATGGCCTCTGCATTGGCTCAGGACTTGGATTCATTATTGAATCAGCACTTTCGTGGTCGCGTGGTGCGTAAAGACCTGACTAAACAACTTAAAGAAGGGGCGAATGTTCCGGTCTATGTGCTGGAGTATTTGCTCGGGATGTATTGTGCGTCGGATGATGCTGAAGTAATTGAGCAGGGCTTACAGTCCGTTAAACGCATTCTCTCTGATAACTACGTTCGTCCCGATGAAGCGGAAAAAATAAAATCTCTGATCCGTGAACGTGGTTCGTACAAAATCATCGACAAAGTCACCGTAAAGCTAAATCAAAAGAAAGACGTTTACGAGGCTCAGCTATCTAACTTGGGCATTAAGGATGCCCTGGTACCATCGCAGATGGTTAAAGATAACGAGAAGCTACTAATGGGTGGTATCTGGTGCATGATCACCGTGAACTATTTCTACGAGGAAGGACAAAAAACATCTCCGTTCTCACTAATGACGCTAAAACCTATTCAGATGCCGAGCATGGATATGGAAGAAGTCTTTGAGGCGCGCAAACAATTTGATCGGGACCAGTGGATTGACGTGCTGCTGCGCTCTGTAGGGATGGAGCCTGCTAATATTGAGTCGCGCACTAAATGGCATCTGATTGCACGCATGATCCCGTTTGTGGAGAACAACTATAACGTCTGCGAACTCGGACCGCGTGGAACCGGTAAAAGCCACGTCTATAAGGAGTGCTCACCGAATTCATTACTGGTTTCTGGTGGGCAAACCACCGTGGCTAACCTGTTTTACAATATGGCCAGCCGTCAGATTGGTTTGGTCGGCATGTGGGACGTGGTGGCATTCGATGAAGTGGCAGGGATCACCTTCAAAGACAAAGACGGCGTGCAAATTATGAAGGATTACATGGCGTCCGGCTCGTTCTCTCGCGGACGTGACTCCATCGAAGGAAAAGCCTCTATGGTGTTTGTCGGCAATATCAATCAGAGCGTCGATACGCTTGTGAAAACTAGCCATTTGCTCGCGCCGTTCCCGGATGTAATGATCGATACTGCATTTTTTGATCGCTTCCACGCCTATATTCCTGGCTGGGAAATTCCCAAAATGCGCCCGGAATTTTTCACCAACCGCTATGGTTTGATCACTGACTATCTTGCCGAATACATGCGAGAAATGCGCAAACGTAGCTTCTCAGACGCGATTGATAAATTCTTCAAGCTGGGTAACAACCTCAATCAGCGTGATGTAATTGCTGTACGCCGCACTGTATCTGGCCTGTTAAAACTAATGCATCCGGATGGGGCCTACGATAAAGAAGATGTACGCGTATGCCTGACGTATGCGATGGAAGTACGACGCCGGGTGAAAGAACAGCTCAAAAAACTTGGCGGCCTCGAGTTCTTTGATGTGAGTTTCAGCTACATCGATAACGACAGTCTGGAAGAATTTTTCGTCAGTGTGCCAGAACAAGGCGGGAGCGAACTGATTCCTGCGGGGATGCAAAAACCTGGTGTAGTACATTTGGTTACTCAGGCAGACTCAGGGATGACTGGCCTATACCGGTTTGAAACCCAAATGATGGCGGGAAATGGTAAACATGCCGTTTCAGGCTTGGGATCGAATACTGCAGCGAAAGAAGCTGTTCGAGTTGGTTTCGACTATTTCAAAGGCAACTTGAGCCGTATCAGTGCAGCAGCAAAATTCTCTGAACATGAATATCATCTGCATGTGGTAGAACTTCACAACACCGGGCCAAGTACAACCACCAGCCTTGCATCGTTGATTGCCTTTTGCTCTATGCTGCTGGCTAAGCCCGTACAGGAACAAATGGTCGTCCTGGGTAGCATGACACTGGGAGGCGTGATTAAACCAGTGCAGGATCTGGCAGCATGTCTACAGGTAGCATTCGATAGTGGAGCTAAGCGCGTACTGCTGCCGATGGCATCAGCTATGGATATCCCAACAGTACCGACGGAATTATTTACCAAGTTTCAGGTAAGCTTTTATGCAGACCCGGTGGACGCTGTTTATAAAGCTTTAGGCGTCAACTAAGATGGTTATGCAATAGCCAGTAATGCTTGCAACATATCCGTCATAGAATTGAGACATCGTACAATAGCCATAGCCTTTCCATCCATAACAAAGGCTATGGCTGTAAAAAATAAATCAACCTCGACTACAACCGAAATTACGGTCTCCATCGCCGAAGATTTTTGTTCGCACCTTAGTCATATAATCTACCCTATTCATCAAGTCGTTATAAGTTTGCTCAAAGTTGATTCGTTTACGATTGAGGAGATATTTTCCATTTAATGGGTAATTAACTAACTTCCCAGAGTCATCTATTGGGATACCAAGCGCACTATACCAGGCTGTTGTTATCATTGTGCGTAAAGTGTTACGACTCAAATCGTAATCCCCCAAATGATAATAAGCATCCTGATTGAAACATAGTATCAAATGGTAATGTCGCTTCCCATTTGTGGTATATTCCCTGACCCATGCGTAACGTAAGGTGGAGTATCGATTATCCGGCCAGTCTTTCCTTTTTGTTTTAAAGTGCTTATGGTGCTCAAGCTTTGCTTTTAATGCACTGGTAAAACGAGATATTGCACCAGAGTCTATTCTGGGTTGAAAGAACGGATTATCCAGATTTTCCGTATCTATTGGGTCATGTAAATCAACACGTATAATCATTGTATTAGGATGCTCTTTCAGTGCTTCATCAATGACCTGTTTAATCCTATTCTTATACAGGGTTACATGTGAACCAAACTCACTGTCGTATGTCATATATATCCTACCAAGTAATATTGAGGTATTGATTGGACTACAAATATATTACCTATCAAGATAACAAACCCTTACTGGTAATAGGCTCAGTTTGTATTTTTACTCTTGAATTAAATATCTGTTCAACCGTAGAATGTCAGAATATTGAGCCTGCTATGGCTATAAATACTGTCTTACCTTTCTTTTCTGTGAGTATTCTATTTTGAGAATATAGCGTATTAAGCACCTCATTTGCTTTGCTACGATTCCTGAATTTATTAGGGCCGTATTGGAGCACTGTATTTTTAGTAATCCAAGATGCCTTGAGTCGAATACAATAATTATTTATCCACCAATAAAGTTCATCCGCCTCCGAGATTGCCAGCGTGAATTCCTGGGGTTTAGAAAACAAGCGTACGTACTCGCCAACATACCAGGTACTTATCTCTACTGCGGCCTCAACTGTTAAAAGTGAGATATCACCCTCATCACCATTAAAATGGTGCAATAGTGCGGCTATTCTTGCCATATTTTCTGCCATTTTTGATGCGTAATCTTTAAAGTTTGACAGTCTTCCAAGAATCCCCATTTCATACTCGACATTATTAGAAAATGCGATCCAGCGTTTTTCTGCTTCTACAGTGAATCGGAGGCAAAGACGATCATTTTCATTATTTCTAGCAATACTTTCGTTAACGATCTTCATAAGTCTTTGATGAAATATTGGTAGATATTCGGTTGAAACAACCGGGCTAGTAATTTGTCTATTGCCTTGTGTTGAACCAGGCTGGCAGATTAGGCATCGTGCGAAGAAACCTATTCCCTTTGCCATATCACCTTTCCGTTTAATATAACCCTTAAAAATATTAGGCTGGACCATCAGTGACAGTGTCATTCTGGCATCTCTGATTAATTTTTCAGGCTCACTTTTCCTTTCTACAGGAAACATTGCACCATCCCACATCTTATTGATGAAAGGCAGTTCGTTCAGCGTGTAACCATTAAAAATAGTGCCAGCCTCATCAGACATAATGCCTACAGATCGCCAGTAGCCACAGAGGTAATCTTTAATGGCCGCGGGTGTGGCATCGTTAAATATCTGCTTGAATCTCACCGGTGATTTAGGATGCGATGCCAGCAGCACTTTAAGTTTTTCATTTGTTGCCAAATGATCTTTGTTACGTCTAATTTCTGACTTGAGTTTTGACATCAGAGATTTTTTTTCAATATTAAAAATCGCTTCATCATTTCGCCAGACGGTAAGATCATGGGTGTACTTTTCAAATAAATTTTCCTCCAGTTGATATAATGGCTCCATCAGCAATTTATCAACCGTACTTTTCCGTTCACCGGATTCTGCCAGTGTCAGTAAGAAAAGTGATACTGGGCCTCGCAGATTGTTCAGCCGGCAAACATCAATCCGGTTTTGACAGGCAAGAGAAATAACTCCCAGAGCAGAAGCTGCGATCAAAGCTTGCGGGGCTTGCGTATGCTGTTCCACTTCATAAATGGCATTTCTGATAATCTGAGGAAATGCATCTACAGGGAAAGGACTACCGTTAAACATATAACACCTCTAATACAATTCACGTTAAAAAGTTCCGCGCAAGTTGCTATTCCGCTATTAATTGCAGAAATAGCAGGATGAACACGGATACTCAGAAAAAAAACAAAAATAAATGCACAAAATCTCTGGATGCTAACGTTCGTTAATCCAGCAAAGTAGATCGCTTAACAGCCAGCCACAGGACTTCAACCCAATAGACTTACGCAACGGAAACTGACCGACTTGCTCCAGTTTCCAGGCCGTTGAACGAGATACCGATGTGATGTACTGACGCTCCTTTTCACGTACTAGGCGGTCATGGGGTTCGCCATAGTTACGCAGGACCTGTAAACGTTCTTGTGGTGTTGGATAGTTGAATGTTGTTTTCATGTTGCCTCCTTCGTTTCAGTGAAAGCAGCATGTCTCAGTTTACGAGGATGTGAAAGGAACAGACACCTTATTAAGGCCTTAATAAGGTATCGAGGACAACAGGAAAAGAACACTCTCATCCTTTTAACACAGCATGTAGGATGATGAGTTCGGACAAAGTGGACTGAGCTATATCAATTCAATACATTAAGTTACTTTGGAATGTTTTTTAACCAACGGCGAATAGTCTCAGGTTTGAATTCATATTCTCCACCATATTTATTTTTATTCAGACTGGTTAAAACACCTGCCATTGTTGTGAAGTTAACACTACCATCATTTTCCAAACAATACTCATTTAGCAAAATATATAAAGCCAAATGCTCTACCTTAGAATAACGATTTTCACTTTCTTTCTTTTCAATTTTCGATGAACCAGTCAATGCAAACTCTAAATTTTCAATGTCATCAACATTCATACATAGCTCACGTTTATTAACTTCAATTGCTTCTTTAAATATCAAAAAGTCCCCTTCATCATGTCCTATGACTTTCAATAAAGCTGAAACATCGTCATCCGACAACAAAGGATTTGAATTAGATATTTTATAATCACCCTTTATGAACCGTGTAGTTGGTCCAGGCTTAATCCGCCAATATCCATATGCGTAACCATCGTAATAAAACTGATCATCGCCGATGGGAATATAGAAAATACCCGCCCCTTTTTTCATTCGAAACTGTCTTATCTTAGTTAGAGGGGATTTATCTTTTTGATATAAATCAACTTCGTTAATAATTTCAACCTTGCGGTCTTCAATAAAATATTTATGCTGTTCGATATTATCTAGTGAACTATTAGGCGAGCCAATCTCGGTGGGAATATCGTTTAACACCTCCTTTAAGTGAGACTCATCGTCTTTACGAATAGAACATGATAATTGACACGGATTTCCTTCAAGATGTATATAGAGAGGGATGTTATTATCACACCAAAGCTCTATTATATTTTCTAACTTAATACTATATTTTATACAGATAGTTTCAACAGTAAGAAATTGAGATTTGTTTTCCATTATATTTTTCCTCCTCAGAATAAAATTCTCACCGATTTTACGCTTTTGATTGTGCTTTAAAATACTAACCAATGAGATCTATTGTCCAATTCATCCAGTACAACTATAATCCAATTGAATACATCAAGGAACCGCTCCATGCGCAAACAATCAATATCACCGCAAGTTACAAAAGCCCAGATTTACCGTTCCGTTGCCAGCTCAACAGCTATCGAAACGGGCGTTTCTGTACAAAAGATTGAGCAGCAACTAAAAAAAAATCAGGCACAGGCGAAAGCCGTTGGCCTCGCCCGCTAGTCTGGCAAGATATCGCTTACCAGCTGCATCATAGGGTTATAGTTCCCTGAGCCCCCGCCTGTATTGCCTTGAAGTAAAATGCCTTGTGCTCATCACACAGGCTGTAATCCAGTAAGCCCTTCCCTGCCAGAACCGACAGCACATCGCAAAGTAGCCGCGACAGACGCCCGTTACCTTCTCTGAATGGATGGATCAAAATAAACTCAACGTGGCATTCAGCCAGATAACTAACCAGCTCCGGGCGAGCCAGGGATTTCAGTTCACCAGTTCGGGAGAGAAACTACCTCTCGAAACCATCAAGAAGCAGAGGAATCCTGTCGGCAGCGGCAAACTGGAAGCCGTCTTTTGTCAGGTTGGCATTACGCAACCTCCCCGCCAGTCGTACACATTCCCCAGCCATTGACGATGCCATCTACTGATATGCTCAAAAACCAGCGCCTCAGGCGGCTGGCTCTCAATAAATAGCTGCTCATACAGCATCAGCAGCAAGCCAGACTCCAGCGTATCCATTTCCTGTTCATCAATGATTCCCAGCTTATTAGCCAGCACTAAATCTCCAGAGTCCGGCTGATACCGCTCTTCTGCTGAATTAAGCTCATATTTTGCCAAGCTCTTACCTCCGTCCAAACAAGTTCACAACGTTGTTTTCCTGTTGTCGCTGATAGTTGTTAACCCGGTCTTCCCAGATCTCAAGCGCCCTACGCTTTTCAGGCAAGTAATCATAACGATCATAGTGTTTCGAGCTGACGTCATTTAAAGCGTGATTCTGGATACGGTCGCGGATCTCTTTGCTGATCCCCGCCTCCCCCATCAGCGTTTTGCAGGTGCGACGTAAATCTCGTGCCGTGAAAACTTTAAACTCAGGATTAAAGGCCCGGAAGTACATGATGGAACGCGCCAAGCTATCAGTGCGTACCGGTCGCTCTCCATTGGTCGAGAGTGGGAAGATATAGGGGCTCCCACTTTCCTTAGCCAGTTCTTTCACCGAGGCTAATTCCTGTAGCGCAGAATCAGTCAGCGGGATCAGGTGTTCGCGCTTGTTTTTCGATACATCAGCTATGACCAGTAGCGTCTTTTGCTGCCAGTCAATCGCGCTCCATTGGCTGGCTATCATTTCAAACGGACGCTGCCCACCAGCATAAACACAGAAGCGAATCAGATGCTGCATCAGCGGCCCAACGTTGGTGGCCTCGGCGAACTGTTCCATGACAACACGCAACTCTTCCAGCGTTAGCCATGTATCACCCACTTTTTCCGCCGAAGACTGTTTCGGTATGGCCGAGACCGGGTTAACTTCAAGACCAAACGTGATACCCACGCTGGTATTCATCGGATCGTTATCAGCTTTCAGGCCGTAGTTAAATGCCGCCATCAGATACGAGCGAATCCGATTAGCATGCACCACCGCATCACGCTGGATAATGCCTGAGAGGATGGTTTTAATCTGGAGAGGTGTTACATCTTTCGCTTTGGTTTCTCGAGGGATAACCGTGTAGCACTCTTTTTCAAGACGCTTCAGAACATCAGCCCAGGTCCGCTTATTGTCGAGCTTCATCTTGTTAACGTAACCATGCACCAGTTCTTCAAACGATCCTTGAGAACGATGGATCTGCATGATGTGCTGTTCGGCCAGGCGCTGTTGCTCAAGCTCTTGCTGGGGCTCTTTTCCTTCAACAAGCCAGGCACCATACTTTTTCGCCAGCTCATTGGCCGTCACCAGTTTCATCTCAGGCCAGATGCCCAACTGGATGAACTTCTCTTTCTTCCCTTTCTCAACGTAGTAACGGAAATAAAAAACTTTGCTGCCTGAAGGCTGAACCTTAACGCCAAGCCTGCCAGTACCACGTTGAGCGCTGTTGCTCCACACGTAGTACGCCGTGCTTTTTGTCTTCAATCCACGTATAGCAGTCTCGGTAAGATTAGCGGCCATGAGTTTACCTTTCTAAGGATAAGCGTTACCTGACCCGATGCCCATTTCGGGTCAGGTAACGGGTCAGGTAAGGATAGTACAATGGGGAAATGAGAGAACCAATCAGAAACAAAAATAACTTCATAACTGATTGATTATAGACAATTAAAAATACAAATAGAGACAATGACGAACAATTAAAAACATGCCAATTTTATGACTCATAATCGCTTGGTCGCTGGTTCAAGTCCAGCAGGGGCCACCAGATTTAGTGATGAAAATCATGCAGTTAAGCCACTTCGCAAAAAGTGGCTTTTTTGTTCTTATGGGGCGATGTCCCTTTTTCGTCCCCTCGCCTTTTCTTTTTGGCTCTTGTCCCTCCCTTTTTTTAACTACCTAAGAAACTGAATTACTTTTCTTCAGATGAAAAAAACCCGCTTTCGCGGGTCGTATCAGTGAAGCAACGAAGGTTGCTGCTCGTTGTGAGTAAAAATTGGCACTCTACTAACTTGCCCAGGAGAAACGATCATTCCCGCTATGCTTTCGTGCGTTTTGAAAGTGCAGCTGCAATTGATGTTCTGGCACTGGTGGTAGCGCTCTTTTGTTTCTTTGGAAATGTAGCGGCTGCTTTTGGCATGGGCAGCTGTCTGGCAAAGCGGGCAATGCATCATTTATCGGCTCTCCTTATCGGGACAACCTTTATTAGACTAAATCAACTTAAAATACAATTTATTTCGCAATAATCTAATTTACTCTTCGCTTTCTGCTTCATATTCCACTTGCGATAGCAGCACCTCAAACTCAAGCGCCGTCGTGTAGCCGCTGCCGCTCAGGCTGTGCGTCACCTTGCTGATTAGCCACGGCTGCGCGTCAATCACCGCTTTAAACCCGCTTACCCTTACCGGCGTTTCCGGGAAGAGATCCGCCCGACCCATTGCCAGCGTCAGCGAAAACTCGGCGACGCCGCGCTGCAGCTTGTCCCACTTCGCCTTTGCGGCCCGCATGGCGGCGGCTTTGGTGGCGTAAACCGTGGTCAGCGTAAACACGTTATCTTCCGTGCCGGCCAGATAGTCGCCCTCCTTTGCCTCCGGGGTTTTGGTGGCGGTGGCCTTTTTCTTTCTGGCCGCCGGATGCTCCAGCGCGCGCATGTGCTTTTCCTTCGGCTTGCGCTTCACCCTGACCTTCTTCGGCTTCGGGTCTTTGGTGTGCAGCCAGCTGGCCGACACGCCGGTATACGCGCCCCGGTCGGCAATGCTGAAGCTGTGCCGGTCGCCGTCCTGTCGCGTAATGTTCAGCTGCGGGATCGGTTTGCCGCTGGCCGTCACGCCGCTGCCCGGACGCAGGAACAGCAGCTTTCCTGCTTTCACGGCGGTCACCGCGCCGTACAGCGTGGCAAGCCGCGTCAGGAACGCCGCGTCGGTTTCCTGCGTCTGGTCGATATGGCTCACTGCCTGCGTGGCGAAACCTGCGGCCAGCACGGGGCTTAGCTTGTTGCGCTCCGCTACCTGCTTCACGACCTCGCCCAGGGTGGTATCGTGATACGACACTTCACGCCGGGAATTCAGCGAGCCGCGAAAATCCGCGCTCCTTGCCCGAATGGTCATGGTATCCGGCGCGCCGTAGTGTTCCACTTCATCCACCGTAAACTCGCCCTTGCCGATCAGCGCCTGGCCTTTCCAGCCGAGAAACAGCTTAATCACCGCGCCGCGCACCGGCATCGCCAGCAGCCCGTCGGCGTCGTCCAGCTCAAGATCGAGCTGGTCAGCCTCAAAGCCCCGGTTATCCGTCAGCGTCAGCGAGATAAGCCGGTCGCGGATATTGGCCGTGACGTCCTTAGAGTTGACCGACAGCATAAAGTCCGGGGCCATCTGCGCGCCCGCCTGTATTGCCATGCTGCTGATACTCATGACAGCAGCCCGCCCACGGTTGCGCTCACGCTGGCGGCGGCGGTTTTCGCCTGGCTGATTACCGACGTGACCTGGCCCGGCAGGCTGCCCGCGCCGCTTATCAGCCCGTCGGCCTGCTTCTGCAGGTCGCCAAACATCGACGTTAACGACTCGTCAACGCACTTCAGGCTCAGCGTAAAGGTGATTTTCAGCGCGCTGCCGTTGCTTAAAAACTCGCTGTGCGAGGCGGAAAAGTTCTCCATGACGTACATCCCGTAAATAGTGCCGTTGCCGCCAATCAGCGGCCACGCCCGGCCCTCGTCGGCCAGCAGCTTAAAGCTCAGCAGCGACACGGCGCCGCCGGTCACCTCCGGGCGCAGCTCGCCGGTCAGGGTGATTTTTTCATCGCCCACGCCGAGGAACTGCGCCGACGCCCGCTGCCCGACGCGGCTGTTTGTGGGCCAGCGGTAGTCGATATTCTGCTGCATGTCCGAATAGGGCAGCGTCTGGCGCATAAACGGCAGCAGCCCGTAAATCATCATCATGTTATTCCCATCCCATTTTGCTGCGCTGCTGCGCCTGGCGGTTGCGGTCGTTGCGCGCCTGCTGCTGCGCAATCAGCGCCAGCGCGTCGTCTTTGGTCATACCCGGATGCATGTGGATATCGTACTGGTAGTTGTTCTGGCTCTGGTCGCTGTAGCCGCCCGCCGCCGGAGACGTTACCGGCTTATAGGCCGGGCCGGTATCGGCCAGGCTCCACGGCAGGCCGTTCGGCGCGACCGGGTCGTGTTTATCCTTCGGATTGTTCGGATCGCCTCCCGGCACCTTGTCCTTCAGGTCGTCGGACTTGCTGTCGATAAGGTGCAGCTTTTCCAGCATCCAGCTGATGCCGCTTGTAAGCTGGTCAAGCGCCTTGCCGGGTATCTTCAGCCCCTCGGCCAGCGCGTTACCGAACTTCTTGCCCATATCGCCCGCGCTTTTCAGCTCCGCCTGCGTGGACTTCACCGGCTCCAGCAGCTTTTTAAACCAGTTCCATGCGGCCTTAATTTTTTCCGTTACCCAGTCAAAGACGGGCTTCAGCGGGCCGAAAGCCTCGCTAATCGGGCCTATCGCGGCCTTAAAGCCCTCGGCCACGCCGCCCATAAATGCCTTAATCGGCTGCCAGTACTTACGGATCAGCAGCGCCCCGGCGACCACGGCGGCCACCACGGCCACAACCGGCCATGAAATAAGGCCCATTTCCGTCACAATGGCCTCGCCCGCCCTGGTAAAGGCGGTGCGCAGCAGGCCCGCGCCGCCGATAAGCGCATTAACGCCGGTAATCACCGGCCAGGCGACAAGGCCAATTGCACCAATCGCGCCCACTAAAACCAGCCCCGCCGTGGCGGCCAGGGCCATCCCCTTTGCCAGCATTGGGTTTTTCTGGATCCAGCCGTCCACGTTCAGCAAAAACTTTGTGGTCTGCTTTGTCAGCGAGCGCAGGGTCTTATCAAGGCCGTCAAACAGGTCGGTGCCGATAGCCTCTTTCGCCGACTGCAGTTCTTTAAGATCGCCGCCGAGGTTGTCCTGCTGCACGTTGACCAGCTTCGCCGTGCTGCCGTCCGATCCCTGAAAGGTTTTCGTCAGTTTGTCCAGCTCACCGCTGGCGGCGGATTTCATCAGCGTGACGGCTGCCGACGCGGCCTCCTCGCCGAAGATGGTCTTCAGGTATTCCGCCTGCTGGGTATCGCCGAGCCTGTTTTTATCAAAGGACTTTTGCATCTCCTTCAGGATGGTGAAAAACGGCCGCAGGTTGCCCTTGCCGTCGGCGGTCTTTACGCCCAGCTCTTTTATTGCCTTGAACGCCTCGCCGGTCGGCCCCTGCACGCGCAGCAGCATGGCACGAATGCCCGTACCGGCCATGCTGCCGGTAGTACCGTTATTTGCCAGCGCGCCAATCATGGCCGCCGTCTGCTCGGCGCTGACCTTCGCATTTTTCGCCACCGACGCGACGTAGGGCATGGCGTCGCTCAGGTCGTCGAATTTGGTCGCGGTTTTGTTGAGCGTCGCGGATATCACGTCGCCCAGGTGCGCGACCTCGCTGTTAGCCAGCCCGAACGCGTTTTTCGTGCTCATTAAAAGCTCGGCGCTTTCTTCCATCGTGCGGTTGTTCGCCAGCGACATATTCAGCGTAACCGGCGTGGCCGCCTTAATGTCGTCAACGTTCGCGCCCGATTTGGCGATAACGATTTGCGCCTGCGCGGCGTCGTTGGCCGAAGCCGCCGTGTTGTCGCCGATGCTGCGCGCCTGGGTGCGCAGTGACTGAAAGTCGGCGGAGTTTTTATCAAGGCCGAGCGTCGCCTGCAGCGTGGAGTTTGCCAGCGCGAAGTCGTAGCCGGGACGCAGGACGGAAGAGGCCGCGACCGCGCCGACCGTGGCGGCGCCGACACCGGCCGCGCCGACGTTGCGCATTTTCGCCGAAAGTTCCTGGCCTTTGCGGTAGCGCTCGCCGGTCTGGTTCAGCCGCTCCTGCTGCTGACTCAGGCGCTGCAGCTCCATTTTCTGACGGCTCAGGCTGACGGTCGCCTGGGCGGCGGCGGTTTTCAGCCGCTGCTGCTCGCTGCCGAGGCTTTTGGTGGAGATCCCGGCGGCGTTCAGCGCCTCGCGCTGCTGCTGCACCGACAGGCGCAGGCCGTTGCTTTTGGTCTGCAGCGCGCTGGCCGCCTGCCGGGCTTTTTCCAGCGCGCGGGCCTGCGCCGTGGTGGGCTTTTCGGTATTTTTAAAGGCCACGGCCAGCGCGGCCGCTTCCGCCTTCGCGTCCTTCAGGCTCTGCTGCGTGACGGCCAGCTGTGCGCTTGATTTGCGAAAGCCGTCAATCTTCGCCGCCTGCGCGTCCAGTTCCTTCAGGCTGCTTTGCGCGTCGCGGATGCCGCCCGCCAGCGCCTTGGTCTGGTTCTGAATGGCCTTAAAGGGCCGCGTCGCCTGATCCACCGCCTTCAGCAGCACCTGCAACTTGAGGTTATTCATCGGTTTTTACTCCGCTGCGAATGATGGCCTTGTGCCGCCAGTCGATAAGCTCGGCCAGCGGCATGGCGTACATTTCAGACGGCGGCCAGTGAAACACCGTCGCAATGTCCGCCATCAGGTCGTTAACGGTCAGCGCTCTGGGCCAGCTTACGCGTCCGACTTCGGCGACAAAAAACCGATCACCTTACCGGCCAGCGCAATCAGGTCGGCCGGGTCGAGGTTCAGGCATTCCGCTTTTGTTAAGTTGGGCAGGGTGATGCGCGGCAGCACGGTAATCAGCGCGTCCACGTCCGAGCCTGCAAGGTCTGCAAGGCGGGTGCCGCGCAGCGCGCCGGAGTTGGGCTTAATCACCTCAACGGTACTGATTGCCTGCTCGCCGCGCATCACCGGGGTTTCCAGGGTAACGGTGTTTTCTTTAGTTTCCATGATTGCTCTCTCTGCAAAAGGGGGTTAAGGCCAGCGCCGGGCGCTGGCTCAGGGGTTAAACGAGGCCGATATTCTTGCGGCGCTGCTCCAGGCGATCGGTGCCACTGACCTTCTCCACCATGTTGATGGTGTCGATTTCGATCAGCTCCTTGCCGTTAAAGGTCATTTTGTAATAGGTGCATTTGGTGGTGATTTTGGTTTCCGTGTCCTCGCCCTGTTTGGCCTCGCCAAAATCAAACGCCTGGTGCTTGCCGCGCACCTCAATCTCTACCGGGATTTCCTCGCCGGTGTCGTCGCGCTGGTACGAGCCGGTAAAGCGCAGCGGTACGGACGTCGCGCCCCACTGCGTCAGCACCAGCTCGTCAATACCGCCGATGCTCCATTCCATATCCAGCGCATCGTCGTCCAGACCCATATCGATATGCGCCGCGCCGCTCATGCCGCCGCCCCGGAACGGGTCAAGCTTGCGGCTCAGCTTCGGCAGCGTGACGCTGGTGACGACGCCCTGATAGCTGTTGGCGTCGTTAAAGAGGTTCATCCCCTTGAGTTTTCGTGGCAGTGCCATTTATCCGGCTCCTCAGCTGTTTACGGATGCGGCGAAGTTCGCCAGATATTTGTCGGTGATGCGCTGGCGCAGGGTTAAATCTTCCAGCGGCGGCACCGGCGTGTAGTCGTAGTCAATCGACAGCCTGCCCGCCTTCAGGGTGGCGGTGTCGTTGGCCGCTTCGTCATACCAGGCGGATGCACCCAGCAGATAACCGGCGCTGACCAGCTCGCGGAACTTGGCGTTGATGCCCGCGATAATCTCGCGCACCAGTACCGGCGTCAGCGGCTTGTCAACGGCCCACATGTGGGCTTCGGCCATCGTGTCGGCCAGCACCTGCGCGGTGCGGGTGTAGTTCTCAAAGGCAAACAGCGGATCGTCGCTACAGGTGCGGTTTCCCCAGAAGCGAAAGCCGTCCTTGCGGATAAGCGTGGTCACGCAGGCCTCATTCAGCAGATCGGCGTCGGTACCGGTCTGCTGCAGGTCCCAGAAGACGCCCGCAGAAATCCCGGTGACGCCGTTCACGCCGACGTTAGAAAGCGTCTTGTGCCAGCCGGTGTCGTTGTCGATTCTGGCGCGCAGGCCCAGCGCCCGCGCCGTGGCGTACGCGGTTTCAGATGCGTTGGCCGTGGTGTTCCAGGCAATGAAATCCGGCCAGATAACCATGATTTCGCGCTGGCTGAAGTTTTCGCGGTACTTCCTCGCGTCAGAGACGGTTTTGCAGTTCCACGCCGAGACGTAGCAGAATGCGCGCAGCTGCTGCGCGATGCTGGCAAGCGCGGTCGCCACCTCCGGCGAGTCGAGGCCCGGCACGCCGAGAATGCGCGGCTTGACGTCAAGCTGGGTCTGCGCGCTTAACAGCGCCTTCATGCCGGTGTACTGGCCGTTTTCGTCGGTGGTGCCGATGATATTGGAAATGGTTTCCGCTTCGGTTGCGCCTTCGGCCACGCGCACCACGACCGTGATCGGTTTGGACTGGTCGGCAATCGCCTGAAGGGACGCGGCCAGCGTGCCTTTTTTACCGGCCTTAGCGATACCGGTCTGCACGTTGGTTAACAGTACCGGCGTGTTCAGCGGAAACGCGGTGGCGTCGGCGTCGTCGGCGGTACAGACCAGCCCGACGATGGCGGTGGAGACGGTGGAAATGGTGCGCGTGCCGTCGTTGATTTCGACGACGCGGACACCGTGATGATAATCAGACATCTGATGCACTCCGTGTAATGGGTGTGCTCAGATTGTCAGGTCAGGCGGGGCGATGCATGCGGTTGCGGTTTGCTGATGGCTGGCCGGACACGTTAAACAGCACCGGCCAGATACGGGCGAATTATCAGGCGTCTTTGCGGTCTTCCAGCACAGGCTCCCCCTTCCCGTTAACGGTAAGGTTTTTATCCTCCGGCACGCGATTATCGGTAAAAAACCAGTTATCGTCAGCCAGTTCGACAGCGCCTTTCACATCGTGCAGGCCAGGGATCACTTCAGTCATGGTTACGGGATTAAACAGGCGCACAATATACTCTCCACGAAAATGAGGAACCGGAAGCCGAGCCGTTATACATCTGGCAGCGAGCTTTAAACCCGGTTTTGGTTACAGTCTGGTCAATGACCATTGAGGAATGCACAACATTGCTTGCGCCCGGATCGCTCGCCAGCCGCTCGGCAATGCTGATATAAAGCGACCCGGCGGGCAGTGCAATCGGATAGGTCACGGTCGCCAGACCGTCAACCATTGAGGAAGGCGAATAGCCGTAAACCTCTACCGCACCATCTGACCAGACTACCCACACGCCGTTAGCGTTTTTTCCGCGACTGACGACAAACTTTGCATCGCCCAGGCCAAGATTTTTAAGGAGCTGTGTAACCAGCCCGGCGTCCTTAATTTCCGCCAGCGCGTTGGCCGTTTGCAGATACTGCTTATGGGGATTGGCAGCGGCAACGTGCGCGGCCAGCGCCTTGTCGGCGTAAGCCTTCACCTCAATCACCGAATTATCCACGTACTGCCGCGTTGCCAGCACTACCGACGGATCAATCTTCAGCGTAACGGCGGTCATGCTGTTAACGATTAAAATCATGCGCACGGTCTGCGTACGCCCGCTGCCTTCGGCCAGTTGCGGCTTGTAGGTTTCCGCGCAGTTAGCCACGGCTATCATCACGCCGTCGGCGTCAAACAATCCGATTTCGCGTATCCAGAAACCGCCCTCGCTTTCGGGGATAATCTGCTCGGCGATGATCTGGCTGCTGTTGGCCGCGTCAACCGTCAGCGCGTTCAGCGAGGCCCGGCGCTTTTCACCGATAAGCTTTGTCTGCGCTGCGTCGGGCGTGGGCAGCGTGCCGCCACCGTCGCCCACGGCCATGTCGGTAATCTGGATTTTCGTTCCCAGCGCGGCGGCATTGGCAAGCTTTGCCGCGCCCTGGCTGGTCAGCAGGGCAAAATATTTCGTAGTCATGCGCTCACTTCCGTCAGGTCAATAAGATGCACCGCCGCGCCGGAATAACCCGGCCCGCCGACGCTGATAAGTTCAGGTGTCCAGGGGTAAACCGTCAGTTCGTCACCGCTGTAGCAGGCGGCGGCAACCGGCAGGGCGCCGTTGGCGTCGAGGTTAACCGACAGCCCGACAAGGTGGCGGCTGCACGGCTTCGCGTCGGCAATCAGGCGCTCCAGCTCGTTATACATTTCCTCGGTAATGCCGGTATCCAGCACGCCCACGTCCAGCCGGAAGGTGCCCGGCTCGCCGCCGGTTTTCCACCACTCAACGATGCGGATCAGATAGCCAAGCGGCTCCACCACGCGCCGGATCGAGCCGAGCGTGCCCTTGTGCCTGTGCACGTACTGCGAGGCTTTAACGACAGCGCGCTTGGTGGACTCGCTCCAGCCCACGTCCCAGCGGTCAACCGACCACGCCCAGGCGAGATACGGCAGCAGCTCCGCCGGGCAGGTGTTCGGGTTCCACAACCGACGCAGCGGTGCCGGAATGCTTTCAATCGTGGCGCAGGCTTCGGCGGCGGCCACCTCCAGCGCCGACGAGCCGGACGGCAGCAGGCGATCACTCATCCGAACCCCCGACCGTAATCGACCAGCCGGTGCAGTACGCGGCCTGCGTTTTGTCCAGCACCACGTCGGCGGCGGGCTGTGCAAGCTCCACGCGCTGCACGCCTTCAACGTGAAGCGCGGCGTACAGGGCAGATTTGCGGATATCCCTGCCGAGGCGCGCCTGCGCGCTGACAAAGGCGGCAAGCTTTGCCCCGGCAGCGGCGCGTATGGGTTCGGCTTCCGGCCCCGGATAGAGGTACAAAACGGCCTCCACGGCGTAATCCACGATTGCCGCTGACTGCACCGTGACCCGGTCGGCCACCGGGCGCACGTCCTCATCGTTTAACGCTTTATCCACCACGGCCAGCAGGTCGTCGGCCGCCTCGCCGTTGCCCTCGCGTGACAGCACGGTGACGGTGACGCAGGCGGGCGACGGGCTGATGGCGGACGCATCCGCCACGCGGCCGTCGGCGCTTTTCGCGTGGTACTCATAGGCACCGGACGGCCCGGCCACGCTCAGACCCTCAAAGGCGGCGGCGATGCGCACGCGGTAATCGTCGTCGCTTTCCATCACGGCGGCGGTCGGCGGGGTTGTGGTGTCGTCGGCGGCCGTCAGCGTCAGGCGGGCGACGCCGTTGTTTGCGCCGAGCTGGTCTAAATCATCCGCCAGGGCATACGCCACCATCACGGCCTTTGCCGCCTCGTTGACGCGCTGGCGCAGAATAACCTCGCGGTACGCGTTTTCCTGCAGCAGCTTGACCACCGGCTCTGACTCCAGCGACAGGGTGCGCGCGATAGCGTCCTGCTGATCCGCCGGGTACAGCGATACCAGCGTGGCCTTTCGCTCGTTGAGTAACGTTTCATAGTCCAGCGCTTCCACCACGTCGGGCGCGGGTAGCTGGCTCAGGTCGATAGTTGCCATATCAGCTCACGGGAACGGTTAGGGAAAAATCCTGCGCGGTGTCGGTGCGGCTGCCGGTGATTTCGACCACCATGCCGCCGTCTAACGCGGATTCGTAAGAGATGCCGGTCAGCTTTACGCGCGGCTCCCACTGCAAAATCGCCATGTAGCAGGCCGACATAATCTGCAGGCGCAGCGCCTCGTTTTGCGGCTGGTCAATCAGCGCGGATAAAAGCGAGCCATAGCTGCGGCGCATCACGCGGGAACCGACCGGCGTTAACAGAATGTCGCGCACCGACTGGCGAATATGATCGAGGCCGGTCAGCGCCCCGCCGGTGTCGCGGCTCATGCCGGAATATTTCACGGCCATTACTGCGGCCCTCCCGACGTGTCGCCGCCGGACTTCACGCCGCCGTGTTTGTGGGAATCGACCACTACGCCGTTAGAGCTGAAGCTGCCGCCGCTGTGCGTAACGTCGCCTTTCATCGTGCCGCCGCCGGTCACTTCCAGCGTGGCGGTTTTCAGCAGGGCTGAGCATTCCACCTCCGGCGAATCCAGCATGATTTTGACGGCGGCCTGAATGGTCGCGGTCTGGATGCCGGTTGCCTTCAGCGCGCCGTTTGCCGGTTCGTACTCAATCACCGCGCCGTCGGGAAACGACCAGTGCAGCGCGTCAGCCGAGGCCGACGGGGCGGAATGCTCGTCAGAGAACACGCCCGGCAGCACAAAGCCGGTATCCAGCTCGCCGCCCAGGCACAGGACAAGCACCTGCTCGCCGACCGACGGCGCATTCCATGAACGGGTACGACCGGCCCGGCCGGTCAGCCAGTGCAGCCAGCTGGTTGTGTTGTTGCCGGTATTCACGCGGCACAGCCCGTCGTCAAGATTGACGGCGGACACGGTGCCGATGCGGATCAGGTTGCGCAGCAGGCGCATGATTTCGGGGATTTGTTCATATTTTTTCATAGCGATAAGATTGCTGCTTATCTGATATGCTTACAATTTACATTTGTTCGTTCATAACTCAGCAAAACATGTCTTTGGGAATGCATATGCGTAAAGAAGGTTGGTTTTTCCTGGTTGTTATTTTTATCAGCTTAGTTATTCCGGTAGTCGTTATTTTTACTTATCGCTCATTTGTGACAGGGCTTCCTTTTGGATTAAATTTTAGTGGCATATCTCATAAATCTGAGGACTGGTCTGCTTTCGGTTCTTTAATATCGGGGTTGTTTACTTTGGCAGGAGCAATTGCGACACTAGCTACATTGCTTTTTGCATATTGGCAAAATAACAAACTTTCTAAGGAGGCAGAAAAGCGTACAGAAATGGACAAAGAAACTGCCAAAAAAAATGAAAGTTTTATGGATTTTCAAAAAAAAATAATGCAGTTCGAAAAATATAAAATGCATAAGGAGGCTTTCAATGATGAGTTAACCATCCTTGAGCGAGATCTAATTAATAATGAAACATTCGAATCAAGGAGTATACTTTATAAAAGAATCTTCCCCAACAATTCTTTCAGCCATTGCGAAACTTATATTGATATGAATTTAGTTTGCAATGAGTACGGGCTGGCGAAGGTTTATGAAACAATGAAAGGTTTTGAAGGGCGGCTCAAAGATGGGTGGTATTACAAAAATAATGCAGACTTTGTAAAAGATGTTAACAGTATAAAAAAGCTGCTCATGATAAGTGCAGTAGGCAGTGGCAAGTATGGTGAGATCACCTCAATTGATAACAAGCTGATACTTAATATATATAGTCTAAAAGAAGAAGTATCGGCGCTTTGTCAGGCAGCGAATCAAATATTCTTATTTTGTGAAAATGACATGCTACCCGACTTTTCCGAACATATCGATCTAGCAGGTTTATTTTGTGGCCTGCACAGACATTCGATTTATTTTTTAATTAATCAATTTGAAAGTCCTCTATTCCCCTATCGCTTTAAACACCATGAACTTATTCATAGGGCTGTAGAACTTTATCATTATTTACAGGGCGAGAAAGATATTGATGTAAGAGGGGCTTTAAGTGAAGCTTATGCATTTATGAATGAATATTTCTCTTCTGAAAAAGTAAGATTGTTGATGGAGCCATCTTCTTATTGGGGTTTCGCAAAGGGTATTTCAGATGCAATATACAAAGCTCGGGAGAGTGCGGCTAAAGCCCCCGACATGTATGAAGTAGCAGGTAAGATGAGTACTTATTTATATAAAGTGGATGAAGAGCGTCCGTGGTTAAAGCAAAATTATCGATAAAAATAGCTTATAATTTCTTCTTTAATAATCGCTTCATCATTTTTACTGATCCCTAATAACAGCCTGGCCTCATACTGCACCTCTTTCCCCCCACGGGCTGGCCGGTCACGTAGCCCGTAATGATGCACGCGGGCCATGCGCTGCACGTTTCCGGCAAACTCCACCACGGCGTCGTCGGCGGTGCCTTTTGCCTTCATGTATTTGGCCGTGCGCAGCTTTACGAACATCTCACGCTTTATGCGGCCTTTCTTTTTGCGTGCCGGTGCCTTGCGTGGTTTGAACGCCGTGCCGTCCGGTGCCTGCTGGCGCTTGATATTCTGCTGCTGCCCGGCGCGTAGGCGCTTTGCGATGGTGCGTGCCATTTCCTTACGTGCCGCCGGTGACAGGTTGCCGATAAGCGCGTTTAGCCTGGCGTCGAACGCCTCCAGCCCGTTCATAACTGCAGCCCGCTGACCAGTTCACCGCCCGCATAAAGCTGCGCTGGTCGCTGCACGTTATCCGGCAATGGACTCTCGCCCGCGTGCGTGACGTGCAGCACGTCGCCTTCCTGCTTCACAATCACGCGCTCCGTCAGCTGCAGGTCAATGCTGATATCGCACAGCGTATCGCTCAACACGTCCACCTTAAAGGTGAAGCCGGTGCGGCGCTTCTCTTCGGTCGCCATAATGTCCGGCTGATTTTCACGCAGCCAGGCAAGCAGCGGCACCATAATCAGATCGATATCGTCGCCGTAATCGGTGATCACCAGATTAAGCTGATACTGGTACTCAAACGACAGCGAGCTGGCGAGCGTCGAGGCGATGCGCCCGCCGTCGATAAACATGTTCAGCCCGTCAGGGTTTCTTTGCAGCAGCGGCACGCTGTCGGTCAGCGCCCGGCGTAGCTGTTTCGGTTTCTCCATCGTGTTGCTCCTGGCATTCTTTGATGATTTCCACCTGCAGCCCGCACGACGCAAGCGCAGCCTCTAACTGGCGGTTATCCGCCGCTAAATCGCCCTGGGTCTGCAGGCTGTTGCCCGGCAGCGGGCAGCTTGTCACGCGCGGACAGCCAGTCCAGATAATCTCGGGCGTTGTTGAATGCGGGCCGCGACTGCAGCCGGATAACGTCAGCAGGCAGAGCAGCAGCAGACCAGCTGCGTAAAGTCGGGTTGGCATCGGTTTCCCTCTGTATGGTCAGTTCACGGTTAAGGGCGGCGGCACCGGCGCGGCCCTGCAGCAGGCGCAGCGCGGCCTCGCGTTTCTGGCCCGCTTTTGCCTCGTCGTTCAGGCGGGTAATCGCCTTATCGCGGCTTTCAATTCCGGCGGACAGCGTGCCGATAATGCGCTGCGCGTCGGTAAGGTGGCCGTTTGCCGCATTCAGCCGCCAGCCGGTCAGGCCCAGCGCCACGAGCGCCACGGCCAGCAGCGCCGCTAACAAACGGATCATGCCGCCCCCTTTAAACACCAGGCCTTTTCCCGCTGGCGGCGGTTTTCCAGCCCGGCATTTCTGACGCCGTTCACGTATACCCAGCGGTCGAGCTGGCCGCACGCCTGCCGCCACTGCTGGCGCTTCAGATAACCGGCCAGCGTAGACCCACAGGCCGCGCCGGTGCCGACGTTAAACGAGAAGCTCACCAGTGCGTCATACACCGGCTGCGGCATATCAACCGGCACGCAGACGGCAAGCTGGCGCTCCACGCGCATCACGTCGTACACCAGATTAACGGCGGCCTGCCGCTCGCTGACGTGACTTTGCGGCGTCACGCCTGCGGTGTGGCCGATCCCGTTTGTCCAGACCCCGGCGCTGCATTGATAGGGCGAGGTGCGGCAGCCTTCGGCGTCGGCGATCAGCGCCAGCCCGCCGTCGGATATCTTCAGCGTTTTAAACTGCGGCAGCAGCGTTGCAATTGCCAGCACCGCCAGCACGGCGCAGTGTTTAGCGGCCTTCATGGTTTACCCCCTGCCGCTGCAGCTCATAGGTTTTGCGGCGGTAGTGCCAGTTGATAAAAAACGTCGCCACGTTAATCACCAGCGTCACCACGGCGACGCCGGAACCGACCATAAAGGCGATATCCTGCGGCGTGTGACGGCCGAACCACATCAGCACCAGGCCGATCAGGTAGTTCACCAGCGAATTGATTTTCTCCATCTTTCTCAGTCCCACAGGTTGACGGTTTCATCCGCTGACGATTCCGGCAGGTCGGGCAGCGTGACCTCGCAGCCGTGCATTAATACTGGCCCGCTCTCGGCAAGCCCCGGATTGGCGGCATAGACCAGCTCCACGGCCTGCGCCGTGCGCCCGTAGTACCGCCAGCAAATCTGGTCTACGGTGTCGCCCTGCTGCGCGTAAATAATCACAGCAGGCTCACGATGCAGCCGGAACGCCCGGCGATGCGGCTGATACTGAAACGCGCGTCGCGCCAGTACTCGTCCGCGCTCGCCTCCACCTCGGCACCTTTTTTGCCGCTGGCGTCGTAGCCGCGATAGCGCTCAACGATGGCGGCACCGGTCAGGGCGCTGACGGCGGCAAAATAATGCGTGGCCTTTTCGCTTTCGCCGTCGAAGGTTTCCGCCGGAACGTCGGCAAGCCGGTTAAAGCCCGCCGCCATCTGTTCGGCCCGCCAGTCGTACAGCTCGGCGTTCACTTCTGAAATCGCCGTTTTTACCGCAAGGCGCAGGCGCTGCGCGGTCACGGTGCCCTCATAGCGCAGCGTGCTGCGCAGCTGCTGCAGGTTCACGTCAGGCCAGAAAAAGGTGTTCTTTACCGACGGCTCGGCATCGTCTGCCGGTCGCGGGGCGGGTATCACAATCGTGTTCATAGTCGGCCTTAAAATAGGTGGGCGGTGGAGAGCCGCGCAGGCATTAAAAATGCGTTGCAGCTCTGCCGCCCGGCGCGGGGCGCGTTCGGTCAGCGGCGGGCAAGGGCCTGCTTTTTCAGGTCAGTCGCCAGCCGCTCAATGTCTTTTTTGACGCCGCAGCCGTCGTGCAGCTGTAGCGCCCTGGTAAGGTGTTCCATCGCATCCAAAGCCCTGCCCGCATCGCGCAGCACGTACCCGGTGATTTTGTGCAGCTTGGCGCGCACCTGGTCGGGCATGTCTGCGGATTTCGTCAGCTCAAGCGTTGCCAGCAGCGGGCCGATATCGACAGCCTGCTGCAGCGTCCGGGCGCGGGTCGCCGCGTCGGCCACCTCTTCGGCCAGCAGGTAGGCGGTGGCGTCGCGCTTAAAGCCGGGCGGCGGCACCAGACCGTACTGAAGCGCGTAGCGCGCAATCTCCAGCGCGCCCGGCACGTCGCCCGCGTCCAGCCGCCAGATCATGACGGTCATCAGTACGGCGTCCTGCGCGCCTTTGCCTTTCGCCAGCACGCCCGCCACCCAGGGCAGATACTCAGGCAACATCTGCCGCTTGAGTTCGGCCTTGCGCTCCTGCGAGCGCACTTTCTTCAGGCGGCGCTTGTCGTCGTTGAGCTTCAACAGCATCAGCTCGTAGCCGTTGGCGTGGCGCAGCGGGTTGCTGGCCTGCCGTGAGGCCGCTTCCGCCTGCTGGCGCATAAGGTGACGTCGGGCAGGGCTTAACATGCGTTATGCCTCCGGCGTGGCCGCTACTGCAGGCGCGTCGGACAGGGTGATTTTTTCAATCAGGCAGCCCGCCGCGTAATCCTCCACCACGTAGTCCTCGTTGATGGACTCGTAGTTTTCGATGCGGTCGCGCTTCGCCACCTCGTCGATCATGCGGCGGTGCGTGCCTTCCTGAAAATAAATCGACAGGTTGTCCAGGCGGGTAATCAGCATTGCGTCCGCCGGGAAGTACGGCACGCGCACGGCGGGCAGGTTGCCGATACGCTTCTGGCTGACAATCAGGTCGCCCGCCAGCGCCTCGGTGTTGGCCTGCACCTGGTTAACCAGCGGGAAATACTTGTCGGCCAGCAGCTGACGACCGCAGATAACGACCAGCTCCGGGTCTTCCTGATACCACGGCTCGATCAGCGTGTTGGTCGCGTCCATTACCACGGCGTCAAGGTTGGCGTAGGTGCGGCCTTTACCGATCAGCACGCCGTCGGTCACGGTGCCGTCTTCCGCCGTGGTTTTGTTCATCACGCGCTCCGGCGCGTCGTTGCGGTACTTCTGCAGCCAGCCAACCGCCACGTCCTGCAGCATCGGATTTTTGGCGCGGTTGGAGGTTTTGGCGCGCGACACGCCGTTAAAGCCGATCATGATGCGGTCGAGCGACTGGCGCTTGATAATGGCGTCACGCAGGCGGGCCTGAAAATCTTCATAGCGCGCCCACAGGTCAAGCGTGTTGTAGCGGATATGAAAGTCGTAGTTAACCTGCACGCACTCGTAGCCGGTGCTGTCCAGCGCGGAGAAGTCGGCGGTTTCACGTTCGTCGCCGCCCGCCGTGTCGGTGGTGCTGGCAATCGAGCCGGACACGCCGATCCCGATTTTCTCGCCCTTCATTTCGGACACCGGCACGATGTTGATGCGCGTTAAGAAGTCCGACGACTCCTGCACGCGGTTCATCAGCGTTTGCGTCACCGCTGGCTCAACGGTGAATTTCTTGTTCATGTCGCCGGTTTCGACGTTGTTCAGCTCCGCCAGGCGGGACATAAAGGCGTTAAATTTAAAGCGGGTGTTCTGGCGCATTTGCGCTCCTGTATTCAGTTAAATGTTTTAATCAGCGGCCAATCTGCACGCCGGGAATCAGCAGTCGGTCTGCACGCTGGCGGTGCTGTCGCCGCCGGTCGAAGCCGGGCGACGGGAAAAGCCGCCGTCTGTTTTCGCAAGCTGTGCCTGCAGCGCGGTAAACGCGGTGCGGTCTTCCCCGGCCTGCAGCTCCAGCGCGTCGAGCCGTTCGGTTAAGGCCGTTTCCAGCGCCGACAGGTTTTGCGCCTGCGCCTCGCCGTTCTGCTGCACCTGCTCGGCCACGGCGGTCACGGCCGCGCTGACGTCCGCAAACTGCAGATCGGCGCCTTTTTTCTTCGCGGAGAACATCGCGGTAACGCGGGCCAGCAGCGACGGCACCGGATCGGCCTCTTCGGTAAACTCGATCAGCGTTTCTTCAGCGGCGGTAAACAGGTTGTCCTTGTGCTGCTTGCGGGACGCCAGCGGATTGGCTGACGCCGTGGCGCTGAAACTCAGGATTTCGGTGCCGAGGCTCGCCGGGTCGTCGGTGATGGCCAGGCCAATCAGGTACGCCTCGCCGGTGTCGGCAAACTTCGGATTGACCTCAATCGAGGTATAGATTTTCTGGCGGGCTTTGGTCAGCTCAACCAGCTCCGGCGTCGGATCAATCCAGCCATACAGCGCCAGTTTTCCCTTAAGCGGGCCTTCGGTGATTTCCTCTGCCTCCACGGCGGTAACATCACCGAAGCGGCGGAAAGTGCTGTCGGCGGCATAGCCTTTGATGTGCTCCATGTTGACGCGGGCGCCATACATCGCCGGGTTATAGTTCGCCGCCATCTGTGAAATCCAGTCGCGGGAAATTTCGCGGCCGTCGGTGGTTGCGCCTTCCACTGCGATACGAAAACGCTTTGCTTTAGTTGCCATTACAGGCTCCGGTTGTTGGTTCAGGTCGGGGCCAGTTTCACCGCCGCGGGCCATCCGCTCAACGAAAGCCAGCCCGCTCAGCGACCAGCAAACAGGCACAGCGGGCGCGCCTTTTTGCGCCCCGGTAGCCTTGTCGTTATGAAAATACAAACCACCATTAGCGATCCGCGCCGTCAGGCTGCGCTGCTTTACTGGCAGGGATATTCCGTGCGCCAGATTGCGGAGACGCTCGGCCAGAAAACACCGACCGTGCAGAGCTGGAAGCTGCGCGACGCATGGGAAGATATCGCGCCCATCAGTCGCGTCGAGGCCAGCATGGAGGCGCGGTTAATTCAGCTCATCATGAAAGAGGTAAAGGGCAACGGGGACTACAAGGAGATAGACGCGCTGGGCCGCCAGATAGAACGCCTGGCCCGCGTCGAGCGCTACCGCAGTTCGGGTAACGAGGCGGATTTAAACCCGAACGTGCGCAACCGCAACAGGGGCGAGCGCCAGCCGGTGATTAAAAACGTCTTCAGCGACGAGCAGACCAGCAAGCTGACCGGTCTGTTTATGGATAACTGCTTTGAATACCAGCTCAACTGGCATAAAGCAGGACTGGATCACCGCATCCGCAATATCCTGAAATCCCGCCAGATTGGCGCGACGTTCTACTTTGCCCGCGAGGCGCTGATTGATGCGCTGACCACCGGGCGCAACCAGATATTTTTATCCGCCAGCAAGGCGCAGGCGCACGTTTTTAAAAACTACATTATCGACTTTGCCCGGCAGGTTGACGTTGACCTGAAGGGCGATCCGATTGTGCTGCCGAATGGTGCGCGCCTGATTTTCCTGGGCACCAACGTACGCACCGCGCAGAGCTACACCGGCAACCTCTATCTGGATGAATATTTCTGGATCCCGAAATTCCAGGAGCTGCGCAAGGTCGCCAGCGGCATGTCGCTGCACAAGAAATGGCGCACTACCTACTTTTCCACGCCGTCGAGCCTGTCGCACAGCGCGTACCCGTTCTGGTCAGGTGAATTATTCAATAAGGGGCGGCGGAGCAAGGACGACCGCATTGAGCTGGATTTGTCGCACTCGCATCTGGCGAAAGGCGCGCTGTGCGGCGACGGTCAGTGGCGGCAGATTGTCACAGTTGAGGACGCGCTGACCGGCGGCTGTAACCTGTTTGACCTGGACCAGCTTTCACTTGAATACAGCCCGTCGGAATATCAAAACCTCTTAATGTGTGAGTTTGTCGACGACGAGGCCAGCGTGTTCCCGTTCGCCGAGCTGCAGACCTGCATGATCGACAGTCTGGAAGAATGGACGGACTTTAACCCCTACGCGCTGCGCCCGTTTGACTATCGCCCGGTATGGATTGGCTACGACCCGTCGCACACCGGCGACAGCGCGGGCTGTGCCGTGATTGCGCCGCCGCTGGTTGCGGGCGGTAAGTTCCGCGTGCTGGAGCATCATCAGTGGCGCGGCATGGACTTTGCCGCGCAGGCAAAATCCATTGAGGATTTAACGAAAAAATACACCGTGGAGTATATCGGCGTGGACGCTACCGGCATCGGCCAGGGCGTTTTTCAGCTCGTTCGCCAGTTCTACCCGGCGGCCCGCGAGATCCGTTACTCGCCGGAAGTCAAAACCGGGATGGTACTCAAAGCCAAAGACACCATCGGCAGCGGCCGCCTGGAGTACGACGCCGGAAGCACGGATATCACGCAGTCCTTTATGGCGATCCGTAAGACCATGACCGCCAGCGGCAACCGCTCAACCTACGAGGCGAGCCGCAGCGAGGACGCCAGCCACGCCGACGTCGCCTGGGCAATCATGCACGCGCTGCTAAACGAACCGCTTACCGCCGCCAGCGGCGGCGCTAACCCTTCAATTCTGGAATTTTACTGATGAAAAAACGCAGCCGTAAGGCATTCAAGGCAGCCCCAGCGACTCCGGCCGCGCCCCAGCAGGTCGAGGCTTTCACCTTCGGCGAGCCGACGCCGGTGATGGATAAGCGGGACATTCTGGATTACGCAGAGTGCATCGGAAACGGACGCTGGTACGAGCCGCCGGTCAGCTTTCACGGGCTGGCAAAAAGCCTGCGCTCGGCGGTGCATCACAGCTCGCCCATCTACGTTAAACGCAATATTCTGGCCTCCACCTTTATCCCGCATCCCATGTTGAGCCAGCAGGAGTTCAGCAAGTTTGCGCTGGATTATCTGGTGTTCGGGAATGCGTTTGCCGAGCTGCGTCGCAACGGCCTCGGCAAGCCGTTCAGGCTGGAAACCACCCCGGCAAAATTTACCCGCAAGGGCGTGAAGAACGGGGAATACTGGTTTGTGAACGACTGGAAGGAGCCGCACCAGTTTGCAGCCGGCAGCGTGTTCCACCTGATTGAGCCGGACATTAACCAGGAGCTTTACGGCCTGCCGGAATACCTCAGCGCGCTAAACTCCGCCTGGCTGAACGAGGCGGCCACGCTGTTTCGCCGCAAGTATTACCAGAACGGGGCGCACGCCGGTTACATCCTGTATATGACCGACGCGGCGCAGAGTTCCAGCGACGTTGACCGCATGCGGCAGGCGATGCGCGACACGAAAGGGCTGGGCAACTTCCGTAACCTGTTTATGTACGCGCCGAACGGCAAGCCGGACGGGATTAAAATTCTACCGCTCAGCGAGGTGGCGACGAAAGACGATTTCTTTAACATCAAGAAGGCCAGCCGCGACGACCTGTTAAGCGCGCACCGCGTGCCGCCTCAGATGATGGGGATTATCCCGGACAACTCCGGCGGGTTCGGTGATGCAGTGAAGGCGTCACAGGTATTTGTCAGGAATGAGTTAACACCGCTGCAGGAGAGGATGAAGGAAATAAACGACTGGATGGGAGAAGAGGTGATTGCATTCCGGCCCTATTCACTGGAAGCGGCCGCAGCAAACTGAAGATATAGCGCCTGCCTTTGCAGGCGTTAATTATTTACCCAGCCAGCGACCGGCCCGTGCAGACTCAACCAACAGACGAATAGTCAGCGGATCATGGGGCGCTGTAAAATCTTCCGGGAAATATTCGGCAAATGTGATAGTGCCAGGGTCAATGCCAAACTTGTCAGCATAGCGTTCCAGCAACTCATACGCGTCGATAGGATCCATGCGAAAGTCGTTGTTCAGATCGGTGTCCAGCTCAAGCTTATAACGCCTGAACGTGAACAGACTTCTGCCGTTATAATCTTCAACCAGTGCAAATACGGCCTTTTCTGTATCCTCGCTTACCATATTCTGTCGTCCTTATTGGCAATACGGTTGTATTTTACCGTGGCTTTCCAGCCTATCTCCGCCACATCAGCGGCCATAATTACCCAGCCTAAAACCGGGATTGTGCGACCGACAAACGTCCCCAGCTTGTGAGTCATTAACATTTTAATTTGAAGCGGCTTTTTAGGATTTTGTATCCACGTAGGCAATCTGAACGGAAGACGGTAATCGCGTAACAGCTTGCGGGAATAAACCGAAGCATAAGAGGTGCCTTTCCACGCCCCGTTTAGCTTGCCGGATACGTCAATCGTATTTTGTCCCGAATAGATCGCTGCCAGCGCGAGGATATCTTTTGCACCGCTGAAGTGCTCGGCAGTCACATCAATCATTATCCAGAAATAAAGCTCTCCGGCAGACAAGTTGGTAAGCCCGCCGTAAAAGTAAGTCCCGTTTAGCTGCTCAGTTGTATCCATATCATTCCCTTACATGGGTAACCGTATTGGTTAAAACTGTACCACATCGATTCCGGCCAATGCCAGACGCCTCAGACGCATTTTGCGTGGCCCTCGTGCTTAAATCACCTCTCTGTCACCCCAAACCATTGCGCACGCCTCCGGGGCGCTGACGCAGCCTGCGGCACACATGTTTACCCCCTCTGCGCGCAATGCTATCCCCGCCACGCCTGCCCGCTTTATAGGCCGGTTTTAATGCAGTTGCATTTCATCACAGCGTCTCAAGCTGTCTGCATTGAGATGGCTGATCGTTGTCAGAAAAAATCATGCATTTTCATGCAAGATAATGCAAAGAAATTAAGAATATGATACTGATCGATTTGTCGTGTCTTTCTCGTAGCGTACAGCTGCGTCTGGCAGTAGGCTGACATTTAGAGACTTATCCAAAAATATAGGTGACTATCTATGTCCGGTGAAACACAAAATATTTCCACAATGGCAGAAAAAGTTTCTTTTGATTTATTTAAATGGTTCAAATGGGACCTCGTTGGTACAACTAATGAGAACTTCCCATGCATGAAAAAAGAGCAGCACAAGACTAAGGCAGGTACTCATCCAACAGATGTCGTTTTTTCCTACAAAGATCCTTATCTGAATAGAACTGTTTTTTTAAACACTGATTTAAAGAGCTATGTTAAAGGTTCAATAACTTCAACTTCAATGCGAAAGGCTTTAGTGTCGTTAGCCAATTCAATAGACTGTGCAGAAGGTAGTAAAGAATGGAAAGAACGGTACTCTTATAAAAGTGGATCCTCTGAGGTCAGAGGTATGTTATTTGTTTATAATCACGATGGCGATTTTGACCAATCATTTTATGATGTATTTTATCAGTCCCATGTTTCAGAAACAGATAAAATGCAGCGCGGTATAAACCTTGACAACATACCTTTAAAGCAGGGTCAAAAAATACATATCATTGAACCGAGAACGATAAATTATCTTCAATCCATAATCTCTGATTTATCTCATCTAAGTCACAAAAGAGAATTTCCACTCGGTAGAAATTATCAGTTTTTTTATCCGGATTTATCTTTACATAAAGTCAGCGGTTCGCCTGAGGATCACCCAGCAACCGTCGAGTTACTGACCGGCCCATTCCTTATTATTAAACACAATGATGTCAGGCATTGTAATGAAGATACGGAAAAATGGGAAAAAACCTTTGATCATGGATATGTAATTTACTACAACGGCGAAGGAAAAAATGAATTAGAGTTCATTTATATTCTAGATACATTATCAAAATACCAACTTCTTGATGGCAATGAGAAAATAAGAATTAGGATTGTCCACCCAAACATCTATAAAGATGTGCGTAGTATTTTCATGCAAGCTAAAGAAACTTATTCAAAAGAGTGGGGTTTTGACGAGCACAAACAAAAAATAATAAACACCATTGAATTTCATCAAGTAGAATTTACAAAACCTCGATTTAGTTCGATTGAAATTGGTTGGGAGCGATAACAATGAAAATTGGTTTGTATAGTGTAAATGACAAGGCTATGTTTGATGCTCTAAATCAAACTAAGGTTACTCATGAAGATTTGAAAAGCCTATTCTTCAAAAGAGGCACTATTATATCCAAAGAAACTAAGCGTAAAGCTTTAGCATTAGATTTTTCGAAAAATTATCATGGATATTATGATTTCGAATATCTTTCTGAAATTCTTGGTTCAGTCGGAAGAAGAGAGAAATTATCGATCAACATTGTCAACACGCCAATAAAAAAAGATGAAATGGAAGCAAATCTAAAATCCATTTGCGAAGATTTGCAAAAGGGAGGTGATGTAACAAATATAATCTTCACCGAAAAAGGATTTGATGTATCGGTAAAATATGTAAAACTAGACTATACAATGAGCGAGTTCCGCCAGTCATCATCTCGTGAAGCCAAAATCCAAATCGAAATAAATGATGCTGGAGAATACATCACTCGCTTTCCGCAGAATTCTAAGGCCAGAGACTTTAATGACCGCCTCATTGAAAAAATTAACGAAGATAATCAAGAAGTTCAAGCTAGCTTAGAAGAGATATCGCTTGAAACTGTTAAAGATCACAATGAGAGAAGTAACTTCTTTAAGCAATTGATTATCAGCATGCCTAACTATAAATGCATAGATGTTTCCGATGTTTATGTTACCCACCCTATTTTAGAGGCAAAAAAACACCCTAAAAAAGACAATGAGCCTGATGGTGATGGTGATGGTGATGGTGATGGTGATGGTGATGACACAGTCATTGACACTGGTTATCATATTTCCAAGGCCTCACTTAAAGGTCGTGGCGTATTAGAATCTCGAGAATTAAAAGAATTATTAAGTAAGGGTTTTTACATTACTAAGATTGTTTGGATTTCTGTATTAGAACAATTTAAAGATTCTGATAAATATGAATTCGAAGCACAATTTATGGATCCGGAAAATTGCAAACTATTCTCCTATTTAGTTCGCGGACTTTATAAATACAAAAAAATAAATGACTACACTTACCGCCAAAATGTAGATAAAGAAAAAGAGGTTGTGCTATTATTATCCATAGAAAATACAGCTCGAGAGATATCTGGAAAAATAGTTTCCTCCCATATAGTTGAGGTTATCACTGAATAATAAAAGGAGTTGCTATGAAAACAAAATGGTTTAATGCCAACTTCCCAGCAGGCCTAGATGGGTTATATAACTCTATCATTGATACTCCTTTTGACAGTGATAAAGGGTGGGGTTTTAGTATTAACACATATGAAGAAAATTTTTTATCATCAAATTATATTGAAAGAATTGAAGTGCATGAAGTTATTACGGATCCTTATGGTAATGAAACTGAATTTGAACACTTCAAATATGTCCAGTTTAAATTTTGGTTTTGCAAGGCCAATAACAATAACTTTATTCTTATTATTGAATCTCCACCAAGAAGCATGAAAAGCTTTATATCAAATATTATTAAGGCAACCAAATCTGATTTTAGTATTTCCGTAATCACTATAAAAATAGATGATTTTATTAAATTACTTACACCTCAATTTGAAAAAGTGCAGGTGCATAAAGCCAAACTAAAAGATTTAACTTTTAATAAACATACTTCTGGCATTTTAGAACTTGAATCTTCAAGCGATGCTCTTGATGAAATAAAGAATATATTTAAGAATGCAAAATTCACCATTGATAAAGTAAAAATCAATGTTAAAAATAATACTGGCTATGAATTTTTGGAGGTAAATAGCAATGGCTCTATCGATTTTCCAGAAGAAATATTTGAAGAGATTTTCTTTACTGTAGCTAAATTTTCCTGTTAACTTTTTTAGTAAGCACTTTGAGAAAAATTCAGAGTGCTTATAATAGAAGGCTAAAAAAGCATCATTTCTTATTAATAGAACTATCAGCTGAAAAAACGACAGTGAAATTATTATTTCCTATCAATTTTCCTTTTGCGATTTCAGCAATCAACCCTAAAGCAATTTCGCGATCTTTATCATGACATTCACCTTCTGCTGTTAACCGAGCAATCATTTCTACTCGCTCAAGCACAACCTGTTCGTTTAACACTCTATCCACTTACCCCCCCACAATATATACTGTATAAATACACAGTACCACGTAATGACAGAGAGAGGAAAGTAAAAATATCACTCACCCGCTCATGTATGTGCATGAAATGCACGCCTTTTAGGCCTCTACTAGCACCGTATCTCCTGACATCTTGATAATAAAATTAAGTACTTTATTGGCATTAGCACGGTATTTTCTTAAGCTTCAAGTGTGGCTCCTATTAGAAATATCTCACCCCTGGCGGTCCCTCCGCACCATGTTCCATTAATACAACTTTTACCACCAGCAATCAGATGTATTGCTTCACCACGGCTTATACTGATGCCAGTTACCATACGTATTTCGTCGACAGCTTTCTGGATGGCAACTTGCTGCTCACTCGTTCCATGCAAAAATAACCCTCTCCTGGGCGGCTTTGGCTTACTTAGTCTTTTTGTTAGCTCGCGTCTTTCATGCCGACTTAGTGGTTTTAATAAATCAAGCTCTGGGGGATCAGTTACTCTTCCCGTACAGTTATTGACAGAACTCCGAGAGGACGCGGACGCGTCCTTAAAATCAACGGCCAGGTCAACGGCGCGCTTTGGCACAATCTTCCACTGTGCGAGGCGGGTTAAGATCGGGGTGTCTTCACCAACTGACGTGGCGTAAACGCCCTTAATGCGCACGGTTTCCTCGCCGTACTCGTTGGAGTCTTCGCTTGCCTGATACCAGGTGCGCACGGCCAGCTCGTCACGCTTCACGAACGGGCCGCCCTGGGCGTTGACATATTCCGCCCAGTCGCCCGCGTCTGCAGCATCGTGCGCGGCGGCAAACTCAATGCTTAAGCCCTGCGCCGTTTCGCTGTCAGCCATACGGCGCAGCTCACGATAAACCGTTACCGGCGCACCGCCGACAAACTGGAACTGACGGATGTGCCAGCGCGCTGCCCAGGCAGACACGGCGGGCGCGGTTTCCTTCAGCTCTTTGCCGCTTTCGTCGTCCAGCTCGCCCTCGAGCGCGTAGCCGTCGATGTTTTTGGAGATGTACTTAGCCACGTAGCCGGTCGCGCTGCCTTTCTCCGGATCGATAGCCTCAGCATGAAAGCGGGCCTTTCTGGCTTTGTCCGTGGCCAGTTCGTAGCTGTCCTGCTGATACGCGTAATCGCGGATCACCTGCCGGACGCGCTGCATGTCTTCCGGGCGCATGAACATCAGCATATGCCAGTGTGGCGTACCGTCGTGATGCGGCTCGGCTACGCGAATGCCGAAAATGCGGATCTCTTCCCGGTGCAGTTTGGCGCGGACTTTCTGCCAGACGTTGCAGAGATAGCGCTGCGTTTCCGCCGGGCTGGCACCGCTCCATTTGCGGTTGCGATAGCCGGTCTTGATTGTGGCGTGATAGCGGGCGGGTGCGGTCAGCGTATAGAAATCGCCGACAAAGCCCATATTGTTGCAGATATTTTCAAAGCCACGGATGCGGGTCATCAGCTCGCAGCGACGAATCGCCGGGTTCGCCACGCTGCCATCGTATTTTTCAATCAGGCTGATGCGGTTGCCTTCCTCGTCTTCCAGCTCCATGCCCTTGAGGAATTCACGCGTGCGACGCTTTTGCTCGCGCCACTCGTTTACAGTCATGGTGCTGGCGTAAGGGGTATGTTTTTTACTGACGTTTGCGAGCGCTATTTGCAGGTGCTCGCGCCATGAGGCAGCCACGCGACGCAGGCGTCCTTTCCACCATTTTTCGGTCTGCATACGCATGATCGCAGGCGTCACGTCTTCCGGGCAGAAAATACGCGAGGTAACTTTCTCCCACAGTGGCGGGATCTGCTTCAGTTCGCGGGTGATGGCCGCAGCCGTCATGTAAACCCGGTGCGTGTATTTATAGTCTGATTCATTCTCAGACTGGCCGTGCGCCTGCACCATTTCCGCCAGGATAAAGCTGGCGATATCCCCGGCCAGTAAATCCACGTCGGCACGGGCCAGATCCGGAAGGCGGTTAAAGCGGTTCATCAGCTCCCACAGCGTACCCGCCGCACCGGCGGCCCCGGTTTTATCAGAGGCGTTACCGGTAAGCAGCGTAAAGGTGCCGGCGCTCATTTCGCCGAGGCGATACTGCGAGCTGACGCTTTCAACGCGTGGCAATGTGCGCTCGACGAACGTTTTCGTTAAGTACGCATTGGCACGCGCTGTGCCGTGAGTTTTTTCCAGCTCACCGGTGCGGCGCTTTACGTCAAGCTGAACGAGCGTCGGCTGCTTCTCCAGTAAATTCTGTGCATGCGACAAAGCCGCAATCATTCGACTGCGGCTGTGCTCCTCTTCATAGGTTAGGTATGGGCTGGCGATAGCCTCCCGTGGTGCATTCCACGGGTAAGCGTATTCCTGAATCATTGGGCCACCGGGATTATCGCGGAATAATCATCGCTTGCGCCCATATCCACACCAATGAAAACAGGGCTTGCCTTCGGGCAACGAACAGCAACGATTTCTGTCGCGCACTTACTCTTACCAGCAGCGACCCCAACAGAGCGGGCTACGTTAATTCTGGTAATGTCGAATGCGCGGAAAATGCTGCGCGTGAAAAGCGTGTCGCTGTTGGATACTGCAACAGGATTTTGCTCAGAAATACCCAGCAGAATACAGGCCAGTGAGTGCTGGTCGTCTTCGCTAAACCCGCCGGTATGATAATCGGTAAACGCCCCGTGATACGGCGGATCGCAATACACCACATCACCGGTTTTTACCATGCCCAGGGTTTCACGAAAATCAGCGCAGATGAATTCGGCTCGCTGCGCCCTCTCGGCAAACGCTTCAATTTCAGCCATTGGGAAATATGGCTTTTTGTAATTACCGTATGGAATGTTGAATTCTCCCTTACGGTTATAACGACATAGCCCACGGTATCCATTACGGTTTAAATAAAGGAAATAAGTGGCGCGCTGTAGCAATGTTAGTGACGGGCAGGAGTTAAATTCCTCACGGATACGGTAATAATCTTCCGCTTTCTCATTATCAATAAATAATTTCATTGCAGTAACGATGAACGGATTAGTAATTTCCTTTATCTGGCGATACATATTAATTAGATCAGGATTTACGTCCACCACCAGATAAGCCGGGAAATCCGTATTCATCATTACCGCGCAAGATCCAGCGAACGGCTCAACCAGGCGATCACCTTGCGGCAGATGCAAGGAAAGAGCAGGCATAACGCCTGCTTTGCTACCGGCCCATTTTAAAATAGTCTTGTTCACTCTTCCCCCTGACGCATACGCTTTTCATATTCAGCCTTTTTTTGCTCACGCAGTGGAGAAAGAACTGAATAAATCTCCTGACAGGCAATTAACAGGCGGCTATAAATGTCCGACATTTGGCCTAACTCGCTTACTTCATTGCGATGGGCAGCAATGCCTATGCAATCACTTATAAGATCGCGAGCTAATAGCGCCTCGGATTTGTAAACGGCCATTACTTCGGACACACGCACACGCTTTCCCTCAACCGTGCGCCATACCATCCGACCTAAAACATAATCTCCGGTTTTTGCGATACCGATATCGTGAGTTCCATTATTAATTGAAAGCATTGGCGCGCTCCTCCAGTTCCTGACAGCTCACGCAGCGGGTAACACCCTGAACGGCACGGCGGCGTGCTTCAGGGATGGGCGCGTCGCAATCTTCGCAAAAAGAGGCGCTGACCGTCACCGGGCGATAAATTACCTGGGCGATATTGCGCGCCAGCATTTCGTCGGTGCGCTGCTGCACCAGATCCATTGAATCGGCCATCAGTGCAGCTCCTGCGATTCATTGGTGTAACGTTCAGCCTCGCGGCGGATAAGCTCGGCGGCTTCGGTGCCATTTAGCTCCTGCTCACGGATATGCGCGGCCAGCTCAGCCAGGCGATCGGAAACGGCCAGCGCACGGTCTTTGCGTTCTTCGGTGCGGGCCTTATTCAGCAACGCGGCCAGCGCCTCTGTTTCGCTGTCAAAATTGCGGGTTTCGATATTTCTCATTTCTCTTTTTCCTGAGTGCGGGACAAGGGATGCCCGACGGGTTGACGTCATTTATTTAAAAAGGTTGATTAGTTGGGCAGAGTCATTCTCTTGGGAAATAAGCTCACTACTGCACGAAAATGGTTCATCGCACGAATAAGCGCGCTTTTTTCATCAGTGGTCAGCTCACTGAAATCAAGCTCATGCCGCTCAGTCCGAATATTTGCCAGATAGAAAATAGCGCCTAATGCCCGCTTGTTTTCCTGATAGTTCCGGTCAGTGGTATCACGCATTTCTTCAAAAAAGCGGCTGATATCCTTTCCGCAATCGTTGCCCCAAAATTTTGAGCGCAGTTCGGCAACGTGATTCAGTCCGGCCACTCTTGCGCCCGCTTTTATTTCAGCAAGTGCTGCTTCAGCTTTAATAGCCATAATTTACCTCTTTTACTGTTTTTTTTATTACTGGAAAAATCTTGCTGTTTTAATGCCGGATTCCAGCGCTTGCCGTCCTTGTTCATAATCCAGCCATGACCGTATGCAGGTAACGGACTTTGACGCTTCAGTAGCGCAGCCATTGAGATCATTATTTTTCCTTAACTCAGACCGATGGAAGCGCTAAGGCCGCTAATCGCATCCACGGTGTTAGCCAGGGCTGGATTAGAATGCACGCGGGCATGAACGCTTAAGCCGATCAACGAAAGACAGCGGATGCCCGCATTGATGTTTTCGATAAATGCACTCTTACAGGAAGGCGTCATTTTCTGCCCCGAAACGGCAGCAGCTGCCACTTTTCCCAGCTCCGACGTCGCCTGCAAAACGTAATGAGTTACACGCTCAGCTTTCGCTTCATTGACCGGCACGGCAGGCATACATTTCATTTGCGACAGCAGACCGTCGATTAGCGTTGCGTCTTCAGTCAGATCGGTAATCGCGGCAATCTCCATCGCCGTTAACTGGTGAACCTGATCCGGGTTCAGTTTGTTGCGCAAAGTCTGATGATTCATCCCTAAACGGTCGGCCAGTTCGCGGATGTTATGGCGAACAGCGAACGCCCGGCAGGCATTATCAAAGTGCGGTTGTTTGGAAACCTGATAATCAAACATGATTAGTTAATCCCTAACTCGTAAGATTGTTTACGCCTGAAGCGAAATTCGGCATTCGCTTAAGGCTTCAACGGTTAGGGCTGCCATGTTTACTTCGACGCGAGCGCGGGGCTTATCGCCTTTACCACGGATTGGCAGACGACCATCACGGATCATATCGCGGGCGGTGCCTTCTGCGATGCCGGTCAATAAGCAGTACTCTTCTAAAGGCATATAGGGGATCGGGATCGTGATTGTAATATTAGGACGCATGCATCAAACTCCTTATTTCGCGTGAGTGCATCAACACTCAACAACATTCAACAACATTCAATAATATTCAACTTTTTGCAAACTATGGAGAGACTTTAATTCGCATTTAGCAAAACATCAATGAAATTTTGCAAAAAGCGAATTTAGGCTAAATTATGAGCAAATTCCCCTTTGATAAAATTGACCACAGCAGTGTCGTTTTAGACCGAGTCACTGAGGCATACGGCTTCTCTCAGAAAATGCAGCTTGCGGATCACTTAGATATGGCGGCGAGCAGCCTTTCCGCCCGCTTTAAAAGGGGTATTTTTCCTGCCGATATCGTGGTCAGATGCGTTGCAGAAACTGGGGCCTCACTGGAATGGTTATCTACTGGTTCAGGAAAAAAATTTGATGGCGACGAGCCGGACACTTTGAAGTTTTCGCGCCAAAAACTTGTTGATGGCCAACTGTACGATTCAGGTTATGTTACGTTTGATAAAACCCTATTCCGAGAGGGTATCCCCTCCCCAGCCTTACCCATGCTTTTACAAACGGACAAAGCCCAATATGTCGTTGATTGCAAAACAAGCGAAGTTTACGACGGAGAATGGCTAATCAATGTCGAAGGCAAAATCAGCATAAGAAGGTTGATTCGTATTCCAGTAAAAAAAGTAAGAGTAAGCGGTGTCGCCGGAGGGCTTTCTTTCGATTGCGCTCTGGACGAGATCGAAATTATTGGCCGCATAGTGCTAACGATTATTGATTGATATGTCTATTAGAAAACAAAGCGACGGCAAATGGCTTCTTGATTTTTACCCAGAAGGGAAGCCAAAAGGTAAACCGAGCAAGCGTATTCGCAGAACTTTTTCAACAAAAGGTGAAGCTCTAGCCTACCAGAACCACGTTATGGAAAATCTCCACATCAAACCGTGGCTAGATGGCAAAGAAGATCGCCGCAAACTTAAAGATTTAGTTAACCAGTGGTTTGACGAGCACGGCATAACGCTTGATGACGGAGAACGGCGTAAAGGGGCCATGGAGTTTGCTTGCGCCAGTATGGGTGAACCTTTAGCGCATGAGTTCACTGCTACGCTTTTCTCTATTTATCGCAAAAAGCGCCTGTCTGGCGAGTTGTCTCGCACCAGCAGAGTAGAAAAGGTTTCTCCCCGTACCGTCAACCTTGAACTAGCTTATTTTCGAGCAGTTTTCAATGAGCTGAAGCGATTAGGCCACTGGAAAAGCGACAACCCTTTAGAGCAGATGCGGCCTTTTAAATCTGAAGAAAGCGAGCTAATTTATCTTGAAGCTGATGCGATAAAAAGGCTTCTTGCTGAATGCTTGAATAGTCGAAACCCCAGCGTTTGGCATGTGGCAAGAATTTGCCTTGCTACTGGGGCGCGCTGGAATGAAGCCGAGAGCTTAACTAAACAACAGGTTTCAAATAATCGAATTTCATTTTTCAAAACGAAGGGCAATCGTAACCGCACTGTGCCTATTAGCCAGGCGTTATATGACTCACTGCCGATCCCCAAAAAAAATTCACCTTTGTTTGCTCCCTGCTATTCAGCTTTCCGAAAGGCAGTACAACGCGCTGAATTATCACTGCCTGACGGGCAACTTTCGCACGTTTTACGCCACACTTTCGCTAGTCATTTCATGATGAATGGCGGCAACATTTTAGTGTTGCAGCGCATTCTTGGACATACAGATATCAAGATGACAATGCGCTATTCACACTTTGCTCCCGATCATCTTGAAGAGGCTACGAGGATGAACCCCCTGGAAAATTAAGCCCCCTTTTTGTCCCCTCAAGACTCATAAGCTCAACAACATTCAACAACATTCAACACTTAACCTGTTGATAATGCTTGTAAGTCTTTGTTATATATAGGGGGTACACGGTTCTCATAATCGCTTGGTCGCTGGTTCAAGTCCAGCAGGGGCCACCAGATTTAATGATGAAAATCATGCAGTTAAGCCACCCTTTATGGGTGGCTTTTTTGTTTGTGTTTTTTGAGTGGCGATGAAATGGCGATGTATTTTTCATTCCTCTGAAATTAGCGACAAAAAATCCCGCTTTCACGAGCCCTTCATCAGAGCAATCATGCTTTGTCTGTCATTGTACTAAAAAATCGACACCTTTCCGTCTGGCCGGGCAAACGCTCTCCCCGTCACGCCTGTCCGTTTTGTAAATCAATTTTTCATACAGCCATATCGAGCCATTAAAACGGTGCTAATACAGGTCGGCAATATCAAAAATGAGAGGAAGTAATGCATGTATAATAATGCACTCAATGCATGCATAACTTTGATGAAGGTGATTATCGGTAATGCATGCTTCACTTGCTCTCAGGGCGTGACCATGATCGATAGATTTTGCTCACAGCGGAGACAGTGAGAAAAGCCAAGACGACGGAAAAAAGGCCCAGGAAAATTATTAGCGAGAGTAAGGGGTTCATCGCTCCCCCTAAGCTCGTAAAATCACTCATCCTCGCGAGCTGCTCAGGCGTTAATACACGAAGAATGACCTCCGGTATAATTAAAAATAAAATAATAACAGTCGAGACATAAATCAGCAATTTTTTTGTTTTTCCCATCTTCTTTCTTGCTCTTGTTGGTGAATATGATCAAAAATTGGGCGAATAACACAACAAGGATCTAAGGTAGATCACAAACCTATTTGCAATTGAAGATGCAGGCCAATAAGAAATTAGCTATTGCATTAACAAACTCTCTAAATGACCTCAATGATGATTATATGTCTACTATCGAAAAGATAAAGCTGGGTGAGCTGCGTATTATTAATTATGGATCTTGCCTTGTTCCAAATTAATATTATCGTAGTTCATGCCGCGATACATTCAGAGAAGATAAACGGTTAGTCTTTTCTTTAAGTGAGATATATAGAAGAAACAATATAGCTCTGGATATGGTTGAAATTTACTTCCGCAAAACATTAGCAAGACCTGGAGATGAAAAAAGCTATAAACTTGCATCTCATATCCAAAATTTGTTAGGTAAAGCAGCAGAGCATGCATCAACCAAAGCCAGCAAATTGGTTCTGTCCTTCACAATTGCTAACCTGGTACTTAATAGTGCCGAATTCAAAGAAAATCATATAAGAATTGTTAATTCTTTTTCAACGTGGTTTGTGAATGCCGCGACACTTTATGCAAAAGCGCAAGTAGCTGCATCAGCCGCAAACAGGCTAAAGTTCCAGAACCCTTCATATTATCAAGCGCTATGTAAAGAAAACATTGAAATGCTTTATTTTCTTATTGAATCCCAAACATCTGAAATAATCTATTAGGTAAACTCTGAAGATAACAATGAAGAAAAAATTGCAGATGCGCTGTATGAGATTTTACGCAAATGAAGCGCGCATTATTATGGCTACTTCAGTAATTTTTTATTTGGTACCTGCCGCAATCATTGTGGCAGGCGTGTATGTTTTTATACGTTTCATCCCTGGCTATGCCGCACCTCTTATTTTATTATGGGTAATTATCGTTTCTTTGGTATATGTCAGGTATAATAAATGGTATTAATAATACCCAGCCCCCTAAAAGTTAGCTTGTAAGGGCAGTTATTAAAATTATTATAAGATGCTGTATTATGCGCTCATAGAAAATATCATCATGTTTAATAAGGCGTATAACACCATTCCTGAAAAGTAGATCCTCAGCCTTTTGATGCTGGCAAACATCGTTATATTCATCGGTGAAACAAGATGTGTAATACAGCAGACGGGTAGCTCCTTTTTTCAACTCTCAGCTTGATTAGCAACCGGCTGCCCGACCGCAGAAACAGCCTAGTAAAGCTGAGCACTGCCACCATGAAAACGCCGCCCCGGAAAGATGAATAATTTTGTTGTGGGGAACAGCCCTGTAAAAAACTCACACCCCGAAAGACTCCACTAATCGCTGGCCCTACTCCACCATTACAAGCATCTCAAATACGGGTTTCCCCGCTGCTAAAGCGCCTCAGAAACCTTCACATAACGTCGGAACAAAAATTTGTTAGCGCACCTTCTGCAAGAACTTTCGACTGTAAAGAAACGTAGTTAAATGTAAATAAACCAATTTTTAGATAAACGTTATTTATGCATTTGCCGCACGTTAATCATATGTTAAATATATATCCACCTTCAAATCAGCATTTTATCTTAGTTGAATCAGAGCTATTTCTATTGAAAGGTTGGCAGTTCAAATAATGAAGAATGGACTAATTTTAACAAAAGCGGGCAGGATACGTGATGCACTGCCGATGAGTACCGTGGAATTTACCACCGGGTTAAAAAGAGAGTGTTTTGTATTATGGTCTTTGCCGCAATTCAGGGCAGACGAGCTTACCAAAACGCCTCTTTTTCCATCAGATGCAGATCTTGTTGAAAGTAAAAATTCAGATTTACACGGGGCTTTATTATCGGCGCATTTCGAGGCTGGCCTGTGGCCCGTAGTCTATCAGGGTGAGAATAACGGCCATTTAATCCGCCACGTCTGTCCGATGATGAAAGCAGAAGATAAAATCAGTTCTCAGGGAGGAAAGTATGATTTTTATCCGCACGTCGATAATCCCGATCTGCCGATTACCGGAGAAACGCCGTTTTCAACCTTAGGTAATTGTCCCGATACGCTGACGCTTCTTTGTTTACGAAAAGAAGATAATGTCAGGACCAGTTTACTGAAGCTGGATTCAGTCATCGCCCTTCTGTCTGAAGAAACAAAATTTATTCTGACGCAGCCGTTTTTTAAAGTCGACAGGCCGGCAAGCTTTGAAGGAAATGCTTCTGTAGAAGGCGTCCCTGTTCTTGTAGCAGAGAGCGGCGTATGGTACTCGCGCTTCGACTGGCACAATACCAGCGGCATGAATCCTGAAGCAGAAAACGCGCTGAAAATTATGCGTGAACTCACTCTGGACCGAAGCCTGTGGTTTGATGCGCCGCTCAATCCCGGCGATGCCATTACTTTTTTAAACCAGAGAACCATGCATACCCGAAATGCATTTCAGCCACGTTTTGACGGCACGGACAGATGGCTGCTGCGGGTCTTTGGTTTACTCAATCGTCCGCTTAACAGTCAGCTGCTTGACGCTGCAAACTGCCTTCATCACTTACGCACTATTTAACGGAAAGAAGTATGCCTGAATTATTTAATTCCTCATTTTTTATTGAGGGAAGCCTCATTGCCCACTATTTTTTTATTGGCTTAATTCTGCTGGTCGCAGCCTCTTTTGTCGCTGGTTATATTGATGCCATTGCCGGTGGAGCGGGTCTGATTCTTATTCCTGCCTTTATTTTAACCGGGCTTCCTCCGCAGCTCGCGCTCGGTCAGGAAAAATTAGTCAGTACCATAGGCACCATTGCAGCAATAAAAAACTTTATTAAAAACAAGTCAGTAATATGGAGTGTCGTACCAGCCGGTCTGATATCTGCGCTCGTTGGCGCCTATGTCGGTGCCCGGGTAATACTTTTATTACCTGCTGAGGCGCTATCTCTGGTTATCGTTGCGTTGCTGCCTGTCGGCTTACTGGCCGCCACCATCAAAGGCAGGGTAAAAACCACGGCGCAATCTGCAGGTAATGCCTCGTTTCTGGCCGTGTTCCTGGTTTGCTTTACCGTGGGTTTTTATGATGGTTTCTTCGGGCCGGGCACGGGGAGCCTGTTTATTATTGCGTTGACGGTAATTAATAAGTTTGGGCTTTTACAGGCCTCTGCTACCAGTAAAATATTCAATTTCTCTTCAAATATCGGCGCGTTTGTGGCTTTCGCCATTGCCGGAAAAATGGCTTATCTTATCGGCATTCCAATGATCGTTGCCAGTCTGCTGGGCAATCATATTGGCAGCCTGCACGCGATACGCACTAACGGTGAAATAATAAGAAAAGTTCTTTTTGTTTCCGTTGGCGTGATGATGATTACTTTACTGGTTAAATATTTTACGGGTTTTTAATGATGAAAAATTGTGCTGAAAATATCACTTACCGTTTGGCAACCCACGATGATATCGCCGGAGTTAAACAGCTGCTGGAGCGGCATCACGTTAAGAATCTGAATAGCGACCAGCGTGAGAACGGCTTTGTTACTACCGATATGACCGAGCAGCAGCTACAGGATTTAAGCGATAGAGAGAACGGCGTGACCATTGCTTACGATGAAAAAGAGAAAAAAGTCGTTGGCCTGTTATTAGGGGCATCATGGTTTTTTTTAAAACCCTGGCCGATGTTCGATTATATGGCGAGCATTCTTAAAGATTATTCGTTCAATGGCGAGGCGCTTTCCGCCGATACTTCCTATCAGTACGGGCCTGTTTGTATTGATGTTGCCTACAGAAGCCAGGGAATTGGCGAGAAATTGCTGGCCCATCAGCGTAAGGTTTTTGCCTCTCGTTATAAGCACACCGTGACTTTTGTTAATGTGCTTAATCCTCGCTCTTACGCTTTCCACCACAGGAATAATTTCGAAGACTTAGGCTTCTTCGAATTCAACAGCAATAAATATTATATGCTGGCCATTAACACCGCAGAGTAAAAAGCTTTTCAACCCGGCCCTGGCGACGTCAGGGCTTTAGTCTGAAAGTGAATTGTCCGTACGGCCACAGAAGCAAAAGAAAGTGACAAATTTATTAATAAACCTTATAAATTGTTTTGTGCCGATGGTTTGGTTTTTAGCATGGGGTATTAAATGAAGTTAAATGAACTTCTTGCGTTCGTAACGGTTGTGGAGACAGGAAATATTACTCAGGCCGCCGAGCGTCTGAATCGCGTGCAGTCGAGCATTTCACACCGAATCAGAAGCCTTGAAGATAATCTGGATGTCACCCTGCTCGACCGGAAAAGCGATGGCTGTTCGCTGACGGCGCAAGGCCAGATACTCTACGACTATGCAGTTAAAATACTGAACCTCGCGGATGACTGTAAAAGCAACATCTTCCACTCCAGAAGCAGCCAGGTGAACATGCGTATTGGCATAATCGAATGCCTGCCCGCGTGGGTGATCAGTTCAATGATCGACTCAGGTTACGATCTGGGCTGGAACATCGATGTGTCGATTGGCAATACTATCAGCCTGCTCAACGCTTTCGATCAGAATGAATATGATGCAGTAATCATTGGTGCCGGTTTCTCTAATGCGCAGCATACGCGGTCGACTTTGCTATCCAGCGAGCTGGTCATCATTACAGAAAAGGATTTTCCGACCATCACGGATATCTCCACGCTGGATGACGAAGTTTTTATGCTTAGCAGCAAAAAGTGTGCAACCTCGACCCGCAACTATACCACTTTGTTCAAAGAAGGCCGTATCACCCCAAGACGAATTGTCGAGTGCGGCTCTTATCCCGTGCTGTTTTCAAGCGTTGCTGCGGGTAAAGGCGTCTCTCTGGTATTGCGCTGTTCAATCAGCAGCGAGGTACAGAACAAAATTAAAATCCATGAGCTCTCCGGCCAGTTTAACGACTTCAGAATCGAGCTCGTTTACCGTGCCGATTGCGCTAACCTGGACAGCACGAAATTCAGAAGCGTGATGACATCCGTTTTTCAGGATCCCCGTCTGCACAATCCCGGTCATTAAGACCTGGCCTTTCCGCCAAAGCGCATACGGACTTCCTGCTGAGCCAGCAGGAAGTCCGTAATCTGCTACATGCTCTCAACCTGAATAACCGAGCTGTTTGTTGATCCCGTTGCCTTAAGTTATGAAGGCTTACGCACAATGACCAGCGCCTTGGTTCGGCACTTTTCCAGAATCAATTTCATCACTGGCACTTCAAAATACTTGTACATAAATGACGCCAGCGAAACGGAGAGCACCAGCGCAACGGCGATCAGCGCGATACCTTCCGGCAGGCTGAATTTTCTTCCCGCCGTAAGGTTTAAAAAATAGAACAGTACTAAAAAGTGAACCATATAGAACGCATAGGATATTTCTCCCAGCCATACCGAGGTCTGATTATTCAGCACGGTCTTTCTGGTTTTCAAATCATCGCCAGCCATAGAGATAATCAACAGGCAAACAGGAATGATGAATACCACGCTCATGCTGAACTGGTAGGGAATATACATTGAGCCGACGTAAGTCGCCGCCAGAATGGCAAGCGAGGCCGTTTTACTCAGCACCAGTGCCCGACCGTTAATCAACAACCTGGCGGCAAACATACCGGCGAGAAACTCAAATATACGCGCCGGGGGAAAAATATATGACACCCAAAAATGCTGCTGCGAAATCGGAAATGCGCCCATCATGTGGTTCGGCTCAACCCAGAGATAAATGCCGGTCTGCACCAGCAGGGAGGCAGCAGTAACGGCGATTAATCCGGGCAGGTCAAATTTTGCCGGTATCGCTTTCATGACCCTGAAGAGGAAAGGAAAGGAGAGGTAAAACATCGCTTCGATGCACAGTGACCAGCTGGGGCGGTTGCCCACAAAGAAATAATGTACATCATCAAACCAGGTATTCAGCAGCAGCAGGTTCACGGACCACAGCTTATATTGATAAAGGCTGGTCGCGCCAATAATAAACGCCATCACCCAGGTGAGGCAGTGGGTAGGATAGATCTTGGCAAAACGACGCAGATAGAAATCGCCAGGCGTATCGTTATTTTTCGCTGACCATACCATGATAAAGCCGCTGAGTATGAAGAAGTAGGAAACGCCGAGCCAGCCCGCTTTCCCTACCATCACCGTAAAGATGTGCTGGATGTTGGCATCAGCAAACGGCGCCAGATCGCTTGGCAACGATGAATGAAATAAAAAAACTAAAAAGGCGGCCCAGAATCTGCTCCCTGTTAATGAGGGAAGTTTAGGCAGCCTGGGAAGTTCTCCTGGGCCCAGCGATTGACCGTCATTAAAATGATTCACCTCGCCGCAAGCGGCATTAACACCTGTTTCTCTATTAAGCGCAGAATTCATTATATTCCCTATAAGGATAGTATTGAGATACCAAAATATATTCTGAAAGATAGCGATATGCAGAAAAAAGCAGCGATGACAAAGCAGCCTGAATAAATACTGCCTTGCCATTCGATAAAACAATTATTTTCAGAGCATGAAGCTCATTACGTTTTTTTATTTTTTAATATTGACGACTCCGTATCCTGAATTGCCCTTTTCAATATGGCCAAAGCCGTATTCTCCGAAATGCATGCCGCCAATAAGAACGCGATCGGAGCTGACCATATCGAGCACGCGAGAACGAGTTTCTGCCGCCATCTGAGCGTCGTAATCAAAGGCGATCGTCACTTCCGGTTTCTGCAATTGAATGTGCGGAAAATGTACAATATCGCCCCAAATCAGCAGGCTCTCCTGACTGCCTTCAATTCTGTAGCCCGTATGGCCCGGCGTGTGGCCTTTCAGCGGCATGGCAAAAATACCGGGCAGTACCTCACCTTTATCGAACGGGCGAAAATTCTGCTGATACTTTTCAAATATGCTGCGCGCCAGCAGGAAATTCCCCTTAACCCGATCGGCGACCGCCGCAAAATTTTTGTCATCCTCCAGATAGCGATATTCCTCATTATTGATCACCAGTTCGGCATTGCTGAAGACCGCTTCACCTTCCGCATTGAGCAGGCCACCGATATGATCGGGATGCGCATGTGTCAGCAGCACCGCGTCGATATTTCCCGGCTCCAGCCCCATTTTTGCCAGGTTAGCCACCAGCCCGCCTCCCCAGCCCTTAATGCCGCCGGCTCCGCTATCGATAAGAATATTTTTGCCCTGGCGGCGCACCAGGAAAGTATTGATATGCACATCGTTAAGCCCGTTTACCCGTGCGCCATTCTGAATGTTTTCGCACTCTGCTGCGTTGACGTTAGCCAGCATGCCAAAGTCAACCTGCAGATAGCCGTCGCTCACCGCAGTAATCGACATATCACCGAGTTCGAGGGTGGGAAATAGTGTACTCATAGCCTGTTCCTTAGTTTTTTACACAGATGTTATTTACGTCATAAGAGAAACAGCGGATCCTCGCAACGACCCCCATTTTCTCCCTAATTAATTCATCAACCTGATGCAAAAATTCTTCCAGTACCGGCGCGGTACGAAATGTTTCCTGCCTTAGCTTTGCTTCAAAGTATACCGGCGTACCAAAACCTATTTCGGCCGTAAGGTAACTAATATGAATATTGTTTTCTTTTGCCTTTAATACCTTCATAGCAATATGAGTTAACGAGGCTGAAAATTCCGCAAAGGCATCGTGGTTAATGCGATGGGCCGCGGATGTATAAAGGGTAATACTGGGCATTTTACCTCGCTCCTGCGAATGGATATTTACGCTGCTTTCAGTGGGATTAATCTCATGCTTTTTATAACGTCAGGATTGACCACCGTACCGAGTTCAGAACATCCACGGCGAAGCCCATCGATCAGTTCCATTCCGCGCGTCACTTTGCCAAAAGCGGTGTAATTTTGATCCATAAAGCGCGAGCGGGCGGATGTGATAAAAAACTGATGGCTGGCACTGTGCGGATGTCTGGATCGGGCCATGCCGAGAGTGCCGCGTTCAAACGGCAGGCTGTTAAATTCTGCCGCCAGTTTCGGTAGCCTTAAATAATCCAGGCCAGTCTCTTTTACCGGATCTCCCGTTTGTGCCATAAAGCCTTCAATAACTCGCGCGAACGGCATGCCGTCATAGAATCTGGCCTGCACCAGAGTTTTAATGCGATCCACGTGATTAGGAGCCAGCTCGGGAAACAGGCTTATGGTTACCGTTCCACTGTGCAGCTTCATTTCAATGAGATCATGACGGTTATTTGCCCGGTTAATCATGCCGGGCAATATCAGCGCCCCGGCACACAGGCCCAGGCTACCGCCAATGAACTTCCGACGATTCATAGTGTTACTCCAGTTGCGCGGCCGGATCTTGCCGGGCATAGTTTGCTCAGCCCGAACCTGCCTCAGGATGGCTTATCGGCACCAATAAACGAGAGAATTTCATTCGTAAGGGCATCAGGCTGCTCAAAATTGGGCAGGTGTGCCGCCCCAGGTATGGTGTGCAGCTCTGCGTGCCATTTTTCAGCCAGGCGTCGCGCATAATCTGGCGGCGTGAGCAGATCGTCCGCACCTCTCACCACTACCGCCCTGACGCGTGGAAAAGTCATATTGGTCAGATCGGTATCGGCGATGGCATAAGAACAGCCGGCGAAGGCTTCAACCGTGGTGCGGCGCAGCATCTGCTTCATGCCGTCTGCGTAGGGCGAGTCGATAAACTTCGGCGTGACCCATTTACCCAAAATACCCGTTTCAAGATGTTCAACACCGTGGTGAAAAACATCTTCCGCTCTGGCTCGCCAAAGTGAAGGCGGAGCGGCATTGACCAGCGAGGTATCGACAATCACCAGTCCCTGTACACGCTCAGGTATCTTGAATCCGATCCACTGCGCGATGGTTCCACCAATTGACACTCCCGCAACCGAAAACTCAGTGATGTGCAGATGGTCCAGCGCGGCGATGACATCGTCGGCCAAATCGGCCATGGAGAATGGCAGCGCGTCGATTGCGCTTAAACCGTGGCCTCGAATATCCAGCCGCACCACGCGATAGCGTTCGGTTAAACGCGGCATTTGCAAATCCCACAGGTGCAAATCCGTGCCCAGCGAATGAAGAAGTACCAACGTTTTCGCATTTTCTGGCCCCTGCACGTCTACATGCTGAGTTATTTTAAGCGGCCGAATAAACATTCAATACTCCCCATTTTTATTTTTTCTTTCTCTTCGGTTCCATCGCTTGCACTATTTGAATTTGCAATATTTACTTATGGAATCCGTGAATTTTTTTGAGCTGCAGGACTATGCTGCCGCTCTTATTAATAGGGTAATCCGGCCGTTTGCCCTAATGGATAATTTCGATACCGCTATCGAAATTATTGAGTCGCCCCGAAAATTCGCACCGACGCTGATGTTAAACAGCACCAAACGGATAGCTTCTCCTGCCAGGATAATATAAGTAATCAAAAAATATTCAGCCCGATCTCCCGATTTTTTTCGTAATGCTGCCCATCTCATTAGCCATCTTCCATTTTCAGAATATCGCCAGAATATTCATATTTTCGATGAAGATCTCGATTTTATTCGCTGGCGTTTACCTGACGTGAAAAATAACATCTGGCGAACAAGACCCGGCGATAACTCACAGGTTAATGCTTTATTTTAATTCTCTGCATATAGCCGTAGCGGATCGCCGTTGCTGATTTCCTTTAAATCTGTTTTAGCGTATGGGATAAATTATGGCGCAGGCCGAATTTGATAAAATAATGGTTGAACTGGTTGATTATGCCTATGAGCAGTCAACCTTTGATGATGAGACTTTGCGCCTGGCGCGTTTCTGTCTGCTGGATTCCGTCGGCTGCGCGATTGCCGCCTCCAGCGATGACGACTGCTTAAAACTGATGCGCAGCGCACAGTTCAGTAAGAGCAGCGAGGGTGTTCCGGTGATGGGGACCGCCCTGAAGCTGGGACCGATTGAGGCTGCCTTTCAAATCGGGTCGATGATCCGCTGGCTTGAGTATAACGATACCTGGCTGGCGCAGGAGTGGGGACATCCCTCCGATAACCTGGGCGCAATCCTGGCCGCCGCAGCATGGCATAGCCTGACAGACGGTAGCCAGCAGGAACCCGATATGGCAGCCGTATTAAATACGCTGATTCGCGCCTACGAGATCCATGGCGTGCTCTGCCTGTCTAACTGCTTTAACGCGCTGGGCATCGATCATGTTGTGCTGGTCAAGCTGGCCTCGGCGATCGCCTCAGCTCAGCTGCTTGGCCTGTCAAAAGCGCAGGCGCTAAGCGCCCTTTCCAACGCCATTATCGATGGCCATTCTCTCAGAACCTACCGGCATGCGCCCAATGCAGGCACGCGTAAATCCTGGGCGGCGGGTGACGCGACAGCACGCGGGCTTCAGCTGGCGCTGTTCGCTCAGACCGGCGAAATGGGCTATCCCTCCGCGCTTACCGCCAGCCGTTGGGGATTTGATGATGCGGTTTTACGCGGAAAGCCCTTTAATTTGTCACGCGGCCTCTCCGACTTTGTTATCAAAAATATCCTGTTCAAGGTTCCCAATCCTGCGGAATACCATGCGCAGACCGCAGTGGAGGCGGCGATTAACCTGCGCGAGCGGATAGTCGCCGCCGGATTCTCGCCCGAAAGCATTGAATATGTCCGCGTGGAAACGACGCGACCGGCCATGCAGATTATTGATAAGTCAGGGCCGCTTAAAAACGCCGCCGATCGCGATCACTGCCTTCAGTACATGATTGCGGTTGGGCTGCAGACCGGAAATCTCACCGTACAGGATTTTCACGAACCGCTCGCCGCCGATCCGCAGCTGGATGCACTACGCATGAAAATTACCTGCACCGAGCGGCCTGCTTTTACCGAGAGCTACTACGACCCGGAAAAACGCGCCATTCCCAATGCGCTTTACCTGAAGTGTCGCGGCATGACGGAAGAGATCGCTGAAACTATCCACTATCCGCGCGGCCATGTACGTCGTCGTGGAGAGTGTTTCGATGCGCTGCTGGCCAAATTCCATCTGAATCTTTCAGACAGCCCGCTGCGCAACCGTGCGTCGGTTCTGGCCGACACCCTGATTTCTGAATCAAAGCTGGATGCGATGCCCGTTACCGACTTCCTGAAGATGTTCTCATGGCTATAGATCCCATAAAAACAACATCCGTTAATTTATTTCGAGGTGATGAAGTGAAAAAAGCAATACTGGTTGGCTGCGGCGCGGAGATCGGCGCAAACCTGCTGATTCAAAACGATCCGGCAAAAGATGGCTTCGCTATTCAAACCGTGGTGACCAATCCGCCGTCTTTAGATAAGCATTATCCGGACCTGCGCCCGATTGACGGCATCATTGCCCGCCTGGCGATGGCGCAACCCGGCATGCAATCGCGTATTGAGATTATTAGCGACAATACGCTCAACATCGAAGGTCGCGAAGTTCACTTCTTCTTTGGCAATTTAGCCGAAGAGCTTCCGCCGCAAAGCGGCCGCTTCGACATCGGTTTTATCGCCACCAGCAAGCTGGATATGGACAGAAACAGCCCGGTTGCCCGTAATATGCTGGAGCTCGCCGACGTGGTGCTGGGCGTTGCAGAGGCAAACGAGCTGCCGAGCATTTATGGCTGCCTGGAGGATCTGACCAGCGATGAGATCGGCACCATTCAGCGCCGGGTGGTTGATTCCGGGATGTACTGCCTCGGCTCCTGCCAGACGAACGGCATGCATGCCTCGCTACGTGTCGTGACCGAGGCGCTGAAAGCCGTTCATTGCAATGCCTCGCATATTATTTCGGTAGAAACCGATATTGTGCATCCCGATACGCCTAACGGCGTGCTCGGCACGCGATCTTTTGAAGGGCGCATGCAGGACGCACGCGACAATCTGCGTCCCAGCTTCTCGCAAATCGCCATGAGTCAGGAGAAAGTTATGCCCTGGGCGCCGCTGGTGAATACCGTTTCACTACGCGCGCCCGTCCACGCGCCTGGCTATCAGATTAACCGTTTTATCGTCCGGGACAGCGGCGCGTTAAGTCTCGATCTTATCAAGACGGCGATCGAGCGCGTGAGTGAAACGCATCCGCACGTCGTCAGAGCATCCCAGACGCCTTTGGGCAGCCGTGCCTATGCCTGGGAGCGCCGCTGCTCCACCATCCTTTCCGACAAGAATCACCTACTTATCCTGCGTCCGGCCTGGCTGGCAGAGCAGAATTTAAGTGAGATTATCGTTCAGTCATTTGTAAACAATACGGTTGGCTATAGCGCAGTCGTTCGCTCCGTCGCGCGCAGCGTCGCGCTTGGCCTGCCCGTCGCCACTTTCCAGGGGATTGAAAAATGACACGCTCCCACACGGTCGATCTGTTGAGTTCAGGCCTTGTCGTTAAGACGGCCAGCTCCGCCACGTTTAACGGCAAACTAAAAGCTGAAGTCGATCAGATACGCGCGCTGCACGATATTTACCCGGATTTGATGGTTCCGGTATTGCACGACGGGCTGGCCGCCGGACGGCAGTTCTATATTCTGGAAAAGATCGACGCCCTTCCGCTGTCGAAAATCGTGTTTGACGACGGGCGCCCGCTGGCTGAACGCAGAACAATTGTTATCAACGCGCTGGAAAACGTTCAGCGAGCCATCGGCATGGAGCTGGATAATCAGCTGGCGACGTTCGACGATATGCCGGCCAGGCTACGGGAAGAGTGGGAAGGCGCGCGTTTCGCCCATGACCTGTTCGATAAGCCGATTCTGCTTAACGGGGCGAGGTGCAACCGAACCGCCCGCGAGATCGTCGAAAAGTCGCTGGAGCTGGCGCGAACGGAAAAATTCAGATCGGTGGAAAAAGCCCACTTCAATTTTCACTTTGGCAACGTGCTTTACAACGAGGAACAGGCGCAGACCCGCTTTATCGATCCCGATTTTTCAGTGCGGGGACTCGATCCGCTTTTCGGTTTCTCCCGATTTGCCTTTTCTTTTTGGCACGAACTTGCCGCCGAAGTGAAGGATGCGGTGAAAGTGGTGCCGATGGCTGACGCGTTGATGTTCGTGCTGGCGAAGCCCGACTACGGCAACATTCTCGGTGCCATCCCGGAGCTGGGAGGCATTGCCGGGCTGCTGCCGCTGATGGGCGAAAGCATGCGGAATCGGTTCTACGTGCTCACCACCTACTGCTTCCTGAGAAGTATCCGCATCAACGGCAGTAAAACGCTCTGGAAAGCCCCACGCTCCCCTATGGTAGCCAGCCCGGAAGAAGTGCTGATGCTGGGCCTGGTGGCTTACCTCGAAGGGGCGAATGTTGAAACTGAAAGTCTCTGTGCATAATTTTCACCCACTACAGGATGTTAAGGCATGTCGTTGGTAAGCAGCAGTACCCTGGAACAGGGATTTGAGGCCCCGAGACGCTATCTGGCGGCAGCGGCTATTTTAATCGGTGTGATCATGGCGGCGCTCGACAGCTCCATCGTTAATATCTCGCTGCCCTCAATCGCCGCAGCCTTACAGGTGGATTCAGCCTCTGTTATCTGGGTTACCAACGGCTATCAGGTTGCCAGCGCGGCGGCGATGTTGATTTGCGCCTCGCTGGGTTCGAGGATTGGGGAGCGGCGCTTCTACACGGCGGGAATGATTCTGTTTACGCTGGCGTCGCTGGGCTGCAGCCTCTCCCCAACCTTTGGCGTTCTGGTGGCGATGCGGGTGCTCCAGGGAATCAGCTACGCCGTTATGATTAGCGTCGGGCTGGGACTTTATCGGGTTATCTTTCCGCCGCACATGCTGGGCACCATACTGGGGCTGAACGCGCTGGCGTTTGCGGTGGGAACGGCGATTGGCCCTGCGCTGGGCGGGCTGATCATCTCTTATCTCTCGTGGCCCTGGCTGTTCTATATCAATCTTCCGCTGGGGGCGCTTGCCATCGTGTTTTCGTTTGTCTCTCTGGGCGTGGATGCGGAGAAGGAAAAAGGCTTCGACTGGGGAGGCGCGATAACGTCGGCCGCTGCATTAGGCCTGATGGTTGTCGCAGTCGATCAGATCGGCCGCTGGGATAGCCGCACGCTCGTGCTGTGCGGCGTCGCATCGGCAGTGCTGATCGCCATTTTTGTTAACGCGCAGAGGCGTTCAAAACATCCGCTGCTGCCTTTTGATATCTTCCATTCCCGGCAATACACCTTTGCGGTGCTCTCTTCCGTCTCCATGTTTGTGGCGCAGGGGATGGCGCTGGTCGGGCTGCCGTTTGTTCTGCAGCACGCCTTCCACTATTCCGTGCTGGAGGCCGCGTTTATCTTTACGCCATGGCCGATTGCCGTAGCCGTCTGCGCCCCGCTTGCAGGCAGACTTTCTAACCGTTTAAATCCGGCGCAAATTTCTACCGTCGGCGTGGTGATTTTCTGCCTGGGCCTGGGGTCGCTGGCGCTGCTGCCGGAAGCCGCCACGGTCAATGATTTCCTGTGGCGGGTGGCGGTTTGCGGGATCGGCTATGGGCTGTTCCTGCCGCCGAATAACAAAGAGATGTTTTCCAATGTCGCCGCGAACCGTACGGTAACCGCCTCTGGCGTTTTATCAACGGCGAGAACCGCCGGCCAGTCGATCGGCGCGGCGCTGGTGGCGATGGTCATTGCCCTGCTTAACGGATTGAGCGACCCGGCCGGAATGCGGTTCGCCGTCTGGGTATTTGGACTGGCCTGCCTGATATCGGCGCTGTCGGCACTTTCCAGCATGCTGCGCCTGCAGCGATAGCGATTGAGCCACTTCGCAGGAGGTGGCTTTTTTATCTCCTTTTCTTGCTTCAGCGGGAGATTAAAATAGCTTATCGATCCTTCACTTAGAGGGCTTCACATCTCGTAAAAATAAGATTAATCTTAACTGTTCGTTTTTTTTAAGGTTTTTCAGCATGAAAAAATTTCTGGGATTCGCGTTATTTTTTGCCGCCTGCGCGGCTAATGCCGCTTTTGTTCATCCAATGGATTTCGACGGTTCAGAAGCGCAAAAAAAAGGAGTGATTGAATATATTCAGGCCAAAGTTAAGAAGGATTACTGCGAAGGCAGCATCGATATGTGCCAGCCGACCACGCTTCGCATGATGGAAAAGCAGAATCTTAACGCCTTCAAACATCTCACCGCGGCGAAAGATCGAACCATTCTTAACAAGGTCATCAGCGATTACTGCAAGGGCTCAATTGATATGTGCAGTTATGTGACGCTGGATATGATGTATAAGCAGAATCTCAAAGCCAGCAAGGAATCGCTTTCCTGGTAAGCGACAAGATAACTATTATCACGTAATACTTATTTTTGGACGCAATGCCATGACCTCTTCCCGCGCCTCACTCCCCTCATCCTGCTGTATCGCAGGCGCGGGCCCTGCCGGGCTGATGCTCGGTTATCTGCTGGCCCGCAACAGCATTCCCGTCACCGTGCTGGAAAAGCATGCCGATTTTCTGCGCGATTTTCGCGGCGATACTATTCATCCCTCTACGCTGGAAATTATCTGGCGGCTGGGCTTTCTGGAGGAATTTCTGGCGCTGCCGCATCAGAAAGCGGAAAGGCTCTCCGGCGAGATCGACGGTCAGGAAGCCACCATGGCGGATTTCACCCGTCTTCCTACCCAATGCAAATACATCGCCTTTATGCCGCAATGGGATTTCCTGAACTTTATCAACGCGAAGGCCGCAGAACTGCCGGGCTTTACGCTTATTCATAATGCGCAGGTTGATGGGCTGATCGAAGCACAGGGTAAAGTGTGCGGTGTTAAAGCCACCATTGACGGTGAGCAGCAGGAAATTCGTAGCGAGCTGGTGATTGGCTGCGACGGCCGTAACTCGGCAGTGCGTAAACATGCTGACCTGGCCGTACAAAATTTTGGGGCGCCGTGCGATGTGCTGTGGTTGAAAATTGCCAAACTGCCCGACGATCCTGAATAGTCCGTGGGACATCGCGGGCCGAAGAAGCATTTTATTATGATCGATCGCGGCGATTACTGGCAGTGCGGCTACTCCATTCCCAAAGCGAGCCTGGAGGCGCTGCAGCAGGCCGGTTTGCCTTCATTTCTGGAAACGCTGGCGGAGGCATCGCCTTTTACCCTCGCGCGGCTGCGACAGGAAGTAACGGACTGGAATCGGGTAAAGCTGCTGGAGATCCGTATCGATCGCCTGCAGCAGTGAGCAAAGCCGGGACTGCTCTGCATTGGCGATGCGGCCCATGCGATGTCGCCGATTGGCGGCGTTGGCGTCAACCTGGCGATTCAGGATGCCGTTGCCGCTGCCAATCTGCTCTCTGCACCATTAAAGGCCGGTTCGCTTACGCTCAAAGATCTGCAAAAGGTGCAGCGTCGCCGGATTTTCGCCACATGGGCAACGCAGTCGCTGCAAATCATGATAAGCAAGGCAGGGCAGAAACCGCGCCGCAAACCGCCCGGTAACATGGAGAAGTGGCTGCGCAAGCGGAAGTTTTTGCCTTTCCTGTTTGGCCGCCTGATTGGCATCGGCTTTTATCGCGAGCTGCCGAAAGAGCCGCAATAAAAAACGAGATTGTTGACAAAGTCTGGTCAGGTCAGCGGCAAGATCGAGTCTGTGCAGGGAACACGGTCAGATCGGAAAGATGCAAAAAACGTCGTCCCTGACAGCTCGACCCACGCCGTCCATGGCGCGGGACGCTTTCCTCCTCTGCTTGTGTTCCCTGCACCTTGAGTCTATGGGGTGCTGCCAGATTCACCCTGTTCCAGGTTTGTCAGTACGCTAAACGGCCCTTTCGGGCCGTTTAGCGTACTGAGCAAAAAGCGGGCTCAGGCGCCGGAAGGTCGCTGCTGCCGCTATTACGCTACGGCCCTCTTTGCAGCCTTAGAAAGCAGAACAATTAATTGCCATGCTGATCATCCGCTGATGAAACGCTACAAAACTGCTCTTATTTCTAATTAAGTGAAGTAAGGGTTAGCCTGTTAATAATAAAAACACACGCCTTTTCTCATAGCGCTAAAACCTGCCGGACTATGCTAAACCGGTTGCCTGTATCGGCTTGCCGCAGCGCAGCTTTGCCAGCACCAATATGAAACATTAGTGCTGTCCGGCCCGATGTAGTTTGATCTTCTTCCTGACCAATGATAACAATTATCATTTATTGAGTTAGCCGGACGGTCCTGAATGAACACCTCTACCCCTTCTTCCTGCTGCATCGTCGGCGCAGGCCCGGCCGGGCTGATGCTGGGTTATCTGCTGGCGCGCAACGGCATTCCTGTGACGATACTGGAAAAACACGGGGATTTTTTACGGGATTTTCGTGGCGACACTATCCATCCCTCTACGCTGGAAATTATCTGGCGATTGGGTTTTCTGGATGAATTTCTGGCGCTGCCACACCAAAAAGCAGAGAGGCTTTACGGCGAAATCGATGGTCAGCCCGCGACGATGGCGGATTTCACTCGTCTGCCTACCCGCTGTAAATATATCGCTTTTATGCCGCAGTGGGATTTTCTGAACTTCCTGCACGCTAAAGCCTTACAGCTGCCCGGTTTTCAGCTAATCCAGAACGCAAAGGTTGACGCATTAATTGAAGAGCAGGGCCAGATCAAAGGCGTTAAGGCGACAGTGGAAGGCGAAGCGCGCGAATTCCGCAGCAATCTTGTTATTGGCTGCGATGGCCGCCGCTCCGTCATTCGAGAGCTCGCCGGTCTGGAAGTACAGCGTTTCGGCTCGCCACGCGATGTTCTGTGGATGAAAGTCGCTAAACAGGCCGACGATCCTGAATGGTCGCCAGGCCATCGTGGGCCTAAGAACCATTTTATAATGATCGATCGCGGCGACTACTGGCAGTGCGGCTATTCGATTACGCAGGGCAGCTTTACTGCTTTGCAGGAAACCGGACTTTCCGCTTTTCTGCAGCAGGTTGCCAGCGCTTCGCCTTTTTCCCTTGAGCGACTCCAGCTGGAAATTGCCGACTGGGATCGGGTTAAGCTGCTGGAGATCCGCATCGACCGTTTGCAGCAGTGGGCCAAACCTGGCCTGCTGTGTATTGGGGATGCCGCGCACGCCATGTCACCCATCGGCGGCGTGGGGGTCAACCTGGCGATCCAGGATGCCGTAGCGACCGCTAATCTTCTGTCAGGGCCTTTGAGAAAGGGTTCGCTGACGTTGAAAGATCTGGAGAAAGTCCAGCGGCGGCGCGCTTTCGCTACCTGGGCTACGCAGTCGCTGCAAATTATGATTAGCAAAGCGGGGAAAAAGCCTCGACGCAAGCCGCCCGGTCGTATGGAGCTTTGGCTGCGTCGTCGCCCTTTCCTGCCATTTTTATTCGGCAGGCTGATAGGGATGGGATTTTATCGTGAGCTGCCTGAAGAAGCGCAGAAATGAAAGCGGCCCCGCAGGGCCGCATTTAATCAGCTGGCCGGCGGTGTTTTGCCTTCCTCAATAAACTCTGGGTCCAGCTCTTCGCTGTTGCCTTCGTGATCGCGTCCGGAAAGCAGGTTCCAGCAGGCAATAAACATTGCGGCAATCAGCGGGCCAATGACAAAACCGTTGATGCCGTAGATTTCCATTCCGCCTAACGTAGAAATGAGGATCAGATAATCCGGCATCTTAGTGTCTTTGCCTACCAGCAACGGCCGCAGGAAGTTATCCACCAGGCCTACAATCACCACAAAGAAAGCGACCAGGAAAATGCCTTTCCAAATTAATCCGGTAGAGAAAAAGAAGATGGCGGCGGGCACCCAGACAATAGCCGAACCTACGGCCGGCACCAGCGACAGGAAAGCAATCAGCGCGCCCCACAGCAGGCTGGCATCAATGCCGGTCACGTAGAAGGCAAAGCCGCCAAGCGCGCCCTGCACCACCGCTACCACGACCGTGCCTTTTACCGTAGCGCGGGCCACCGCAGCGAACTTCGCCAGCAGATGGTGTTTTGCATAGCGTGAAAGCGGCAGCGATTTCAGAATAATGTTGACCAGCCAGGAGCCGTCTTTCAGCAGGAAGAACAGCAGGTAAAGCATGATACCGAAGCCTAACGCAAAGCTCAGGCTGCTTTTCCCGATCAGGAACACGCTGCCGGCCAGATACTGGCTGCCCCGCAACGCAACCTGAGAAAGCTTCTGCTGAATGCCGCCCACGGTATTCAGCTGATGATCGGCCAGGTAATTTTGCGCCCATTGCGGAAGATGGTGCACCGTATTCGTCATCATTGTCGGTAGCGGCGTGCTGTTAGCCTGAATTTTGCTGTAAACGATGTTGAACTCAACCGCCAGCGACGAGAGGATCAGCGCCAGCGGCGTAATAACGATCAGACAGATAATCGCCACGGTCACCAGGGAGGCGGCGCCGTTTCTTTCTCCCATCCACTGGCGGATTTTGTTTTTCATCGGATGGAAAATGACCGCCAGGATCGCTGCCCACAACACAGCGGAATAATAAGGTTGCAGCACCTCGAAAAAAGCGACGGTCACGATAAGCAGGATTAAGAGAAAAAATCCTTTGGTCAGGCCGGGAAATCTCATTTTATGCTCTCTGAAGCAAGAATTTGCTAACGCAGCATAGAGGGCTGTGCTGGTTTTGCAATACCAGCCCAAAGATGAGGCCGTACGCCCGGCCCTTTTATCCACGCTTTTTTCTGAATATGGCTTTAGTGCCGTAAAAAAACTCTCTTTGCAGCAGCGGCATAACAAGATGCGATGGCAATCAGGCGACCTGACACACATCCCTCTCCCTGACTTCCTTCTCCGTTGCTTTTCAGCGGGTAAAAGGCTACCTTCATGTTGTCTGACATAAGGGTTGGCCTCACTTTGATAATATCGGGTGGGGCCTTTCTCTTTCTGTCCTTTGCTATGCCCGGGACCGAAAGATCCAGAGCATCCGCCGCGCAGTTTACCCCTTTCCCTTTGTTATCCCACCGGCAAAGCGCAGAGTTGCGTGACAGCTCGGCAATTCCTGCAACGGCGTCAACGGATCGCATTCCCGATCGTGGGGTCGATCAAAAAATACCGTACTGACCGTTAAAACAGAGCCGCCACAAATATAATCCGCAAGTCCATTTATCAATATTTATGGCCCTAAAAAAAAGAGTAACGTACAAAAAGAAGGGTGCTCGTGGATCATGCCGCAACAGGCGGCGGGACTACGCCCGCCGCCGGGTCGCCTTACCTTCCGGATTCGTAAGCCAGGCTGGCGACAACCTCCGTTCCTCCCTGTCTGATATGCAGTTCACACAGCGAGCCGCGCGTTATCCATGTAAATATCAGTACCGTTACACAGAAGATGAGCAGGCTCAAAAAGAGTAACTTTGCTGCCTTCATTGGCTTCCTTCTCCGTTGCTTTTCAGCAGGTAAAAGGCTACCTTTATGTTGTATGGCATAAGGGTTGGCCTCACTTTGATTACATCGGGTGGGGCCTTTCTCTTTCTGTCCCTTGCCATGCTCAGGACCGAAAGATCCAGAGCACCCGCCGCGCAGTTTACCCCTTTCCCTTTTTTATCCCACCGGCAAAACGCAGAGTTGCGTAACGGATCGATAATCCCTGCAACAGCATCCGTAGATCCCACACCAGGCTGTCGGGTCGATCAAAAAACCACCCCGGCCGCCGATTAGCCGGGCCTACATCACAATTTTATCTGCACCGCTTTCGGAAACTGGGCGCCGCCGCTACAGTGGAACTCATCCGACCACTTTGACGATCGCAACTATGAGCCGCTCACTTTTTTCGCCTTTGGATTTAGGGTTCACCCAGTTAAAAAACCGTGTGCTGATGGGATCGATGCATACCGGGCTGGAGGAGCATCCCGACGGCCCGCGCCGCCTGGCCGCTTTTTATGCGGAACGCGCGGCCGCAGGCGTGGCGCTGATTGTTACCGGCGGGATTTCTCCCTCGGCGGAAGGCGTGGTCACGGCTGGCGCTTCCGTCCTCAACCATCCTGACCAGCTTGCGCACCACTGCGTAGTCACCGAAGCCGTGCATCAGGCCGGCGGCAAGATTGCGCTGCAGATTTTACATGCTGGTCGTTACAGCTATCAGCCAGGCCTGGTTGCGCCGTCCGCATTACAGGCGCCCATCAATCCCTTTAAGCCAGCCGTGCTGAGTCATGAGAGCATCCTGACGCTTATCGCTGATTTTGCGCGCTGTGCCGCACTGGCGAAACAGGCAGGCTACGACGGCGTGGAAATCATGGGTTCAGAAGGCTACCTGATTAACCAATTTCTGGCTGCCAGAACCAATCAGCGCGACGACGAATGGGGCGGCGACGAGCAGCGGCGCATGCGGTTCGCGCTGGAAATCGTGCGGGCGGTTCGTCAGGCGGTCGGCGAGGCGTTTATCATTATCTATCGCCTGTCGATGCTCGACCTGGTGGAACAGGGCAACACGCTACCGCAGACGGTGCGGCTGGCACAAGCCATAGAAAAAGCGGGCGCGACGCTGATTAATACCGGCATAGGCTGGCACGAGGCGCGCATTCCCACTATTGCCACCTCCGTTCCGCGCGGCGCTTTCGGCTGGGTGACAAAGCAGCTGAAGCAGCACCTGACCGTGCCGCTGATTACCACTAACCGCATCAATCATCCGGACGTGGCGCAGGCTTTGCTGGATGAAGGCTGCGCCGATATGGTGTCGATGGCGCGTCCTTTCCTGGCCGATGCGGCCTTTGTACGTAAGGCGCAGGAAGGCCGCAGCGATGAAATCAATACCTGCATCGGCTGCAATCAGGCGTGCCTGGATCAGATATTCGCAGGCAAGCTGACCTCCTGCCTCGTCAATCCACGCGCCTGCCACGAAACCGAAATGGCGATCGCGCCCACGACAAAGCCGCAAAACCTGGCCGTAGTCGGTGCTGGCCCGGCCGGACTGGCTTTTGCAGTGAACGCTGCCGGACGAGGGCATCGCATCACGCTGTTCGATCGGGCAGCCGTTATCGGCGGTCAGTTTACGCTTGCCAGGCAAATTCCGGGCAAAGAGGAGTTCAGCGAGACGCTGCGTTATTACGCGCGCCAGCTGATGCTGAATAACGTTACGCTGCGGCTTAATCATGCCGTCACGGCGGAAGATCTGGCCGGATATGACCAGGTGGTGCTGGCAACCGGCGTATTGCCGCGCACGCCGGAAATCCCCGGTATCGACCATCCCAGCGTGCTGAGCTATCTGGCGGTGCTGCGCGATAAAAAACCGGTGGGCAAGCGCGTGGCGATTATCGGCGCGGGCGGTATTGGTTTTGATATTGCCGAGTATCTGAGCCAGCACGGTGAGCCGACCAGCCAGAACATCACGGCTTTCTGTCAGGAATGGGGCATTGATCGCACGCTGCAACAGCCTGGCGGCCTGACGACACCGCAGCCGCCGCAGAGCGAGCGCCAAATCTGGCTGCTTCAGCGCAGGCCAGGCAAACCCGGCGCCAGCCTTGGCAAAACCACCGGCTGGATCCATCGCGCCAGCCTACAGATGCGTCAGGTCAAGATGTGGGGCGACGTGCAGTATCTGAAAATTGACGATGACGGCCTGCATATTCTGCATCAGGGCGAGCCGGTTCTGCTGGCGGTGGATAACGTGGTGATCTGCGCGGGCCAGCATTCCGATCGTCGTCTGGCGGAAGCGCTGGGCGACCGTCCGGTGCACATTATCGGCGGCGCGGATCGCGCGTTAGAGCTGGATGCACGGCGCGCTATCGCCCAGGGCACGCGGCTGGCGTTAACGATTTAGCCTGTTTAAAGCCAACGCGACGAAGCTTTTCCTGGCGGCGGCAACAAAAGTTATTCGCCGTTCACATCGCCAGGTTAAGCTGTCAGGACTCAGGACATCCGTTAAAAAGGTCGCCCGATGCCGCACGCTTACCATTCCACCCTGCTCTCTTCTCTTGCCTGGCTCGATCATGCTTTTCAGCCCGCTGGCGAGCCGCCGCCGCCGGAAAGCATCATGAATCGTCAGCGCCATACGGCTAATGTTCTGCTGAGCAGCGAAGCGCTGCCGGTGAAAAGCCACGAGGCCGACGGCCTGATTGCCACAGATTCTCGCCCCGTTGCGGTCTATACCGCCGACTGCCTGCCGGTGCTGATCGCCGACGTGCGGCAGAAGCAGGTCGCCGCCGTTCATGCCGGGCTGAACGGCGCGCTAAAAGGCGTGCTTATTCAGGCTATCCATCGGCTTTGCGAGCGCGGTGCAACGCCGGACAGCCTGTATCTTGCCGTTGGCCCGGCGATTGGGCCGTGCTGTTATGAACTGGGCGAGGATCGCATCGCGGCTATGCGTCAGGAGAACCCGCACGACCTGCGGCCGTTGCTGGCGTACTCCATGCAGCAATATCGCAATCCGCTGGCGATAAGAGCGCAGGCGATCGGCACCACGCAGGGCGTCTGGTTCGATCTGCCGCTGCTGGCGAAACGCATGGCGATGCGCGCAGGCGTGCCGGAAGCGCAAATCGAGCTGAGCGGCATCTGCACCTATTGTATGGCGGAAGAACAGGCGAGCTATCGCCGCAACGGCCATTTTCAGCATGGCTATCAGCAGCGATATGCCTGGATCAGGCAGCGTTAACGCAGTTTTACCGAACGCAGGATCACAAACTTTTGGTTAGAGGCGACGGTGGTGCAGTTGCCGAACAGCTTCTTCATTTTGCGATAGTAGTCGAGATGACGGTTGCCGACGATGCGCAGCTCGCCGCCGTATTGCAGACAGCGGCGCGCGTCGCGGAACATCTGCCAGGCAATATGATCGGTCAGCGTGTTCTGCTGATGGAAAGGCGGATTGCAAAGCACCGCATGCAGGCGATCGGAAGGAAAACCGGCCAGCGAGTTATTGACCGCAAAGTGGCTGCGCGCCAGATCCTGCGGGCGGTTAACCTCCACGTTCATCCGGCTGCTGGCAACCGCCATCCAGGATTCATCGACGAAATGCACTTCCGCCGTGGGGTTCTGCTCCAGCGCTATCAGGCCGATTACGCCGTTGCCGCAGCCCAGATCGACAATTTCACCGTCGATATTATCCGGCAGATGCGCCATAAAGAAACGCGCGCCGACGTCCAGCCCGCTGCGGGCAAAAACGTTGGCGTGGTTATGAATGTGGTAAGGCGTGCCGTCCAGCGGCCAGCTGTAGGTTTCCGCGCCTGCGGCCAGTTCCGGCAGCGCTGGCGTACAGTAGATCAGCCGCGCTTTTTTTACCGCCAGCGACGTGGTGGTTTTCCCCAGCACGCGCTCGAACAGCTGTAGCGTCGAGGTATGAATATCTTTTGCTTTACCCGCCGCGATAACCTGCGTTTCCGGCGTTACCACATGGCGCAGCGCGCGCAGCTGTTGCTCCAGCAGCGCAAGGGATTTAGGGATTTTAATCAGCACGCGGGCCGGGCTGGCGGGCAGCGCGGCCAGGCTGTCCAGGAAATGCACGTCGCCTTCGTCCATGCCGTTTTCCAGCAGGTTCTGCCGCGTCGCCTGCTGGCTGATCCATGAGTCGCTGATGCTAAAAAGTTCTTCGCCTACCAGCGCACAGGCCAGCGCGCCAAAGGTGTCGTTGAAGATCAGCGTCGTGCCGTTGGCAGGCTTGTCCGCAACCTGTTGCAGCAAATATTCATCGGCGGCGTCCCACGCCTGTAACGGGCTTTCTTCACGCATCTGGGGAAAACGGTGCAGCGTCAGCGTGCGGTGGCTCAGTTCGAATTGGCTCATGGGATCTCCGGCTGGATAAAAATTCCCGCGAGTTATCCCCTAAAATGCGCCGACAGTAAATGTTTTTCTTGTTCAGGCGAGAGTTGCGACCGCTGTCACCTTTTCTTCTTTTGTCGCCACCGTGCCGCGCTGACTTTGTTATCGCCTGAAATTGCTGATTTTTTCCTGACGGATCCGCGCTGCCTGCGGCTGCCGTCAGCCGCGGGTTGCCTGATGCTGATGAATAATAGCGAGAATGTCCTCAATGGTTGCGTTTAACAGCCGACCTTCCCGATAGGCCTGTAGCTCGGCTTCACCGCCGTGGATCGCTTTTTCCGGTCTTTCCACAAAAGTGCCGATCGGCTCAAACTTCTCATCCAGCACCACGGTAAAAGGGATCCGCACCTTATCCAGCGCCAGCGCGGGCAGCAGCGTACGTTCCGCCCGGCTTTTGCTGATAATCGCCTGGGAGATGGTCGGCTGTAGCTCGCTGATAAACTGCATCGCGGTCACGTTGCGCTGGCAGTCCGGACACCACAATTCCGCTGCGGTCAGCAGATAATAAGCGCCGCGCACCTGTTTTACCTGCTCCTTCAGCTCGCTGGAAACATACTCTTCCGAGTTCAGCTTCGCGCGCGCCTCTTTGACGGCGGCAATTTCGCCAGCCAGGCCGGTTTTGGCAAAAGCCTCAAAGCCCGCGCCCGCGCTGAACAGCTCTCTGTAATCAATCATGATGACTCCGAATCATTCACTAAACCGACAGTATGCGAAAAGGTCTTAAGGCTTGCAACGTCACGCGCCGTCGACGCAAAGATCCCCCGGCGCGGCGTCCGCATGATAAAATCCGGCTTTCGACCATTATTTATGTGGGAGCGCCTGTGTCTTTACTCTATTTACAAGGTTATCCGGAGTCATTGCTGACTCAGGTGCAGCAGCTAATCGATCAGCAGCGGCTGGGCGAAGTACTGCAAAAACGCTATCCCGACACGCACGCCATCACCAGCGACAAAGCGTTATATGACTACGCGCTGACGCTGAAAAACCAGGCCCTGCGTAACGCACCGCCGCTGAATAAAGTGATTTACGACAGCAAAATCAAGGTAATGAAACACGCGCTGGGGCTGCACACCGCCATTTCCCGCGTGCAGGGCGGCAAGCTGAAGGCGAAGGCGGAAATCCGCGTGGCGACCATTTTTAAACAGGCGCCGGAGGCATTTTTACGCATGATCGTGGTACACGAGCTGGCGCACATTAAAGAGAAAGATCATAACAAGGCGTTTTATCAGCTTTGCTGCCATATGGAGCCACAGTATCACCAGCTGGAATTTGATACGCGCCTGTGGCTGACCGAACAGGCGCTGCGCGGCAGAGAAAGCTAGCGCCGCCGCGACGTGCCTCCGTGCTCGCCGCGACCTGCTGTCGCATTATAAAAAGTCCTTCGCTTTCTGGATCAGGCTGGTTTTGGTAAGCGCGCCCAGAAACTTGCGCTCGACGGGATTATTCAGCACCGGCAGACGCTCCAGCGTCACCCTGGCGAAGGCTTCCCAACCTTCCGTAATGGTTTGATTCTCAAAAATATAAGGGAAATTCTCGTCCGTTACGCAGCTTATCGGCGAGTTCAGCGTAATCTCCTTATCCAGCACCTTGCGCGAAATATCGTGGATCGACACCGCGCCCATAAACTGACCGGTTTCGTTAATCACATAGACGAAACGTTCGCGCTTCAGCGAGCTCACCGCCAGCGCCTTGCCGACGGGATCCTGCGGCTGTAGCGCCGCGCCGGAAACGATAAACTGCGAGATAATGCCGTTGTCAAAATCGAACTTGGCGTCCGAACGGCTGAAATGGCGCTGAATAACCGGATAGGTGCTGCTGGATTGCAGACGGTACACCACCATAAAAGCCAGCACGCAGGCGATCATGGTTGGAAACAGCAGGCTGCTGTTTAGCGTCATTTCCAGCACCATCAGCATCGCCATCAGCGGCGCCTGGCTGACCGAGGCCAGCACCGCGCCCATGCCCACAGCGGCGAAAATTACGGCGTTGTCCACCGGCAGCCCGGCCAGCGCGGCCAGGCTGGCGACCACCACGCCCAACAGCGCGCCGGTCAGCAATGATGGCGTAAACAGCCCGCCGACAGCGTTGGAGCCAACCGAAATAGCCGTGGCAAGCATCTTTAACAGCAGCAGCGCAATCAGCCCTTTTAGCATAAAGCTGCCGGCCATGATCTCCACAATCACCTCATAGCCGTTGCCGAGCACCTTAGTGCTGCCGATAGCCAGCACGCCAACCATCACGCCGCCCAGCCCCAGCCGCAGCGGCAGGCTTTTAACGCGGCTAAAGCGCTTACGGCTCTGCGCGATCAGCCAGATCAGCATCCAGCCAGCCAGGCCCGCCAGCAGGCCAATCAGCACCGTCAGCAGCATGTTTTCCGGCGTCAGCGCAAACTGCGCGTGGGCAAAAGGGTAGATGGCGGAACGATAGCCCAGCGCGGACATGGTCAGCACGGCCACGCCAGCCGAGATAATCAGCGGGATCAGCCGCTGTAAGGCGGAAATGCCGAACGCGATTTCCGCCACAAAGATAGCCGAGGCAAGCGGCGCATGATAAACGGAAGAGAGCCCGGCTGCCGCGGCCATCGCCACGACGTCCGTGTTCTTCAGCGGCAGATTTTTGAAGCAGAAGCGTCCCATCAGGCTGCCCACCAGCGCCGAAAGCTGCACCATCGGCCCCTCCTTACCAATGGACGCGCCGCTGCTGATGCTGGCGATGGAAGAGAGCGCGCGAAACAGCGAGGTTTTGGTCGGCACCGCGTCCAGCCTGGCGTTGATCACTTCCAGATAATCGGTGCGAACCGTCGCTTTCTGTTCAATAGCGGTGGCGTAGCGCAGAAAAAATCCGGCCAGTATCCCGCCGCCGCCGACAATCAGCGGCCACGTATACCAGGGCCAGACGCCGATAGCCTGGGTCACATCCTGACGGCTGCCGAACATCAGCAGATTGATGCCTTCTATCAGCAAGCGGAAGCCCAGCGTCACCAGCGAAGCCGCCAGCCCCACAGGAATAGCGACCAGCAGGCTGGTCCAGTTAAGTGCATGTTTACTGCCTGTGGACATGAATTTTTTGACCTCGCCGCCGTTAACCTGCTCTTATCGTGAGAGAGGCAGCGTTAAAAATCAAATAGTCAGCGCGCCCGCCGCGCTTTTTTGCCTGCTACGCTGGTAGATAAGGTTACGGCGCGCACGGCGCCCGGCTCAATGAATCAACCGTTCGGGAAAAATTATGATCCGCTTCGCTGTTATTGGAACCAACTGGATTACGCGTCAGTTTGTCGACGCCGCGCACGAAACCGGGAAAATGAAGCTCACCGCCATTTATTCACGCACGCTGGAGCAGGCTCAGGCCTTCAGCCGCGACTATCCCGTTGAGCATTTTTTTACCTCTCTCGATCGGCTGGCGCAGTCGGAGGCGGTAGACGCCGTTTATATCGCCAGCCCCAACGCGCTGCACTGTCAGCAGGCGCTGCTGTTTTTACAGCACAAGAAGCACGTGATTTGTGAGAAGCCGCTCGCCTCTAACCTTCGCGAAGCGGAAGCGATGATCGCCTGCGCGCGCGCTAATCAGGTGGTGCTGTTCGAAGCGTTTAAAACGGCCAGCCTGCCGAACTTTCACATTTTGCGCCAGGCGCTGCCGAAGGTCGGCAAGCTGCGCAAGGCGCTGTTTAGCTACTGCCAGTATTCATCACGCTATCAGCGCTATCTGGAGGGAGAGAACCCGAATACGTTTAATCCGGCCTGGTCAAACGGCTCGATAATGGATATCGGCTACTACTGCCTGGCAGCGGCGGTCAGCCTGTGGGGCGAGCCGGCGCGCGTGGTCGCCACGGCTTCGCTGCTGGAGAGCGGCGTCGACGCCCACGGTACGGTGGTTATGAGCTACGACGGTTTCGACGTGACGCTGCTGCACTCCAAAGTCAGCCAGTCCGATCTGCCCGGCGAAATCCAGGGCGAAGCGGGATCGTTGGTTATCGGGCAGCTGGCCGACTGCCAGCAGATCCATTTCATACCGCGCGGCGCGAAGCCGCAGGATCTTAGCCAGCCTCAGCACATCAACACGTTACTGTACGAAGCGGAAACCTTTGTCCGGCTGGTGGAAGAACACGCTGTAGACCATCCGGGCCTGACCGTGACGCGCATCACAGCGGCGCTGCTGACGGAGATCCGTCGCCAGACCGGCGTGGTTTTTCCTGCCGATGCGCTGGCCGTCGTGTAAATATTGCTAAATATTTCTGCGTAAGATTGACCAATGTGCTCGCGGCCACTATCTTCACTGCTGCAAAGGGGAGTAACTTCTTCGTCGGTCAATCGTCATTACGGTGCGTAAGCGCCCGGTTGCCGGGCAGTCAGCAAGCTGACTGTAAGTGAGACCTTGCCGGAAGGCGAGGTTTGCTCACAGCAAAAATAGTGTGGCTGACGTCTTCCGATGTTGGCCATTTTATTTTTGACAGGAAAAAACTATGAATACTGTAGGCACGCCGTTACTTTGGGGCAGCTTTGCTGTCGTGGTGGTGATTATGCTGGCCATCGATCTGCTGATGCAGGGGCGGCGCGGCGCGCAAACCATGTCGATGAAGCAGGCCGCCTTCTGGTCGCTGGTCTGGATTAGCCTCTCGCTGCTGTTCGCCGCCGGGCTGTGGTGGTATCTGAAAGAAACCGTCGGGCCGCAGATCGCCCATACGCAATCCCTCGCCTTTCTGACCGGTTACGTGCTGGAAAAAGCGCTGGCCGTCGATAACGTTTTCGTCTGGCTGATGCTGTTCAGCTACTTCTCCGTTCCTGCTGCGCTTCAGCGCCGCGTGCTGATTTACGGCGTGCTGGGCGCCATCGTGCTGCGTACCATCATGATTTTCGCCGGCAGCTGGCTGGTGTCGGAATTCAGCTGGATCCTCTACCTGTTCGGCGCGTTTCTGCTGTTTACCGGCGTCAAAATGGCGATGGCAGGCGGCGATGAAGGCGCGGTAGGCGATAAGCCGGTAGTGCGCTGGCTGCGTGGCCATCTGCGCATGACCGATAACCTGGAAGGCGAAAAGTTCTTTGTGCGTCGCAACGGCCTGCTCTACGCCACGCCGCTGCTGCTGGTGCTGATTATGGTCGAGCTGAGCGACGTTATTTTCGCCGTGGACAGCATTCCGGCTATTTTTGCCGTTACTACCGATCCCTTTATCGTCCTGACCTCTAACCTGTTCGCTATTCTTGGCCTGCGCGCGATGTACTTCCTGCTGGCTAACGTGGCGGAACGCTTCTCTATGCTGAAATATGGTCTGGCGATCGTGCTGATTTTTATCGGTATCAAGATGCTGATCGTCGATTTCTATCATATTCCGGTGGCGGTTTCGCTGAGCATCGTCGGCGGTATCCTGGCCATTACGCTGCTGATTAACGCTCTGGTTAACCGCCGCAACGATCGTTTAGCGCTGCGGAAATAACTTTTACCCTGACGTAACAGCCAGGCCCGACGGCAGAATATTCCGCCGCCGTCGGGCCACTTTTCGCTTCCCCTGCCAACACATTTCCTTATACTGCCTGCGCAAACACACCGATGCCGTCAGTTCAGCGCACACGACGCTGAGGCGCATTCCATCACTTTTACAGCTGGTTTTTATATGAGTAATGAAAAGAATCGTCCCGGCCTGTTGCAGCGTCTGATGCAGGCAGGCCTGGTTACGCAGATCTTGATCGGTCTGGTCGCTGGCGTGGCGCTGGCGTGGTTTTCCAAAGAGAGCGCGCTTTCCGTCAGCCTGTTCGGCTCGCTGTTTGTCAGCGCGCTGAAAGCCGTAGCGCCGCTGCTGGTCATGGTGCTGGTGATCTCCTCTATCGCCAACCACAAGCAGGGCCAGAAAACCTCTATCCGCCCTATCGTGATACTGTATCTGCTGAGCACGTTTTTTGCCGCCGTGCTGGCTGTGGCGTTCAGCCATTTGCTGCCGCAGACGCTGACGCTGAGCGCCGCCAATAATGAAATCACGCCGCCGTCCGGTATCCTGGCCGTCTTAAACGGCCTGCTGATGAGCATGGTTTCCAACCCGATCGACGCGCTGATGCATGCCAACTATATCGGCATCCTGGTGTGGGCGATTGGCCTGGGCTTCGCTTTCCGCCACAGCAGCGACACCACGCGCGCTTTCCTGAATGATGCCTCCGACGCCGTGACTTACCTGGTGCGTATTGTGATCCGCTTCGCTCCTGTCGGTATTTTCGGCCTTGTGGCGTCGATTCTGGCCTCTACCGGCTTTTCGGCGCTGTGGCAGTACGCGCATCTGCTTGCCCTGCTGCTGGGCTGTATGCTGCTGATGGCGCTGGTTATCAACCCCATTCTGGTCTACTGGAAGATCCGCCGTAATCCTTACCCGCTGGTCTTTACCTGCCTGCGGGAAAGCGGCGTCACCGCCTTCTTTACCCGCAGTTCGGCGGCCAATATCCCGGTAAATATGGCGCTGGCGAAGAAGCTTAATCTGGATGAAGACACCTATTCCGTCTCGATCCCCGTGGGCGCCAATATCAGTATGGCGGGCGCGTCCATCACCATTACCGTACTGACGCTGGCGGCGGTGAATACGCTGGGCATCCATGTAGATATCGGCACCTCGATCCTGCTTAGCCTTGTGGCCTCCATCTGCGCCTGCGGCGCGTCCGGCGTGGCGGGCGGTTCGCTGCTGCTGATCCCCGTCGCCTGCAATATGTTCGGCATCCCTAACGATGTGGCGATGCAGGTGGTAGCCGTAGGCTTTATTATCGGCGTTCTGCAGGACTCCGCCGAAACGGCGCTGAATTCTTCCGCCGATATTCTGTTTACCGCCGCGGCCTGCATGGCCGAAGAGCGTCGGGTGGAACAAAAAGCTTAACCGGCGGCGCCGTCAAAAGATGGCGCCCTGCTCAGCGAGAAATCCTGCCCTGCCGAACGGGTGGGGTTTCTCGCCCTGTCGCGCAGCGTTACGCGCCCGCTATAAAGTCACCCCGCTTTTAAAAATCGCCAGCTCGCGAAAATCATTCAGCTCGTTTCTGGTCTGACGGCCGCAGGCGATTTCCACCAGCAGATCGATAAATTTTTCCAGTAGCGTCGTCATCTCCACACCCTGAAGCAAAGGCCCGGCATCAAAATCGATCCAGTGCGGTTTCTTCGCCGCCAGTTCGCTGTTGGTCGCCAGCTTAACGGTGGGCACAAAGCCGCCGTAGGGCGTGCCCCTGCCGGTACTGAACAGCACCATATGACAGCCCGCCGCCGCCAGCGCGCTGGTCGCCACGGCATCATTGCCCGGCGCGCTGAGTAAATTCAGCCCCGGCTTGCGTACGCGCTCGCCATATTTCAGCACGTCCACCACCTGGCTCCGACCCGCTTTCTGCGTGCAGCCCAGCGACTTTTCCTCCAGGGTAGTGATGCCGCCCGCTTTGTTGCCCGGCGAAGGGTTTTCAAAAACGGGCTGATGGTGCTGCAGGAAATAACGCTTGAAATCGTTAATCATATCGACAGTTTTGCGAAAGGTTGCTTCGTCCCGACAGCGGTTCATCAGGGTCTGTTCGGCGCCAAACATTTCAGGCACTTCCGTCAGCACGGTGGTGCCGCCGTTGGCTATCACCTCGTCTGAGAAACGTCCCAGCAAGGGGTTAGCGGTAATGCCGGAAAGGCCATCCGAGCCGCCGCATTCCAGGCCAAACGTCAGCTCGCTTAGCCGTCCAGCCTCGCGGCGATCGTTACGCATCGCTTTATACAGGCGACGTAGTTGAGCCAGCCCGGCTTCCACTTCATCATCGTGCTGCTGTAGCGTCATAAAGCCGACGCGATCGGCATCCACTTCGCCCAGCGTCTCGCGAAAAGCATCGATCTGATTGTTTTCGCAGCCCAAACCTATCACCAGTACCGCGCCGGCATTTGGATGGCGCACCATATTTTGCAGCAGGGTGCGCGTATTGAGATGGTCTTCTCCCAGCTGCGAGCAGCCATACGGATGGGTGAAGAGGAAAACGCCGTCAATATCTGTCGCGCCCTCGCTTTCTGCCATAAAGCGGGCCACCATTTGCTTTGCTATACCGTTGACGCAGCCAACCGTTGGCAGTAGCCAGAGTTCGTTACGAATGGCGGGCCTGCCGTCACGGCGGCGGTAAATCTGCACTTCGCGATCGCCAGCCGGTTTTGGCAGCGTGACGAAATCCGGCCGATAGCGATAGGCATTCACGTCCCCAAGATTGGTACAGAGGTTATGAGAATGGACCCCTTCCCCTGCGGCGATCGCCTGGGTGGCATGCCCAACAGGCAGGCCATATTTTATAACTGGCTCATCCACAGCCAGCGGTAAAAGGGCGAACTTGTGCCCACGCGCGACAGGCTGTTGCAACACGATTACGTGCCGGTTTGCTTCCAGCGCCTCGCCTTCCGCCAGGTCAGCCAGCGCGACGGCGACGTTATCTTCAGGATCGATCCGGATGTAACGCTGCATGATGTTTTCCTCAGCTAAGCGGGGCTGGCGTATGCCCTTGCTGATAAGTCGTGGCACCAATACCGTTACCCTTGCGGTCAGTCCCGGTACGGCATTGCGCTCCTTCCCCGGTATTGCGTTTCGCCCAGGGCGTTTTCTGTCCGTACTGGTAGCGGAGCCGCAACGGTTCAGGACGGCGGTTACAGCTCAACGGCAAAATAGTCGCGCGCATTGTTAAAACAGATGTTTTCCACCATTTTGCCCAGCAGATTGAGATCGGCCGGTGCTTCACCGTTATCCACCCAGCCACCGATCGTTTCACACAGCAGGCGACGGAAATATTCATGCCGCGTGTAGGAGAGAAAGCTGCGGCTGTCGGTTAACATGCCAACGAAACGGCTGAGCATGCCCATTTGCGCCAGCTGCGTCAGCTGTCGCGTCATGCCGTCTTTCTGATCGTTGAACCACCACGCGGAACCGAACTGCATTTTGCCCGGCGCTCCTTCGCCCTGAAAATTGCCGGCCATCGTGGCGATAACTTCGTTATCCCGTGGGTTCAGGCAGTAGAGAATGGTTTTTGGCAGCGCATCCTTTCGGTGCTGGGCATCCAGCAAACGCGCCAGCGGTACGGCGATCGGAGCGTCGTTAACAGAGTCATAGCCCACGTCCGGCCCCAGCCGCGCAAACTGACGACTGTTGGCGTTACGCAATGCGCCGATATGATACTGCTGAACCCAGCCGCGCTGAGCGTACTGCGCGCCAAGCCATACCAGCACCGCCGTTTTAAATTGCGCAATCTCCAGCTCGTTCGGGCTTTTTCCGGCAAGACGCCGCGCCAGGATGCCGTCCAGCGTGGCTTCGTCCGCATCGGCATACAGCACAACATCCAGCGCATGGTCGGCAATTTTACAGCCGTGAGCGGCAAAATGGTCAAGCCGGCGGCTGAGTGCCTGGCGGAGATCGTCGAAGCGGACAATATCCGTATCGCTAACCGCAGCCAGTTTTTGCAGATAGTCACAGAAGCCGCCAGCCTCCAGATTGAGCGCCTTATCAGGACGCCAGCCTGGCAATATTTTGACAGCAAAACTGGCATCTTCAGCGAGCAGGCGATGGTAGCGCAGGTCGTCGCTTGGATCGTCGGTCGTGCCCGCCATTTTCACATTCATCTGCTGCATGATGCCGCGAGTGCTGAACGCATCCTGTGCCAACAGCGCGTTGCACCGCGACCATATTTCTTCCGCCGTTTCCGACGACAGCAGCGTGTCCGTAATGCCAAAAGGTCGGCGCAGCTCAAGATGCGTCCAGTGGTAAAGAGGATTGCCAATGGTATCGGGCACCGTGCTGGCCCAGGCGGCAAACTTCTCACGATCGCTGCCGTTACCGGTAATCAGCGCTTCCGGTACGCCATTCGCCCGCATCGCTCGCCATTTGTAATGATCGCCTTTTAGCCAGATGTCATACAGATTTTTGAATCGATAATCCTCGGCAATCTGCTGCGGCGGCAGATGGCAGTGGTAGTCAAAAATGGGCTGCCCGGCCGCAAACTCATGGTACAAGCGGCGCGCAAACTCCCCCGACAGCAAAAAATCTTCCTGCATAAAACCCGACATACCCTTCTCCTGTGGTCAACATCCTTTGCTGCAAAGTTATCATACCAATTATTGAGATACGGCGTAATTTTGTGCAACCCCGATCACAAAAATGCCATTTACGCCTGACGGCGTTGCCGGGATAAAAAATAACCTATTGATTAATATGATATTAAAAAAACATTAGCCGCCTGGGCTGCAATTGTGACGTTTCTCTCCTTTAGAATCTGTATGACAAGTTATTGTTGCGGCATTCAGCCTCCTGACAGTACGGCGGTTGGAGAGTTAACGTGCGGGTGCCAACCAGCAAGCCGTCCCGCGTTGAAAAGGAAGCCATAAATCAATAGGGATTAGAAAAAGCGGGAGAATTTTATGCGTAAAATCAAAGGACTGCGTTGGTATATGATAGGTCTGGTCACGCTGGGCACCGTGCTGGGCTACCTGACACGCAATACGATTGCCGTTGCCGCGCCTACGCTGGAATCACAGCTGCATATCACGACCCAGCAGTACTCCTATATCGTCGCCGCCTATTCGGCCTGCTATACCGTGATGCAACCCGTCGCGGGTTATATCCTTGACGTGCTGGGAACGAAAGTGGGTTACGCTCTGTTTGCCATTCTTTGGGCGATTTTTTGCGGAGCCACGGCGCTGGCCAACAGCTGGACGGGGCTGGCGCTGGCTCGTGCCGCCGTAGGCGCGGCAGAGGCAGCGATGATCCCCGCCGGATTAAAAGCCAGCAGCGAATGGTTTCCGGCCAAAGAACGGTCAATCGCGGTAGGCTATTTTAATGTCGGCTCGTCCATTGGCGCCATGCTGGCACCGCCTCTGGTTGTCTGGGCTATCGTGGCGCACAGCTGGCAGATGGCCTTTATTGTTACCGCCATCCTTAGCTTTATCTGGGCGTTATGCTGGCTGATTTTTTATCAGCATCCAAAAGATCATAAAAAACTGCATGAAACCGAGCGTCGGTACATTCTTTCAGGCCAGGAAGCGCACCATCAGGTCAGCAATGCAACCAAAATGAGCGCCTGGCAAATTGTTCGCAGCAGGCAATTCTGGGGGATCGCGCTACCGCGCTTTCTGGCTGAGCCCGCATGGGGAACGTTCAACGCCTGGATCCCCCTGTTTATGTTTCGGGCCTACGGCTTCAATCTGAAAGAAATTGCGCTGTTCGCCTGGATGCCGATGCTGTTCGCCGATCTTGGTTGCATCATCGGTGGCTATCTACCGCCGCTGTTCCAGCGCTGGTTCGGTGTCAATCTTATCGTCTCGCGTAAGCTGGTGGTTACTATGGGCGCGCTCCTGATGATTGCTCCCGGCACCATTGGCTTATTTAGCAGTCCCTACACCGCGATTGCCCTGCTTTGCGTAGGCGGCTTTGCTCATCAGGCGCTGTCGGGCGCGTTAATAACCCTTTCCTCCGATGTGTTTGGCCGCAATGAAGTGGCGACCGCCAATGGCCTGACGGGGATGGCGGCCTGGAGCGCCAGCACGCTGTTTGCGTTGATCGTCGGCGCCCTGGCGGACACGCTGGGATTCAGTCCGCTGTTCGCCGTGCTGGCGCTGATGGATGTGCTTGGCGCAGTAGCTATCTGGACATTATTAAGCAACCAACCCGCAGTCGATCAGAAGCAGCAGAGCGTCAGGTCGGCCGGGGCCGCCGCGCGCTAGTCCGGGTTTCTCCCGCCCGGCGGAAGTGGTATAACAAATTCCATCATTGTGCGGCAGGAGAAAGATTATGGTGTTGGCCGAATCCCGACGTCTTTACCAGCAGCTCGCTGCGGAATTTAAACGTCGTCTGGAGGAAGGGGTTTATGCCGTTGGCGAGAAATTACCGGCTGAACGCTTTATTGCAGAAGAAATGGGCGTCAGCCGCACTGTGGTGCGTGAAGCGATCATCATGCTGGAAGTAGAAGGATACGTTGAGGTACGCAAAGGCTCAGGTATCCATGTGATCTCACAACACCAGAGAAACAGCGTCGTTCCGGACGAACAGTCAGAATTTGCCAGCTTTGGCCCGTTTGAACTGCTACAGGCTCGCCAGCTGATTGAAAGCAATGTGGCAGAGTTTGCCGCCACTCAGGTAACCCGGCAGGATATTCAGCAGTTAATGGAAATCCAGCAGCAGGCCAGAAAAGAAGATCGCTTCCGTGATTCAGAATGGGATTTAAAATTCCATGTGCAGATTGCCCGCGCCACGCAAAACGGCGCGCTGGCCGCTATTGTAGAAAAAATGTGGCTGCACCGTTTGCACAACCCCTACTGGCTGAAACTGCATGAACACATTGACGACAGCGCTATGGAAAGCTGGTGTGACGATCACGATCGCATACTTAACGCCTTGATGCGTAAAGATCCGGCCGGCAGCAAGCTGGCCATGTGGCAGCACCTTGAACATACCCGCCAGATGCTGTTTAAAGCCACTTCAGACGATTTTGAACCCAGCATCGATCGTTACATGTTTACTGAAAATCCCGTTGTCGCCATCAAAGGCATCTCTGTGACCGATAAGTAAGGGTTTTGCCGCCGCCAGGCGGCGAAATTATTGCAGTTAACCCTCTAATTATGTCAGCCTGTGTAAAACTCCTTTGCACCTCCTGATTGCGCCTGTACAACAACGGTAATGCTGGCTTTGCCCAGGCTTATCAGACCGCATTCATAACGATTTGACGGCCCGGCGTATCAAGCCCGACAGGCCGTTTATTTTCACCTTTGTTTCTTTTTTTCGTGTTAAGACCAGGTTCCGCACGCATACTAACTACAACCATTTGTGATGAACTTTGCCGGAACATGGCGAAAATGCTATTCAGGGACACTTTATGGATATTTTAAAAGCGCTGGTCCATGCCCTCTGGCACCAGGATTATGTCATGCTGGCCGATCCCTCCTTGGTCTGGGCAATCTATTTAGTGCTGTTTATGATCTTATTTCTGGAAAATGGCCTGCTTCCTGCCGCTTTCCTGCCGGGCGACAGCCTGCTGATCCTGGTCGGCGTGCTGATTGCCAAAGGCACGATGAATTTTCCGCTTACGCTGCTGGTATTGACTACCGCCGCCAGCCTGGGCTGCTGGGTAGGCTATATTCAGGGGCGCTGGCTGGGCAATACGGCCACGGTGCAGCGCTGGCTCGCCCATCTACCCGCGCAGTACCATCAGCGCGCGCACGCTTTGTTCCATCGCCACGGGCTTTCGGCCCTGTTGATCGGCCGCTTTATCGCTTTTGTCCGCACGCTGCTGCCGACCATTGCCGGGCTGTCGGGCTTAAACAACGCGCGCTTTCAGTTCTTCAACTGGGTGAGCGGGCTGCTTTGGGTACTGATCCTGACGGTGCTGGGCTTTGCGCTGGGCAGAACGCCTCTTTTTCAGCGGTATGAAGATCAGCTGATGGCTTGCCTGATGATGCTGCCGCTGATTTTATTGGTTGTCGGCCTGTTTGGGTCGCTTTATGTTTTATGGAAAAAGAAACGCACTATGAATGAGAAAGGAAACTCATGATGAAAAATTACGCTTCCCGCAAACGAATACTGGGCCTGGTGGCGCTGGCATCGGTTGCGCTGACAATGATTGCGCTTTTGCCTGCCCTGTTTGGCGGTGAAACGGCGCTGCAAATTCGGGCCTCTCGCCAGGGTATTACGGTGCCGGACGGCTTCTATGTCTATCAGCGGCTGAACGCGGAAGGCATCCATATTAAAAGCATCACGCCGGATAAAAACACGCTGGTGATTAAATTTGATTCACAGGAGCAAAGTACCGCCGCCGAGAAAGTACTGCGCCGCCTGCTGCCGGAAGGCTTTGATATCGCTCAGCTCGAACAATCTTCTGAGTGGCTCAGCCGCATCAGCCCGCATAAGCAGAGCATCGGCTAAGAAACGTGCCCGGCAGTGCCACTTCCGGGCCTCTATCCTTAAGAATCTTCTCTCTTTTTGAGCTTTCCGCATTTCCTGACTATGCTTAACTGGCCGGCGTAAGCGGCAAGCATGACAGGATTAACGGGGTTGTATCAGCGAACCCAAACAATGGAAGGTCACTTTATGAAATACCGCACGATCCTTGGCCTCAGCCTTTTATCCCTGACCACTTTCGCTCAGGCGGCAGACTCGCTGTGCCTGCAAAAAGAGCAGGACATTCAGCACGAGATCGATTTAGCCCGTCAGCACGACAACCAGCGCCGCGTTACTGGTCTGGAGCGGGCGTTGACGGAGGCTCGCGCGGGCTGTACGGACGACAAACTGAAGGCGAGTCATCAGGAAAAGATCGATGAGCTGCAGCAGAAAGTGGAAGAGCGGCAAAAAGAGCTGAACCAGGAGAGAGCGGATGGCGATGATAAAGAGAAAATCGCTAAACGTGAACGCAAGCTGGCAGAAGCAAAACGTGAACTGAAGGAAGTCCAGGCCGCCCCTTACTGAGGCAGTCAGGATTCTCATTACTGATTATAAAGGAGTTTGTTATGTCAAAAGATATCACTTCCGATCATCTGCGTGCGGAATTAAAGAATCTGGCGGATACGCTGGAAGAAGTGCTGAGCAATACCACTGACAAATCAAAAAACGAGCTGGACAAGCTGCGTAGCAAAGCACAGAGCGCGCTGAAAGATACCCGCGCACGTTTAGGCGACTCCGGCGATCGCCTCGCCAAAACTTCGCGTGAAGTTGCCGATAATGCGGACGTTTACGTGCGCGAAAATCCATGGACCAGCGTGGGCATCGGCGCCGCTATCGGCGTAGTGCTGGGCGTGCTGCTGACGCGTCGATAACAATGAAAGATTCCCAGCAAAGCCAGGGCCCAGGCAAAGGGGTCATCAACATCGGGCAGCGCCTCGTCACCACTCTGGTCGGGATTGTAGAAACCCGCGTCAGGCTGGCCGTCGTGGAGCTGGAAGAAGAGAAGGCGAACCTGATCCAGCTGTTGATCATGGTCGGGCTGACCATGCTCTTTACCGCTTTTGGCCTGATGAGCCTGATGGTGCTCATTATCTGGGCGGTGGATGCACAGTATCGCCTGATGGCTATCGGCATTACCACGGCGGTGCTTTTTGCATTAGCGCTGTTCTTTGGACTCTGGACGCTGGCCAAATCTCGTCGTTCCACCCTTCTGGGCGCTACCCGTAAAGAACTGAAATCCGATCGTAAGCTACTGGAGAACGATTAATGAGCCGCGAGCGTGACGAGCGTAAGGCCGAACTGCTGCGTCAGATCCAACAGCAGCGGCTCGATCTCAGCATCCAAAAGAAATTCTGGCTGGAAAGTACCGCCCGTTACGATCGCGGCTGGCTAACGCTGCTCAGCCTGAAGCGTTATATTGCGGTCGGCAGCGGCCTGGCGGCTATCTGGTCGGTGCGTAATCCACGCCGTATTACCCGCTGGGCCAAGCGCGGCCTGGGTATCTGGAGTACGGTGCGTATGGTACGCAACTTCCTGCCGGGCCGCTGATGCTTTCTGTTCTTTCTCAGGTTCAGCCTCGCTGAACCTGAATACTCAATTTTTCTGAAGAACTTTGACAGTTTAACTCGCTTACAATCCTCTCTCCTGACGAATATTATCTTCTGCAACGACCGGGAATTAACGCGTATTCAGCGTCACAACCGGGCTTCATGCGGCCAGGAGCTATTCAGGCCAGATAAAATTTATCGGGGATTAACATGAAAAAATTAGAAGATATCGGCTTTCTGGTCGCGCGTATTTTGATGCCTGTCCTGTTTATCGTGGCGGGCTGGGGAAAAATTACCGGTTATGCGGGCACGCAACAGTATATGGAAGCAATGGGCGTACCGGGCTTTTTACTGCCGCTGACCATTTTGCTGGAGTTCGGCGGCGGTCTGGCTATCCTGTTTGGCTTCCTGACGCGCTTTACCGCCATCTCCACCGCCATTTTTACGCTGATTACCGCATTTGTGTTTCACAGTAATTTCAGCGTAGACGGTAACTCTATTAACTTTATGAAAAATATGAGTATCTCTGGTGGTTATCTGCTGCTGTTTATTACCGGCCCTGGTGCATACAGCCTCGACCGCTTAATTAAAAGAAAAAAATAAAGAATGATGAAAGCAGGGCTTTATGCCCTGCTTTCAATAAGCGCCAGCGTATCTGATTAAAAGATTAACCAATTTCTTAACCAGACGACTATAACGTTAATTTTTCTGTACGGTATAAATATAATGCCAGGAGATGTGACTCTCCGAACCAGACCGCCAATTAAGCCGATTTATTTTTGATCTGTGAGATAGCGCTGATGCCAAAATTAACGATACCGACGATGCCGGAACCGATATTCGTAATAGCGCTAATGAAATCCAGTTCCAGAATGCTGCCGATACCGGATCCCAGCGTACCCGCCGCCGAGGTTGCATCCGTTGTCAGGCCGCCAGCTGAGGTGCCCAGATCTACCACGCCTCCAATTGCTGCGCCAATGCTTTTACCTAAATCGGCAAAGAAGCCGGCACCTGAGACGACGTCAACTTCCTGGCTGTTTAATTCACGCATAAAATTCTCCTTTTTTATTAATAACCCCACGCCATAAAGCAGGCGAGAACTATTTTAATGACAGCCAGCAAAAAAAGTCAAATATCTACAGGCCCAAATCAATACAGAATAAAGGCAGCCTTAAAACAGGCATTGTATTAATGGTGAAAACCAGAATGTAATTAGCGCTTTTAATTATAAAGCCGGGGCATTACATCCAGTAAAGTTAAAAAAACCAACCTGATACCCTCTATTTTATCGCATAATTATTTTTAGGAGAAAGTAACGAGCTTTTTTCTGATAACAGGTTATATTCTTTTATTATCATTTAATTATCAGGGAGTTTACATGGGACAGCTTATTGACGGCGTCTGGCACGATAACTGGTACGACACAAAATCCACGGGCGGGCGCTTTAAACGTTCTGATTCTGCCTGGCGCAGTTGGGTAACGCCCGACGGCTCTGCCGGCGCAGACGGCAAAGCCGGTTTTCGTGCCGAGGCGGATCGCTATCACCTCTATGTTTCGCTTGCCTGCCCCTGGGCGCATCGAACGCTGTTGATGCGTCAGCTAAAAGGGCTGGAAAAGCTTATTTCCGTGTCGGTAGTCCATCCGCTGATGCTGGAAAACGGCTGGACGTTTGATGAAGATTTTGCGGGCGCGACGGGCGACAGCCTTTATCAGAACGAATTCCTGTATCAACTTTATTTGCACGCTGATAAGGACTATACCGGCCGGGTCACCGTCCCGGTACTTTGGGACAAGCAGCAGCAGACTATCGTCAGTAATGAATCAGCCGATATTTTGCGAATGTTTAACAGCGCATTCGACGCGGCAGGCGCCCGCGCCGGCGATTACTATCCGGCGGACTTACGCGCCAAAATCGATGAGGTGAACGGCTGGGTTTACGACACCGTTAACAACGGCGTCTATAAAGCGGGGTTCGCTACTTCTCAGGCGGCCTATGACGAGGCGGTCACCGCCCTTTTCCAGTCACTGGACAGGCTTGAACAAATGCTGGGGCAGCATCGCTATCTGACCGGCGACCGGCTGACCGAGGCGGACCTGCGTCTGTGGACGACCTTAGTTCGCTTCGATCCGGTTTATGTGACGCATTTCAAATGCGATCGCTATCGTATTAGCGACTATCTGAACCTGAGCGGCTTTTTACGAGAAATTTATCAGCTGCCGGGCATCGCTGAAACGGTCGATCTGGCGCATATCCGCCATCATTATTACCGTAGCCACAAGACGATCAATCCCTACGGCGTTATCTCGACCGGCCCGGCTTTCGACTGGGACGAGCCACACGGGCGCGATGAACGCTTCCGCTAGCCGGCGTTATCCCCTGAGCGGCGCGTGACGCTTCGCCAGCAGCTTAGGGATCTCCCGCAGGCACCATGATTTGGCTTCGCCCATGCTGTCGCGGCGCCAGGCCATAATGATATCGACCTCTTTGCTGTATTCCGGGCTGACAACACGCAGACGCCCTTCGGCAATATCTTTTTCCACCATCGGGTACGGCATGGACGCCACGCCCAGCCCGGCCAGCAGCGCACGGCGCTTATCTTCGATTGAACTGACGGTCAGCCGCTGCTGCTTATCCAGTAGCTGTACGGTCAGTACCGGGCGCTCGCGCGCCGTATCCGCTACGGCAATACCCCGATATTTCACCCGTGATGGTTCCGATAACGGTTCCGGTTCCTGATGGATAGGATGATCCGGGCTGGCGACGATCACACTCATAATGCTGTACAGCTTGCGGGTGTTGATCTCTGAAGAGGCGCGAAAATGCATATCCGGCGCGATAACGATATCCGCGCGGCCCTGCTCCAGCCTTTCCCAGGCGCCCGCCAGCACTTCCGTCACCAGCGCGATTTGCGTATTGGCTTTTTCGGCAAGTTTATCAATCAAAGGAAAGAGATATTCGCAAGGAACCAGCGCTTCGGTAACGATAGTCAACTGTGTTTCCCAGCCCCGCGCCAGCGCTTCCGCATCGGTGGTCAGCTTATCGGCCGCTTCCAGCAAAATCCGGCCCCGCTCCAGCAGCATGCGTCCTACGTTGGTAAACTTAGTTCGGTGTCCGGAGCGGTCAAACAGCACCACGTCCAGCTCCTCTTCCAGCTTTTGCATGGTGTAGCTGAGCGCTGAAGGGACGCGGCCCAGCTCATCTGCCGCCGCCGCAAAGCTGCCGCGTCGATCGATAGCATCCATTACTCGCAGCGCCTCCAGCGTCAGAGCGCGATCTTTTGCCATAGCGGTTCTCTTTCAGGATTTTTGAATATGGCAAGCAGATTAACTGGCTAACAATCTGGCGTCCAGCGCCTTACTATAGCGGCATAATAAATGACCGACGCGGTTTGCCGGTTAATAAGGAGGAAAATATGATTACCAGTCGCACCGTACAACAGTGTGGTCAAGCCGATTACGGCTGGCTCCAGGCGCGATACACGTTTTCCTTCGGCCACTATTTTGATCCTCAACTGCTGGGCTACGCCTCTTTACGCGTGCTCAATCAGGAAGTGCTGACACCAGGGGCTTCCTTCCAACCCAGAACCTGGCCAAAGGTCGATGTTGTTAATCTGATCCTGCAGGGCGAAGCGGAGTACCGCGACAGCGACGGCAACCATGTCGTGGCGCGCGCGGGCGAAGCTTTGCTGCTGGCTGCCCAACCGGGGATCAGCTACAGCGAGCATAATATCAGTGGCGAGAAGCCATTGACGCGTATGCAGCTTTGGCTGGACGCCTGTCCCGACAGGGAAAACGCGGCGATTCAATGCCTGTCGATCCCGACTAACGCGAGCGCCATACTGCTGGCCTCGCCGGACGGTGCACAACAGAGCCTGCAGCTTCGCCAACAGGCCTGGATTTATCATCTGAGACTGCAACCGGGCGAAGATGTGACGCTGCCGTTACGTGGTTCGCGCGCCTATCTGCAATCAATTCACGGCGGCTTTACCGTGACCGCATCTTCAGCGGATCGGCAGACGCTTGCCTGCGGCGACGGCGCATTTATCGAAAAAGAGCAGAGCGTGACGATAATGGCAACCACGCCAACGCGCGCGCTGGTGATTGATTTAGCCGAGTAGTCGCCGTTGCCTACTCCTGTAAAACTCGCCAGCGATGCATGACGGGTTTAGCTGCCTGATACGTCAAATAAGCTGATGGGCACGGCGACCCTCTCGCCGATTGACCAGCCTTTTTTGCCTAAAATATGCTGAGGCGTGTTTTCCGGCACGGTAAAAAAGAAGGTGTTGCTCTCTTCTTCTACTTTTCCCTCGTCTAAATCTTCAGAGTCCAGATCCATCTCGTCCAGCTCTTCTTCAGACAGCCCTAAATGGGTGGCCAGTATCGATCTTTTCATCGTTTATCTCCTCAGCGTTAACGCTTACGGTTAAAATTTTCAAAGCGCCGTAGTTATTTTATATCCTCAGGTAAATTTCGTTCGTTAATCGCACGTTGATTTTCTCTGGCCTATTGTCAGAGGTGAGCGATAACACGAGGAGCAGGGAATGAAAAAGCTGGCTGTGATGTTTGTGCTTTTACTGGTTGGCTGTGTCGATTTAGGGCGCATTGGGACGCATCCTGACATGAAACAGGTCTACCTGAAGGGATATCCACACAATGTTGCCGACTGTCTTTTTGCTGCGGCGCAGAGTCAGCACCTTCGGCTGGAGCGGGACGGCCGCCTGACTCAAGGTATTGAAAAGTATAATCTGACGGACAGAAATTACGACAACGTGGCCTGGATTGAAATTGCGGCAGCAGGCCGTCAACAATCCAGCGTGACCTTCTATTATGCTAAGGAGCCTGATGTCAGCGCGGCGGTTTCCGCCATGGCGGCGCGCTGCAAAGACTCGCGCTTTTAAGCTTTTGCTTTCACAAAAAGCGTTGTGAACAGGCCGCACCGTAGAAAGCAAAAAACCCGCCGAAGCGGGTTTCTTACTGAAAATGTTGAAGCTGACCGGTAAGCCGGGTTCTGTCGTGGACAGTCATTCATCTAGGCCAGCAATCGCTCACTGGCTCAAGCAGCCTACCCGGGTTCAGTACGGGCCGTACCTTGTGAACCCCTATTTGGCCTTGCTCCGGGTGGAGTTTACCGTGCCACGAACTGTTGCCAGCCGCGCGGTGCGCTCTTACCGCACCCTTTCACCCTTACCTGATCCCACAAGTGGGCCATCGGCGGTTTGCTCTCTGTTGCACTGGTCGTGGGCTTGCGCCCCCCAGGCGTTACCTGGCACCCTGCCCTATGGAGCCCGGACTTTCCTCCCCTTTGTCTGTCTCCCCCGAAGGAGGACGGCAACAAAGCGGCGACTGTCTGGTCAGCTTCGGCGCGGATAATAGGGCATTCCGCGCGGTTTGTCACCCCTCTTGCTGCTCCAGCGCATACTTATAGAGCGCATTCTTTTTTACGCCGTGAATTTCGGCGGTCAGCGCGGCGGCTTTTTTCAGCGGCAGCTCCTGCTGCAACAGCGCCAGCGTGCGCAGCGCTTCCGGCGGCAGCGCGTCTTCCACGGCCTGATAGCCTTCCACAATCAGCACCATTTCGCCTTTGCGGCGATTTTCGTCTTCTTTAACCCAAGCCAGCAGCTCGCCCACCGGCGCGCCGTGAATCGATTCCCAGGTTTTGGTGATTTCCCGCGCCAGGACTACGTAGCGCTCGCTTCCCCATACGCTGACCATATCCTGTAAGCTTTCCAGCAGGCGATGGGTGGATTCATAAAAAATCAGCGTGCGGGATTCCTGCTCCAGCGCGCGCAGCGTGTCGCAACGGCCTTTGCTTTTGGCGGGCAGAAACCCTTCGTAACAGAATCGATCGGACGGCAACCCCGCCGCGCTTAATGCTGTAATCGCCGCGCAGGCGCCAGGCAACGGCACCACGTTTACGCCCGCTTCCCGGCAAAGACGAACCAAATGATAGCCGGGATCGTTAATCAACGGCGTGCCGGCATCGGAAACCAGCGCTATGCTTTGCCCGTCCCGAAGCTTTGCCAACAGCGTTTCCGCCTTCTGCTGCTCGTTGTGATCGTGTAATGCGAACAGGCGCGCATTGATGGCGAAATGTTGTAGCAACAGCCCGGTATGACGTGTATCTTCCGCTGCGATCAGGTCGACGCTGGCAAGCACCGAGAGCGCACGCTGGGTAATATCGCCCAGGTTACCAATCGGTGTGGGAACGATGTAGAGCGTGCTGGCCGAAATCTCTTCGCGTTGTTTCATTGTTTGATCCGAATTGCCGATTTAATATTGAGCATCTTGAAAAAAACATAACTGGATACAGTATGCTTCCTTCGAAAGTCATTCATAACAAAGCAGGACGCTGCGTGCCTCTGCTGCTGGCGGCCCTGATTTTTGCCGGTTGTTCCGGCCAGGGCCCACAGGCGCCGACGGTCAACGTGCAGGGCACCGCGACAGGCACTTCCGACTCTTATTTGCAGCAAATGCAGCAAAGTTCAGATGATAACAAGGTTGACTGGCAATTACTCGCAATCCGGGCGCTGCTGAACGAAGGAAAAATTCCTCAGGCCAGCGACCAGCTGGCCAACCTGCCGCAGCAGCTGAATGATGTCCAGCATCAGGAATCGCTGCTGCTACAGGCGCAGCTCAAGGTGATGCAGAAGGATGCGGCCGGCGCGGCGCAGCTTTTGCAGCAGATTGATGCCGCCTCCCTGTCGAAGGAGCAGCAGGCCCGTTACTACCAGCTGCAAATTGCCGGCAGCCAGGGATTAACGCAGCTGCGCGCTTATATTGCGCAGGAACCGCTGCTGAGCTCGCCAGCCGATAAGCAGAAAAATATTGATGCAACCTGGCTGGCGCTGAGCCAGATGACGCCAGAGCAGGCCAACGGCCTGGTGATCAACGCCGATGAAAACACGCTACAGGGCTGGCTGGATCTGCTCAACGTCTATAAGGCCAACGTCAGCGATCCCACGATGCTGAAAGCGGGCATCAGCGACTGGCAGACGCGCTATCCTAACAACCCGGCGGCGAAAATGCTGCCAACGGCGCTGAGCCAGGTGCAGAACTTCCAGCAGTCGTCGACCGGTAAAATTGCGCTGCTGCTGCCGTTAAGCGGCCAGGCGCAGATCTTCGCCAAAGCGATTCAGAAAGGGTTTGACGACGCACGCAATGGTGCGCTGGCCCAGCCGGCTGCACAGCCGCAGGCCGCCGCCGCCAGCACCGCACCTGTTGACGCCAATACCGCCACGCCTGTCGATGCCAACGCCGTGCCAGCAGCAGCCAGTCCGGCCACCGATAGCGCTGCTGCTCAGCCAGCTGCGCAAAACAGCGATAGCGCCGCTCAGCCTGCCGTGCAGAACGGCAGCGTGGCGCAAACCGCGCCGCCATCCAGTTCGGCGCAGGTTCAGGTCTACGACACCAGCAGCCAGCCGATAGATCAGGTGCTGGCGCAGGCGCAGAAAGACGGCGCCACGCTGGTGGTCGGCCCGCTGCTGAAAAGCAACGTCGAGCGTTTAGCTGCCTTACAAACGCCGTTGAATATCCTGGCGCTTAACGAGCCGGAGACGGTACAGAACCATCCGAATCTTTGTTACTTTGCGCTTTCTCCTGAAGACGAAGCGCGTGACGCCGCGCATCATATGTGGGATCAGGGCAAGCGTTCGCCGCTGCTGCTGGTGCCGCGCAGCTCGTTGGGCGATCGCGTCAGCAAAGCATTTGCTGCAGAATGGCAGCAGCTGGGCGGCGCGACCGTGCTACAACAGCAGTTCGGTTCGCAGGGCGAGCTGAAGCAGGGCATTAATAGCGGTGCGGGCTTGCGTCTGACCGGTACGCCGATCGTTGCTCAGCCGCAGCAGCCGCAGGGCGTAACTATTGCGGGCCTGACCATTCCGGCGCCGCAGGCGGATACACCAGCGGCAGGCGACGGCAGCGTGGATTCGCTGTATGTCGTGGCGACGCAGGACGAGATGGCGCTTATCAAGCCTTCCCTCTCCATGCGCGTCAGCAGCCGCAATATGGCACAGATTTATGCCAGCTCGCGCAGCTATCAGGCGGGCAGCGGCCCGGACTATCGTCTGGAGATGGAAGGCGTGCAGTTCAGCGATATCCCGCTGCTGTCGGGCGCTAATCCCTCGCTGATGCAGCAGGCGGCTAAAAACTTTAACAACGATTACTCTCAGGTTCGTCTCTATGCCATGGGCGTGGACGCATGGACCCTGGCCAATCACTTCAATGAAGTGCGCCAGCTGCCGGGCTTCCGGCTGCAGGGGGAAACCGGCAACCTGAGCGCCACCCAGGACTGCGTCATCAACAGGAAGTTGGTATGGAGCCAGTATCGCCAGGGACAAATCGTTCCGGCATCCTGAGCCGTCAGCAAACGGGGGCGGGCTATGAGCTACAGGCCCGCCGCCTGCTGGAAGGTGCAGGATTAACTTTTATCGCGGCTAACGTCCGCTTTCGCGTCGGAGAGATCGACCTGATTATGCGTGATGGCGAGACGTGGGTTTTCGTAGAGGTGCGCTATCGCCGTAACGATCGGTTCGGCGGTGCCGCCGCCAGCGTAACCCGCAGCAAGCAGCAAAAGCTGCTGAAAGCCGCAGCCTTATGGCTGAACGGTCGCCAGAGCAGCCTTGAGAGCGCCCGCTGCCGCTTTGATGTGGTAGCGATAACCGGCGCACGAACGGACTGGTTGTCCGATGCTTTTACGGCGGAGTAATTTCGCCAACCACTTGCCAGGTGAAAAACGTGCTGGAAAGAATCAAAGTTTGTTTTACCGAAAGTATTCAGACGCAGATAGCCGCAGCGGAAGCGCTGCCGGATGCTATTTCGCGCGCGGCGATGACGATTGTCCAGTCGTTGCTGAACGGCAATAAAGTGCTGAGCTGTGGCAACGGCACCTCCAGCGCCAACGCCCAGCACTTTGCGGCCAGTATGATCAACCGTTACGAAACCGAGCGCCCCAGCCTGCCTGCGGTAGCGCTGAGCGCGGATAACGTGCTGCTGACGGCAATCGGCAACGATCGCCTGCACGACGAAATCTACGCCAAGCAGGTCCGCGCGCTGGGCCATGCTGGCGATATTCTGTTGGCCATTTCAACGCGCGGCAACAGCCGTGATATTGTGAAGGCCGTTGAGGCAGCGGTAACGCGCGATATGACGATTGTCGCGCTGACCGGCTATGACGGCGGCGAACTCGCCGGTTTGCTGGGTCCACAGGACGTGGAAATTCGTATTCCCTCGCACCGGAGCGCGAGGATTCAGGAAATGCATATGTTAACCGTGAATTGCCTGTGCGATTTGATCGATAACACCTTGTTTCCCCACCAGGACGTTTAAGGAGCTATGATGAAGCTGATTTCCGCAACCGCCATCGTGCTGTCCGCGCTGATGCTACAGGGCTGCGTCGCCGCCGTGATCGGCAGCGCGGCGGTCGCCACCAAAACGGCCACCGACCCGCGTACCGTGGGCACCCAGGTTGATGACGGCACGCTGGAGTTACGCGTCAGCAACGCGCTGGCGAAAGACGACCAGATCAAAAAAGAAGCCCACATCGTGGCAACGGCCTATCAGGGCAAAGTGCTGCTGACCGGCCAGGCGCCGAGCGCCGATGTCGCTAACCGCGCCAAACAGATCGCCGTCGGCGTGGATGGCGCAACCGAGGTCTATAACGAAATCCGCACCAGCGAGAAGGCCAGCTTTGGCACGGCCTCTTCCGATACCTGGATCACCACCAAAGTGCGTTCCAACCTGCTTTCCAGCGACCAGGTCAAATCTTCTAACGTGAAGGTCACCACCGAAAACGGCGAGGTGTTCCTGTTAGGGCTGGTCACTACCGCAGAAGCCAAAGCGGCGGCCGATATCGCCAGCCGGGTCAGCGGCGTGAAGCACGTCACCACCGCGTTCACTATTCTGCAATAAGCAGCAAAAGCCCGTGTCATAATGGTACGGGCTAGTTCTGACCTTTTCAAAATTGGCCTGGACGAAGCAGCATAGTTGCATCGTCCGGCCGATTTTGCTTGCTTTTAAAAACCTCACAGAGCGTTGTACCGGTTAGTTTTTCTGAAATTATCAGTGAACAATCACTCCAGAAACCATCCGTTGCCATAATAATGGGCAATGAAAGATCCAAATCAAGTTGAATATAGTCAGGACGTTCAAAGCGCCTTGCTATCAGTTGTCTAAACAGGAGATGTCTTTCTAAAGATGTACGAATTCTTTCCTCATTAGTAATCTGCTGCGCCACTACCATATTATGAGGAAACGTAGCCCATTTAATGCCAGTATTCTGAATAGTTCCTATCCGGCAATCGCCCAGAAAAAAGCAGTGCTGCGTTTTGGTTTCCCGATCCACAATGAAAAGTAAAAAGCTCCCTTTTGCACAGATAAAGTCTTTTCTGATATCGGCATGGACTGTTTCAATAAGATTAAAAACTAACGGAGCGGTAATTTTTTTTGCAACAGAGGAGAGGCTAAGAAGTATTTTTTCACAAAAAGAGGTGACAAAATGCCCGCTATCTTTTGCTTTTGTAGCTCCATCAGCAATGATCCATATCTCGTTTCTTTGACCAATATGCCAGCTCGCGAAATCCTGGTTATCCGCTCGCTCGGCTCCCTGGAACGTCAGGATTAGCCCTTCATTCATTATGCAGCCCAATGATTTTTTTAACCCTATCGAAAAGATAATCTATTCTTTTAACATCACCATTGGTCGTTGCCTGTAACAGATAATCAAAATCCTCTTCTGAAATTAGTTTCTTGAATTCCTTAGCAATCCATGCCAGAAGCTCGGGTTCACTTCCGCTGATATCTTCTATTAACGTTTCGCGCCCGTTAACAAGATTGAAAATATCTTCCAGATCTCTGCTAGCCAAAAGATCCTTTTCACCTCTCCCATTCCATGCTTCCAGCTTGGTCGCAATGAAATAAGCAGGCGTAAGCAGCCTGATCGTCAGGCCGGGTTTGAGTTCATAATCTTGCGCTTCAGCCAGTGCGTTACGATACCAACGGTTAGTGAAGCCCAATGACTCATCTGTTGGCATAAAATCGACTTTCAAATTACCCAGACGTTTTCTACAAATGACTTCACTTTCAGCATCATCACGAAATCCCCTTCTACGTAGCTCTTCCTCAAAATTTGCATGTTGTACATAGCCCAGAGCACTGGTTATCAGATCAACATCATCCGTTGCTCTTACGGTCTGGCGCGTATATTCATCTGTTATCAATAGCCCGGTAGTTACTCCCCCTACAAAAGCAGTAGTCGCTAAAAGATCGGGGCCGAGGGCTTCAGCTACCTGAATTATCATCTCTTTTAAAGGGGCGAAATTAGTCAGAGACATGAAAAAATTTCTCTTCTATTTGCTCGAGTGCCATATTCATTTCTCGTGGATTGCCCAGTCTGACAGCATCAAGTAAGGCGAGATAGCTGTAGAGTTCAGGATCTTGACGTACCGCAAAAGGAACGGATTTATATAAAGGCGTCACTGACTGCCCCATCTCTTTACCAAATGTATCAGGCCAGACCATAATCAAATCGCCTGCACTGAATAGCTTATTTTTTAACACAGGAGCAGCGAAGGTTGTTGGGATACCCCGAATGATTTCGGCGGGTTTTGCAGGAAAGACTAACCTCAGACCATAACGGATAAAGTTGAAAAGAATTTTTTTATTTACCTCTGGCTTTTTACTTATCCTACTGATTTTAATTAAATTTACGTTAAGACATCGTCCAATACTATTGCCGATCTCGCTTTTACTGATACCCAATGTTTCAGCCAGCCCCCTGATGCTAAATGCATGTTCCAGCCGTTCGGCAGCTACATTGATATCATCAATGCGCCGAAGCTGGTATTCGTAAAATGCCGCCTCATTATCCCACCCCACAAGCGTTGGGTCCTGGCTGTCTATAAGTAGATCGGTGGCTTTTAAGCGACTCAGACAAAGCAGTTTGATCAAAACCAATATATCTTGACTTTTCATTTTATCAACAATGCCTATGTCCACAATTTGTAATTTGTGGACAGAGAGTTCCATTGTAGTCATGTAATGTCAACATACTTTTATAGCCGACTCAGACAATCCATCGCTACCGCCTTGAAGCTGACAAAATCCTTGCTGTCGCGCAGCCGCGCCATCGCCCGCTCGCGCAGGAACGTCACGAACAGATCGTAAATCGCCATCGCCTCTTCATAATCGCTTTTGCTGATCGCCAGCAGAAAGATCACCGAGGCCGTTTCGTCTCCCCATGCGATGCCCTGCGGCGCCAGCACGGTATAGACCACGCTTTTCTTCGCCAGCAGGCCCAGCGAGTGCGGTAGCGCAATGCCTTCGCCAAACATCGTGCTGACAATGGCTTCGCGCTCCACGACGGAATCGTGAAACGTCTGGTCGACCGCGCCCTCTTTTTCCAGCCGATCGCAGAGCATACGGAACAGCTCCGCCTGGGTTACGGGCTGGTCGATAACAAGAAAATGGCCGGCGTCAAAGAACTTTTCCAGCATATAAGGCCGGGTGCGATCCACCAGCACCAGTTTGCCAATCTGCTCCAGCTGGTACTCCGTGGGAAAAGGCGACATCACCACCACCGGCTTCTGTTTCTCGACCAGGCGCGTAGTGGAGATAACAAAATCTTCTTCAATACCCGGCTGCTGCTCATACTCGCGCTGCGAAATAATATTGTTGACCACGATCTGCGGATATTTCCGCATCAGCATCGCCTGGATCATGCGCACGGTGGAATTGCCGGTATCGCACACCAGCAGCACCTGCGGATGGCGCCGGTAGCCGACGTCATAGTGCCGCTCCAGGCCGACGCCGATATGCAGCACCAGAAATCCCATCTCGTTTTCACTGATGGTATAAGGGGTGTATTTTCCCCAGCTGGATACGGCGGCCAGCGTCACGTCCCACGCCATCGGATAGTGCTGCTTGATGTTCGCCAGCAGTGGGTTAGGAATAGCGATCTGGTAACGCACACGGGTGATCATGGTTTTAATATGCGTCAGCAAATCCGCCCGCAGCTGCCCGTCGCTTTGCAGATTAAAGTTGTAGTGAGTATTGATGTAGCTAAGGATGTAATTGACCAGCGATTCGCCGTCGTCCGGGCTGATGGCATCCGGCGCAATCGCCTCAACGCGCCGTGCCGCGATATTAACGCGCAGGTAGGCTTCCTCTGCGGCTGAGAACGCTTTGCCGGTGAGCGGCTGTAGTAGCGCAATCAGATGGCGCGCCGCGCCTCGCACGTCGTCATCCACGTCGTCAGCCGTGAAATCGGAAAGCGGATAGCCTTCGCTGATGCGCCTTACGGACACCGCACAGTAGAGGCGCAGATAAAACTCACCCTCATCCGTCATCCTGACGGCAAAACGCCCCAGCGACTGGCTCAGCAGCGGCTGTAGCGTAGCCAGAATGCCGCTGTTCAGCACCTCCAGATGCAGCAGCGGATCGTCGGCATCCTCCTGCGCAATCTGGTAGAGCAGATCGGTCAGGCAGGTGCGCACGGCCATTTCGCTGCCGAACAGCTTCATGCCGTAGCGCGGCCGGGTTTCAATCACCAGCTGATAGCGCGCCAGCCACTCTCTCACTTCAGCCATATCGCTTTGCAGCGTGGCGCGGCTGACAAACCATTCATCGGCCAGATCTTCCAGCTTAAGGGAATAGGCTGAGGTGAGAAATCGGGTTAACAGGTAATGCACTCGCGCCGCCGAGGTGCGGGGAATGCGTAAAGACGAAGGCGACTGGTGCCGCAGCTGGCTGTAGCGCTGCGCATCTTCAATTTTTAACCGATAGCCCTCGCCCCGATTCAGCACAAAGCGGATGCCGTGATCGGCCAGCAGCTCATTCAGCGCGGTAATGTCCGTACGTACGGTGCGGGTAGATACCGCAAAACGGCGCGCCAGCTCGTCCTGAGGCAGCGTTTCGTTTTGCAGCGTATCGAAAAGTCTTGCAAGGCGTTGGTTAGGGAATCTCACCGGGTTTCCTGTGGTTGTCTTGGTTGCTCTCCGTTGACGAAACGGGCCGGGATCGCCCGGCCTTGCTCGCGCTTACCCCACCAATTTTTTTGTCATGGCCAGCAGCGCGCGGACGTCGTCCGGACGAGTATTGCCGGAAGCCTTATCGATAATCGAGCTGTAAATGTGCGGGATGATTTTGCTGACGCCCGCCTCCAGCGCGATTTGCAGAATGGCGGCATAGTTATCCAGGTCGATGCCGCCCGTCGGCTCCAGCCAGAAATCCTGCTCGGCGCAGGCTTTCGCCACCGCGCGAAACTCCTCGACAGCCTTTAGTCCGCCCATCGGGAAATATTTCACCGAGCTGCCGCCCATATCTTTCAGCAGCGCAATCGCGGTCGCTATCGGTACTATCCCCTCTGGCGCCTGCGAGCTGAGCGGCCCGGTGGAAATTTTGACCATGCCTGGCCTGCCCGTCGGCGAAATCAGGCCGTTAACCACCGTCTGGCGCTGGCCCAACAGCGCGCGGCTGGTCGCCACGCCGGTAAACACCTGGTTCACGTGCTGCGGTTGCAGCTGGCCTGCAATAGTGCTGACCATCGCCGACTGGTTCGGATCGCCCGCCCCCAGCCCAACGGAGAGCGCATTGTCGATCAGCGCCGCGTAGTCACGCATATCGGTAACGGCGCTTGCCACGCTGTCGTAGTTTTTCGACAGCACGCCAACCAGCACGTGACCTTCAGCCGCCTGCCAGATCTCGCGGGCGTTCTCTTTGGATCCTGCCAGCACGTTCAGACAAACGCGATCGCGATAGAAATTTGGCATAAGCGTCATGCTTTTTCCCCTCCTGATAATAATGCCCTGACGGAAACGTAAATAGTATGCAGCTGCTCTGGCGAGACGCTGCGCACGTCGACCTCGACAATGCCTTCATTGGCTTTATAGCCGCGAAAATAGATCGCTATCTCGCCTGTTTTTAACCTCTGCACGACGTCGCCCGTGGACAGACCGATCTTAAGCTCGTCGAAATGGATTTCCGCCCTGGCGATATCTCGTCCGGCGGCATCCCAAACCACGCGCGCGCTGATGCCGTCCAGCGCGTTCAGGTTGTCGATAAACGGCGTCATCTTCTCGACCATCTGCGCGCCGGTCATTTTCGGCTGTTGCAGATAGTTTTCGATCGCCTGCGTCAGCCCAAGGATGCCTTCCTTGCCGACCTTCATCGCCCGGCCGATGCCCTGCGACTGGCGCTTCACCCACTCAACGTATTTTTTACGCCCCATCACCAGCCCGCTCGTAGGGCCTTCGATAGCCTTCGCGCCGCTGTAGATCACCAGATCCGCGCCGCCCTGGTAGTAGCGCTGTAAATCTTCTTCCGCCGCCGCATCGACAATCAGCGGCAGATTATGCTGGCGCGCAACGGCGGCCGCCTGTTCGACGCTGAGGTGGCTTTTCTGCACGCAGTGATGCGATTTGATATAAAGAATGGCCGCAGTTTGCGGCGTCACGGCGGCGGAAAGCTGCGCGGCGGAGCATTCGTTGGCGTAACCTGCTTCTACCAGACGCCCGCCGCCCAGCGCGACCATAGTGCCGACGGGCGCGCCGTAATTAACGTTATGGCCTTTCGGCACCACGATATGGTGAGGAACAATCAGCGGCGCGGCGTGTAGGTTTTCCAGCAGCCAGTCGTTATCTTTGACGATGACCGCCGCCACGGATTGCGCGATGCCCGCCGACGCGCAGGAAACCACCACCGCATCCTCACAGCCGAGCAGGCTGGCGATATAAGCGCCGGTTTTATCAACCAGATCGTTCATTTCAAAATAGTGGTTAAGGCCGTACTTTACCGTGGCCACCACGTCGGCGGCAGGGGTAGAAACGCCCAGAATGGTCATGCGGCCCGAGGCGTTAATGACCTGTTTTAAGCCATATTTCTCATAAATCGAAGACATGATGCTTTTTCCCTTCTTCGGTAACAAACCAGCGGCCAGCCACCACGGCGGCCAGCGGCACCAGCTGCTTTTCGCCCGTGGCCGACTGGCCTTCGGAATCGGTAAACACGCAGGACGCATCCTGCACGTCGAAAATAGTCAGATCGGCGTCATAGCCCACCTCCAGCCGTCCCTTCTGCGATAGCCGCAGGCCGTCAGCCGCGTTGGTGGTCACGCAGTCAATAATTTGCGGCAGGGTCATGCCTACGCTGAAGAATTTCGCCATCACGTGCGCCAGCGAATGCACCGGCCCGTTAAGGCGGTTGCGACAGTAAATATCCGAGCTGATGGTTTGCGGCAGAATGCCCTGCGCGATAGCCACGCGCGCCACGTCGAAGCTGAAGCTGGCCGTGCCGTGCCCCACATCCAGCCGCACGCCGCGCTCCAGGGCACGATGAACGGAGGCGCGCAGCTGACCGGCAGGCGTCAGGATGCGGTTGGGCTTGCCGTTATAGCAGTGGGTGATGATGTCGCCGCTGTCCAACAGATCGGCTATTTCATCCAGATCGGGCGGGTTATTGCCAATATGCACCATCAGCGGCAGCCCGCCGTTTTCCTGCTGGATCGCTTTGGCGCGGATCAGCGGCTGCACGCCGTTTTTACCTACCACGCTGCTGCTGATGCGCGCCTTGATGCCAAGAATAAACCCCGGCAAACGCTGCACCGCCTCACGCACGCCGACGCGGTCGATTTGCGTCATATCCGCCAGCTCGTTTTGCGTTACGATGCCGGTGCGCGCGATATTCAGCAAGGCGTAAACCTGCGTGCGGGCGCTGCGGGTTAAACGACAGAACTCGTCAACATCGTCCGCGCCGGTGCTGCCCGCATCCACGACGGTCGTCACGCCGGTAGCAACGCCGATGCAGTCCGCTTCGTCGTGATAAATCGGCGAATTGGGATAGCAGTGCACGTGCGAATCGATCCATCCGGCGCTCAGGTAAAAACGCCCGGCCAAATCGTACTCGCGCGTGGCCTGGCCGCTGACCTCGCCCAGCGCGGCAATTTTTCCGTTGTGTACGGCGATATCGGTCAGCCCGCCGTCCGCCAGGCGCGCCCGGCGCACAATAAAATCAAACATGGCAAACTCCTCCGTCTGCAAAAGCGGTCGCCAGCGCCGCTGAGCCCTGGCGATCGGGCTAGAGTGCCACCGGGAAAAATGCGCCCAGCAGCATCGCGCCCAGAATGGCGCCGCCGGTAATAGGCTTGTTCCAGAGATAAAACAGCAGCGCGCCGATGAGCGAACCCAGGCCGATGGGAATGGAGGCGGCCATAGCCGAGAGAATAATTAGCGGCCCGAGGAAACGCCCGGACGCGTTGCCCGCGCCCATCATGACGTCGGCGCCATAGGTTGAATCGCTGTTATTGATGGTGAACCTGCGCGCCAGAATAATGAGGTAGCCGATCGCCAGGCCCAGGATCAGGCCGGTCAGCAGCGAGGCGGCAAAGTTGGCCACGGGGAAGATAAATCCGGCGCCCAACAGCAGCGCCGGCACGCCAAGGCCGACGCCCGTCTGGATGGCGCCGCCAATATCCAGGATGCCCACCAGCGACCCTTCGATAATACGGGCGAACAGAAAGCTCGCGCCAAAGGCCGCCACCGCGCCATAGACGCCGGTTTCCATACCCGCGCGCAGCATAGAGACAAAGGCGACCTCGTTAAACGCGCCCAGCCCATAGACGTAATACATATGCGTTCCGGCGAACACGCCGGCGGAAAGCAGGCCGACAAAGATCGGGAAAGACCAGTCGGCATACCAGAAACCGCTTTTTGCTTCCATTTTCCTCTCCTTATTTTCCGCTCAGCGCGTTATGGAACATCGACAGCCAGTCCGGCACGCCCAGCCGGAAAGATTCCAGCATTTTCATATCGAAGCCGCGGAAGAAGCCACTCAGGACAAACAGCAGCACGATGGCGAACATCATCACTTTGGTAACGCGATGCCAGCCGCTCTCCTCAACGCCCTTGCCGATCAAAATGCCCAGCACCAGTCCCGGCACCGCATTGCCCATAATCAGCTGCGCCAGGCCGCCGAAGATGGTGGCCCAGAATCCCGATTTTTTACCGGCATCGATTGCCGCCAGCCAGAAGATCACCGGCATCACGGTATTGACCAGCAGGTTAGCCGCAGGCACCAGCACCTTAACGGCGGTGATCTGGAGCGCCGCCGGCACGGCCGAAGCGGTAGAATTCAGAAAGGCGACCACCACCATGCCGATCAGGCCGCAGGCGATGGCCATTTTTTTCGGATCGTGCAGCGTTTCTGCCAGGTTGCGGTTTCGGATCATCAGCGCCGCCGCGCCCCAGTTCGGGATAATGCGGTGGTCGACGTCCTGGGTAAACGAGCCTGCGGCAACGGAAGAAGCCCAGGCGTTAAAGAAGAAACCCAGACCAAACGAGAAGTGAGAGGCGGGATCGCCTTCACAGGAGTTGAGTTCACCCAGCGTGCGAAAGGCGCCCATGCCCTGAGTCGCCGGCGCATGAAACATACGCGCGGCGCCAGCGCCAACGCCTACTCCGACCAGGCCGCCGATAATAAGAGATTTAAAAAGGATAATTAAAAACATCACACTTTCCTTGCAGGCTTGCGCCAACGTTTTTAAGTTATGTTTGCCCGGCTAGCGCGTGAGGAAATCGATTTTGTCGACATCGATAGCGTTCACGCTGACGGTAATTTCCAGTTCGATGCTGTAACTCCGCCGCTCCCTCGCCAGAAAGAAAAACAAAAAGCGTTCTTTCCTGACGCTTTCCCGCGCCAGCACCACCCTGACCTCCTGCGGCTCAATGCGCAGCAGCACCTTACCGGTCGTCTTTAGCAGCGTGCTCTGCACACGGCTCAGCGCATCGGCGAACGCTTTCTCTTTGCTGTCGCCTTTGCCGCTGACCTTTACCGCTGTGGTAAATTGCTCCTTCATCGGTCAGGCACCGTGCTTCTTGTTCCAGGCCTGCACCAGGCGTTCGCCCAGCTCTTCTTTGTCCATAAAGCCAAAGCCGAGCACGTTCGCGCCCTCGTTGATGGCGGTTACGCCCTCTTCTACAGAGCGCATGCCATATTTCGCTTTGTAGCCGTGTTTGGTTTGCGCGGTAATAGCGCCTGCGCCGCCGCTGCCGCAAAAAGAGATGCCGAAAGTGGCATTTTCCGCTTTCATGACGTCGCCCAGCCTCATGTCCGCCGCCACGCCCGGCACCACCACGGCCTTCCCGCCCGCTTTCTCGACGCCTGCCGCGACTTTCTGGCCTTTCCCTAAACGATCGCCAATAACAACAATGACTTGTGACATAAGCATTTTCTCCGGCTGGTAAATTTACGGTTGGTTTTCTTTTGCGACTTCAACGTGAACGGAAAGCAGCCAGGCTTCTTCCTGGGGCAAGTTGCCAAAGAGATCCACCACCTGCTGGGCCAGCAACATGGATCCCGGCGAGATCTCGTCAAACAGTTCAGCCTCGACTTCCGGCAGCGGTTCGCCCGTTAGCGAGCGTGAAGCCATTGCCCGCACGTGCGAAACCAGCATTTTTTGCTGAACGGCATCAGGATAAATATTTTTGGCAGCAAACAGCTCGCTGATTTGCATCATCACTTTGTCGGCAAGCGCCTGAACCGCCTGTTGCTCGTCGGTTTCTTTTACCGCCACTGCTCCGTCTTTCACGCAACGCCCCTTATTTTCCGTTTTGGTTCGGCTGTAAACCGAATTTATTCGCGAGAGAAATAAAGTAGCGCCGGAGGTAGCGATTTTGTAGACCGCATTTTTCCGTTTCAAAGTGGAAATAAGCGCGAAGCCAGGGAAATCCTTCACAAAATGGTTATTTCACTTAACAGAAGAGCAAAAGTGGAAGGTAAATCACAGTACGACAGAAAAAATGCCTGCCTGATCGGCCGATAACGGCGATCGCAGCGGCTATCCTGATGGAAACTATAGGAATTGCTTATGGTAGTGGAGAACGAAATCATTATTTAAATAAAACAAAGAAAGATTAGCTTTATTTAAGAAATAAAACAGACAGAAAGTAAATTTCCAGATAGTGAGAAGCCCCTGCGCGCTGACACAGGGGCAAAAATCAGAATTCACGTTTGACAATCAAATAACCGTTAAATTCTATATTACACTCATAATCATTCGCAATGGTAGAGACAAGGAAAATATCCTCTTTTCCCTCCTTATCTTTAACAGTAAATTTAATTATGAGGTTAACCGGATTATCCTGTGAATATATTTCTTTGTTATCGCTTATCGATAAAAGGGTATCGGTTTTATAGGTTTTTTCGGCATAGTATTGTGATAACAAATCAGAGACAGGTTCGTTGAATAGCAATTCCGTGGTTACCCCATCGGGCGGTATGCTCTTAATGTCAATATGCATTTCCTCATGCATTTTATCCATCATTCTTATGGCAGTACCTGATATGGGCGACTTACAATTATTATCAAGCACCGGCGCGGCAAGCGTACAGGTGCTGCAAATAATTAAGGGGAGAAGAAAATATCTCATTCAACAATAATCTCCTTATCCTTTGAATCCCAAATTGCTTTACGGAACCTTGGATCCAGTATGATGCAGCCATTTGAGGCTTCGCCTGGATGCGTTTGACTTTCTCCATGAATTAGAAAACCACTCCGATTACACATATTGTTGCCTTTATCTGGCTCAAGGCGAAGCGTGAATCGACCCGCTTTTTTATGTGTGAATGGAACGCCTGTGATCCGGTATTTACCTCTGGGCAACGGGCCTCTATCGCGCAGACATTCATACTCAGGATTATCTTTATAGCCCGGAGCACCAGCATAAAGCGCGCTGAACTTGTATTCCCCGTTACGCTTAAAGGTCTTCATCATTACATTATACGTCCATGCCATTGTTACTCTCCTTGTTTACCTCACATGTTATAAAGCCTCTTAGCAAGATTACTTAACAGATATCGCTTAAGCGTTTCTATAGCGGCAGCAAAAAATTTAGGCCTCTTATAACCTCAATCAAAAAAGAATTGATTTTGCATAAACCTGGCGTATTATCGATTCAAGGTGGGATTTCTACGCATGCCACTTACGCATCATGAACCCTGGCAACCGACGGGGTTGTGAAGGCTATATGAGGAAGGTTATCTAATTTTTTCTATTTTACCGGCGATTTCATCGCCTCTATATTTATATAGCGGCGCTAGTGTAGGTTTTTATGGTTGGTATTCTTTGCCTGGCGGGATTTCTAAATTGATAGTTACGATAGCTATCACTTTTTGTGCATTTATTTACGGTTTCAGCATCAAAATTCATTAAAGCCCTCCAAAGCAAATATTAATCCATGCAGAAATCTCACTGTGGCGGAGATCTTTTCATTTTAAGGTTTTACAGGGCAGAACTCATCACCATCAGTAGCAGGCTGGGAAGTAAAGGGAGGCGCAGTCTGCGCCACCCTTACATTAGCCACCAGAATTATTGTCCGGCGATTTTCATTTCCGGGATCAGCACGGAGCCGCACTGAATATTGCTGCGAGTTTCGATATCGCTGCCCACCGTGACCATATTGCGCCACATGTCCTTCAGGTTGCCTGCGATAGTGATTTCGCTTACCGGATACTGAATTTCGCCGTTTTCGACCCAGAAACCGGCCGCGCCGCGCGAGTAGTCGCCGGTGATGCCGCTAACGCCCTGGCCCATCAGTTCCGTCACTACAAGGCCGGTGCCCATTTTTTTCAGCAGCTGGTCGAAGCTGTCGCCCTGACCGTTGATGCGCCAGTTATGGATGCCGCCCGCATGGCCGGTGCTTTTCAGGCCCAGCTTGCGCGCCGAGTAGCTGGTCAGCAGCCAGGTTTGCAGCACGCCGTCTTTGATGATGTCGCGCTGTTCGGTACGCACGCCTTCGCTGTCGAACGGCGTAGAGGCCAGGCCCTTACGCAGGTGTGGCTGCTCCTGGATGGTCAGCCATTCCGGCAGGATCTGTTTGCCCATCGCATCCAGCAGGAAAGTGGATTTGCGGTAGACGCTGCCGCCGCTGATCGCGCCGACCAGATGGCCAAACAGGCCTGTCGCCACTTCCGCCGCAAAAATAACCGGCGCTTTCATGGTGGCGAGCTTGTGCGGCGAGAGGCGTGACAGCGTGCGGCGGGCGCACTCTTCACCGACCCACTCCGGCGACTTCAGGTCTTCGATAGCGCGGCCGATGGTGTAGGCGTAATCGCGCTCCATATCGCCGTTAGCTTCGGCAATAACACTGGCTGAAATCGAATGGCGGCTGGATGAGTAGCCCTGGATCATGCCGTGGCTGTTGCCGAAGACCTTCATGCCGATATGGCTGTTGAAGCTGCCGCCTTCGGTATTGGTAATACGCTTGTCGGCTTTGAGCGCAGCCTGCTCGGCCCGCGCCGCCATCTCGATCGCTCTGTCAGGATCCAGATCGGTGGGATGGAAAAGATCCAGATCCGGCGCATCAAAAGCCAGCAGATCGCGATCCGCCACGCCCGCATAAGGATCGGCGGAGGTATAGCGGGCGATATCGACAGCCGCCTGCACGGTACGCGCGATGGCGTCCGGGCTGAGATCGGTCGAAGACGCGCTGCCTTTGCGATTCTGATGATAAACGGTAATGCCTAAAGCGCCGTCGCTGTTAAATTCAACGTTTTCTACTTCGCCGTAGCGGGTGCTGACGCCGATCCCCGTGGTTCTGGTGACGGCGACTTCCGCCCCATCGGTGCTGGCTTTGGCCAGCTCGAGTGCTGTTGCGACCGCCTCTTCGAGGGTTTTACGCTGTTCTGCAACTTGGGAGAGTAATTTCATCGACCTACCATATAATTAACAGAGGGCTTTTCTGGGTATACGCCACCAGATTTCCGGACTCTTCAGGGTTTCAGGTTTACCTGAGTCTAACAGACTCAGCGAACAATTTCGCAGTAGCCTGAGTTTCCTGATAGCATTAGCCTCTTTTTTAGGGAGCCTCCCATGACCAAACAGCCTGACGACTGGCTCGATGATGTACCAGATAACGAAGAAGAAGATGATGAAATTATCTGGGTCAGTAAAAGTGAAATTAAACGTGATGCCGAAGAGCTGAAGCGCCTGGGCGCCGAGCTGGTAGAACTGAGCGGTAACTCGCTGGATAAAATCCCGCTGGATGAAGATCTGCGCGCCGCCATCGAGCTGGCTCAGAAGATCAAGAAAGAGGGACGCCGCCGTCAGCTGCAGCTGATTGGCAAAATGCTGCGCTCGCGCGACGAAGATCCTATCCGGCAGGCGCTGGACAAGCTGAAGAACCGTCACAACCAGCAGGTTGCGCTGTTCCATAAGCTGGAGATGCTGCGCGATCGTCTGGTTGCCGAAGGCGATGACGCGATGGCGGACGTTTTACAGCTTTATCCGAACGCCGATCGTCAGCAGCTGCGCTCGATGATCCGCAACGCCCAGAAAGAAAAAGCGGCCAATAAGCCGCCGAAAGCTTCCCGCCAGATCTTCCAGTATCTGCGCGAGCTGGCCGAAGCCTCCTGAAAACGCTGCGGGTTTGCTTGCCCGCAGCGCCGACTGGCTGGCCCGTTACGCCAGCCGATCCAGCAGCTTCTGATGAATGCCGCCAAATCCCCCGTTGCTCATCACCAGGATGTAGTCGCCCGGCTGCGCCGTTTTAGCAATCATCTCTACCAGCGTATCCACGTCCGCGCTCCAGTGAGCGGGCTGTACGCACGCCTCTGCCACTTCGGCGACCTGCCACGGAATATGGTGCGGCTGCAGCAAAAACACCTCATCGGCCCGGCCCAGCGCAGGCGCTAAATCGTCTTTGCTGATGCCCATTTTCATGGTGTTGGAGCGTGGCTCCAGCACCGCCAGGATACGCGCTCTGCCGCCTACCTTGCTGCGCAGCGCGGTCATGGTCGCCAGAATGGCGGTAGGATGATGCGCAAAATCATCGTAAACCTTAATGCCATTGGCTTCGCCGCGCAGTTCCAGGCGACGGCGGGCGTTGATAAAGTCGTCCAGCGCCTTGCCGGCATCTTCCGGCTTCACGCCTACGTGGCGTGCAGCGGCAATGGCCATCAGGCCGTTATGCATGTTGTGCTCGCCCACCAGCGACCAGTTCACTTCCGCCACGCGCTCGCCGTCCAGCCAGACTTCCCAATGCGAGGCGTCCGGCGTCAGCTTTTTCGCCTGCCAGCGGCCGTTTTCGCCGGTGCTTTCCTGCTCGCTCCAGCAGCCCATCGCTATCACCTGCTTCAGGTTGCTGTCCTGCTCCGGCACGATAATCCGTCCCTGACCCGGCACGATGCGCACCAGATGATGGAACTGCCGCTGGATCGCTTTTAAATCATCGAAAATATCCGCATGGTCGAACTCAAGGTTATTCAGGATCAGCGTGCGCGGGCAGTAATGCACGAACTTTGAGCGCTTATCGAAGAACGCGCAGTCATATTCATCCGCCTCAATCACGAAGAATGGGCTTTTTCCTAAAGTTGCGGAAACGTCGAAGTTACCCGGCACGCCGCCGATGACAAAGCCCGGCTCCAGCCCGCACGCCTGCAGGATCCACGCGGTCATGCCCGCCGTAGTGGTTTTTCCGTGCGTTCCGGCAACCGCAATCACCCAGCGGTCGCGCAGGACGAAATCGTGCAGCCATTGCGGGCCGGAGAGGTAAGGAATATTCCGTTCCAGCACCGCTTCCACACAGGCGTTGCCGCGCGTCATGGCGTTGCCGATGATCACTAAGTCGGGCGCGGGATCGAGCTGGGAAGCATCATATCCCTGAATTAAATCAATGCCTTGCTTTTCTAAAAGCGTGCTCATCGGCGGATAAACGTTGGCATCGGAACCGGTCACTTCATGACCCAGCGATCGGGCCAGCATTGCCAGACCGCCCATGAATGTGCCGCAGATACCGAGGATGTGAATACGCATAAAAGGTCCGTTTACTGAAAGGGTCGGTGCACAGTGTAGCGTCCTCATCGTGCGGAAGAAACGGAATTTGCCCTATGTTCTTTAGCCCTCATTCGGCTAAACTGCCTCGACATACGTTGGCAGTTTGTATCGCAGGCTGCTGTTCAACCGCAGATTCAGGGATTGTGTTATGAAAACGTTAGGCGAATTTATCGTCGAGAAGCAACACGACTTTCCTCACGCCACAGGTGAACTGACGGCGCTGATTTCAGCTATCAAGCTGGGCGCAAAAATCATTCACCGTGACATCAACAAAGCGGGGCTGGTCGATATTCTGGGCGCCAGCGGCGTGGAAAACGTGCAGGGCGAACAGCAGATGAAGCTCGATCTGTTTGCCAACGAAAAACTCAAGGCTGCGCTGAAAGCGCGCGGCATCGTAGCCGGTATCGCTTCTGAAGAAGAAGATGAAATCGTTATTTTTGAAGGCGTTGAAAACGGTAAATACGTGGTGTTGATGGATCCGCTGGACGGCTCTTCCAACATCGACGTCAACGTTTCCGTCGGCACAATTTTCTCTATCTACCGCCGCATCACGCCGCCAGGCACGCCGGTAACGGAAGAAGATTTCCTGCAGCCGGGCAGTCAGCAGGTTGCCGCGGGCTATGTCGTCTACGGTTCCTCTACCATGCTGGTTTACACCACCGGCTGTGGCGTGCACGCTTTCACCTACGATCCTTCGCTGGGCGTTTTCTGCCTCAGCGCGGAAAAAATGGCTTTCCCGGAAAAGGGCTACACCTATTCCATTAACGAAGGCAACTACATCCGTTTCCCGCAGGGCGTGAAGAAATACCTGAAGTTCTGCCAGGAAGAAGATCAGCTGACCCATCGCCCTTATACCTCGCGCTATATCGGCTCGCTGGTGGCGGATTTCCACCGCAACCTGCTGAAAGGCGGCATCTATCTCTATCCAAGCACCGCCAGCCACCCACAGGGCAAGCTGCGCCTGCTGTATGAGTGCAACCCGATGGCGTTTCTGGCCGAACAGGCCGGCGGCAAGGCCAGCGACGGCAAAAACCGCATTCTGGATCTGGTGCCGGAAACCCTGCATCAGCGCTCGCCGTTCTTTGTCGGCAACACCGATATGGTTGACGACACCGAGCGTTTCCTGCGCGAATATCCGGACGCTTAAGGCCGACGGCTATGCAGACAGGGCGATCTTCGGATCGCCCTGTTTTTTTTGCGTGCGCTTTGCCAGCACGTTAAATAATCGGCCAGCGTACTGGAGCATTCTGAAAGCCCAAAAAGGGGGCATACTTTCATATCCAGTTGGCTATAATGAGCGTCACTTGATTTAAGACGATTAAAGGAATTCACCATGAGTTTAAACCAGGTTCCAGCGGGTAAAGATCTGCCAGAAGATATCTACGTTGTTATTGAAATCCCGGCCAATGCCGATCCGATCAAATATGAAGTAGATAAAGACTCCGGCACGCTGTTTGTTGACCGTTTCATGTCTACCGCGATGTTCTATCCGTGCAACTACGGTTACATCAACCACACGCTGTCTCTGGACGGTGACCCGGTAGACGTGCTGGTGCCGACGCCATACCCACTGCAGCCAGGCTCAGTGATCCGCTGCCGTCCGGTTGGCGTGCTGAAAATGACCGACGAGTCTGGCGAAGACGCCAAGCTGGTTGCGGTTCCGCACACCAAGCTGACCAAAGAGTACGATCACATCAAAGATGTGAACGACCTGCCGGAACTGCTGCGTGCGCAGATCACCCACTTCTTCGAGCAGTATAAAGCGCTGGAGAAAGGCAAATGGGTGAAAGTGGAAGGCTGGGACAACGCTGAAGCGGCGAAAGCTGAAATCATCTCCTCTTTCGAGCGCGCGAAGAAGTAAACCGCCGCCCGGACAGTAGATAAAAAAACACCGCTCAGTGAGCGGTGTTTTTATTTATGTCACGCGTGTCAGGCAGGATCCTGGTTATCCCGCAGCAGCCAGTCTCCGCTGGCTATCCGCTGCTTGCCCTCTACCGAACGCTGATAAACGTACAGCCATGCGCTGCCGTAAGGCGTCGGCATCAGCTCGCGCTTATACTCTCCGCCTTTGGTTCTGAGCGCGTCCAGCTCGCCCAGCGTGGAGGCGTCCACCCGGTAGACCTCGCAGTAAACCTGCCCGCTACCCGCGACGACGCCGGGGTAGAGACCCAGATTATATAGCTCGTAGCCGTCGATCTGATGATCGCCCAGCCACTGCCCGTTGGTCATCCAGTGACTGTTGCCTTGCTTGCGTCTCAGGCTGCCGTAGACAATTATTCGCATTGCTAGAACTCAAACTGATAGAGCACATCAAGCGCCTGGTCTACACCAGACACCGCTTCCAAATAAAGTTTGGGCATCAGGCGATAACGTAAAGTTAAGGTCGCCAGTGAATCAAATATGCCAACACCATATTTTACCTGTAGACCCGGCAGCACGTAACCGCTGACCTGAACCTGCTGGCTGTCGCCGACGCCCGCCGTGTCCAGCGCGAGATTACTTACGCCGAAAGTCTCCCCGATTTTACCCACAACCTGCCCACTTTGTGCAAGCCCTAATCCCACCAGCGCCGAGGTTAATGCGCTGCTGTCGCTGCCGGTCGCGTCCAGACCCTGTCCACGCAGCAGATAAGAGAGCGCTTCCTGCTGCGACATAGCCGGATCGGAGAAGACTTCCGCCTTCGGCTCGTCGGCCAGACCGGTAACGCGCACGCCTGCTGTGACGTCATTTTCCGTGGCTTCCGGGTTGCGGATAGCCTCGATGTTGAGGTAAGGCTGGTTGGCCGGGCCAGAGAATTGCAGCTCGCCTTTACGCACGATCAGATCCTGACCGTAGGCATGGAAACGCCCGGAAGGAATGTTGATCTGGCCGTTCAGCCCCAGCCCGCGTTTATCCTGCGCCAGCTTCAGATCGCCGTTCAGCTTCGCTTTCAGCCCAAAGGCGCTCAGACGCACGTCGTTACCGACGTGAATAACCAGGTTGCTGTTGATCGGAATCGAGGTGCTTTTCGGCGCAATCGGCTTGAGGTTTTCATCCAGCAGCACTTCATCCGACGAGACGCCAACGGCGCTTTCCGGCACTTCCTGGACGGTCACGCGCGCCCAGGGAATATCGACGCGGCCGTTCAGGTTAAACGCCTGCGGCGTGGCTTCAAACTCCAGATCCGGCGAAACGTCCATGCGGATCATCGGCGGCACCGTCACGCGGATTTTGCTGCCCTTCGCCGCAATACGCGCCCGCCAGGCGTCCAGCTGCGCCCAGTCCGCGTCGCCGCTGAGCGCCAGCTGCCCCTGAGACGTCTCGATCAGACCCTGTAGGGTAGAACTCATGCCGTTAAAGACCATGTTCAGATTGGCTGAGGTCAGATCGACCGGCATAAAGCTGCCCTGAACATCGACGTTTTTCAGCCCCAGTTGACCAAAGACCTGCGGTTTTTGCAGGCTGCCGCCCAGGCGCAGCGCGCTGTTAAGCACGCCAGCCACTTTTTCGCCCTGCATCAGCGCCGGATTGAGCAGCGTCAGATCGATGTTTTTAATATTAACGTTGCCGGAAAGCCCGCGTTTGTTCTGCGGATCGGCGATCTGCACATTGCCATCCAGCTGGCCGTTTTTAGCGATGCGGATCAGCCAGTCGAGCTGGGCGCGACCGTTACGCAGCGCCGCGTTCAGGTTCAGCGTATCAAAGGCTACGGGCAGCGTATTGCCGTCCACATCCTGCGCGACCTTCACGCCGTTGCCTTTCAGCGAGACGCGGCCCTGCGGCAAACCGCCGTCTGCTGTCCAGCTGACGTCGGCATCGCCGCTGAAGACACCGCTGAGTTTGGTTTCATCCGTCAGGAAAGATTTCACCATCGCCAGATCGAAACGGTTGAGCGTCACCTTCGCATGGCCGGACGGGCCGGCTTCGATGGTTTGCGGCACGCACAGTTCAGCGTTGGGGTTTTGCCAGCAGTGCGGGCCAACCGAGACCGTCTGGCTACTGTTGAGATAGTCCAGCGCAATGGCGCGCGTTAAGCGCCATTCCCCTACCGGGGTGTCGAAGCGGGTATTGTTCAGCGTGCCGCGCCAGCGCTGCTGGCTGCGATCGAAGCTGCCGTTCAGCTGGAGCTGGCCGGAAACCGGATCGCCATTGACCGTCAGCTTCAGCTGGTGCGCTTTTTCATCGCCGCTGGCGTCCAGATCCAGCCGGTTAACCGTCAGCGTGTCCTGCTTCAGCCGATCCACGCGCAGCGCCAGCTTGCCCTGGATCTGCTCGCCTGATTTCACGTCGCCCTGTAGCGCGACGCGGGCGATGCTCATCGCCTGCCAGCGGAGGCCGGTAGCGGTTAAATCAGCCAGCAGCTGCGGCGTTTTCAAATCGCCGCGCGCTTTGATGGTGCCCTTCGCCACGCCGCCCAGGCCAGGCAGCGCGTTATCCAGATGCTCAGCGTCAATATTGGCGTCCAGCGACAGCTTGTCGCCGAGCGAGCCTTTAACATCGACATTATTACGGCCCAACACCAGTTTGATGCCGGGAATATCCCACTGGTTGTAGCTGTTGCCGTAAAGCGAGCCGTCAGCGCTAACCGCATTCTGTTTCACGTTGCCGCGCAGCTTCAGTTCAGGTACGCGCATTTGCCAGCTGCCGCCGTACAGGCTGCCGCGCGTGGTGATTTTACCTTCCAGCTTCGCTGGCCAGTCGGGATACTGCCGGGCGGTGTTGATGCCGTTAAGCTGAAGCTCGCTGCGCCAGCTGATCGCCTTGCTCCAGTCCACCAGCGCCGTCAGGTCGGTGGTGCCCTCCAGCGCGGCCAGCCGCAGCTTATCCAGCGAGAACTGCTCCGCGTTACCCTTGCCGTCCAGCGTAAGCGTGGCGGGCGGAATGGCCTGGCCGCGCAGCGCGGCTTTCAGCGACATAACATAGTCCGTCGCTTTGCCTTTTATGCTGAAGTTCAGGTTATCGGCCTGATACTGCGTTTCGCCGGTCAGCGGCCAGCGCAGCTGCGCGCTTTGCATCGTCATCGCCAGCGGCAGGCCCGCTTCGGCCAGCTTCGTTTGCGCGTTCAGCTGCATCCGCACGGGGCCGGAAAGGTTCAGTGCCAGATCCAGCTGCTCACGCAGGCCGCCGCCGACGGTCATTTTGATCTTCTCGCCTTTGATCGGATCGACGTTAAGCGAGCTGGTGAGGTTGAAATTCACCGGCCAGGCATCCGCCAGCTGTGCCTGACCGCTGGCGTTGAGCTGACCCTGCGGCGAATCTACATCCAGCGTTTCCAGACGCAGCAGGCGATCCTGCGTTTGCGCCTTCACCAGCAGACGCGTGATGGCGATATCGGTATCGCCGGTAATGCGCAGCTGCTCGCCGAGGATCTGCTGGACGTTTACATCCAGCGGCATTTTGAAATCAGGCAGATCCGGCAGCAGCGGTTTGGCGAACATCGCCTTCAGCGTTTCGCCCAGCGGCGGCTCGTTAGCCTGCGGCTGCTGCACTTTTGGCTGCACCACCTGCTCGTCGGCCACTTTGGCCGCCTTCGGCAGCGCAATCAGCAGGCCCTGAATATGGGTCGGCGTTAAGGTCAGCGCGCGCTGCTGCCAGCTGAGGCCAGAGGTAAAGTCCGCCAGCGAGATCGCCGTGTCGTCTACTTTTACCGTGACGTTATGCAGCGCCAGCTGGCGCAGCGTAATCGGGTACGGCGTGCTGAGATCGCCGGAAGAGGCTTCATCCTCTTTCGCTTCCGGCGCGGGCGGCCCCAGCTTTTTGCTGTCCACCACCACGCTGACGTCGCGCAGTGCAAGGTCATTGACGCAGAACGCGCTGTTTTTCAGGCAGCCCAGCTGCAGGGCCAGATGAAACTCGCCGGCATTAACCGTCACGCCAGGCATCTCATACTGCACGCCTTTTAACGTCAGGTTACGCCAGCCGCCGCTGACCTGTTTGATGTCCAGCCCCGGCACCCAGCGCGCCGCGCCGTTCAGCACCAGATGTAATCCGGTGGTGGTGCCAATTAAAAATGCCACGCTGCCGAGCAGCACAACCAGGAAAATCAGGATGCCAATAAGGACCTTTTTCCAGCGACTCATAATTCAGGCCCCAATCCGATATAAAACTGTATGTCCCGATCTTCGCTGTCGCCGACCGGACGGGCGATATCCAGCTTGATCGGCCCAACCGGCGACTGCCAGCGCACGCCGAAACCGGCGCCGGTTTTGACATTGCTCTGCTTGATGTCGTTGACCGCTTCGCCGGAATCCACAAACACCGCGCCCCACCATTTACCGGTTACGTTGTACTGATATTCCACCGATCCGGTCGCCAGCTTCGAGGCGCCGGTCAGCTTGCCATCGTCGTCGCGCGGCGAAATGCCTTTGTACTTGTAGCCGCGAATGCTGCGGTCGCCACCGGCGAAAAAGCGCAAATCAGGCGGCACGCGTTCAAAATCGTTGGTTTCAATCCAGCCGAGATTGCCGCGCAGCACGAAGCGATGTTTATCCGCCAGCGTGCGGATCCAGACGTTTTGCGCCTGCACCACGGCGAAATCGATATCCGAGGCCCAGGTCGTATCGGAGACATCCAGCGAGTAGCGCTGCGAGTCGCCCCACACGGGCATCAGACCGCCGCGCGAACGGGTGCGGTTAACGCTGACGCCGGGATAGATCAGCATGGTGGTGTTGGTGACGTTACCCTGGGTAAAGTGATCCAGGCTCCAGTGCAGATTAATGGCGCGCTGCCAGCCCGTAGAGGATTCCCAGTAGCGGGACGCGGCCAGCGTGGTGGAGTCGGATTTGGTGTCGTTCAGGTCGGTTCTTTTCAGGCCGCCCTGCAGCAGGTAATACTGCTCGACCGGGTTTTTCAGCAGCGGGATTTTATAGCTGAAGTCGAGCTGCTGCTCCGGCGCAGAGATATTGGCGCTGGTGGTAAAGCTGTGGCCGTAGGAGTTTACCCAGGGCCTTTTCCAGGTCGCTTTAACGCGCGGGCCGACGTCGGTGGAATAGCCCACGCCCGTTTCGATGGTGTTTTCCGTACGCGGACTGACCACGCCGTGCAGCGGTAATATTTTATTTTTGCGGGATTGATCGAACTGCGGCGCGACCACCACGGAATTAAACCAGCCGGTAGAGGAAAGGCGGCGGTTCAGCTCGGCCAAATCGCGCGAGCTGTAGTAGTCGCCCTTTTTAAACGGCACCAGGTTTTGCAGGTATTCCTCGCGGATCTGCGACCCTTCAAAGGTGACGTCGCCAAAGCGGTAGCGCTGACCGCTGTCGTAATCGATATCCCAGAAAGCTTCGTGCCGCTCGACGGAAACGCCCAGCTGGCGTTTGCGGTAGTCGCCGTCAAAATAGCCTTTGCGCAGCGCCAGATTGCTGAGCGAGCTTTTAAAGCTGTCGTAGTCGCTGTGGTTAAGCACGCCGCCGATTTTGGCTTTGCCGGTGCGTACCAGCGTCTGGTAATCCTCGTCGGTGCGCGCGCCACCGCGAATAATCACCGTTTCGCCCGCCAGCTTCACCGGCGGGCCGGGCGTGACTTTCGTCAGCAGCACCGGACGTCTGCCGCCCGCAGGCGGCGGCTGCAGTTCAAATTCAATTTCCGGCTCGTAGTAGCCCAGCGCCTTAAGTCCTTCCTTAACCGCTTCGCTGACGCGCGCGCGGAAACGCCCATCGGAGGTCACTTCCTCGCTTGCGATGGTCGACAATCTTGCGCGCACGTTTTTTTGTAATTCCCCAGACAGGCCAGTGACCTGCAAACGCACCGTAGCCGCCTGAGCGGCAGGCACGGCTGCGATCAGACCTAACATGCAATAGACATGGATTCGTGGCACGCTAACTCCTGAATTTATTGCCGGCCCGGATTCCAGATGGGCGCAACTGCTGAATCTTGAAAATAGCCCGCTTAAGCATGGCAACTTTTTACGGGTTCAGAGGCTCTTTTTCACTGAAAGGCCGAAATTTGCGTTATTGTGTGCAAAGAATCGCCAGGTTACAACCATGGATCGTGAGGGAATGTTACGCTATATCAGCCTGCAATGCAGACTCGGATAAATCTCACCGCCGGTTCGCCTGCAGCGCCGTAATTGTAAGCAATCCTCACCACAGCTATAATCTCTGGCAGAGGCCGCGCTGCGGCCAGTTAACGTCTTTCTGCCCAAGCCAAATGGCGCAGACATTTTTGGCACGGATAGCCCGGTGCCGCTCACAGGTACAGAAGGTCAGCTGCTCCTCATCTGCTGCCCAGGCCAAAAATGACAGGTAATCAACTTAAGGCCTGCTTTAGCGCATTTTCCTCTGAAAGCGCCTGAAGCGGCCATTTAATGGATGTTTTATGTTAGACAGCTTGCTTGTCATCTTAATGCTGATCGCCATCAGCTCATTTTTTTCACTTTCGGAAATCTCTCTGGCCGCCTCGCGCAAAATCAAGCTGAAGCTGCTGGCGGACGACGGCAACATCAACGCCCAGCGCGTGCTGAAGATGCAGGAAACGCCGGGGATGTTTTTTACCGTGGTGCAGATAGGCCTGAACGCCGTGGCTATTCTGGGCGGTATCGTGGGCGATTCCGCGTTTTCGCCCGTGTTCCGCTCGCTTTTCGATCGCATCACCGGCCCGGTACTGGCGGAGCAGCTGAGCTTTATCGCCTCTTTTACCGTGGTGACCAGCCTGTTTATCCTGTTCGCCGATCTTTTCCCAAAACGTCTGGGGATGATCGCGCCGGAAACCGTCGCGCTGAAAATCATCAATCCAATGCGGATGTGCCTGTTTATCTTTCGGCCGCTGGTGTGGTTCTTTAACGGCGGCGCCAATATTATTTTCCGCCTGTTTAAGATCCCGCTGGTGCGCAAGGACGATATCACCTCGGACGATATCTACGCGGTGGTAGAAGCGGGCGCGCTCGCTGGCGTACTGCGCAAGCAGGAGCACGAGCTGATTGAAAACGTGTTTGAGCTGGAGTCGCGCACCGTGCCCTCCTCCATGACCTCGCGCGAGAACGTGGTGTGGTTCAATCTGCATGAGGATGAGTCGAGCCTGAAGGAGAAGATTGCCAATCATCCGCACTCCAAGTTTCTGGTCTGTAATGACGATATCGACCATATCGTCGGCTATGTCGATTCCAAAGAGCTGCTGCTGCGCGTGCTGGGCAACCAGAGCATGGCGCTTAACAGCGGCGTGCAGATCCGTTCGGCGTTGATCGTGCCGGATACGCTGACGCTCTCCGAGGCGCTGGAAAGCTTTAAAACCGCAGGGGAAGATTTTGCGGTGATCATGAACGAATATGCGCTGGTAGTGGGGATCATTACCCTGAACGATGTGATGACCACGCTGATGGGCGATCTGGTTGGCCAGGGAATGGAAGAGCAGATCGTGGCGCGCGACGAGAATTCCTGGCTGGTGGAAGGCGGCACGCCAATCGACGACGTGATGCGCGTACTGGATATCGACGAGTTCCCGCAGTCAGGCAACTACGAGACTATCGGCGGCTTTATGATGTATATGCTGAGAAAAATCCCTAAACGCACCGACTTCGTGAAGTTTCACGGCTATAAGTTCGAGGTAGTGGATATCGACAGCTACCGTATCGATCAGCTTCTGGTGACGAGGATTGATGAAACCCGACAGGGTGCCGCCGTGCTGAACAAAATGGTCGAAGAATAAAAACAGAAAAGGCGCGAATTTCGCGCCTTCTTTCTTTTGAACCGGCCTGCCGGTTGCTAGTTGAACTCGGTCTGCAAACGCAGCACCTGACGGTTCACTTCTGACATCACGCTATAGTGCTGCTTATCTTTAATGCGTGGGATCAGGATCTTACCTTTATCGAACTCAAATGCGCCTACATCTTTGATGTAGATCCGGCCACGGAACAGTGTTTTGACATATTTGGCCACCTGCAGCGGATTATAGCGCTGGAAAATCTTCATGTTACAACTCCTGAAAGATGATGCGTGCTGCGTCGTTTCCAAGTTCGGTACGAATCTTTGCAGCACAAAGTGGATACACTATAGACCAGGTTTCACTTCTAAAATTCCTAAAACCGAGTTTTTTTACTGTTTTTACACATCATGACAGTAGGCTCTTTCACCCGGCTGCATGAACGCAGTATAAACCTTCGACCTTTACGGAATTGTGCGTTGTGTTGCAAAGATGTTGTATCGCTGCGACAGACGCATCATCCACGTTTATTATTGCAGAAACATGACTAATGAGTTCAATCATGATTTTTCGTCTTTTACTGCTGCTGTTAACGTTGCTGTCGTGCGCCGCCAGCGCCCATAACCTGGTTACAGGCCAGCGCGTGCCGCCTGTCGGCATTACCGATCAAGGCGAGCTGCGTTATCAGCAGGAGCAGTTCAGCTATCGAGTCTGGAACAGCGCCGCGCTGCCGGGCAAAGTGCGCGTTCTTCAGCACATCGCCGGACGCGCCTCGGCCAAAGAGAAAAATGCGGCGCTGATCGAGGCGATTAAATCGGCCCGGTTTCCCCACGATCGCTATCAGACCACCACGCTGGTGAATACCGACGATGCTATCCCCGGCACCGGCATGTTTGTCCGCAGCAGCATTCAGAGCAATAAGAAACAGTATCCCTGGTCGCAGTTTATCGTCGACAGCGACGGCACGGCCAAACGGGCCTGGCAGCTGCAGGATGAAGGGTCGGCGATTATTGTGCTGGATAGCGGAGGAAAGGTGCGTTTCGTCAAGGATGGCGCGCTGACGCAGCAGGAAGTCCAGCAGGTGATTATGCTGGTGCGTCAGCTGTTACGCTGACGGACAGAGGGAGGCGCCGGTGCCGCCTCCCCTGGCCGATTAAAAGATCGAGACGCGGAAGCCCGGATTCAAAAAGGCTTCGCGCGGCGCATAGTCCAGCGTTTTCCCCTGCCAGTCATGCACGTGCGCGCCTGCGGCAATGGCTACGGCGTGGCCTGCACCGGTATCCCAGATATTCGTTGGCCCAAAGCGGGGATAGAGCTGCGCCTTGCCTTCCGCGACCAGACAGAACTTCAGCGAGGAGCCAATAGCAATGGTCTGATGCTCGCCCAGCTGGCTAAGGTAATCCTCCAGCTCGCTGTCGGAATGCGAACGGCTGACCACCACCAGCGGCGGGCGCGCCTCGCGCACGTGGATCTGCGTTTTTACGCCGCCCTCTTCCTTCCAGGCTTTCCCCTCGGCGGCCGAATACATCACGTCCATCACCGGCGCGTAGACCACGCCCAGCACGGGCTTGCCGTTTTCAATCAGCGCAATATTGACGGTGAACTCGCCGTTCCGCTTGATAAACTCCTTGGTGCCGTCCAGCGGATCGACCAGCCAGTAGCGCTGCCAGTGCTGGCGGATCTCCCAGCCCGGCGGATCTTCTTCAGACAAAACGGGCACGTCGGGCGTCAGCGTGGTCAGCCCCTTCAGGATCACCTTGTGTGCGGCGATATCCGCTGCGGTGACCGGCGAATCATCGGATTTTGTGGCAACATCAAGCGGCGCCTGACCATCGTATATCTGCATGATGGCAACGCCCGCGTCTCGTGCCAGCTGGCATATATTCTCTAACATTGTCCACCTCTTGATTTGCTGGCTGGCGCTGGCTATCACTTTGCCAGCGCCAGCGCTCTCTGTTGATCATAGTCGATAGCAAAGATCGAAGGCCAAACGATCCGCCAGCGCTTAATTATCAATAGCATAAATTATTTTACGCCGCAGGGGCTGCTGTTTTTCATCAGGTTGACCCCGCAACGACCTTAATCGTTCCCGACGGGCCGGGCCATAAGAGATAAATATTTGTAGCTGCTCACATAATTATGAGAAAGAAGGTATTAGTTTCATAAAACTTTGCGACGTTAGGGATTACACAAACGCTATTAAGGAGAAACAATGATTAAGTCCGTTGTGACGCCCGTTGCGCTGCTGGTCAGCTGCGCGCTACATGCTGCCACGGTCGATTTCCGCCTGCTGGAAACCACCGACCTGCACAGCAATATGATGGATTTCGATTACTACAAGGATACCCCAACGGAAAAGTTCGGGCTGGTGCGTACCGCAACGTTAATTGAGGCGGCGCGTAAAGAGGCCGCCAACAGCGTGCTGGTGGATAACGGCGACATTATTCAGGGCAGCCCGCTCGGTGACTATGTGGCGGCCAGGGGCTTACAGCAGGGCGAAATCCATCCCGTTTACAAGGCGCTGAACACGCTGGATTACACGGTAGGCAACCTGGGCAACCATGAATTCAACTATGGCCTGGATTACCTGCAAAAAGCCATCAGCGGCGCGAAATTCCCCTACATCAATGCCAATATCATTGATATCCACAGCGGTAAGCCGCTGTTCACGCCTTTTTTGATTAAGGCGACGGAAGTGACGGATCGCGAGGGCAACAAGCATCAGCTCAAAGTGGGCTACATCGGTTTTGTGCCGCCGCAGATTATGGTGTGGGACAAGAAAAACCTCAGCGGTAAAATTACCGTGGAGGATATTACCGAAACCGCCCGTAAATGGGTGCCGGAGATGCGCCGCCAGGGCGCGGATCTGATCGTGGCTATCCCCCATTCTGGCCTCTCCAGCGAGCCGTGGCACGCGATGGCGGAAAACTCCGTTTACTACCTCAGCCAGGTTCCCGGCATCGACGCCATCCTGTTTGGCCATGCGCACGCCGTTTTCCCCAGCAAAGATTTTGCCGCGATCAAAGGTGCCGATATCGCTAAAGGTACGCTGAACGGGATACCGGCGGTGATGCCGGGCATGTGGGGCGATCATCTGGGCGTGGTCGATCTGGTGCTTAATAACGATGCAGGCCGCTGGCGGGTAAGCGAAGCGACCGCGCAGGCCCGGCCCATTTACGATACGGCGGCGAAAAAATCGCTGGCGGCGGAAGATCCGGCGCTGCTGAAGGTGATGGCGCCCGATCATCACGCCACGCGTGAATTTGTCAGCCAGCCTATCGGAAAATCGGCAGACGTGATGTACAGCTATCTGTCGCTGGTTCAGGACGATCCGACCGTGCAGATTGTGAATAATGCGCAGCGCGATTATGCAGAGCGCTTTATTCAGGGCGATCCGGATCTGGCCAATCTGCCCGTGCTTTCCGCCGCCGCACCGTTCAAAGCCGGCGGCCGTAAAAACGATCCGGCCAGCTATGTGGAAGTGGAAAAAGGCCCGCTGACCTTTCGTAACGCAGCGGATCTTTACCTCTATCCCAATACGCTGGTGGTCGTAAAGGCCAGCGGTAAAGAGGTAAAAGAGTGGCTGGAATGCTCGGCGGGTCAGTTTAACCAGATCGATCCGGCCAGTACTAAACCGCAGCCGCTGATTAACTGGGATTTTCGTACCTATAATTTCGACGTTATTGACGGCGTGAGCTACCGAATCGACGTCACGCAGCCTGCCCGCTACGATGCGGAATGTCAGTTGATTAATGACAAGGCTTCCCGTATCCGCGATTTAACCTTCCAGGGAAAACCAGTCGATCCCGAGGCGACTTTTCTGGTGGCGACCAATAACTATCGCGCCTACGGCGGCAAATTTGCCGGAACCGGCGAGGATCACGTCGCTTTTGCTTCTCCGGATGAAAATCGCGCTGTCGTAGCGGCATACATTACGGCGCAGACCCGGGTGCATGGCGAAGTCAGCCCGCAGGCGGATAATAACTGGCGGCTGGAAAATATTAACGCTAAGGTCCCTCTGAATATCTTTTTTGAGACCTCGCCATCTTCAAAAGCAGCTGAATTTATTAAAAACCATGGCCAATATCCGCTGAAGCAAGCAGGCCAGGACGATATCGGCTTTGCGCTTTACCATATTGGCCTTAACTGACGAATCTTTCATAAAAAAGCCAGCCTGGCATACAAGGCTGGCTTTATTTATTACCAGTGGTAATAAACTTATGCGCCGGTAGAGGATTTCAGGCTATTAATGGAGTCAATACCATATTTGACCAGGCCAACCACGCCCGCACCAATATCGTTAATCGCACCGGAAATGTTTAACTCCAGTATTTTACCAATTCCGCCGCCCAGTTGGGAAACAGCGTCAACGGAAGAAGTTGTTAAGCCACCGGCAGAGGCGCCCTGGTCGATCACAGAACCGATAAGAAAGCCAATACCTTTGCCGATATCAGAAAAAAGCCCGGCGCCTGCAACCGCGGCCATTTCATTGTTGGTCAACTCGCGCATTTATAGTTCTCCTTGATAATAATATCATCAGCATTACTATGGCATTCATTGCCACGTCGAGAACTTATTTCAAAAAAGCGGCGTAGTCAAACCTTCCTTCAGGATCAAAATAATCCAGCAGGGTATTTTCAGAATCGGCTGAATATATTTTCAACGCGTGAGAAAAGGCTATTAGTTAAAGCATCCGCGTTATTTAACGCGTAATAAAATTCATATCAGGCAATATTGAGGAATAACAGGTATCCTGCCGGAACAACAACAATCGTTATCCCGGCAGGATCGGCTGTTACAGAATTTCTAACAGCTCAACTTCAAACACCAGCGTGCTGAATGGCGGAATGGAAGCGCCAGCGCCGCGCTCGCCGTAGGCCAGGTTCTGTGGGATAACCAGCTCCCACTTTGAGCCGACCGGCATCAGGGTCAGCGCTTCGATCCAGCCTGGGATAACGCCGCTGACCGGGAACTCAGCCGGTTCGCCGCGCGCCACGGAGCTGTCAAACACGCTGCCGTCGATCAGTTTGCCGGTATAGTGAACGCGAACGCGATCCTGGCGAGACGGAATAGCGCCGTCGCCCTGCTTGATGACGCTGAACTGCAGGCCGGATTCGGTGCTGCTCACGCCGTCACGCTGACCGTACTCTTCCAGGAATTTCTGGCCTTCGGCGGCCATCGCCTGCTGACGCTCGCGACGAACCACGTCGGCACGCTCGTGCACTTCACGCAGCGCGCGGTGAACAACGTCAACGGGCACAGCCGGGGAGTTCCCTTCCAGCGCGTCGCGCAGGCCAGCCAGCAGCGCTTCTGGCTGCAGCCCCTGCAGCCCGGATTCCAGCAGCTGCTGGCCAACCTGTAAACCGATACCGTAGCTTGCTTGTGCTTCTACGCTGTCTAAAGAAGGGGTAGTCATGGATTTTCCTTTACTGGTAATAAAACTGAGGACGAAGCATAACAGCGCAGGCAACAGGGGTAAAACGCCATCTTCTTCAGGTGACATTTTCAGCGTAAAAGGAAACAATAACGCTGCTCCGCTTACGCTATAAAAGCCGCGCGGAGAGTGCGCTATCAGCTATATTTCAGTAGAGGTTAACATGGGCCATATTGCCCGCAGACGAAGGAAACGCCGGCCGGCTTTGTTAAAGCGGTTTATTTTATTCGCGCGAGGATCGCGCAAGGAGGACGACGCCATGCCCGTCACTAAAGCGTCACCAGCATCGAAGTGGTTCAACTGGCTCTGGCACCTGGCGGATTCCGCGCGCTGGATGGATCCGCTGCCGTCTTTCCACCGTCGCGGCATTATCCTGGCCGGGGCGCTGGTTTTGCTGGCTTTTTTGTGGCCTTCGCCGCGACAGCCGGAGCAGACGGAGCGCCCCGTTAACGTTGAGCGCACCACAACAGACGTGCCGCTACAGGCGGAGCTTAGCGGTCGGGTGGATAACAGCCAGCAGCCTAAAGGCGATGCTCAGGGACAGTGGACAAACTACCAGATTGCCAACGGGCAAACGCTGGCGCAGCTGTTCCGCGACCACAATCTGCCGGTAAATGATGTATTTGCAATGGCCCGCGTGGAGGGCAACGACAAGCCGCTGAGTAATTTGCAGGCCGGTCAGGCGGTCAGGATCCGCCAGAATTCGCACGGCGTGGTGACGGGACTGGCCGTAACTACGGAGCAGGGGGAAATTTTATTTACCCGCCAGCCGGACGGCGCGTTTCTGCAGGTTCATTAGCCAAACAAAAACGCCGACGCGATGTCGGCTTTTTACATTACAAACTTGCTCAGAAAACGCTTTTCACAAACAAAAACGCCGGCACAAGGCCGGCGTTTTTAAGCGGTAGAGAAGCGATTAAGCTTCAGTAACCACGTTTACAGTCAGTTTAGCGAAGACTTCGCTGTGAACCTGGAAGTCCACTTCGTGCTCACCGGTAGTGCGCAGAACGCCGTTCGGCAGGCGAACTTCGCTCTTGGCTACTTCAACGCCGGCTGCAGTTACAGCGTCAGCGATGTCGCGAGTACCGATAGAACCGAACAGTTTACCTTCGTCGCCTGCTTTAGACGCGATGGTAACGGTGCCCAGTGCATTGATTTTCTCAGCGCGAGCGTTAGCAGCGGACAGAACGTCAGCCAGTTTGGCTTCCAGCTCTGCACGGCGTGCTTCGAAGAACTCAACGTTTTTCTTGGTAGCAGGAACAGCTTTGCCCTGTGGTACCAGGAAGTTACGAGCGTAGCCCGCTTTAACGTTTACCTGGTCGCCCAGGGTGCCCAGGTTTGCTACTTTATCAAGCAGAATAACTTGCATTACCTTATCCTCTTAAAGTCGTTAATTGACAACAGCCGTTACTGATGACGATCGGTATACGGCAGCAGAGACAGGTAACGCGCGCGCTTGATAGCACGAGCCAGCTGACGCTGGTATTTAGCGCGAGTACCAGTGATACGGCTTGGTACAATCTTACCGCTTTCAGTAATGTAGTTTTTCAGCGTTGCGATATCTTTATAATCGATCTCTTGAACGCCTTCCGCGGTGAAACGGCAGAACTTGCGACGACGGAAATAACGTGCCATTTGGCTAGTCTCCAGAATCTATCAATTCAATCTGCTCGGCATGCAGCACCGTCTTATTCAGCCCATTGCGCCCTTGATGGCTGCTAATGAAACCTGAAACGGTGACCGGCGTGCCGACCGTTATACTTTGAGTAATGGCCTGATGGGCTTTGCCGCTGATAATCACCGGCATGCGACACCAGGCTTGCCGGGTAAAACCGGCCTCCACCTGCATCGATCTGTGCTCAAGCACGAACTGGCAGTGTGGAATACCTGAGGGGCTTACTTTACGCATCGGCGTCTTGCACACGGTGCCAGACAGCGTCAGCCGATTAGCCTCCACGGTCAATTACTCTTCAGAATCCCCAGCATCTGCTTCATCAGAGGTTTCGTTAGCAAAATCTTCACGACGCTCACGGCGCTCGTCTTTCGCTTTAACCATCGGAGAAGCTTCAGTTACCGCGTGCTTAACGCGCATAACCATGCTGCGGATAACGGCGTCGTTGAAGCGGAAGTTAGTTTCCAGCTCATCGATCGCTTCCTGCGGCGCTTCAACGTTCAGCAGAACGTAGTGAGCTTTGTGCAGTTTGTTGATCGGGTAAGCCAGCTGACGGCGGCCCCAGTCTTCCAGGCGGTGGATCGTACCTTCTGCACCAGTGATGGTCGCAGAGTAGCGCTCGATCATGCCAGGAACCTGTTCGCTCTGGTCAGGGTGAACCATAAATACGATTTCGTAATGACGCATCGAATTTGCTCCTTACGGATTATTCAGCCTCCTGTCGGGGTCAACCGCGGCCCATGGAAGCAAGGAACGTTATAAGCCGTGACCTGACAACTATCGGGTCACAACCTGAGAATGCGGCTGAAAAATTGACGCGTAATCATACTGGCGGCGGGGGGGAAACTCAAGGTAAAGTCGCGGCCTGATGTAAATTATTTGTCAGCCTGAGCCAGGCTGCGGTGGGAAGCGAAAGGGATCAGGCAATTAGCCTGTTTTTTCGCCCCTAAAGCGCGACGGTAAAAAGCAAGAATTACTAATACACTTTATCGCGAACGGCGCTAAACTTACAGGGTGAAGACAAGACCCTGACGCCCGGCGTCAGATTTGTTACCTGATTGTGGAGTTGAATCATGAAAACCATCGCAATCGCCACCTTACTCGGACTCGCCCTTTCCACCCCCGCCCTTGCCGATACCGACTGTGGGCAGAGCGTAGCCAGCCAGGCGGCGAACAGCTACGTCTATGTAAACCGTATCGATTCGCCAACGGGACAGATGACGGACAAGCCTTTGGTGACGATCCCCGCTGCGCAACGACTGGCGCAGCAGCTGTGATCCCGTCTACAAATGACGTTTGAAAAATGCTGTCGTGGCTTCCAGCGCCGACGGCGTGATGCGATGCCCGATGCCCTGCTCCGTGAGAAACGTCAGCCCGGCATCGAGCTTCGCTTCTCTTAACGCTTTTTCCAGCCGCACGCTCTCTGCCACCGGTACCATCTCATCCGCTTCACCATGCCAAATCAGCAGCGGCCGATCGGCAATTTTCTCCAGCTGCCGACTGATATCATAATCCGCCAGCGGCGCCATTCGCTGAGCAAAAGCCTGCGCCTGCTCGGGCGTATGCACGGCCAGCGGCGGAAACAGCGTGTGGGACAGCGACATATAATAGCCCGACCCCATCAGGCAGGCGACGCTGGTAAAACAGGGGTAGCGCGCCATCGCGCCCAGCGCGGTCATGCCGCCCATTGAGGCACCCGCCGCCGCAAGGCGCGTACCCTCAATCAAATTCTGCTGCCGCAGCGAGGCTATAAGCTGCGGTACTTCATCAATATTGCTTTTCAGGATTTCCCAGAAGTGGGACAGGCGATATTCGCTATCGCCGTTATAGCGCGCGCCGTGCATATCCGCGTCGGGCAGGATCACGCGAAAGCCCGCCAGCGCCAGCGCCACGCCGAAATAGCTATAGACCTCTTTCGACGAGGTAAACCCGTGATAAAAAAGGATAGTAGGCAGCGGCTCGTCTCTTTTGCCTGTCGGCGCGGCGTGCAGGCATTCAATCCCCGCAAAAAATTCCGTACTGACTTCAATCATCACTTTCCCCTTAAGTCGTTGCGCTACAGGCTACAAATACAAATAGCCAGCTAATCATGCTGTTATTTGAGTTTATTGCTTATTTAATTGATCTGCATGCTGAAGCGCTCACTAAATATTTTCTTTTTCCAGCCGTTAACCGTTATGACCCCCCTCTTTTAATACAGGCTATTTTATGAAATTTCTCGCATTTGGGCGCTGGAGCCTCGGCGTTAAGCTGTCGGTAATAACCTCGCTAAGCGTAGCCGCATTATTTTTAGTTTTAACGCTGGCGCTGACCAATAACGCGTCGAATCAAATGCAGGCGTTAACGCTGGAAAATATGGAAAACCAGGTCGACGGCATCGGCGATATGGCCACCATGTTCAACAGCACGCTGAGGGAAGAAGTTGCTAACTATACCGCGCTTTTTCAAAGCTTTTTGCCGAAGCAGTTCTCCATCGATCCTGGCGAACGCGTAACGATTGGTGCCGAACAGGCGCCAGTCCTGCGTGCGGGGCTAAAAACGCTGAATCTGGACGAAAGCCTGGTGGATGATTTTCTGGCGCGCACCGGCGCTATCTCGACCGTTTTCGTGCGTACCGGCGACGATTTCCTGCGCGTGTCGACCTCGCTACGCAAAGAGAATGGCGAGCGTGCTATCGGCACCCGGCTGGATCGCGCCAGCCCGGCCTGGAAAATGGCGCAGCAGGGCCAGATCTTCCAGGGCGTCGCCATGCTGTTTGGCAAACGCTATATCACGCAGTATCAGCCGGTAAAAGACGCCAGCGGACAGGTGGTCGGCATTCTGTTTGTCGGCGTGGATATTACCAAACAGTACGCGTTGATTAGAGAAAAAGTGCTGGTGAAAAAGCTGGGCGAAAGCGGTCACTTCTCCGTGCTGAGCGATGCCGCAGGCAAAACACGCGGCCAGTATGTCTTCCATCCTGAACGCGAAGGCCAGCTGCCGGCCTGGCCGGAAGCCACCCGCCAGCTGCTGCTGAGCCAGACTTCTGGCAAGGTGGAAGTCAAAGACGCCAACGGCGAAACGCAGATCATGGCCTGGCATCATCTGCCAGACTGGCACTGGATAATTCTGGGCGAAGTCAATAAAGCCAGCCTGCTGGCGCCGATCCAACATACCCGCAATCTGTTCCTGACGCTGGGCGCCGCGCTGGTTGCGCTGTTCGCGCTGGGCTTTATCACCACCACGCATCGTTGGATAAGCAGGCCGCTACAGCAGGTCATCGAGCTGGCCGAGCACTACTCTGCCGGTAATTTGCAGGCCACGCTGGAAACCCGGCGCCATGATGAAGTGGGCAAGCTGATCGTCGCAATCAACGGTATCGGCGACGGGCTGGATCGTATCGTTTCTCAGGTGCGTGAAGCCGCTCAGGAGATCAGCAGCGGAACGGATGCTATCGCCTCCAGCAGCGAAAACATCAGCGAGCAGATCACGCGTCAGGCGGCCAGCGTGGAAGAAACCTCGGCCAGCATGGAGCAGCTGAGCGCTACCGTGGCGCAAAACGCCGCTAACGTTTCCCAGGCGTTGACGCTGGTAGGCGAAGCGGCGGCGGCGGTCGGTAAAGGCGGCGAAACGGTGACGCGTTCCGTGACGACCATGACCGATATCAAGAGCGCTTCGCAGAGCATTGCCGATATTACTCAGGTGATTGAATCTATTGCTTTCCAGACCAATATCCTGGCGCTGAACGCCGCAGTGGAAGCGGCGCGCGCGGGCGAGCACGGTAAAGGCTTTGCGGTGGTGGCGGCGGAAGTCCGCGCGCTGGCGCAGCGCAGCGCCACGGCGGCCAAAGAGATTGACGGCCTGATTGAAAACTCGCTCAGCAAAGTGGTACAGGGCCACAATCTGTCCGAGCAGACGCGCCAGTCAATGGAGGATATCGTTGGCCGTATCGAGCAGGTGAAAGTGCTGATGAGCGAAATCAACATTGCGTCTAAAGAGCAGTCGGCGGGCATTGGCCAGGTCAATATTGCCATGAACCAGATTGGCCAGGCGACGCACGAAAGCACCGAGCTGGTCGCCACCTCAGAGCTGACCGCGCAAGAGCTGAGCCGCAAAGGCCATCACCTGACCGCTCTGGTGCAGGTTTTCCGCGTCAAGGCATAAAGCATCGGGATAGCTTACACTTCAGGCAGTCCATCAAGAGGAGTGCTTATGTCCAGGTTATCCCTGTTTTTCGTGCTGCTGCTTACGGGCTGTAGCCTGACCCAAACCACGCCGCAGCCGCCCCCGCCGGTACAGGCGCAGGCGCAGGAGATCACGCGCGCGCAGAGCACGACGCTGACGCGGCTCGGCACCGTCAGCGTGTCGGTACGCGGCTCGCCAGATGATGCCGCGCGGGCTATTGCCGCTAAAGCCAACGAGGCGGGCGCGAAGTATTACGTCATCCAGATGGTCAGCGAAACGGTCATGCCGGGCCGCTGGTATTCAACGGCGGTGCTTTATGGGCCGTCAGCTAATGCCGGTGGCGCGCAGTAGCAAACGCTGACAGACTTTTTCCGACAGCGGCGCCGGCCCGCGCAGCTGTCGGCACCAGGCGTCGGCTATGCAGGGTTCCAGCTGCCTCATGACCTGCACGCCGCAGGCCAGGTTGAACAGGCTTTCGCAGATTGCACGCGCCTGGGCTTCCTGCGGATGGCGCAGCAGCAGCTTTAACTGGCGCCAGGCACCGTCGAAGTAGCGGCTTTGCCCTTTCACCGCCTCAAACTCTCTGGCCAGCAGCTCCATGGCGGCTGGCTGCTTACTCAGCACGCGCAATACGTCCAGGCACATCACGTTACCGGCACCTTCCCAGATGCTGTTAACCGGCATTTCACGATAGAGCCTCGGCAGCTCGCTCTCCTCGCAGTAGCCGATACCGCCCAGCATTTCCATCGCCTCCGCGACAAAGCTGATGCCGCGTCTGCACACCACGTATTTCGCCGCAGGCGTAAACAGTCGGCTGAAGAGTTTGCCCGCTTCACCGCTTTCCGCCGACCACGCGCCGGCCAGCCGCAGCAGCATCGCCGTCTGCCCTTCCAGCAGCAGGGCCTGCGAGCAGAGCTGCTGACGCATCAGCGGCTGATCGACCAGGCTTTTGCCCTGCACCTGACGCTGATGGCAATGATAAAGCGCAATGGAAAACGCGCGGCGCATCATCGCATGGCTCGCCAGCGCGCAGTCAAAACGGGTATAGCCGCCCATTTTTAAAATCTGCCGGACGCCTTCGCCCTCTTCGCCAATCAGCCAGCCGCTGGCCGCAAAGAACTCCGCTTCGCTGCTGGCATTGGACCGATTGCCCAGCTTGTCCTTCAGCCGCTCCAGATGCACGGCATTACGGCTGCCGTCCGGCAGCAGGCGCGGCAGGAAAAAGCAGGAAAGCCCGCCTTTGGCCTGCGCCAGCACCAGATGCGCATCGCTTTGCGGCACTGAAAAAAACCATTTATGGCCGGTGAGCCGGTATTCGCCGTTGCCCACGGGTTCGGCGCGTGTGGTGTTGCTCAGCACATCGGTGCCGCCCTGTTTTTCAGTCATGCCCATGCCGATAAGCAGCCCGCGCTTGTGCTCGCCCGGCTGCAAATGCGGATCGTAACGGTCGGAAAGCAGCGGCGTAAGCCAGCCGCGAAAAGGCGCAGGCAGATGGGATTTCAGCAGCGGAATAGCGCCGAAAGTCATGGTGACAGGGCAAAGCGTGCCCGCTTCCACCTGGGCGTGCAGGATAAAGCGGGCGGCCCGCGCGACAAAGGCTGCGGGCGGCGCATTCTCCTGCCACGGCAGGTTATGCACGCGGTTGCTGCACAGCCCCTGCATCAGCAGATGCCAGGCGGGATGAAAGCGCAGATCGTCCAGCCGTTCGCCTACAGCATCGTAGCGCAGCAGCTCCGGCGGATAGCTGTTGGCCAGCCTGCCCAGCTCTGACGACTCGGCGCTGCCCAGCTGCTGCCCGACGGACGCCAGCAGATCGCAGTCCCAGCCCGCGCCTTCGCGCAGCACGGCCTCGCGCAGCGGCGTATCGGAAAGAAAAAGATTGCTGTTGGTCAGCGGACGGGGCTGATTAAAGACGTGGTGGGTACGGTTCATCCTGACCTCCTTCTGTAGGCACACACTCAGTATGCAAAAGAGGACGGCGCAGGCGAGGAGCAGAGAGGGATTTCGGGGCGCGGATCACGCCCCGGCGTGATTATTTCGCGCGCTGACGCACGGCCTCAAACAGGCAGATGCCGGTAGCGACCGATACGTTCAGCGAGGAAACGCTGCCAGCCATAGGAATGCTGATTAGCTCGTCGCAGTGTTCACGGGTCAGACGACGCATGCCTTCGCCTTCCGCGCCCATCACCAGCGCCATCGGGCCGGTCATTTTGCTCTGGTACAGCGTATGATCGGCTTCACCCGCCGTGCCGACGATCCAGACGTTGGCTTCCTGGAGCATACGCATCGTGCGCGCCAGGTTGGTGACGCGGATCAGCGGGACGTTTTCCGCCGCGCCGCTGGCCACTTTTTTCGCCGTGGCGTTCAGCTGAGCGGAGCGATCTTTCGGCACGATCACCGCATGAACGCCAGCCGCATCGGCGCTGCGCAGGCAGGCGCCCAGGTTATGCGGATCGGTTACGCCGTCCAGGATCAGCAGGAAAGGTTTCTCCAGCTTTTCCAGCAGATCCGGCAGATCGTTTTCCTGATACTGGCGGCCGGCTTTGACGCGCGCCACGATCCCCTGATGCACGCCGCCCTCGACCTGGCTGTCCAGCCACTGACGGCTGGCGACCTGGATCACGATGCCCTGCGCTTCCAGCGCCTTCACTACCGGCTGCAGACGGCGATCGTCACGGCCTTTAAGGATAAACACTTCCTGAAAGCGCTGCGGATCGCTGTCAAGCAGCGCCTGCACGGCATGGAGTCCAAAAACTATTTCACTCATTCACTGTTACTCAACTGGTCGTTACATGCCGCATCCGGGATGCGGCGAGGTTATGCGTCTGCCTGCCTTCAGGATGCGGGCGTATCGGTCTTTTTCGCGGCGCGTTTGGAACGCGTCGCGGCGGCGATTTTACGGCTTTTATCCGACGGCTTGCGCGGTTTTTTCTCGCTTTTCGCGCCGTCTGCCGCACCGGCCTTGCTTTTGCCGTTGCGGAAGGCGCTGTCCGGCTCGAAGTTCACCTTTTTGCCCTGGTCGCGACGGCGTTTGCCGCTGTGCTGGGCGGCGGGTTTCTTCGCCCGATCGCGCTCGGTTTTGCCTTCGCCACGCGGTTTGCGCGCGCTTGAAATCAGCGCGAAGTCAATTTTGCGCTCGTCCATATGTACCGCGTCCACGCGCACTTCAACCGTATCACCCAGGCGATAGGATTTGCCGCCGGACTCGCCAACCAGGCGCTGCCCGATGGCGTCAAAGCGGTAGTAGTCGTTGTCCAGCGTGGAAACATGCACCAGCCCGTCGATAAACAGATCGTTTAAGCGGACGAAGAAGCCGAAGCCGGTAACGCTGGAGATCACGCCGGTAAAGGTTTCGCCCACCTGATCCTGCATAAAGTCGCACTTCAGCCAGTCGGCTACGTCACGCGTCGCTTCGTCCGCACGGCGTTCGGTCATTGAGCAGTGCTGACCAAATTGCAGCATCTGCTGCATTTCATAGTGATAGCCACCGGTCGGCGTGGTGTTGCCCTGCAGCGTGTTGTTCTCTTTCGCCAGCAGGTATTTGATGGCGCGATGCAGCAGCAGATCGGGATAACGACGGATTGGCGACGTGAAGTGCGCATAGGACGCCAGCGCCAGGCCGAAGTGGCCACGGTTTTCCGGGTCGTACACCGCCTGCTTCATCGAGCGCAGCAGCATGGTTTGCAGCATTTCGGCATCGGGACGCGAAGAGATCTGCGTCAGCAGCTCGGCGTAATCCAGCGGATGCGGCTTGTTGCCGCCGCCCAGCGTCAGGCCCAGCTCGTTCAGCACGGAACGGAAGCTTTTGATGTTTTCTTCACTTGGACGATCGTGATCGCGGAACAGCGCCGGCTCGTGGTTTTTCTCCACAAAGCGCGCTGAAGCGATGTTCGCCAGGATCATGCACTCTTCAATCAGCTTGTGGGCGTCGTTGCGCGCCACCTGCTCAACGCGCTCGATACGGCGATCGGCGTTGAAGATAAATTTGGCTTCGTCGGTTTCAAAGGAGATACCGCCGCGCTGCTCGCGCGCTTTTTCCAGCACCAGATACATGCGGTGCAGCTCTTCCAGATCCTTCACCAGCGGCTGGTACTGTTCGCGCAGCTCCTGATTGCCCTGCAGGATGCTCCAGACCTTGTTATAGGTCAGGCGCGCCCAGGAGTTCATGACCGCTTCGTAATGCTTGTAGCCGGTCAGCTTGCCGGTGGCGGAGATGGTCATTTCACAGACCATACAGAGGCGATCCACCTGCGGGTTCAGCGAGCAAAGCCCGTTGGACAGCACTTCCGGCAGCATTGGTACCACCTGCGACGGGAAATAGACCGAGGTGCCGCGGTTAACCGCTTCGTCATCCAGCGGCGTGCCCGGACGAACGTAATAGCTGACGTCGGCGATAGCTACCCATAAGCGCCAGCCGCCGCCGCGTTTTCTTTCGCAGAAGACGGCGTCATCAAAGTCGCGGGCGTCTTCGCCGTCAATGGTGACCAGCGGCAGATCGCGCAGATCTACGCGGCCCGCTTTGGCTTCTTCCGGCACTTCTTCCTTCAGCTGGGCGATCTGGCGCTCCAGCGCTTCCGGCCAGACGTGAGGAATATCGTGGGTACGCAGCGCCATTTCGACGGCCATGCCGGTACCCATATTGTCGCCGAGCACTTCCACCACTTTACCGATAGCCTTGCTGCGACGGGTAGGACGCTGCATCAGCTCCACCACCACCACATAGCCCATACGGGCGTTCATCAGCTCTTCCGGCGGGATCAGGATATCAAAGCTCAGTCGGCTGTCGTCCGGCACCACAAAGCCGACGCCGGCTTCGGTAAAGTAGCGGCCAACAATCTGGTTATTACGCGGCTCCAGCACGCGCACTACGCGCGCTTCACGGCGGCCTTTGCGATCGGCGCCCATTGCCTGGGCCAGGATCACATCGCCGTGCATACACATCTTCATCTGCTCGGCAGAGAGATAAAGATCGTCTTTGCTGCCCTCGGCACGCAAAAAGCCAAAGCCGTCGCGATGGCCGATAACCTTGCCGCGCAGCAGATCGAGACGCTCCGGCAGCGCATAGCACTGGCGACGAGTGAACACTAACTGTCCGTCGCGCTCCATCGCGCGCAGGCGGCGGCGCAGCGCTTCGGTTTGCTCTTCGCCAGAGATAGAAAGTTCATCCGCCAGCTCTTCACGGCTGGCGGGCTTTTCGCGTTTATCTAAATGGGAAAGGATAAATTCGCGGCTGGGAATGGGGTTCTCATATTTTTCAGCTTCCCGTTCCTTAAATGGATCTTTTGACATAGCGGTTCCTCCGTTGTCATCAGCTGCGGAAAGAGGGTTGCTCAATTCGCAGCAATTGGTAGAGCGGATGGTTGTCGGTAACCAAATCGGCCAGCGTGTAGCCGTCCAGCACGGCGAGAAAACACTGTACGGCCTCGTGCAGCGCCGTTTTCAGGCGGCAGGCCGGGGTGATGTGGCAAAAGTCACTGTGGCAGTTCACCAGCTGGAGCGGCTCCATATCGCGGACGACCTGGCCTATCACGATCTCGCTGGCCGGTTTACCCAACCGGATGCCGCCGTTTTTGCCCCGTACCGCAGCGACATAGCCTGCCCGACTCAGCTGATTGATAATCTTAACCATATGATTACGCGAGACGCCGTAAGCCCCGGTGACTTCCGTGATGCTGGTCATCCTGCCTGCGGGCAGCGCGGCCAGAAAAATCAGCGCGCGTAAACCATAATCAGTGAAACTTGTTAGCTGCACGGTTACCTCAACGGCACGGCGCTAAACGCGCCAGCAATCCGCTCAAAAATGAGTGTGTTGTCAATGATGATAAACCAGCCTTCGCATTCGAGGCCATTTTATTTCAGTAAGCGCTGATAAAGAGAGGGCGGGACGAGAGAGCGGGAGAGGAAATCAGGCCGGATATTGTCCGGCCTGGCTAACATCTTATGCGTCAAAAGGGTCACGCAGGATCATCGTCTCGCTACGGTCAGGACCGGTAGAGATGATGTCTACCGGCACGCCGGTCACTTCTTCAACGCGCTTGATATAGTTGCGCGCCGCCTGCGGCAGGCCTTCCAGCGTTTTCACGCCAAAGGTGGTTTCGCTCCAGCCCGGCAGGGTTTCATAAATCGGCTCAATGCCTTCCCAGCCTTCTGCTGCCAGCGGCGTGGTGGTCACTTCGCGGCCGTCCGGCATACGGTAAGCGACGCAGATTTTAACTTCTTTCAGGCCATCCAGCACGTCCAGCTTGGTCATGCAGAAACCAGACAGCGAGTTGATCTGCACCGCGCGACGCACGGCAACCGCATCCAGCCAGCCGGTACGACGACGGCGGCCGGTAGTGGCGCCGAACTCGTTACCCTGCTTGCACAGGAATTCGCCGGTTTCGTCGAACAGCTCGGTCGGGAACGGGCCTGCACCAACGCGGGTGGAATAGGCTTTTACGATGCCCAGCACGTAATCCACATAGCGTGGGCCCAGACCGGAACCTGTCGCTACGCCGCCTGCGGTGGTGTTAGAAGAAGTTACGTACGGATAGGTGCCGTGATCGATATCCAGCAGCGTGCCCTGCGCGCCTTCAAACATGATCAGGTCACCGTTTTTACGCGCGCCGTCCAGCAGTTCGGAAACGTCCACCACCATGCCGGTCAGGATATCGGCAATGGCCATGATATCGTTCAGCACTTTGTCGTAGTCGACCGCTTCTTCTTTGTAGTAGTTCACCAGCTGGAAGTTATGGTACTCCATCACTTCTTTCAGCTTGGCCGCAAAGGTTTCTTTATTGAAAAGGTCGCCAACGCGCAGACCGCGACGGGCAACTTTGTCTTCATAGGCTGGGCCGATGCCGCGACCGGTGGTGCCGATCGCTTTGGCACCGCGCGCTTTTTCACGCGCCACGTCCAGCGCGACGTGATATTCCAGGATCAGCGGACAGGCTTCGGAGATAAACAGGCGGTCGCGTACCGGAAAGCCGCGATCTTCCAGACCCTTCATCTCTTTCATCAGCGCGGCCGGTGAAAGCACCACACCGTTGCCGATGATGCTGGTTACGTTTTCACGCAGAATACCAGAGGGAATTAAATGGAGGACGGTTTTTTCACCGTTGATGACCAGCGTGTGGCCCGCGTTATGACCACCCTGATAGCGAACCACGTATTTCGCACGTTCGGTCAGCAGGTCAACAATCTTTCCTTTACCTTCGTCACCCCATTGGGTGCCCAGTACGACGACGTTCTTACCCATTTCTAAAATCACCGATTGCTTAAAAATGGATTCTACCACCGTAAAACACGTCTTTCAGCTCTTTTAGCACACGTTTGCGTACTTTTTTACCCGTCGCGCGGTCCGGTGCCGACGGGCGCTTTTTCGTACCGTTATCCGCCGCCGTGGACGCTGACGCTATACCAGATCACCAGGCCCGCGACCACCAGCCCGCCGCCGAAACGACGCAGTAATCGGTCGGGAACCTGCGCCATCGTGAGGATCAAACGCCGCCAGATACGCGGCAGCAGCATCGGGCCAATCCCTTCTAAAATCAGCACTAATGCCAGCGCTAACCAAACATTTGCATTCATAAATGACGATCCGGAAAAAAGAGCCGTAGTATGCCACGGCTTTTTACCGGTTTGGCCGGGAAAATGAAAGAAATCATGTTAAAGCGCTAAAACTGTATTCCCGCTTTCAGCCACCACGAGCTGGCGCTGCTGGCGTGCTCGCTGCGTTGCCCTGAACCGTTATAAAAGCGGGACGAAGGCGCAAACCAGGCGGCGCTGGCCTCTATTCGGATATGCGGCGACGCTCGCCAGCCCGCCACGATATCCAGCGCCGATCCCAGCTTTTTCGTACTCAGACGATCGTATTTAGCCTGCAGCGCCGTACTGTTTTTGACCTGCTGGCCCAGGCGATCCTGACGGTAGTAATGGCCGATAACATCAAGCGAAAGACGGTCAGTGATATTCACACCCACGCCTGCGGTGAGGATATGGATATTGCTCAGTTCAGGATCGAGCGTGTCGCCATAGATTTTATATTTCGCCAGGCCGCCGAACCGGGCCTCGTTCCCCTGTAATCCGGTCTGTCGATAGCGCCTGGAAATGTTATCGCCATCGCGGTCGCCGCTGCCCCAGGCGTAGCCCAGCGTCAGCCGGGGACGTAACGCTATCTGTTTAAAGGTCAGCGTGACGCCGCCGTCCAGCGCATAGCCCCGCAGCGCCTGCCGCGCTTTTTGCCCGCGTACCGCGCCGATATCCAGCCAGTGGCTGACCGGTGCCTGCGGAGGCGACCAGGATCGCAGCCCCATGTTGAGCTGCCTGTCGCCTTCTGCGGCGCGATTATACTGCCAGAAGCTATAGCCGCCGACTCGCCACTGTGGGTTGATCCCGTAACGAGAAAACAGCATCAGCAGCGTGGTCTTATCGCCGCGCGTGTGGCTATCCAGCAGGTTTCGCTGCCAGTAATTGACGCGTCCCACGCCTACTGCCGTTTTTAGCGCATCGCCAAAGCGCGCATGGACGCCATCCACGTTTTCATCAACCAGCCATTCCCGCTCGTCGCGCAGCAGCCAGCGCCCCAGCCGCAGTTCGGTTTCCGGCAGCAGCAGGTTATCAACACGCAGCCAGAGCTGGTTGAAGTTCAGCGTATCGGTGGTATTGCCGCCGCTTCCCGTCTGGCGCTTTCGTTTCTGGATCAGCTCCAGCTCGCTGAAAAAAGAGACCGGCTCGTCTTTAAATCCCCGCACGTTCAGCCGCAGCGTCGGCTCGGTTTCTGTTTGATTGCTGCGATCTTCGCCATATCTGAGCTTGCTGTTCTGCAGCGTTTTCGCCTCGTAAATCGCCCGCCATTGAAAGCTGACCGGCTCTGCCTGCGCCTCGACCGGGTAAAAATGCGGCAATACTATAAGCACAAGCACGCCGCGCCGGATCATCAGCATCCTCTCCGTGCAGCCGCGTGCTTTAGCCGCGCCTCGCAAAGCGCCAGCAGACTGGCCGTTGTGTGGTGACGTTCAGGAAAGAGCAGGCTGATGGCGATATGGCGCGCCAGCGCCAGCGTGGTAAAAATGCTGATATTAGCGATATCCGCTGCGGCCGATCGCGCCAGCCAGGCCGCCAGAAAAGCATCTTCATGCACGGCCAGCGCTTTGTCGTCGCCGTAGTCCCGCAGCGCCTGCTCGCGCAGATGAGCGATATAGTTGCCTGCATCCAGCGATGGCGGCCCCAGGGCGGCAAGATCGAAATCCAGTACGGCAAGCTGCCCTGGCCGTGCGTCCGTCAGCAGCAGCTGGGCGGGATAGAAATCACGATGGAGAAAAAGGCCGGGCGTGGGGCTTAGCGCCAGCGCCAGCTGCTCACAGGCGCGGCTGACGTCGGCTATCCTGGCGGCCCATGCAGGGCGCGTCGTCGCGGCTTGTTTCAGCCGCTGCCGCAGCGTTTCCAGCTCGTCTTTTACCGACCAGCGCTTACCCGCAACGGCCCGCTGCGCGGCGCGGCTGTGCTGTAGCCGGGCCAGCGCCGTGCCGACCAGCTCGCCCGTTGCCGCCAGCTGTTTATTATCCGGCGACAGCGCTTTAGTGACGCGCTCACCGGCGATATGCTGCTGGAGCCAGAGATTTTGCGCTTCGAGCACGGCCAGAGGCTCAGGCACGATAATATCGCTGTCACCGCTAAAACCGTTGCGCCACAGCGCCTGCTGGACAAGAAAACCATGCGGCTCGAACCCTTTATAACGGTATTTGCCAATAATGCTCAGTTCGTCCGGCGCTGATGTCCAGCGCCAGGCCAGCACTGCGCGACGACCGGGCTTGTGGGTAACGAGCGTAGCCTCCTCCAGCATGGCGGCGGCAGGCAATCCCAACGCCTGACGCAGCAGCGGCGCTATGCGCGGCTTGCTCAGCAGCCCGGACAGCGTCGCTGCCGGATCGGCGGGCGGCTCGCGCTGCGCCATCAGCTCTCCGGCCCGCTGCAACAGTTCGTCGATATGCTGCGGCCAGCCCGCCGTGCGCTTGCGAAACGGTTCAGCGGCCAGCTGCAACAGCGCCAGCGCCGTATAATCAGCCAGCAGCGGCGGCAGATGGCCGCGCTGCTGACGATATCCCTCATGTAGCGCGGCGACAATCCGCCTGGCCTGGTTTGGCGTCAGCGTTTTCTCAATGACCTGCAGTTCCAGCCTGGCCTGAAAAGCGGCCAGATCGACGGCGGGATGACCGGCTGTGGCTCTGTCCCAGTCAATCAACCGCAGCTGGCTCTCCACGGTGCGTTTGACCACCTGATCGACAGTGAAATCGCCGTGGATAACCACGCGCCGGAACAGGCGACCCGTCAGTTTTTTTGCCAATCCGGTTAACAGTGAGATAAATTTTTCTTGCTGGATGGGCACCACAACCTTCAGCGTGTTCAGCACCTGCCATGCGTCCCTGATGCCGTCCGGCAGCGGCGCGTCTGGCAGCGATATTTTCAGGCTGTGCAGCCTGGCCAGTTTGCCTCCCAGCAGGAAAACATCCTGCTCCGTCAGGTTGCCGGCCTGCTCCACGCACAGCGTTTCCCCCTCAATCCAGCGGGCGATCAGCAATCGTTGCTCGGGCAGCGCCGCCAGCAGTTCAATTTCGCCGGTGGCGTGCCCCAACCGGTTGCCTGTCAGCATTGCCTGATAACGTTCATCGCTGGCAAAACGCAGCGTGGCCCAGGGCTGACCGCAGCAGCGCAGCAGCGCCAGCAGCCTGCGTTCCGGCTTATAGCGCAGGATGTTCAGCTCAAGACGCGCCCCGACGGCAATGTCAGGCAGCCAGCTGCGCAGCTGCGCGTCCCGCTCACGCGAGCCATTCAGCAAAGCGAGGCCGGGAAGCGCGCGATCGTGCTGTGGATAGCTCAGGATGATCCCCAGCTCGGGAATAGCCAGCGGGGCAAAAGGATCGCCGTTGTTAATGAGCTTTTGCCGTCTGGGATGCCGCCAGGAAACCTCGAAGCGCGTCAGCGTCAGCGCCTTGGCGGCCAGCCAGCGCCGCTGTCCGTCAGCGAACTGGAGGATCAGCGTTGCGACGCAGCTGGTGGCGGGTTTATAACGGATATAGTCGATTTTAAGCGAGCGCAGCCCGGCAAACGGCGGTAAAGCACGTATTTTTGCCGTCAGCAGATCTTCATCAAATAGCGCCGCCAGCCCCGGCAGGTCGCCGTCTTTCCCGATCGGTTCATGTTTATCCCGTAGCATAGGATACGTCCCTGTTGTTGCTTTGCTGTAGTGCCCACAGACAGGCGTAGCGCCCGCGCCTTTCCAACAGCAGCTCGTGCGTGCCCTGCTCAACGATTTCGCCCTCTTCCATTACGAGGATCCTCTGGGCTCGCGCGGCAAAGGAAAGGTTATGCGTTACGATAATCGTGGTGCGGCCAGCCATCAGCCGGGTCAGCGCGCCGGTCAACCGATGCTTGCTTTCGCAGTCCAGGCCCGTATCCGGCTCGTCCAGCAGCAGCACCGGGCTTTGCCTGACGGCGGCGCGTGCAATCGCGATACGCTGGCGCTGGCCGCCGGACAGCGAGTGTCCCCTTTCGCTGAGCACGGTGTCGTACCCCTGCGGCAGCCGCATAATAAACTCGTGCGCGCCTGCCAGCCTGGCGGCGGCGTAAACCTGTTCATCCGTCACGGCTTTCAGCGCCGCCATGGCAATATTTTCCCGAACGCTCAGGCCGAATAACAGGCTGTCCTGAGGCACATAGCTGATATTTTGCCGCACGCTTTTAATCGTACAGTGCCGAATATCCCGCCCGTCGAGCAGAATACGGCCCGCCTGCGGATCGTACAGCCGCAGCAGCAGGCTAAGCAGCGTGGATTTCCCCGTGCCGGAAGATCCGACAATAGCCAGCGACTCGCCGACGCCCAGGGAAAAGCTGATATGCCGCAGCGTGCCGTGCTGTTGCGAGGCCGAATAGCTAAAGCCGACGTCTTCGCAGCAGATTTCGCCGCGAACGCTGACCGTCTGCGCGTCCGGCCGATCGACAATTACCGGCCGGACATCCATCAGGCTGGTGACGCGCTCGCCTGCGGCCAGCGCTTTGGACAGGCGTCCGGCATATTTAGCGTACTCGCGCACGGGCCGAAATGAGTTTTTAAGGTAGGAGACAAAAATCAGCAAATCGCCGGGCGACATCCGGCTTTTCAATACTTCGCTTGCGCCATAATAGAGGACCGCTGCCGTGGCGAAAGCGATGATCAGATCGGCTTTCCGTTCCAGGCCCGCCAGCAGGCGACGGGACTGTACGTTTTGCCGCAGGCTTTTTACGTCGTCAACCGCGAAACGGCCGGCGGCGACGGACTCCAGCGACAGCGCCTGCACCACGCCTATCGCACCGAGAAATTCAGCGGCGCTGGCAGCCAGCGCCCCTTCCCGCTTGCGCTGATCGCGGCTGACCTTATGCACCTTCACGCTGGTGCGACGAATGCTGAACAGCAGCAGCGGCATCAACAACAGCGACAGCAGCGTCAGTTTCCAGTTGATATAGAGCATCATGCCGAACATGCCGGTCAGGATCAGGATATTCGCCAGCATGGGCACCATCGCCGTAATCATCGCCTCGCGCAGCATGCCGATATCGTTGATCAGCCGCGTGGTGAGATCGCCGCTCTTCGCCTGATGATGAAAGCTTAACGACAGGCTTTGCAGATGACTGAACAGCGCCTGACGAAGCATGCTGATGATGCGATTGCCCGCCATCGCCAGGCCGACGGTGCTCAGGTAGCTCAGGCCGGCTTTGACGGCGGCAATCAGGATGACGCTGCCGGCGCAAAGCAACAGCAGACCCGCCGCGCTAAAATGGCCAACCAGCGTATTCAGCCTGCCCGTAACCGGCGCGCCAGGCTGCGCCAGCACCTCGTCGATAATAAAGGCCAGCGGCCACGGCTCCAGCAGGCGCATGCCCGTCGCCAGCAGCAGGAAAAGGAACGAACGCACGATTAAGCCGCGCTGCTGGCGAAGCCAGGGAGCGAAACGGGCAGCAATGGGCAGCCAGGGCAGAGACATTAGCTTGCGCTCCCGACAGGCATTTGCGCCAACCGCAGCGTCTCGCTGACTATTTTATCCCAGCTGTGATGCTCCGTGACGAAGCGTCGGGCGGCTACCCCCAGGCGCTGGCGCAGCAAAGGCTGATCCACCAGCTGCCGAAGCAAAACGCAAAGCGCCGTGGCATCGCCTGGCTCTACCAGCATGCCCGTGACGCCGTGGTCAATCACTTCGGCAAGATGGCCGACCCGCGTTGCCACAACCGGCAGCTGCGCGGCCATATACTCATAGATTTTCAGCGGCGAAAAGTAGAAGTCCGCCAGCTGCGGATAGGGCGCGACGGCAATGTCTATCCTGTTCAGCCAGTCCGGCACCGTCGCCGGGCTAACGGCACCGGCGAAAGCGACGCCGGAAATCGCTCTCGCCTGCACCGTTTTTTGCAGTTTCTGCCGCTGTGGCCCATCGCCAACAATCAATAGCCAGACGTCAGGACGCTGCAGCTGGAGCAGTACAAAAGCATCCAGCAGCGTTTCTACGTCGTGCCAGGCCTTAAGCGTGCCGACAAAGCCGATGGTTATCGCTCCCCAGCTGGTTTCCGGCTGTGGCGGCGCGATGGGAGGCCGAAAGCGCAACGGATCGACACCGTTAGCAATAATGTGGATGCGTTCAGCAGAACCGGCAAAGTCAGTCAGCCACTTTTTTACGCCGGGCGAAACGGCAATAACCACCGTCGCGCTGGCAAGCAGCTTTTTCAACACCGCCACGGCCTTCTTTTCTGCCACCAGCTCGCGGTAGCGTTTTTGTTCCTCAATCAGCGGCGCGTTGACTTCCAGCACCGTGCGCCAGCCCTGTCGGTGCGCATACGCCAGTCCGGCGAAGCTCCACAGGGAATAGCGTTCATAGACCAAATCAAACGGGCCTTCCGCCTGGAGCGCCTGCTCCAGCTGAGAATTAACGGCCAGCGCCGTTTCAACCCGCGTCAGCGCATTGTCCACCGCTGGCGGATCGAAGGGATCGAGCGAAACAAGTTTGATCCCTTGCAGATCGTCGGGCGGCGTGGCAATGCGACGAGCAAAAAGCACGATCTTCGCGCCCTGTCGGAGAAGCGCGCGCAGCACTTCCTGAATATGGACGGATGCACCCTTACAGCCAAAAACGGGGATCCCGCTATCTGCACAGATGAAAGCAACTCGCATAAATGAAAATCCTTTTTTCATACGCAGAATTTATTTCTGCTGTGGAGTAAATATCTTTTGCATTTCCATGATGTTACGGTCGATGTCGTAGTCGCGAACAATCATCCTGCGCGCCTGCCTTGCCAGCTTTTCACGCATATCCTGCCCGCTCAGCAGCATCACTATCGCATCGGCCAGCCCGATGGCATCATCAGGGTCGACGCACAGCCCGGTTTGACCATCAATGACCAGCTCCGGGATCCCTGCCACGCGTGTGGAAATCACCGGTGTACCCAACGCCATCGCTTCAACCAAAATGGTTGGCAGACCGTCGCGATCGCCGTCCTCGCTAATGGTGCAGGGCGCAACCACCATGGCGCTCTCCTGCATCGCTGCCGCCACCTGCTGGCGCGGTAACAGACCGGTAAAAGTCACCTGTGCCTGTAGCTCGCAGGCCGCGACAGCCGCCTCAAGCGCCGCCCGTTCCGGGCCGTCGCCAATCAGCGTGCAGTGGAACGGAATGGCTCTGGCCTGCAGCTGCGCCAGGGCGGCAAGCAGCGTCCGAAACCCTTTTTTAGGCACCAGCCGCCCCACCGCCAGAATAGCGGCCTGCCGCCTGAGCGGGGAAAGCCAGGGAAACTGGCGCAGATCCAGACCGTTATAAAGCCGGCTGACTTTCTGCCAATCGCCGCCGTAACGCTTGCATAGCCAGGCAAGATTGTAATCGGACACGGTTATCACATGGCTGGCGTCCTCTATTTTGCGGGCCAGCCGGATATCCGTGTCATAGCGGTAATAGATGTCTTTTGCATGGGCGGTAAAAGACCAGCTTATGTTGCTGAACTTTGCACCAAGCCGCGCCACGGTAGCGGCCTGGGTGGCAAAATGCGCATGCAGATGCCGCAGTGCGTGCTGTCTGACGGCCAGCGCGAGCGCTATGCCCTGCGCCAGCTCGTGCACGTCGTGATCCCGCTCCTCTGCCAGCCGGGTGGCAAAATCAGGCAGCACCTCCAGTGCCTCTTTTACCAGGCTCCAGAAAAGTTCGGTGTTACGCTGCTTATTCGCCAGGCGAATAACCGGCGCTTTCACCGTGCCGATATCGGGCTGAAAATGCGTTTCCATCACCGGCCCGAGCGCAAAAATCGTCAGGCTGAGGCCCGTACGCTCATGCGCCAGGATTTCACTGACGACAAATGTTTCTGAGAAACGTGGGTAGCGTTTCAGCACGTAGCCCACGCGCAGCGGTTCAGACGCCATCAGACATACTCCCCGATACGCCTGCCGTTGAGTATTTGCCGGACGCTGACGGCTACCTTTTCCAGACCGTCAAAATTAAGCTTTTCACGCGGATTAACAAAATGGCGCGGCTGCTTCAGCCAGTCGCCCAGCCGTTCCTGGGTCAGATGAGCCGGATGCAGCGCGTCAATCAACCCCAGCGCGGCAAGTTTCGTCGCTCTGATCCACTGTTCCTGGCGGGGAGCGATGCGCGGCACAATCAGCGCCGTTTTATTAAAAGCCAGGATTTCCGTCAGGGTATTATATCCGCCCATCGCAATAACGCGGCTGGCGTAGCGCAGCAGTTTTAGCGGTTCCGCCACGAATTCCACCACGGTTTTTTCAGGAAACCCTACGGCCAGTTTTTTTAGCCGTAGCCGCTGCGGCTCGGGCATCATCGTTCCGGTCACTAATACGCCGTGCATCCCGTTGGGCAATACGGTGCTGACAAAGCTTTCCGCCAGGCGAAAGCCATCCTGCCCGCCGCCCACGACGCACAGCGCATAAGGCCGGGCGACAGGCGCAGCCTCATCATCACCAAAGCTTTGAATGCGGCGCGTCGCGTCCAGATAGCCGGTAAAAATCATCTTATTTTTGGTCGCGGCGTCAAAGTGATATTCGCGAGCCAAATCGTAAAGCGCCCTGTCGCCGTAAACCCAAATCGATGAATAAAATTTCCTGAGCGCCGCACTGTTTTCTTGCTTATACCACTGTTTTTTCACCGCTTCGGGGTCGTCAATAATATCGCGCAGGCCTAATATCAGATGCGTTTTTTTAGCGGCCAGCAGCGGCAGACTGAGATCCAGCTCGCGCATGGCGCCGCGCGGCACGTTATCCACAATCATAATATCCGGTGAGAAAGCGTTGATAGCCGCGTAAATAATTTGCGAGCGAAGCCTGACCAGCGGCTGAACCTTTTTGCCCAACGCGCGGGGGCGATACTTTCCCTCTACGGTCTTCTGCCAGGAAGGCAGGATAAGGCTGTCTGCGCCGGGCGGCAGCATAAAGGCACCGGCTGCACGCACGCCTGAAATAAGCAATATCTCAGCATCAGGGCAGGCTGCTGTTATTGACTGACTGAGCAACATATTTCGGCGTATATGGCCGAATCCCATTGTATCATGTGAATAAAAGACACAGCGGGGATTTCTGGAAGGATCCATTTCCATTCATCCTGTTATTAACGCTATTTTAAGATGGCTGCCCGGCTATTTCACCCGTAAAACTCCCGGCTTATTTAAAAGCGGCAAATGCTTATCATGGTTAAATATTTGCAGCCATTAATCATTTAATAAAATAAGCGTAAAAAAAGGCTACACAAAGCGCGGCAGGCCGTCAACGGCAAGGGGGAAAAAGCGGAATAATCACATTTTTGCGAGAATATTAATTAATAATTAATTAACAAATGCATTACGCTTGCGGCGAGAAATAAAAAAGCCGGGGAGGATCCCCGGCCTGAGTGTGAAGATGCTTAGCGAGTCGCTTTGGAAGGCGACTGCATAAAGCGGAAGAAGTCGCTGTCCGGGCTCAGTACCATTACGTCCTGATTGCTGTTGAAGCTGCTGTCGTAGGCGCGCAGGCTGCGGATAAAGGCATAAAAATCCGGATCCTGACTGAAGGCGTCGGCAAAGAGTTTCGCCGCTTCGGCATCCCCTTCACCGCGCGTCATCAGCGCGGTACGCTGCGCTTCGGCCAGGGTGCGCGTGACCTCATAGTCAGCGCCCGCACGCAGTTTCTCTGCCTCTTCCTGACCCTGTGAACGCTGGCTACGAGCAACCGCTTCACGCTCGGCGCGCATACGATTGTAGATAGCGTCAGACACCTCGGTCGGCAGGTTGATCTGCTTGATACGCACGTCAACGACCTGAATGCCCAATGCCGCCATACTGTTCGGATTCACCGCTGGCTCTTTGCTGCTGGTTTCGCGCTCTACGCGCGCCGCAGCGGAAGCGATAGCATCATCGGCCGCTGGCGTGGCGATCTCGTCATCCTGGCCTGCGCTGCCGGTGTTCAGGGCGTCACGCACGTCGGTAGTCAACCGTCCACGCGAGTCGGTAACGATATCTTTAACGTCCAGACGACCAATCTCAGAACGCAGACGGTCGCTGAATTTACGTTTCAGCAGCACTTCCGCCTGCGAAACGTCGCCGCCGCCGGTAGCCAGATAGTAGCGGCTGAAATCGCTGATGCGCCATTTGATATAGGAATCCACGATCAGATCTTTCTTCTCTTTGGTGACGAAGCGATCGGCCTGGTTATCCATCGTCTGCAGGCGCGCGTCCAGCGACTTCACGGATTCCAGGAAAGGGATCTTGAAGTGCAGGCCCGGCGCATAGACCAGCGGTTTATTTTCATCGTCGCGCAGTACTTTGCCAAAGCGCATAACGATGCCGCGCTGGCCTTCCTGCACCACAAACAGCGATGCGTAAAGCACCACCAGCACCACAATTAATACCACGATTAATGGCTTACGCATCCTTAATCTCTCCCTTCGCGCTGGGTGTCGTTACGCTGAGCATTAACCCGACGCTGATCCATAATGCTGTCCGGGCTGAACGACGAGCCGTTGCTGGCGCGTTCATTGCTGCCCGAGGCTGCCGGCAGATGGAGCAGGCTGTTATTGTTCTGCCCCGCTGACGCTGGGGCGCTCTGGCCGCGCATCAGCTGATCCAGCGGCAGTACCATCAGGTTGTTGCCCTTATCGTTAACCAGCACCTTACGGGTGTGGCTCAGTACGCGCTCCATGGTTTCAATATAGAGACGCTCGCGGGTAATCTCCGGCGCGGCTTTATATTCCGGCAGCAGCTTGGCGAAGCGTGCCACTTCACCCTGCGCTTCCAGCACGGTACGCGTTTTATAAGCGCGTGCTTCTTCCAGAATACGCTGAGCCTGGCCGTTGGCGCGCGGCTGGACTTCGTTGGCGTAGGCTTCCGCTTCACGAACGTACTGCTCGCGGTTTTCACGCGCGGCAATGGCATCGTCAAAGGCGGCTTTCACCTCTTCCGGCGGACGAGCGGCCTGGAAGTTGACGTCCAGCAGCGTAATGCCCATATCGTAAGGACGGATCGTCTCTTCCAGCTCGCGCTGGGTATCGCTACGCACGACGGTACGACCTTCTGTCAAAATGCGATCCATCGTTGAGCGGCCGATTACGCCGCGCAGCGCGCTGTCCGTCGCCTGGCGCAGGCTGTCGTCCGCGCTGGTTACGGCAAAAAGATAGCGTTCCGGGTTGGTCACGCGGTACTGCACGTTCATTTCCACGCGCACCACGTTCTCGTCCGAAGTCAGCATCGTTCCTGATGCAGCCAGTTCGCGTACCGCCTCAACGTTGACGGCACGAACCTGATCGATAAAGGTCGGCTTCCAGTTCAGGCCCGGCTCTACCAGATGGCTGAACTTGCCAAAACGTGTTACCACGCCGCGCTCCGCCTCTTTAATGGTATAGAAACCGCTGCCTGCCCAAATCACTACCGCAGCAACGGCAACGATGCCGATCAGGCGACCGCCGCGTCCCGGCGCCTGCTGGCCGCCGTCGTTTTTACCACCGCCGAAACCGCCAAGCTTTTTGCTTAACTTGCGGAAAATATCATCCAAATCAGGAGGCCCTTTATCGCGCCCTCCTTTGTTTCCCCCGGGGTTGCCGCCTTGATTATTGCTGCTCCCCCACGGGTCGCGGTCCTGTCCGTTATTCCCGGGCTGATTCCACGCCATGTTTCTGCTCCATTTATTGTGTATGCGGTGTTATCCCAGAGCCGGGATACGCGAGTCGGGCGTCAAACAATGTAATCCACCAGCTCCGGTTCCTGTTTACACAGGCGGCGCCAGTCAACGATGGGCATGCGTATCTGTAACCCTACGCTGCCGTCATCTTCATTCCACTCTTTTTCTATCGCCTGCAGCTGATAAAAGCGGCTGCGCAGCCGCCCCGCTTCCGGCGGCAGGCGTAAATCGTATTGGGCTATTTCGCCTGCCAGCCGCTCGGTCAGCGCCTGAAACAGCAGCGGAATGCCTTCGCCCGTTTGCGCGGAAACCCAGACGCGAACCGGCAGGTTTTCATCATTGCGATCGATCCTGGGGATAAAATCTTCCAGCGCATCAATCTTATTCATCACCTGTAGCGTCGGAATGTCGTTTGCTTCGATCTCTTCCAGCACTTCTTCTACAGCTTCAATATTCTCATCCACGCGCAGATCGGCGGCGTCGATAACGTGCAGCAGCAGCGTGGCCTGCCGTGTTTCCTGCAGCGTCGCTTTAAAAGCGGCGACCAGATCGTGCGGCAGGTGACGGATAAAGCCAACGGTATCCGCCAACACCACTTCGCCTACGTCCGCCACGTCCAGACGACGCAGCGTGGGATCCAGGGTCGCAAACAGCTGGTTGGCGACATAGACCTCGGCAGAAGTAATGCGGTTAAAAAGGGTGGATTTTCCGGCGTTGGTATAGCCGACCAGCGAGAGCGTAGGCACATCGGCCTTGTTGCGCGCCTGACGTCCCTGATCGCGCTGCTTCTCTACTTTCTCAAGCCGGGAAAGGATAAGCGTGATGCGGTTGCGCAACAGACGACGGTCGGTTTCCAGCTGTGTTTCACCCGGGCCACGCAGGCCGATACCGCCTTTCTGGCGTTCCAGGTGGGTCCAGCCGCGTACCAGACGCGTGGCGAGATGGCGTAGCTGAGCCAGCTCGACCTGAAGTTTACCTTCGTGGGTACGCGCACGCTGCGCGAAGATATCCAGGATCAGGCCGGTGCGGTCGATTACGCGGCACTGGCACAACGCTTCAAGGTTGCGCTCCTGAGCCGGACTAAGGGCGTGATCGAAGAGCACGACAGAAGCGCCGCTGGCTTTAACCGCCTCGGCTATTTCTGTGGCTTTACCTTCACCAACAAAATATTTTGGATGTGGCGCCTTGCGGCTTCCGGTAATTACGCGTAGTGCTTCGACACCAGCGGAAGAGACAAGAGTTTCGAACTCCTGTAAATCTTCCATATCTCTGTCTTGGGAGAAATAGATGTGTACCAGTACGGCCTGCTCACCGGCATCATAACGGTCAAACAAACTTAAAACCTCTCAGAACCTTGTTGAACCTGCTTTACGATGGCCATACTGCCTGGGATCAGAGGCAAAATGCACATTTGCGCTAACTAGCGACGCCCGTTCGCCTTTTCCTGAGAAGAGGCGCGAGTCAGGGACATTGCCAGGACGGGCGAGCCGGCCCGTCCTGAAAGAAGAGCGATTACTCTGCGTCGTCACTTTCCTGCTGGGGCTGCGATGATGCTCCCTGATTACTGCCACCGTGATGATAGTTGCTGCTTCCGCCACCCGCGTTGTTGCTATGATGGGAGACCGGACGGGACGGAACAACGGTAGAAATGGCATGTTTATAAACCATCTGGCTAACCGTGTTTTTCAGTAAAATTACAAATTGGTCAAATGATTCAATCTGACCCTGCAGTTTAATACCATTCACCAAATAAATCGAAACCGGAACACGTTCGCGACGCAGTGCGTTCAAGAACGGATCTTGCAATGATTGCCCCTTAGCCATTCTATCTTTTCCTTATATGCTTGTTGTTTACTACTTAAGAGCTTGCGCTCTGAAATACTGCGTAAAAATTTGCGCACGATAACGCACCAATTGTACACAATCACCCAGCCTTCGCACTAAGAACCTGTAATACCTCTGCCAGCGCCGCCTCAGGTTGTTCGCTATCCAGCCAGTGAACATCCTTCCAGCCGCGCAGCCAGGTTATCTGGCGCTTGGCTAATTGCCGTGTTGCGCAAATTCCCCGATAAACCATTTCATCGTAATCGATCTCGCCCTGCAAAAATGACCACATCTGGCGATAACCCACACAACGAATGGAAGGCATGTCCGTATGCAAATCACCTCGTGCAAAAAGTGCCCGAGCCTCCGCTTCAAATCCTGACGCTAACATTTGCTGAAAACGCAGCGCGATACGCTGATGGATGGTTTCCCGCTCACGAGGAGCGATGGCGAACTGCACCACCTCGTACGGCAACGCTTCACCTGCGGTTTTCGTCAGTTCTGTTAAAGTTTTACCTGAAATAAAAAAAACTTCCAGTGCTCGCGAGAGTCTCTGGGGATCATTCGGATGAATACGATTTCCAGCAATGGGATCTATTTCACATAACTGACGGTGAAGCGCTTCCCATCCCTCTTCACTCGCCCTTTGCTCTATACGCTGGCGTACTTCAGGATCGGCCGGGGGCAACGGCGATAATCCTTCCAGCAGCGCCTTGTAGTAGAGCATGGTACCACCAACAAGCAGCGGGATACGCCCGCTTCGGGTAATCTCTGCCATTTCCGCCAGCGCATCGCGGCGGAACTCCGCCGCCGAGTACGTTTCAGCGGGATCGCGAATATCCAGTAAACGATGGGGCGCCAGCCGCAGCTCCTCTGCCGAGGGCTTGGCGGTGCCGATATCCATACCGCGATAAATCAGGGCGGAATCGACGCTAATCAGCTCAACCGGCAGCTGCTGGCGCAAGGCTATCGCCAGCGCCGTCTTGCCGGAGGCCGTAGGCCCCATCAAAAATATAGCCTTAGGCCGGCCAGCCGTAGATAAGTCACTCATGCTTCAGGGCATTCATCGCCAGTTCAGTATCAACATACTGTAGTAGTCCGGATGGCGGCGATTTAATCAGCTGCGGGCAAAGTCTTTCGACCTCTGCCAGCAGCGCAATCGCCTGCGAGTGATTCCAGTGCGGACGCTCGGTCACAGCGTGCCGCGCTAACCATTGCGCCACCTGCCTGACCGCAATCTCCGGCTGTTGAGCAAGGTAGCCTAACAGTTCTGGAATCAAGATTTGTAAATTTTGTTGGCGCAATGGTAAAGGTACGGCGCGCAGCGTGATGTGCTGCCCGTCCGCTTCCAGCTCTATGCCCATTTGCTGCAATAACGACGCTAAACGACTGGCAGCTTCGCGCTCCGGCTTCGCCATTTTTATCCTGACCGGGATCAGCAGCGGCTGCGGTTTTAACCCTTCTTCGCCAGGCTCCAGCTGCGCCTGCTTCAGCCAGCGCTCCGCCACCGGCAGCGAAATCAGAGCCAGGCGCTCGCGAGATTCCACCAGCGCAAAGTCGTTATGCAGCACGGTCAGCACGCGGCCAAAGCTTTCGCTGTGACCGCTGAGCGTTGGCTCGGGTTCAGGCTGCGCGCGTGCGCTTTTTGGCTCAACCGGACGCGACGACGCCTCGCGCGCGGCAGGCAATTCAGGCGTTTGCAGCAGCTGGCGATAGAGCGCGCCCTCTTTTTTCTGGTAGCCTGGCTCCTGATGTTGCCAGCCTGCCGCGGCTTTCCCGCCGCTGTTGCCTCCGCCGTTACTTCCGCCGTGGCCGCCAGCATTACCTTCACCATTACTTCCGCCGTTGCCGCCGCCATTACCTCCACCGTTACTGCCAGCGTTTCTGGCCGGTGCAGGCGCGGAAAAATGGTTGCCGCCCGCCGCCTGTCGGTTCTCTGGCTGCCAGCGCTCGGTCGGCGCTTGAGCCGTCACGCCCGGCAGCGTCTCCGCACCGGCTTCCTGCAGCACGCTGATCACGCCCTGATAGATAAAGTCATGCACCAGCCGCGACTGATGGAAACGCACTTCATGCTTGGCAGGATGCACGTTGACATCTACCTGATGCGGATCGATGGTCAGGTAAAGCACATAGGCAGGCTGATGGTCGCCCAGCTTATCCTGATAGGCCTGGCGGATAGCATGATTGATCAGGCGATCGCGCATCATGCGGCCGTTAACATAGCAATATTGCAGATCGGTAACGGCGCGAGCGCCGATCGGATCTGCGACCCAACCCTGTAGCACGAGATCGCCGTGCTGCCATTCGATAGCCAGCGCATGGCTGAGAAAAGCAGTTCCGCAGATTGCGCCCAGGCGGCGTTCACGCTGCTTGCTGTCGCTGACGGCGCGATACTGGCGGATAAGCTTGCCGTTATGGGTCAGCGAAAACGCCACGTCGAACCTTGCCAGCGCAATACGCCGGATCACCTCGTCGATATGGGTGAATTCGGTTTTCTCCGTGCGCATAAATTTCCGGCGGGCGGGCGTATTATAGAAGAGGTCCAGCACTTCAAGCGTGGTGCCGACCGGATGCGCCGCAGGCTTGATGGTCACGTCCATCTCTCGCCCTTCCGCGTAGGCCTGCCAGGCTTCCGCCTGTTCAGCCGTACGCGAGGTCAGCGTCAGGCGCGAAACGGAACTGATACTGGCCAGCGCTTCGCCCCGAAAGCCGAGGCTCATAATGGCTTCCAGATCGTCAAGCGTGGTGATTTTACTGGTGGCGTGGCGGGCCAGCGCCATCGCCAGCTCGGCTTTGCTGATGCCGCAGCCGTTATCGCGGATGCGGATCAGTTTGGCGCCGCCTTTATCGATCTCGATATCTATTCTTGTCGCGCCAGCGTCCAGGCTGTTTTCGACCAGTTCTTTCACCACCGACGCCGGACGCTCTACCACTTCACCTGCGGCAATCTGGTTGGCAAGCTGTGGCGGCAGTACCTGAATCGGCATAAAAGATCCTTGTTTACGAGGTTGGAATAGTTAACGTCTGCCCCAGCATAACATTTTGCGATTTCATATTATTCGCCTGCTGTATCGCTTTCGGGCTGACGCCATAGTGTGCGGCAATGGCGGTCAGCGAGTCACCGCGCACCACTTTATGCCGCTGCGGCCGGCTGGCGCTCACGCTCTGCGCGCCGGAAGCCGGCACTTTCAGCCGCTGGCCGACCCAAACGACATCCTTCTTCAACGTATTCATCGAACGCAGCATCGCCATGCTGACGCCGTAGTGGTCGGCAATCCCGGAAAGCGTCTCGCCTCTTTTCACCACGTGGCGCGTTACCGCACCGGCATAGCGCGTGCTGACCGGGGCGGGATTAGGCTGAACATTAACCGCCGTTGCGGACTGCAACGGTCGGTTTTCCTCCTTTGGGATGGATTGCAGCGGGTGCGCCAGGAAGTAGTTGCGCAGGCCTTTATAAATCGACTCGGCAATCTTCTGCTGGTAAGCGCTACTGCCGAGCAGTCGCTCCTCCGAAGGGTTACTGATAAAGCCGGTTTCCACCAGCAGCGAAGGGATATCCGGCGAGCGTAATACCCCCAGGCTGGCGTGTTCCGGGCGTCGTTTGTGCAGCGAGCCAACGCGCTGTAGCTGGGCGATAACCTTAACCGCTACGTCATAGCCAACGCGCTGCGAGTGGCCGAACTGCAAATCGAGCACCGCCTGGCTGAGATAGGGATCGGCCTGGCTGTTAGCCAATAGATCGCCCGCGCCGCCCAGCAGCTCCGACTGTTTCTCGTGCTGCTCCAGCCATCCCGCCATTTCGCTGTTGGCGCGGCGGTTAGAGAGTACCCAGACGGACGCGCCGGACGCGCTACGGTTCGGCGCGGCATCGGCATGGACAGACACCAGCAGATTAGCGTTCTGCTTACGCGCCACGTCCGAGCGGCCCATCACGGAGATAAAATAGTCGCCGTCGCGGGTCATCACGCCTTTAAACATAGGATCGGCATTCAGCAACGCTTTTAATTTGCGCGCTATGGCGATAGTCACATTTTTCTCTTTCAGCCCGTTCGCGCCGATAGCACCCGGATCCTGGCCGCCGTGTCCGGCATCTATCGCCACGATAATAGCTTCGTCAACGGCACGCACCGTTCTGCCCGGCACCGCGACTTCGTTGCCGTTGCTGACCGCCGTAACGGCGTTGCCCTTAAACGGATTGTCTGCCGGAACGGGCCGCGAAACGCTGCTGACGGCGGCAGATCGCGGAGCCGGACGCGTGCCGTTGATGGTGAAAACCACGTTATAGGTGCTGCCGTTACGCTGGGTCACGGCGCGCGTTTTTCCCGGCTGCGTCAGCTCGAACACCAGCCGGATGCTCTGCTTATCCTTTGGCGTGCTGGCGCGAATACGCTTCACCATATTATCGCCGCTGAACGTCAACGGCAGGCCTTTGATCACGCCGCTCTGGCGAATATCCAGCACCACCCGTTCCGGATTGTGCAGCGGAAAGAAGCCATACACCGGTTGACCACCGAAGCTCAGCGTGATCGAGGCCCTGTCGTTGCCGTTTGAAACCTGTATATCCGATAAATTAGCGGCCAGAGTGGAAAACGTACTCAGTAAAGCAGCCAGCAGCAGTCCCAGCTTGATCATTGTCCGTCTTTCTCCATGCGGGCCAGGATCGCCTCGCCCTCTGCCGAGCAGGCCTCAAGCTCTGCCTGACGGGCTTCGCCCTGATAACTGAGACGCAGTTCAATATCCGGCGGCGGAAGAAAGCCCGCACCCTGCTGCGGCCATTCGACCAGGCAAAGGCTGTCGCCGCCGAAATAGTCGCGGATCCCCATGAATTCCAGCTCTTCAGGGTCGGCCAGCCGGTAGAGGTCGAAATGATAAATGCGACGATCCGGCAGAACGTAAGGCTCTACCAGCGTATAGGTCGGGCTTTTCACGTTGCCCTGGTGACCCAGCGCCTGTAAGAAACCGCGACTGAACGTGGTTTTCCCCGCGCCCAAATCGCCATACAAATAGAGTGTTGCCGCGCTGTGACAGGCGCGGGCCAGGCTGGCTCCCAGTGCGAGAGTGGCAGCCTCGTCGGACAATGCGATAGCGGTCTTCATTCTTTTCTGTTCAGGATCTCTGGGTTAACAAACAGGTACAGCTCGGAAAACAGATCGGTCGCCAGCATCCCGCGCGTGCCCAGACGTTGCGATACGGCTTCCGCCGCAGCGCCGTGGGCCACGCAGCCTGCGCAGGCCGCTTCATACAGCGAGAGCTTCTGGCCTGACAAACTGCCGATAATGCCGGAAAGCACGTCGCCCATGCCGCCGGTCGCCATACCGGCGTTACCGACATCGGCAATCGCCATCTCGCCCGCTTCACTGGCAATCAGCGTGCCGGCCCCTTTCAGGACCACCACGCCGCCGTAGCGTTTAGCCAGGCTGCGAGCGGCAAGTAAGCGGTCACTCTCTATTTCGCTGGTTTTTACATTAAGCAGACGGGCCGCTTCGCCCGGATGCGGCGTAATGACTCGATTTTGACGTTTATCGCCAGCGATTGCCAGCAGGTTAAGCGCGTCAGCATCCCAAAGCATCGGTTTAGACGATTTTTTTACTTTTTCCAGGGCATCTTTACCCCAGTCACGCTGCCCCAGCCCCGGGCCAATCACAATGACGTCGGCCCATTCCAGCGCCTCATCAAGCGCCCGATCGCTTAGCGTCTGTACCATTAGCTCGGGCCGCGCCGTTAACAGCGGTGAGACATTATCTTTGTGAGTAAGTACTCGCACTAAGCCTGCTCCGGCGCGCAACGCGGCTTCGCCCGTCATCCGGATGGCGCCAGCCGTTCCCTGATCGCCACCGATTATCACCAGCTTGCCATGGTCGCCCTTATGAGAAGTGGGCTTACGCGGCGGCAGCCAGCGCGTCAGCACGGAAGCATCGTAGCGCGCCATCGGTGCAGTTTGCCCTGCCAGCCAGGCATCCAGCCCAAGGGCATGGAAATGTAGCTGACCGACGCAATCCCGTGCTTTACCGGTCAGCAGACCCGGCTTAAGCGCGATAAACGTTAGCGTATGGGCGGCGTTAATAACTGCGCCGGGAGTGGTCCCGTTAGCAGCCACTAACCCGGAGGGTATATCTACGGCAAATACCGGCGCGCTGGCCGCATTCGCTTTCTCAATCAGCCGGGCGTATTGGTCGCCAGGGGCGCGGTTCAGCCCGGTGCCCAGTAGCGCATCGATAATAATATCGCTTTGTTCAGGCCAGGGCGTGTCCGCCGCATGGATTTCCCCGCCTGCCGCCAGCCACGCGTCGCGCGCCTGTGTCGCTTCTTCCGGCAGCGCCTTCGATCCTTCGCAGGCAATGACCGTCACCTCCTTCCCTGCCGATAGCGCCAGGCGAGCCGCAATAAAACCGTCGCCGCCGTTATTGCCATGGCCGCACAGGATCAGCCAGCGTTTCTTCTCCGGGTACAGGGCCTGAACGTGGCGGAATGTCGCTTCGCCCGCCCGCTGCATCAGCTCAAACAGCGTGATCCCCAATGCGTCCGCGCCCTCGCGCTCAAGTTGCGCAATCGCCTCTACAGGCCAGACAGAATAGGGTAAACTGGTCGGGTTATTTAGCTGGTTCAGGTTAGTCATGTCGCATCCTCTCGATCTTTCTCAATTCGCCCTGGAAATTAAACAGTGGGGGCTGGAACTCGGCTTTCAGCAGGTCGGTATCTGCGATACCGATCTTAGTCTGGAAGAGCCGCGCCTGCAGGCCTGGTTAGACAAGCAATATCATGGCGAAATGGACTGGATGGCGCGTCACGGTATGATGCGCGCCCGCCCTCATGAGCTACAGCCCGGCACGCTGCGGGTTATCAGCGTGCGCATGAATTATCTGCCCGCTAAGGCGGCGTTCGCCAGCACCCTAAAAAATCCGCAGCTTGGCTACGTTAGCCGCTATGCGCTGGGACGTGATTACCACAAAGTATTGCGCAATCGCTTGAAAAAGCTCGGCGATCGTATCCGTGAGCGCTGCGAAGAGGCTGAGTTTCGGCCTTTTGTCGACTCGGCCCCGGTGCTGGAAAGACCGCTGGCGGCCAAAGCGGGGCTGGGCTGGACGGGCAAACATTCTCTGATCCTGAACCGAGAAGCCGGCTCGTGGTTTTTTCTTGGCGAACTGCTGATCAACCTGCCTTTACCGGTCGATTCACCGCAGCAGGAGCAGTGCGGCCGCTGCGTCGCCTGCCTGACCACCTGCCCGACCGGCGCGATAGTCGAGCCTTACGTCGTGGATGCCAGGCGCTGTATCTCCTATCTGACCATTGAACTGGAAGGCACCATTCCGGAAGAGTTCCGGCCGCTTATCGGCAATCGCATTTACGGTTGTGACGACTGTCAGCTAATCTGCCCCTGGAATCGCTACGGTCAGCTAACGGATGAGGATGATTTCAGCCCGCGCGCCGTGCTTCATGCGCCGCCCTTAACCGACCTGTTTGCCTGGGACGAGGCGACCTTTTTGCGCGTGACGGAAGGATCGGCGATCAGACGTATCGGTCATCTTCGCTGGTTGCGCAACGTCGCGGTAGCGCTGGGCAATGCGCCCTGGTCAGAGGAAAACGTGGCGGCCTTACAAAACCGTCAGGGAGAAAATCCGATGCTGGACGAGCATATTACCTGGGCGCTGACCCGTCAGCTGGCAAGGCGAGCGGAAAACGCGATTGAGGTGCAGAGCGGCCAGCAAAAGCGGCTGGTGCGCGTCATAGAAAAAGGATTGCCGCGCGACGCATAAATAACCACGTAGGCTGCCTGCGTCGTTAAGCCACTTTTCCACACGCTGTGCATAAAAATAAAAAGCCGTTGTCATTCAACTGCCACAGAAAGCGCAAGCGATCTCTATAACATTTTGAAATATTAATTTTTCTTTATAAATCAAAAAGATAAAAAATGTGCGTAACGTCTTTTATTCCTGAATAGCAGGCAGGGGTAGATCGCAACCTGTGGATAACTCTGTTGAAGGTTATTCTGTACAGGCTGAAAAAAGCGAAACCCAGCCGCTAAAGGGCTGTGGATAACTCGATCAGAAATGATAATGATGAATGTTCTGGAGCGGGAAACGAGACTCGAACTCGCGACCCCGACCTTGGCAAGGTCGTGCTCTACCAACTGAGCTATTCCCGCAAAGAGATAATACTAAGAGTTAACCGCGTTAAAATTGTTAACTTGTTGATTTTAAAAGAATTGTTATTCTCTTATGGTCGAACGGGTGCGATTATGAACGTATCATTGAGCAAAAACAAGCTTTTTTCTGCTGTCTGCGGCTAATTGTTGCTGGCGATCGTCGCCTTGCTACGCATCTATGCGTAGGCTGACAGACAGGGTGATAAACGCTCCTCGAATGCAGAGTAAACCCTCGGGCTGCGCGTTTATACCTCATGGAGAGGCCCTTCCCCTTCTTACTATGTTGTTTCATCACTTCGGCTCGTTTCCCTTGTTGGCGTTCCCTGCCGGGCTGCTGCCTGCTCTTAAACCCTACCGGTCATCCTGAACAGGCGAACCGTTAGCTGATTTAACAAAGCCTGCTGTTTAGGGGCAGCCCTCGCCATTATCCTGACCTGCTCCACAGCTGGTCATTAGCACCTCTCATAGATAACCTTCGATAACCTGTTCTTATCCGTATTTCCAGCAGTGACGCCTCCATTAATTTTATTACTTTAAAACTCTTTATAAAAAATATTATCAGGAAGGGTTTGATGACAGTTATCCACTGAAATGCCTTTATAGCCCATGCCAGCAATTTCTCCTTCGTACTCTCTGCGTGTTACAGGAACCGCAGGCTGCCCATGCTGAGTACTGAGCGCAAGGCCGGCTGATGTTTCCCTTTTCCATTTTAACGGCAACAGGCATATCCTGAACGAAAGTAAGCCACCCCCCTAAAATTAATGTCAACATTCTCAGCACAAGCAGAGAGGTTATGAACCACTAACCGCAAAACCCATTAAAATGTTGCTTTATAGTTAAACACTCAAGGCTAATGTTCGCTCGATCATCACGTTATCACCTGAATAAAGTAAACCATCGGCTTGTGAGCAGTCTGAAACTTCTAAAAAAACAATTCATTACCTCGCTAACCATCCCGTTCTTCCTTAAAAAAATCATTAAATATTAGCCAATTATATCTGATTCCTTTTATTTTTCGCTTAGCCTGTTATTTTCTCCTGTCTTAATTAAGGGGCGTCCAACTATTACCTGCCCTCGGTTACATTTGTGGCCCCCTGCCTGCCTTTTTTATGTTCCCATACAAGCAGATACGCTGGATCTCACTTTTTCCAGCCTGACACCAGGCTATGTTAAAAGTTATTAATATCTTCATCATATATAATTTACCCGGCTATTTAATTTACGGCTAAAGTGATTCATCCGACCAGTAAAAAAAAGATTGAATACAGGGGAAGTTGGCCGCACACTTACTTATGACATTTCTTTGTTATTGCAAAGGATAAAAGCATTGACAAAGATACGCGTTCTGGCGTTTACGGTAAGAATTGATAATTAAAAGGTGTTAAAGCATCCCAGCGCCGTCGACTTTATTTTTAAAAAATTACATTAATTAACAGTAAAACAGACGCGCGCGCCTGACGAGGCAAAAAAATTTCAGGCTCAGCCATGCGCCTGTGGCTGGTTATTAAAAACACATAACAATATCTTCAGGATATGCCACTTATTAAGGACGATAAGCACCATGGATAATAAAGATTCTATTGTTTATTGCATTAACAATCAGATCCATTTTGTTCCTCAGCAGAATAAGCTTATCTCGTGCAAAACGGGAAAAGAGCACGTCACTTACGTTACCGCTTCGCGCTGTTTGCATTTGCTGATTTGCCAAAGCGGGGAAATGGTCTCTCATCATTCCCTGTATGCGGCGGGCTGGGAAAATCATGGGAAAATCGTCACCCCGAATACGCTTTATCAGACTATTTCAAAATTAAGAAAGCAGCTACAGGATGCCGGACTGACGGAAAATATTATTCAGACTCACCCGCGTCGGGGATGGAGTATCAGCGACAAGGTTCCCATTGAGGAAAAAGCGATCGGTGCCATAGCGGATACGATGCTCCAGCAGCAAGGTCTGAAAGGGTTTTGTAGAAAAATTTTTAGCGCTTATCCAAAAAAAATGCTGACTTCCATTGCTCGTTTCCGCTAATCCGCTGTAGCGACGTCCTGTTACAAGCGGGTTCAGCATAACGCATCAGGCAGGGAAGGGTTCCGTGACGTAGCCAGTCCCTGTATTCGTTGTTATTACGCTGCGAGGAGGCGTAAATAAAGGAAGTGCTGCGCCATCTGTTACTCAACAGAAACGGCCAGGCTGGGTCTCAAAAGCAGGTAAGTTTATAAGATTGTGAAATCAGAAACAGAGGGAAAATGGGATAACTACTGACATCAGGATAGGTTACAAAAAGCATTTTGGGAGGATAATACTGGAGCGGGAAACGAGACTCGAACTCGCGACCCCGACCTTGGCAAGGTCGTGCTCTACCAACTGAGCTATTCCCGCTTGGGGTGGTGCAGTAAAACGTTTTGGAGCGGGAAACGAGACTCGAACTCGCGACCCCGACCTTGGCAAGGTCGTGCTCTACCAACTGAGCTATTCCCGCTTGGGGTGGTGCAGTAAAACGTTTGGAGCGGGAAACGAGACTCGAACTCGCGACCCCGACCTTGGCAAGGTCGTGCTCTACCAACTGAGCTATTCCCGCTTGGGTGGTGCTGTAAAACGTTTGGAGCGGGAAACGAGACTCGAACTCGCGACCCCGACCTTGGCAAGGTCGTGCTCTACCAACTGAGCTATTCCCGCTCTGCGTATCAGGTAAAAACTCTTCCTGTACGGGGAGCGCATTATACGAGAAATGAGAATCGCCGCAAGCCTGCAACGCCACTTTTTTTCGCTTTGCCGCCTGATTGCTGACAAAACCAGCATAACGCTAATTTTGTCAGCGCTTCGCTCCTAGAGTTGGATAAAATGCTCGCGGTACCAGGCCAGCTCGGCAACCGACTCCCGAATATCATCCATCGCCTGGTGCGTGCCCTGCTTTTTAAAACCGGCAAGGATTTCCGGCTTCCAACGGCGCGCCAGCTCTTTCAGCGTGCTGACGTCCAGATAGCGATAGTGGAAGTAGGCCTCCAGCTCCGGCATATATTTAAACAGGAAGCGACGATCCTGAGCGATGCTGTTGCCGCAGATTGGGGAACTGTTCTCCGGCACCCACTTTTTCAGGAACGCCAGCGTCGCCTGCTCGGCGGCGCGATCGTCGTACTGACTCGCTTTCACTCGCTCCACCAGCCCGCTGTTGGTATGGGTGTTCACGTTCCACTCATCCATCAGCGCCAGCTGCGCATCGGACTGATGGACGGCGAACACCGGTCCTTCCGCAAGGATATTCAGATCGGAATCGGTCACCAGCGTGGCGATTTCGATAATACGATCCTGTTCCGGGTCCAGGCCGGTCATTTCAAGGTCAATCCAGATCAGATTACTGGCATTTACTGTCATAGGGTTTCTCGCCGTGGCTTATATCATCAAACGTTAGGGTGTATCATAAACGTTTTGCCCTGTCAGGGCGAAGCTAAGCCTGTGAGGAAGCGTGAGCAAGAACAAACTGTCTAAAGGTCAGCAACGTCGCGTCAGTGCCAACCATGAGCGCCGTCTGAAGCAGCGCGCCGACAAGCCGGAGCCGGATGATAGCCTGTTTGGTGAAGCGCGCGACGGCGTGGTGATCAGTCGTTTCGGGATGCACGCCGACGTGGAAGATGCGGACGGCAGCGTCCACCGCTGTAATATTCGCCGCACCCTTCGTTCGCTGGTGACCGGCGACCGCGTACTCTGGCGGCCCGGCGTGCAGAGCGCCAAAGGCATTGTGGAAGCGGTGCACGAGCGCACCTCGGAACTGACCCGTCCTGACTTCTACGACGGCGTAAAGCCGATTGCCGCCAATATCAATCAGATCGTTATCGTCTCGGCTATTCTGCCGGAGCTGTCGCTGAATATTATCGACCGCTATCTGGTGGCCAGCGAAACGCTGGATATCGAGCCGCTGCTGGTGCTGAATAAAACGGATCTGCTGGATGACGAAGGCATGGCCTTTGTGCAGGAGCAGATGACTATTTACCGCAACATCGGCTATCGCGTCGTGATGGTCTCCAGCCATCGCAAGCAGGGCCTGAGCGAACTGGAAGCCGCGCTGGTTGATCGCGTCAGCATTTTCGCCGGCCAGTCGGGCGTAGGGAAATCCAGCCTGCTTAATGCGCTGCTGGGGCTGGACTCTGCGGCAGAGATCCTCACCAACGACGTTTCCGACGTCTCCGGTCTTGGTCAGCACACCACTACCGCAGCCCGTCTTTACCACTTCCCTAACGGCGGTGACGTTATCGACTCGCCGGGCGTGCGCGAATTCGGTTTATGGCATCTGGAGCCGGAACAAATCACCCGCGGATTTGTCGAATTCCGTGAGTTTTTAGGTCACTGCAAATTCCGTGATTGCAAGCATGACACCGATCCGGGCTGCGCTATCCGCGAAGCGGTAGAACGCGGCGATATCGACGAGTCGCGTTTTGCCAACTACCACCGAATTCTGGACAGCATGTCGGATATGCAGCTAAAAACGCGACGCAGTTTTTCTGAAAACAGCGACTGAGATCCGCGCGGCGGGCGTCGTAGCCTGAATGCACGGACGCTGTTACAATCCGCACCCTTAATTATTTCAGAAAGCCAGGAGGCTATTGTGTTGGATCGTCTGAAGCTCGGCCTGAATGCTGTTTTGCCGAAAAAAGGCCTTACTGAACTGGCCGGTTGGGGCGCAGGCAAGCGCGCCGGCTGGCTGACTAAAGCCGTTATCGATATTTTTGTCTGGTTCTACAAAGTTGATATGAAAGAGGCGCAGAAGCCCGATACCGCCAGCTACCGGACCTTTAACGATTTCTTCGTGCGTCCGCTGCGTGACGAGGCTCGCCCGATTGAAACCGATCCTAATCTACTGGTGCTGCCATGCGATGGCGCAATCAGCCAGCTGGGCCATATCGACGAGGATCGCATCTTCCAGGCGAAGGGCCATACCTATACCCTGGAAGCGCTGCTGGCGGGCGACGTCGCGATGACCGATATGTTCCGCAACGGCGAGTTTGTCACCACTTACCTGGCGCCGCGCGACTATCACCGCGTGCATATGCCGTGCAACGGCATCCTGCGTGAGATGATCTACGTGCCGGGCGATCTTTACTCCGTGAACCCTTTGACGGCGCAAAATATCCCTAACCTGTTTGCCCGTAACGAACGCGTTATCTGCCTGTTTGATACCGAGTTCGGCCCGATGGCGCAGATTCTGGTCGGTGCCACTATCGTCGGCAGCATCGAAACCGTCTGGGCGGGCACGGTAACGCCGCCGCGCGAAGGCGTGATCAAACGCTGGCGCTGGCCGGGCGCGGAAGAAGAGGGATCGGTAGTGCTGCTGAAAGGCCAGGAGATGGGCCGCTTTAAGCTGGGATCGACCGTTATCAACCTGTTCGCCGAAGGTAAAGTGAAACTGGCGGAAAGCCTGACGCCGGAAACCACCACGCGTCTGGGCCAGCCGCTGGCTATCGCGCTGCAAAAAACCAGTGCTGAAGAAGTCTTACATCACCCATAGCAGAGACGTATGTTACGCCTGATAGTTATTCTTTTCGTGGGCTGGACGCTGCTCCAGCCCGCCTGGGCCGCCAGCGCCCCCGACGCTGCGCAGATTAAACAGGCCCTGGAAGAGGCGAAGTCCAGTCAGGACACGCCCAATCAGGCGGAAATCGTGGATGCGCTTCAGTCAGCGCTAAACTGGATCGATGACCAACAAAAGTCGCAGGCCAACGCCAGCGACTATCAGCAGGTTATTGACGATTTTCCCCGCCTTTCCCGCGAATTACGCCAGCAGCTGGTCGTGCTGGGCGACAGCAGCAAAACGGTGAGCGCTACCATGACGGCGGCGGAGCTGGATCAGGAGATCCTGCAGATCAGCAGCCAGCTGCTGGAAGAAGGCCGCCAGGCGCAGCAGGAGCAGGATCGCGCCAGGGAAATCAGCGACTCTCTGGCCCAGCTGCCGCAGCAGCAAACCGACGCCCGACGCGCGCTGAATGAGATTGAACGGCGCCTTCAGGCTCAGCCCACCCCCACCACGCCGCTCGCTCAGGCACAGCTCTCCGCTCGCCAGGCAGAGTCGGCAGCGCGTAAAGCCCGCGTCGATGAGCTGGAGCTGGCGCAGCTGTCGGCCAACAACCGTCAGGAGCTGGCGCGGATGCGCGGCGAGCTTCACCAGCGTAAAGCCACCCAGCTGGATGCGTATCTGCAGGCGCTGCGCAATCAGCTGAACAGCCGCCGTCAGCGCGAAGCCGAAATCGCGCTGGAAAAAACGGAACAGCTGGCGGAAAACAGCGGCGAGCTGCCGCAAAGACTCAGCGAACAGTTCCGTATTAACCGGGAGCTGTCCGCCGCGCTGAATGAACAGGCGCAGCGCATGGATCTGGTCGCCTCGCAGCAGCGTACCGCCGTTAATCAAACTATTCAGGTTCGCCAGGCGCTGAGCACTATCCGCGAGCAGTCGCAGTGGCTCGGCGTCTCCACGGTGCTGGGTGAAGCCCTGCGCGCGCAGGTGGCTCGCCTGCCGGAAATGCCCAAACCGCAGCAGCTGGATAACGATATGGCCCAGCTGCGCGTCCAGCGGCTGCGCTATGAAGATCTGCTGGAGCGCCAGCAGCAGCTGCGTCAGCTCCGCCAGGATGACGGCACGCCGCTAACCAGCGAGCAGCGCCGCATCCTCGACGCCCAGCTGAAAACCCAGCGCGAGCTGATTGGCTCGCTGCTTTCCGGCAGCGACAACCTGATCCTGGAAGTGACCAAGCTTAAAGTCGCCAACGGTCAGCTTGAGGACGCGCTGCGGGAAATCAAAGAGGCGACGCATCGCTATCTGTTCTGGACGGCGGATGTCGGCGCGCTGCATCTCGACTTCCCGCTGCTGCTGATGCGCGATCTACGCAATCTGCTGTCGCTGAATACGCTGGGCCAGCTGGGCGGCGCGCTGGTGATGATGTTTACCAACCGGGAAACCGTGCTGCCCATTATCGGTGCGGTTTTGCTGGTAGGCTTCAGCCTGAGTTCGCGCCGACACTATCGTGATTTCCTGGACCGTTCCGCCAGTAAGGTGGGCAAAGTCACTCAGGATCGCTTTGGGCTGACCATGCGCACCGTGTTCTGGTCGATTCTGGTGGCGCTGCCGCTGCCGGTGCTGTGGATGGCGCTGGGCTACGGTTTGCAGCACGCCTGGCCCTACCCCGTCGCCGTGGCGATTGGCGACGGCATCACCGCCACCGTGCCGCTGCTGTGGGCCTTTATGATCAGCGCGGGCTTTGCCCGCTCTAAAGGATTGTTTATCGTCCACTTCCGCTGGCAGCAGAATCGGGTGGCGCGCGCGATGCGCTTCTATACGCTCTGCATCGGCTTTGTGGTGCCGCTGATTATGCTGCTGATAGGCTTTGATAACCTGGACGAGCGCCATTTCTCCGCCACGCTGGGCCGCCTCTGCTTTATCCTGATCTGCGGCGCGTTGAGCCTGGTGACCATCAGCCTGAAACGCGCGGGCATTCCTCTTTACCTGGATAAAGAGGGCAACGGCGAAAACTTTATCAGCAATATCTTGTGGAACATGATGATCTGCATTCCGCTGATCGCCGCGCTGGCTTCCTGCATCGGCTATCTGGCCACCGCGCAGGCGCTGCTGGCCAGGGTGGAAACCTCGCTGGCTATCTGGTTCCTGCTGCTGATTATCTATCACATTATTCGCCGCTGGATGCTTATTCAGCGTCGCCGCATCGCTTTCGATCGCGCGCGCAACCGACGGGCGGAAATACTGGCCCAGCGCGCCAAAGGTGAAGAGGAAACCACGGCTACGCAAAGCACGGAAACGGAAGTCGACGAGCCGGTTATCGATCTGGACGCCATCAGCGCCCAGTCGCTGCGGCTGGTACGCTCCATCCTGACGCTGATTGCGCTGGTGTCGGTTATTGTGCTTTGGTCAGAGATCCATTCGGCGTTCGGCTTTCTGGAGAACATCAGGCTGTGGGATGCCAGCACCACGGTGCAGGGCGTGGAAAGCCTGGAGCCGATCACGCTCGGCTCGGTGCTGATTGCGATCCTGGTGCTGATTATTACCACGCAGCTGGTGCGTAATATGCCGGCGCTGCTTGAGCTGGCGCTGCTCCAGCACCTTAATCTGACGCCCGGTACCGGTTATGCCATCACCACGCTGACCAAATACACGCTGATTCTGGTTGGCGGCCTGGCCGGGTTCTCAATGATCGGCATCGACTGGTCGAAGCTGCAATGGCTGGTGGCGGCGCTGGGCGTGGGGCTGGGCTTTGGATTACAGGAAATTTTCGCCAACTTTATTTCCGGCCTGATTATCCTGTTTGAAAAGCCGATCCGCATCGGCGATACCGTTACCATTCGCGATCTGACCGGCAGCATTACGCGGATTAACACGCGCGCGACGACAATCACCGACTGGGATCGCAAAGAGATTATCGTGCCGAATAAGGCCTTTATTACCGAGCAGTTTATTAACTGGTCGCTCTCCGATTCGGTTACACGTGTGGTGCTGACTATTCCTGCGGCGGCGGAAGCCAACAGCGAAGAGGTGACCAACGTGCTGCTGACCGCCGCGCAGCGCTGTCAGTACGTGCTCGACACGCCGCCGCCGGAAGCGTTCCTGGTGGATTTGCAGCAGGGCATTCAGCTGTTTGAGCTGCGCATTCACGCGGCGGAGATGGGCCACAGGATGCCGCTGCGCCACGAGCTGCATCAGCTTATTTTGCAGGGCTATCACGAGCACGGGCTGGAGATGCCTTTCCCACCGTTCCAGGTGCGTATGGAAACCATCGGGCGCAAAACGCCGGTCAACAACGGCGTGCCGGCGGCCAGAACGTATAAATCAGGCGGGCTGTAGACGCAGGCCAGGGCGCAATCCCTGGCCTTTTTTCTGGCGACTTAACAGCGGTCGACGGAGAACGCGATCACTTCGCTCAGCTGCGACGCCTTAAGCGCCAGCATCACAATGCGATCCACGCCCAGCGCCACGCCGGAGCATTCCGGCATGCCGTGCGCCAGCGCGTCCAGCAGATTAGTGTCAATCGGCTGCTGCGGCAGGCCAAGCGCGGCCCGCTTGCGGTTATCCTGCTCAAAACGCTGGCGCTGCTCGCGGCTGTCGGTCAGCTCACGGAAGCCGTTGGCCAGCTCAATGCCTTTGAAATAGACCTCGAAGCGTTCCGCCACGCGGTGATCTTCAGTGCTGATCTCCGCCAGCGCCGCCTGGCTGGCCGGGAAATGGTACACAAACGCCGGTTTCTCTTTGCCGATTTGCGGCTCCACGCCCGTGACAAACAGCAGCTGAAGCAGCGTGTCGCGGTCTTCCTCGCGGTTAGCCAAATCGCCCACGCCCAGCTTTTCCGCCACTTCACGCATTTGCGCTTTATCTGCCGACAGCGGATCCATCTCCAGATGACGCAGAAAAGCCTGCTGATAGGAGAGCGTTTCCGCAGGCGCGCACTCCAGCACCTGCTGTAGCAGATCGTCCACCTCGTTCATCAGCCGGTACATATCGTAATGCGGCCGATACCACTCCAGCATGGTGAACTCAGGGTTGTGATGGCGTCCCGCTTCCTCATTACGGAAGCAGCGGCAAAGCTGGAAAATCGGCCCGCTGCCCGCTGCCAGCAGCCGCTTCATATGGTATTCCGGGCTGGTCATCAGGTAGAGATCCAGCCCCTGCGCCGCACCCGGCCCGACAAAACGCGTCTGAAAAGGAAACAGGTGGATGTCGGTTACGGTTGCCTGGCTCATCGCCGGGGTTTCCACTTCCAGCACCCCACGATCGGCAAAGAAACGCCGGATTTCAGCCATTATCGCTGCCCGTTTTAACAAGTTGGTGACGGGCGCGCTCGGCTGCCAGCTGGCCGTATCGCTCATAGTTTGTACTCCTCAGGGATCAGGGTGAAGCAGTCTACCCGAGGCGCTTCGTACAAACAAACCTGCGCCGGTAAAAAAAACGCGCGCCCGATACAGCGTCCACTGCGGAAAACGTTAACCCCTTAACATTATTGCCGTCATTTTTTCACCTGTTTGCCTGAGCATATCAATTTTACCCGCTACCGCCGGTTTTATACTGCTGTCTCCGTTAACCGAGGGTATCCCCTCATCCTTTCTATAACGGCCTGACAGGGAGAATATCGTGCAAACTTTTACTGCCGATCTGGTGATTGTCGGCGCGGGCGGTGCCGGGCTGCGGGCGGCCATCGCCGCTGCGGAGGCCCACCCCACGCTTTCCATTGCGCTGGTTTCAAAAGTCTATCCCATGCGCAGCCATACCGTCGCCGCTGAAGGCGGTTCCGCCGCCGTCACGCAGGCGCATGACAGCTTCGATCTGCATTTTCAGGATACCGTTTCCGGCGGCGACTGGCTGTGCGAACAGGATGTGGTGGACTACTTCGTGCAGCACTGCCCGCAGGAGATGGCCCAGCTGGAGATCTGGGGCTGCCCCTGGAGCCGTCGTGAAGATGGCTCGGTCAACGTGCGCCGCTTCGGCGGCATGAAAATCGAGCGCACCTGGTTCGCCGCCGACAAGACCGGCTTCCATATGCTGCATACGCTGTTTCAGACCTCGCTGAAATATCCGCAGATTACTCGCTTCGATGAGCATTTCGTTCTCGATCTGCTGGTGGATAACGGCGAGGCGCGCGGGCTGGTTGCCATGAACATGATGGAAGGCGCGCTGATAAAAATTCTGGCGAAATCGGTGGTGCTGGCAACCGGCGGCGCGGGGCGCGTCTATCGCTATAACACCAACGGCGGCATCGTTACGGGCGACGGCATGGGAATGGCGCTGCGTCACGGCGTGGCGCTGCGGGACATGGAGTTTGTGCAGTATCACCCGACCGGACTGCCCGGCTCCGGTATCCTGATGACCGAAGGCTGTCGCGGCGAGGGCGGCATCCTGGTTAATAAAGACGGCTATCGCTATCTGCAGGATTACGGTATGGGGCCGGAAACGCCGCTCGGCCAGCCCAAAAACAAATATATGGAGCTGGGGCCGCGCGACAAGGTGTCGCAGGCTTTCTGGCATGAGTCGCAGAAAGGCCGCACCATTCATACGCCGCGCGGCGAGGTCGTCCATCTCGATTTGCGCCATCTGGGCGAGAAAAAACTGCTGGAGCGGCTGCCGTTTATCTGCGAGCTGAGCAAAGCCTACGTCGGCGTCGATCCCGTTACCAGCCCTATCCCTATCCGTCCGACGGCGCACTACACCATGGGCGGTATCGCTACGGACGCCAGCTGTGAAACCACTATTCGTGGGCTGTTTGCCGTGGGCGAATGCTCGTCGGTGGGCCTGCACGGCGCTAACCGGCTGGGATCGAATTCGCTGGCGGAACTGGTAGTGTTTGGCCGTCTGGCCGGTGAAAACGCCGCCGTCAGGGCGCTGGAAAATCGTAACTTCGCCACCGCCGCGCTGGACGCCCAGGCCCGCGACTGCGAGCAGCGGCTGAAGGCGCTGGTTAATCAGCCCGGCGACGAGCGCTGGTCGACGCTGCGCGATGAAATGGGCATGACGATGGAGGAAGGCTGCGGTATCTACCGCACGCCGGAACTGATGCAGCAGACTATCGACAAGCTGGCGGAGCTGAAAGCGCGCTTCGGCCGCGTGCGCATCCGCGACAGCTCCAGCGTCTTCAACACCGAACTGCTCTATGCCATTGAGCTGGAGCACGGGCTGAACGTGGCGGAATGTATGGCGCACGCGGCTTTCGCGCGTAAAGAGTCGCGCGGCGCACACCAGCGTCTGGATGAGGGCTGCCGCGAGCGCGACGACGAGCGTTTTTTGCAGCACTCGCTGAGCTTTTTCAACGCGCAGGGCGCGCCGACCATCGCCTGGGGCGACGTCGTGATTACCCGGCTGCCGCCGGCGAAACGCGTTTACGGCGCGGAATCAGAACATAAGGAGGCGCAAAATGGCTGACCTGGCGCATTGCAACATTGCCATCCAACGCTATAACCCGGAAACGGATAAGGCACCTTACTTTGTCACCTACCCGGTTCCCTGGGACGAGCAAACCTCGCTGCTGGACGCGTTGGGATATATCAAAGACAACCTGGCCGGCGATCTGTCCTTTCGCTGGTCATGTCGCATGGCTATCTGCGGCTCCTGCGGCATGATGGTGGACGGCGTGCCAAAGCTCGCCTGTAAAACCTTCCTGCGCCACTATCCGCAGGGGATCCGCGTAGAGCCGCTGGCTAACTTCCCCATCGAGCGCGATCTGGTGGTGGATATGAGCCGCTTTATCGAGAGCCTGGCGGCAATCAAGCCCTGGATTATCGGCGATTCGTCGCAGGCGCAGAACGGCCCCAACCGGCAGACGCCGGCGCAAATGGCGCGCTACCACCAGTTTGCCGGCTGCATCAACTGCGGCCTGTGCTACGCCGCCTGTCCGCAGTTCGGGCTTAACCCGGAATTTATCGGCCCGGCCGCTATTACGCTGGCCCACCGCTACAACCTCGATAGCCGCGACAAAGGCAAACGCGCGCGAATGCCGCAGCTGAACGGCGATAACGGCGTCTGGCCCTGCACTTTTGTTGGCTTCTGCTCGGAGGTCTGCCCGAAACATGTCGATCCGGCCGCCGCTATCCAGCAGAGCAAAGTGGAAAGCGCCAAAGACTATCTGATCGCCAGCCTCAGGCCACAATAAGGAGTTGCCAGATGAGTTCTAAACGCAATGCTTATCACCGCCCGGTTACAGCCGACTGGTGGCGAAAAACGGGTTTCTATCGCTTCTATATGCTGCGCGAAGGCACGGCGCTTCCGGCGCTCTTGTTTAGCGTAGAGCTGATTTTCGGGCTGTACGCGCTAAAGCACGGAGCGGAAAGCTGGGCAGCCTTCGTGAATTTTCTACAGCATCCCGTGCTGCTGCTGTTGAACCTGATTGCGCTGGCCGCGGCGCTGCTGCACAGCAAAACCTGGTTTGAGCTGGCGCCTAAGGCGTCGATTATCGTTATTGGCGACAAGAAGCTGTCGTCCGGGCCGATTGTTAAAAGCCTGTGGCTGGCGATGGCGCTGATTAGCCTTGCCATGCTGGCCGCTGTTCTGCTGGTAAGGGAGGGATAATGAAAAATAAAAACCGTTCTGACGAGCCGTTGTTCTGGGGCATGTTTGGCGCGGGCGGCATGTGGGCCGCGCTGGTGTCGCCCGTTGTGGTGCTGCTGGCGGGTATCATGATGCCGCTGGGACTGGGCGCGCCGTCGGCCTTCAGCTTTGAGCGCATCCTTGGCTTTGCGCAAAGCTGGCCGGGCCGCCTCTTCCTTTTTCTGGCTATCGTGCTGCCGCTCTGGTGCGCGGTGCATCGGCTGCACCACATGACGCACGACCTGAAAATTCATCTTCCCGCCAGCAAATGGATTTTCTATGGCCTGGCCGCCATTTTAAGCATCGTCACCGCGATTGGCGTACTGACGCTTTGATAACCGGGCGGCTTCGGGCCGCCTGCGCAAAATGGCCTATACTTAAGCAGTTCAAACGCAAAGGAATCGCTTATGTCTCTCTGGAAAATGCTGGCCGCAGGCGCCGGCGCCCTTCTCTCTGTCGCCTGTACCACCACGCCGCCGAAAGGCGTCACGCCCATCGAAGGCTTCAACGCCGACCTTTATCTGGGCAGCTGGTATGAAATCGCCCGTCTGGATCACCGTTTCGAACGCGGCCTGGATCACGTGACCGCCACCTACAGCAAGCGCGACGACGGCGGGCTGAAGGTGATCAACCGCGGCTTTAACGTCAAAAAACAGCGCTGGCAGGAAAGCATCGGCAAAGCCTACTTTACCGGTTCGCCAAGCCAGGCGGCGCTGAAAGTCTCCTTCTTCGGGCCTTTTTATGGCGGCTACAACGTGATCGCGCTGGATAAAGACTATCAGCACGCGCTGGTCTGCGGGCCAAACAGAAACTATCTGTGGATTTTATCGCGCACGCCGCAGCTCGACGGCAAGGTAAAAGAAGAGCTGACGGCGAAGGCGCGTCAGGCCGGTTTTGACGTGAACAAGCTGATTTGGGTGAAGCAGGATTAATACCCTGTGAAGGCTGAAAACAAGAAGGCCGGTGTGCAAACACCGGCCTCTCTTTTACTGAGCGCTTCGCTGGATCGCTCGTCCGCCTGCGGACACGTCTTCGCCTACCCCACGGGTGGTATTACAGGCGGTAAGCGCAGAAGAGAGCACAAGAACGGAAAAGATCGCGACAATACTTTTCTTTAACATAACCAGTTCCTTTTAATTAGAAGTAAAGTACAGCGAGTTAAGCATAGTCGTAATTTCGCGAATGCGTCTGGCGAGGCGGAAAGGAAGACGGGAACTCAGCTGACAGCGTGTGAGATGACGCCGCCTGGGTGCCGGGCGTCTTTACCGAAGCCGTGGAAAATATTGCGCTCAGCGCGCAGGCCGTTAGAGTGACAGCAATAAAAGAGGCGGTTTATGGGGCGGGAAAAAATAAGGGCCCGCGCAGGCAGGCCCATACCACTTATTTTACGCGAGAAACGTATTCGCCCGAACGGGTGTCTACTTTAATCACTTCGCCAATCTGTACGAACAGAGGCACTTTCACTACCGCGCCGGTAGAAAGTTTGGCTGGCTTGCCGCCGGTACCGGCAGTATCGCCTTTCAGGCCTGGATCGGTATCCACGATCTCCAGCTCAACGAAGTTTGGCGGCAGAACCTGAATCGGCTTGCCGTTCCACAGCGTCACGATACACTCTGCGTTGTCCAGCAGCCATTTTGCCGCGTCGCCAACGGTCTTCTCTTCGACAGGGTGCTGTTCGAAGGTTTCCGGGTGCATAAAGTGGTAGAACTCGCCGTCGTTGTACAGGTAGTTCAGGTTGGTATCTACTACGTCTGCGCCTTCGGCGGAGTCGGTAGACTTAAAGGTCTTCTCAACGCGAGTGCCGGTCAGCAGACGACGCATTTTCACACGTGCGAACGCCTGGCCTTTACCTGGCTTAACAAACTCGCTGGATTCGACGGCATAAGGCTCGCCTTCGAACATGATTTTAAGACCGGGACGGAAATCGTTGCTAGAATAAGTCGCCATAAAGGCCCTCTACAATTTAATACTGGTACTTAGCCAAAAAAATGGCACACATTGTAACCCTAAATACCCCTTCGCGAGAAGAATGGTTGCATCAACTTGCAGATGTAATCACCGACCCTGATGAATTATTACAGCTTTTAGGCCTTGATTCACATCCTGAGCTTCGGGGCGGCGCCAACGCGCGCCGTCTTTTTGCTCTGCGCGTGCCGCGCGCTTTTGCGGCAAGAATGCAAAAGGGCGATCCGCAGGATCCGCTGCTGCTCCAGGTGATCACCCAAAGCCAGGAGTTTATCGATGCGCCAGGTTACAGTACCGATCCGCTCGACGAGCAAAGCAGCGTAGTGCCGGGTCTGTTACATAAATATCATAATCGCGCGCTGCTGTTGGTGAAAGGCGGCTGCGCCGTCAACTGCCGTTACTGCTTCCGCCGTCATTTTCCCTATTCGGATAACCAGGGCAACAAGCGCAACTGGCAGCAGGCGCTGGAGTATATCCGACAGCAGCCGCAACTGGATGAAATAATTTTCTCCGGCGGCGATCCGCTGATGGCGAAAGACAGCGAGCTGGCGTGGCTGATAACCGAGCTGGAGCAGATCCCGCACGTGAAAAGGCTGCGTATCCACACTCGTTTGCCGGTGGTTATCCCTGCGCGCATCACGGCTGCGCTTTGCCAGCGGCTGGCAGAGACACGGCTGCAAACGCTGCTGGTCACCCATATCAATCACGCGCGCGAGATTGACGACGAGCTGCGGGAAGCCATGCGGCAGCTGAAGCGAGCGGGCGTCACGTTGCTGAACCAGAGCGTGCTGCTGCGCGGCATCAACAACAGCGCCGCCACGCTGGCGGAGCTCAGTAACGCGCTATTCGACGCCGGGATCCTGCCCTACTATCTGCACGTGCTGGATAAAGTCCAGGGCGCGGCGCACTTCTACGTTTCCGACGAGCAGGCGAGGAATATTATGCGGGAACTGCTGAGCCAGGTTTCCGGCTATATGGTGCCGAAGCTGGCAAGGGAGATTGGCGGCGAGCCAAGCAAAACGCCGCTTGATTTGCAGCTGCGTCAGCAATAAAAAAACAGGAGAAGCGGCAATCTTCTCCTGTCCGGGTAATCCGTGCTGCTAACGCCTCAGGGACACTTATAAACCTGACCGCTCATTTTGCTGTCCAGCGGCGCGAAGCTTGACCAAATGTTCTGCGTTGGGCTGGTTGCGCCGTAAATCACGTTGCCGCCCATTTCCGCCGCGCGATTGCGTAGATCGTTAGCCGCGCCGCGCAGAGAGCTGCTTTCACCGCCGCCCGCACCGCTCAGCCAGTTGCTTTGTGAGCCGGTCAGGTTGCCCAGCAGCTGACAGCTGCTTGCCGGTTGTTGGTCGGTGAAGGTGACGCGTTCACCTGCTGAACTCAGTTTGGTAGAGCTGCTACAGCCCGCCAGCAGCACCGCCGCGACAGAGAGCCCTAGCAAGACGTTAATCCGCATTTTAATCTCCATTATTATTAACAGACTCATCCGCAGATTAACATAAAATCGGCGATACGCCTGAACTTCTGCTGCGCCGATGAAAAAAAGAGTCGACGGGCATGGCAAAAGAAAGGGGAAAGCGCCTGCTTGATCATAAAATGCCAATATTAGTTTTCATAACTATCGCATTTTATATACATACCCATTGCAAGATGCCGTCGCAACCCGATGATGTTTAGGATTATTCTTTATAGCGTTGAATGCCGGTTTAATTTAATAAGAAAAGGGATGTTATTATAAATAAAATAAATCCTACCCACCCCGCTTTCTCCTTTATTTCTTAAGGCATCACAATGTTTTCAACACCGGTAATAAAAAAACTGAAACTCGTTGGCACAGGGTGCAGCTTATTAATTTTAACAAATTACTTACCTCTCGCCTTTAGCGCCCCTAATATAGTCAACATTAATAACGAGCATGTTTATATTTATACGCCGCAAAGCGAAGAAACCCTTTTTAACGTTACCAATGGCGGCAGCTTAACCATCAGCAACGCGGAAGCGGGGTTTACCCCCTCGCCGCAATCGCATCTGTTTAGCGATTCAACGCTGTCGTTGAACAGCAATGCGATCTTTTCAGGCGATATAGACAGCAATAACAGCCATATTATTTTTTCTGACAGTACCTATACCGGAAATATCAGGCCGCTCTCCTCAGCCAGTCTGGGTGACATTTATATTAATGCCTCTGTCGTAAACGGCAGTATCAGGACCGGACAAAATAACCATAATAAAACGGTAACCATTAAGGACGATGTTTTTAATGGACAGGGACTAGTTTCCCCTTTATCTGTCTATAGCGGCAGCCTGATTGTTGAAAACAGTAAACTTAATAACCATAACTTTGCGGTGATGGATATCAGAAATACTGATTCCGCCATTTTGCAAAAGATTGATATCAACAGCACCAGTGATTATACGGGCGCAATGGCGATAGGCGTCACCGGCATCCTGCTTCAGGATGTCGATAACGTTGATATTATGAATTCTGTTATTACCAGCGACGGAACGGCGATCAGAATGCGTAACAGCGCTGACGACGGCGTGCTGGACAATTTGTTTATCAGCAACTCCACACTGTCGGCTAAGGCAGCCTCGGCGCTCGAAGCCGCTAACAGCGATATGATCATTTATAACTCAACGTTAAATACCGCCAGCAACGGCGATGAAATAGCCTGTTATGCGGGGAGCGCCGCCATCAACGGCTGCGGGGCGTTGCATGTGGAAGGCGCTAATGTTTTCGTCAGTCAACACTCCGTTATCAACAGCAACAACGTTGGCGTATTTATAACGGGAGAAAATAAAACCCAGTTTGACGTCAGCGACTCTTCCATCAACGCACAGAAAGCCGTTTTCAGCGTTAACCAGGGTAATGCCGCCATCGCCCTCCGCAACAATTATTCGTCAGGCTCCCCTTCTGTCACCAGTAAACAAGGTAAGCTGCTGGAAGCGCTTAATAACAGCCGGGTGGATTTCTCACTCTATAACATTTATGCCAGGGGTGATATTTTTGCGGATGACAGCAGCCGGGTGAACGTTCTTTTAAGCGGCGCCAGCCAGCTGGAAGGCAATATAACCGGTGTGGGTACGCTGGAGATCGGCCGAAGCGCGCAGTGGAAAATGACGGCGGATAACCACATTAAACAATTGTTATTTATCGGCGGCTCGATTCTGATGCCGGATGTTGACCCGAATGATAAATATCATACCTTAACGATCGACAGCCTCACCGGCGCCGGCCTGTTTGCGCTGAATACCAGTTTGCAGAAGATGCAGGGCGATATGCTCAATATTACCCGCGACCTCTATGGCACGTTTTTACTGCGCGTGGCGAACAGCGGTGCGGAGCCTGACGATCCAGACGCCATGCTCAAGGTAGTGCAGGGACCGACCAATACGGCGCTGTTTGCGCTGTATGGCGGGAAAGTGGATGCGGGCGTCTGGCAGTACGATCTGATCCAGAAAGATAATGCATGGTATCTGGCTAACAGCGCCCGGCCTGATGCGCCCGATACGCCTGACGCGCCCGATGCGCCTGATAACCCTCCGCAGCCTTCGCTTACGCCTTCGGCAGATGCCGTATTGAACATGGCTGCGGCGCCAGGGCTTATTTTTACTAACGAACTGCAAAACTTGCGTCAGCGTCGGGGCGATCTTCGTGGTCGGGAAGCCGGCGATGGCGGGCTCTGGGGCCGTTATCTTCACCAAAACACCCGGATAAACAGCGCGACGAGCCGCTGGAAGCTGGGCCAGAACGGCTTTGAACTGGGCGGTGATAAAGCCGTTGCGGCAGGACAAGGCAACTTGCTTGTCGGCGTAATGGCCTCCATCACCAATAATTCCGTCAGGGATGTTAGTGGCGGCAACAGCCAGATTGACAGCTACGGTATCGGGGCGTACGCCAGCTGGTTTGCCGATAGCGGCCTGTATCTGGATACGACAATCAAAATGAACCGCTTTAATAGCCGGCTGCACACGCGCATGAGCGACGGCGTGGCGGTCAGCGGCGGCTACAATCAGTACGGCCTGGGCGGCGCACTGGAGGGCGGCTGGCATGTCGTACTGGCGGATGACTATTGGGTGGAGCCTTTTGCCAGAATGATGGCTTTTCGGGCTGACGGAAGCCAAATGACGCTGAGCAACGGCATGAGAGCGCAAATTTATCAGCCATCCCTGGTGCAGGCCGAAACAGGATTGCAGATGGGTAAACGCGTCCGGCTCGGTAAAGCCGTGCTTGATCCTTACCTGAAGGCCAGCGTAACGCACGGACTCGCCAAATCCGCTAAAGTCCGGCTGAACGATCGCTGGGATTTTAACGATGCCGCTAACGCCAGCGCAGGAAGCTACGGCGCGGGGATCGATATCAGCCTTGCCAGGGATGCTTCACTGTATAGCGAACTCAACTATCAAAAAGGGCGTGCTGTTGAATCCCCTCTGACCGCCAATCTGGGCTTTCGCATCGGATTTTAGGCATAAAAAAAACCTGCCATCGCTGGCAGGTTTTTTTTCTTACAGGGGCTGGGTGCCGACTTACATCATGCCGCCCATGCCGCCCATACCACCCATGCCGCCGCCTGCACCTAAGTCTGGCGCGTCAGCTTTTGGCAGGTCAGTGACCATGCACTCGGTGGTGATCATCAGGCCCGCAACGGAAGCCGCGTACTGCAGCGCAGAACGGGTAACTTTAGTTGGGTCCAGGATACCGAAGTCGATCATGTTGCCGTATTCTTCGGTCTGCGCGTTGTAACCGTAGTTACCGTCGCCCGCTTTCACGTTGTTAGCGACCACAGATGGCTCTTCGCCTGCGTTAGAAACGATCTGACGCAGTGGGGATTCCATTGCGCGCAGCGCAACTTTGATACCCACGTTCTGGTCTTCGTTCTGGCCTCTCAGCTCGGACAGCAGAGCCGCCACGCGCACCAGCGCCACGCCGCCACCGGCAACCACGCCTTCTTCTACTGCCGCACGGGTAGCGTGCAGAGCATCTTCAACGCGAGCTTTCTTCTCTTTCATTTCAACTTCAGTTGCTGCGCCCACTTTCAGCACGGCCACGCCGCCTGCCAGTTTCGCTACGCGCTCCTGCAGTTTTTCACGATCGTAGTCAGAGGTCGCTTCTTCGATCTGCTGACGGATCTGCGTTACGCGGCCAGAGATCACAGACTCTTCGCCCACGCCATCGATGATGGTAGTGGTGTCTTTGTTGATCACAACGCGTTTTGCCTGACCCAGGTCTTCCAGCGTCGCTTTTTCCAGCTCCATACCGATCTCTTCAGAGATAACGGTACCACCGGTCAGCACAGCGATATCCTGCAGCATAGCTTTACGACGGTCGCCGAAGCCAGGTGCTTTAACCGCAGCCACTTTCACGATGCCGCGCATGGTGTTAACCACCAGAGTCGCCAGCGCTTCGCCTTCAACGTCTTCAGCGATGATCAGCAGCGGCTTGCTTGCTTTTGCCACAGCTTCCAGCACCGGCAGCATTTCGCGGATGTTGGAGATTTTTTTGTCAGCCAGCAGGATGAACGGTGATTCCAGCTCAACCGCACCGGTTTCCGGCTTGTTGATGAAGTAAGGAGACAGGTAGCCGCGATCGAACTGCATACCTTCAACCACGTCCAGCTCGTCCTGCAGGCCGGTGCCTTCTTCAACGGTGATCACGCCTTCTTTGCCCACTTTTTCCATCGCCTGAGCAATCAGGGTACCCACGCTCTCATCGGAGTTAGCGGAGATGGTACCAACCTGAGCAATGGCTTTGGAATCGGAGCAAGGAACGGAAAGTTTTTTCAGCTCATCAACCGCAGCGATAACGGCCTGATCGATACCGCGCTTCAGATCCATCGGGTTCATGCCCGCGGCTACGGCTTTCAGACCTTCGGTGATGATAGACTGTGCCAGCACGGTGGCGGTGGTGGTGCCGTCGCCCGCTGCGTCGTTCGCTTTAGAGGCAACTTCTTTCACCATCTGCGCGCCCATGTTTTCGAACTTGTCGTCCAGCTCGATTTCACGTGCAACGGAAACGCCGTCTTTGGTGATGGTTGGTGCGCCGAAGGATTTATCCAGCACTACGTTACGGCCTTTCGGGCCCAGGGTTACTTTTACTGCGTCTGCCAGTACGTTAACGCCGCGGAGCATTTTAACACGAGCGTCGTTGCCAAATTTTACGTCTTTAGCTGCCATTATCAATATCCCTTAAATTCGTTTCGTTCAATGAGTTACGTAAATTACGCTTCAACAATTGCCAGAATGTCGCTTTCAGAAATGATCAGCACTTCCTGGTTGTCGATTTTCTCAGTTTTCGCACCGTAGCCTTCGCTGAAAATCACGACGTCACCGACTTTTACGTCCAGTGGCTTCACTTCGCCATTTTCCAGGATACGGCCATTGCCAACAGCCAGCACTTCGCCGCGGGTAGATTTCCCTGCTGCTGAGCCGGTCAGAACGATGCCACCAGCCGATTTAGATTCCACTTCTTTACGCTTGACGATAACACGGTCGTGCAATGGACGAATTTTCATTGATAGCTCTCCTTTGAGAAGTCCAATCAGTCATTTTGGGATGAATGCCGGGCTTCACTGGCACCGGCCTCGTGACGCAAGAGATAGGGACAGCGCCCGACCCTTTCAAGGGGTAAAAAATAAAAATTTTGCTTCTGCGTCACAACTGCACAAATAACAATCAGCGAAACGGCGGATAAAAGAAAAGGCGGGTTGCCCGCCTTTCTGAAGATTACTGCCTGTCGTGCTTGTCGTCGTGTTCGATAAGCGTGGTGTCTTTACGCTCATACTCGCCGTCCACGGTATAGCCGCTGTCCGGCCCCGCGCCAGGCCCGCGCCAGCTACGCAGGTGCGGCATCAGCTTCAGCGTCAGGTGTTTTTGCACCGGCGGCAGCAGCAGCAGCAGGCCCAGGAAGTCGGTAAAAAAGCCGGGGAGCAGCAGCAGAAAACCGGCCAGGATCAGCGAGACGCTTTTTAGCATCTCTGCCGCCGGGCTTTCCCCCGCCGCCAGCTTTTGCTGCATCAGCATAAAGTTCTTCATGCCTTCGTTTTTCACCAGCGAAATACCGATGCACGAGCTGAACACCACCAGCAGCAGCGTCAGCAGCACGCCCATCACATGGGCGACCTGGATAAAAATAGTGATCTCAATCCAGGCGAGAACAAAAAGTACTAAAAACGGTAACCAGCGCACCGCAGTCTCCTGTCGGTTAGAGCCGCCATGCGCCAGGCATAGCGGCGAAAAAAGGATCGTATCGATTAAAGATGGGCACGTCGCCCCGTCTTTTCAACCGTCAGCGGAAAATTCCCTGCCGCCTCGTCAGATAAACAACGGCAACACGACGGCCAAAAAAACCTCGCGATAAAGTGAAAAGCGTCAATATTTTAACGAATATAGTGATGCTCCTGATGACGCAAAACGTTAACATATCGTCCCGGACTGATGGCGACTCATGGATCATTCTGACTCTGGCTAGTATAACCGGCAGCAATCACAAGAAGGTGCTCATGGCTAACGACATTCGTATCGAAGAAGACCTGTTAGGTATGCGAGAAGTTCCGGCGGATGCTTACTACGGTGTTCATACGCTGCGTGCGATCGAAAATTTCTATATCAGTAACAGTAAGATCAGCGATATTCCGGCCTTTGTTCGCGGCATGGTGATGGTAAAAAAAGCGGCCGCCATGGCCAATAAAGAGCTGCAAACCATTCCCCGTAATGTTGCCAACGCCATTATCAAAGCCTGCGATGAAGTGCTGATTAACGGCAAATGTATGGATCAGTTTCCGGTTGATGTCTATCAGGGCGGCGCCGGGACCTCGGTCAATATGAACACCAACGAGGTGCTGGCCAATATCGGCCTGGAGCTGATGGGCCATCAGAAAGGGGAATATCAGTTTCTGAACCCCAACGATCACGTCAATAAATGCCAGTCCACCAACGACGCCTACCCTACCGGTTTCCGCATCGCGGTTTACAGCTCGATCCTGCAACTGCTGGACGCTATCGGCAACCTTAGCGAAGGCTTCGAGCGTAAAGCCATTGAGTTCAACACCATCCTGAAAATGGGCCGTACCCAGCTACAGGATGCCGTGCCGATGACGCTGGGCCAGGAATTCCACGCGTTTAACGTGCTGCTGAAGGAAGAGATCAAAAACATCCTGCGCACCGCCGAGCTGCTGCTGGAAGTTAACCTGGGCGCAACGGCTATCGGCACCCGCCTTAACACGCCGGATGGTTATCAGCAGCTGGCCGTACAGAAGCTGGCGGAAGTCAGCAATCTGCCGTGCGTACCGGCGGAAGATTTGATCGAGGCGACCTCGGACTGCGGCGCTTACGTCATGGTGCATAGCTCGCTGAAGCGCCTGGCGGTGAAGCTGTCGAAAATCTGTAATGATTTGCGCCTGCTCTCTTCCGGCCCGCGCGCCGGCCTGAACGAAATCAACCTGCCGGAACTGCAGGCCGGCTCTTCTATTATGCCTGCCAAGGTCAACCCGGTCGTGCCGGAAGTGGTTAATCAGGTCTGCTTTAAGGTTATCGGCAATGACGTGACGGTGACGATGGCGTCAGAAGCGGGCCAGCTCCAGCTGAACGTAATGGAGCCGGTCATCGGCCAGGCGCTGTTTGAGTCGGTGTCTATCCTGACCAACGCCTGCGCCAACCTGCTGGAGAAATGCGTGGACGGCATTACCGCCAATAAAGCGGTTTGCGAAGCCTACGTCTTTAACTCAATCGGCATCGTTACCTATCTGAATCCTTATATCGGCCACCATAACGGCGATATCGTCGGCAAGATTTGCGCCGAAACGGGTAAAAGCGTGCGCGAAGTGGTGCTGGAGCGCGGCCTGCTGACCGAAACGGAGCTGGACGACATTTTCTCGACCCAGAACCTGATGTATCCGGTTTATAAAGCGAAACGCTACACCGATGAAGAGTAATCCGCCGCGGTAAGCGAAAAAAGGCACGTTGGTTCACAGAACGACGTGCTTTTTTTATGCCGCAAGTTACATGCTATCAACCAATTCATAACCAAACAGACCAGGGGAGCAAACTATGATTTTACCTGAGCTTATTGTCGTGCTGGCGGCGATCTATCTGGGCGCGCGACTGGGCGGCATCGGCATCGGCTTCGCTGGCGGCGTGGGCATGCTGATCCTGACGCTGGGGTTTCAGATTAAGCCAGGTGCAATCCCGTTCGATGTGATTGAAATCATCATGGGCGTGATCGCGGCTATTGCGGCAATGCAGGTCGCGGGCGGAATGGATTATCTGGTCAGCCTGGCCGAACGCCTGCTGCGCAAGCATCCGCGCTATATCACTTTTCTGGCGCCGCTGGTGACCTACGCAATGACGCTGCTGGCCGGCACCGGCCATACGGCATTCTCCACGCTGCCGGTGATTGCCGAGGTGGCGAAGGAACAGGGCGTTCGCCCTTCCCGCCCGCTTTCTATTGCGGTAGTCGCCTCGCAAATCGCCATTACCGCCTCGCCTATTTCCGCCGCCGTGGTGTTCCTTTCCGGCATTCTGGAACCGAAGGGCGTCAGCTATCTGGGCCTGCTGGCCGTGGCGATCCCTTCCACGATGGTCGCAATCTTCATCGCCGCGATGATCACCAATTTTCTGGGCAAAGAGCTGCATGAAGATCAGGTTTATCAGCAGCGTCTGGCAAAGGGCGAAGTCACGCTGCGCGGCGAAACGGTATTTAAAGAGAAACCGGGCGCGAAGCTATCCGTACTGCTGTTTTTGATCGGCATTATAGCCGTCGTGCTTTACGCTACCGCGATTAGCGAAACCGTTGGGCTGATCCAGAACCCCGTGCTGCCGCGCAACGAAGCTATTGTGATTTTTATGCTGACCATTGCGGCGCTGATCTGCCTGAGTTGTAAAGTAGATACCGCAAAGATCCTCTCCGCCAGCACGTTCCGTTCCGGCATGAGCGCCTGCATCTGCGTGATGGGCGTCGCCTGGCTGGGCGATACCTTTGTCAAAGCGCATATCAACGAAATTCAGGATTTTGCCGGCAGCCTGCTGCGCGACTATCCATGGATGCTGGCGGTGATCCTCTTTTTTGCCTCCACCCTGCTTTATTCGCAGGCCGCCACCACCAAAGCATTGATGCCTGCGGCGCTGCTGCTGGGCGTGTCGCCGCATACCGCGATAGCCTCTTTCGCCGCCGTCTCGGCGCTGTTCGTGCTGCCTACCTATCCTACGCTGCTGGCCGCCGTGGAAATGGACGATACTGGCTCGACACGCATCGGAAAATTCGTTTTTAATCATTCTTTTATCGTGCCCGGCACGCTGGCGATTGCGCTGTCGGTCGCCTTTGGCTTTCTCTTCGCCAATCTGTTCCTGTAGCGATAAGGGCGGGCTGCGCTGACGGCCCGCCTGGTTAAACCCCGCCTTAACCACACCCTTTCCGTTGCTTCCAGTGCGACATCCTGCAACAGCCGCAGCCGCCAGGCCGTGATATAGTCTGCGCCTTGCATAAGATCTCCGCCGCGTCGGAGTCTGCCTGTTTTCTGGTTTATATCGGTAGTGGAAAAATGATCCCTGTCATGATGAAACGCATCACAACCTGCCTGCTGCTGGCGCTGATCGCCTTCTTTAGTACGAGTGCCAGCGCCTCGCTGTTTGGCAACAACGCCAACAGCCACTTCGGCACCGTCGACCAGGCCTTCAGCTTTGATTTCAGCCAGCGGGCCGATCGGCTGACGCTCAGCTGGACGGTGAAGCCCGGTTACTACCTTTATCGCCAGCAAATCTCCCTGACCGCACAGGGCGCGAAGCTGGCCGACTGGGCGCTGCCCGCGGGCAAACCGCATGAAGACGAGTTTTACGGCAAAACGGAAATCTATCCCGACAGCCTGACGGTGCCTTTAACGCTGCTGGAAGCGAAAAAGGGCGCGACGCTCAGCGTAACCTGGCAGGGCTGCGCCGCCGCCGGTTTTTGCTATCCGCCGGAAACCCGCAGCGTGCCGCTGAACGAAGTGACGGCCGCCAGCCAGCCGCCAGCGGATGCGGAAAGCGCGGCCTCCGGCACGCAAACTGAGGCAGGTAACGCGATTTCCAATACGCAAACTAATGCAGAAAATGCTGCTTCCGGTACGCAAGCCGATGCGGGCAAGGTGGCCTCGGATGCACAAACTAATGCAGACAATGCGGCCTCCGCTATGCAGACCGATGCAGGCAATGCGGCCTCGGATGCGCAAACTAATGCAGGCAATGTTGCCTCCGCTATGCAGACCGATGCAGGCAATGCGGCCTCCGGCACGCAGACCGACGCCCTCGTCGGGCAACCCGCGCAACCGGATCATAAACTGCCCTTCTCGCCGCTGTGGGCGCTGCTGATCGGCATCGGCGTTGCCTTTACGCCGTGCGTGCTGCCGATGTATCCGCTGATCTCCGGGATTATCCTTGGTGGCAACCGTCGCTATTCGCTGAAGCGCCTGTTTGCGCTGGCTATGGTCTATGTACAAGGTATGGCGCTGACCTATACCGCGTTGGGCGTGATCGTCGCCGCTGCCGGGCTGCGTTTTCAGGCCGCGTTGCAGTCGCCAGCGGTGCTGATTGGCCTCTCCGTGCTGTTTATTCTGCTGGCGCTGTCAATGTTCGGGCTGTTTACGCTCCAGCTCCCCTCTGCGCTGCAAACCCGGCTAACGCTGTTAAGCAATCGTCAGCAGGGCGGCTCGCTGCCGGGCGTCTTTTTGATGGGCGCGCTGGCCGGTCTGATCTGCTCGCCCTGTACTACCGCGCCGCTCAGCGCCATCCTGCTTTATATCGCGCAAAGCGGCAACATGCTGGCCGGGGCGGGCACGCTCTGGCTCTACGCCGTGGGCATGGGGCTGCCGCTGATCCTGGTGACGCTGTTCGGCAACCGCCTGCTGCCGAAAAGCGGCGCGTGGATGCAAACGGTAAAAGAAGGCTTTGGCTTCGTGATTTTGGCGCTGCCGGTCTTCCTGCTTGAGCGCGTGGTGGGCGACGCCTGGGGACTGCGTCTGTGGAGCCTGCTGGCCGTCGCCTTCTTCGGCTGGGCCTTTATCAGCCTGAAATCCGCTAACGGCTGGCTGCGCCTGGGGCAGATCCTGATGCTGGCGGCGGCGCTGGTCGCGGCCCGTCCTTTGCAGGATTGGGCGTTCGGCGCGCCTGCAACGGCAAGCCACACGACGTTAAGCTTTACGCGCATCGCCACCGTCAGCCAGCTCGATCGGGCGTTGCAGCAGCATAACGGCATCACCATGCTGGATCTCTATGCCGACTGGTGCGTAGCCTGTAAGGAGTTTGAAAAATATACGTTCAGCGAGCCGCAGGTACAGAATGCGCTGAATAAAACGCAGCGGCTACAGGCGAACGTCACGGCTAATAATGCAGAAGACAAAGCGCTGCTGGCACGGCTGAACGTGCTGGGGCTGCCTACCATCCTGTTTTTTGACGCCAGCGGCAAAGAGATCCCCGGCTCGCGCGTGACCGGTTTTATGGATGCCGCAGCCTTCCGGGAGCATTTGCAGAAATTGTCGCAGTAAACGACACTAGAGAAGAATTTTACGGTCGCGACCGTAAAGTAATGCATTCAAGAGGAGAGTCGCTTGCAACGTGAACAGGTACTCGAGCATGCACTGAACGTACTCGAGCAGAACGGGCTGGCCCCCTCCACCTCTTTCGCCATGATGGCGGAGGCGGCAGCCTGCCAACAGGAAGATTTGCAACGCTACTGGCCCGACCGCGAGGCGCTGCTCTATGACGCCCTGCGCTATCACAGCCAGCAGGTTGATATCTGGCGGCGCAAGCTGCTGCTGGATGACACTATGGGGCCAGCACGCAAGCTGCTGGCGCGTTATCAGGTGCTGGAAGAGGCCGTTAACAATAACCGCTATCCCGGCTGCCTGTTTGTGGCCGCGTGCAGCTTTTATCCGCAGCCGGACCACCCTATCCATCAGGTTGCCGAACAGCAGAAGCGCGCTTCCTGGCAATATACCCACGAGCTGTTGACCCAGCTGGAAACCGATAACCCGGAACTGCTCGCTCATCAGATGGAGCTGATTCTGGAGGGCTGCCTGAGCCGGCTGCTGGTGAAACGCAACGTGCAGGAAGTGGTGACGGCCCGTTCGCTGGCGGAAGACGTGCTGAGTATCGCGCTATGCCGTAAGAATGGCGCACTGAGCTAGTGCGCTGAGCCGTAAGCGCGGAAGCCTTCCGTGACCTTAGAGCGGCGCGCTAAACTGTAAACATGGAAGCCTTCCGTGACCTCAGAGCGGCGCGCTAAATTGTAAACATGGAAGCCTCCTGCAACCTCAGAGCGGCGTGCCGCACAGGCTCATGCGCTCTTTGGCAAAGAAAGCGCACACGACGGAAGCCTGAAAGACAGGCTGTCCCGAATGGATTTGCATAACTTTCAGGCTGACTGTCTGAAAAGCAGGCAGTCAGTCACGCTTTAACGCTTTTTTATGACAAAGCCGTTGACGGCGGGCAGCCTTTACGGTTTAATGCGCCCCGTTGCCCGGATAGCTCAGTCGGTAGAGCAGGGGATTGAAAATCCCCGTGTCCTTGGTTCGATTCCGAGTCCGGGCACCACTATTCCAAACCCTCGCTTATGCGGGGGTTTTTGCTTTATGCGTCAAAAAATCACTGGTTTACCAGTAGATATTATCCTTCTCTCTCGTCTGCCCCCGCTTCCCGATGGTGCCAAATGGGCATTCTGCCCCACGTATTTTGTTGTGCTGACGCCTTGCGGCGCCCGTAAATCTTTCACCAGCGTAAAATTCCGTTCCGGCGACGTTATCAGCTCCGTCGTGAGGTTATGGTGAAAATAATATGGCGAGACGGCAAAACCACATTCCTATCCGGTATTGATGGTTTTGAGATCCGATGTGACACGGGAATAGTCGAACCAGAAACGCCCCTGTTCTGGCCGGTCAGCCTGAACGGCAGCAACGCGAGCACGTTCAAGTGCTGCCTGTATTTGAATCAATAGGTGCTGGGCAGACGCCAGCTCATCTTTTTCAGATGCATGGACGGGTAACGCGATCAGCAATGTCAGCCCCAGCAAACAGCCGGCTCGTCAGGTTAAGCACTCCTCAGTGATTTAGGGTGCTGTGAGGGTGCGATAAATGTGAAGACGGGTCAGGGGATAACTGTTTATGGTTTTTTGATAATTTTCGTATTAACAAATAGCAAGCCAAAGCGCTATACAAGTTGATTAGTAGAGACAACAATATATCTATCGCTGCGTTATCATTAGCGAATTATTACTGTCTGATCCAGAAGGTTAGAAAATAGCATGACGTTATCATCAGGTAGGGTGGAGTTCACAGAAGCAACCAGAAAAATGGTCATGGAGGAAGCCGGATATTGTTGTGCAAATCCTGGCTGCCGTATGCATTTACTTGAGTTCTACACCGAACAAAATAAAACTCGAAAACTGGGCGATGTAGCCCATATTTATTCTGCTGTTAGCCTGTCGGGAAGTGGCCCTCGATCCAACCCACATATGACGCCTGAACAACTCAGCGCTCAAACTAACGGAATATACCTTTGTACAACTTGCCATCGTCGTGTCGATAATTGTGAACTGATGTTCCCAGCAGAACATCTTTTTCAGTGGAAAAGAGAGGCGCAACAGAGTAATAACCCCGAGGGGAGAGACCGCTGGAAGAATCCAGGATATGGACGAACGACGCTTGACGACTGTCGGGAAACAGAAAAATACCTCCACTTCACCAGTCCTTTTATTGACACTATCTATCAATTTTGTTTAAAGGTTCAAGGAACTCAGTTCCGAACTTTCAGAGTTGATCACAAGATTATCGTAACGCTCTGGGGGCTTGCCAGAAGAGGAATAGGCCTGCCTACCTTTAATATATACTCCCACCAATTTAGAAATAAAATCTTTGAACTACAGCGAATAGCAGAAGAACTTATCAAGCTGCTTCCCGAAAATACACAACTGGATTCGGGATCCTATTATAAAGGCGATGAACCGCCATTTTTACCAGGTTTTCCCTCTGGCGTACTTGTTTATATTGACGGTCGAGTACAGGCATTATCTGAGTTAATACAGCAATGGCGGATGATTCAGCTATGCTGGGAAAATGAAGTGAGTATGTATCAAATTTAAAATACTTCCCTTACTGACGCGCCAGTAACCGTTTTTACAGGGCTTGTCTGCTGACGACAGCGCACAAAAGCCAGTTTTGTGCGCCGCCGCCCAGCTTACTACTCTAGTACGAAGGAGCTGACTGCGCGCTCTGCACTTCTTTCCGATACTGGTTTGATATTTGCTCAGCCTTATAAGAAGAAGCGATACTGCAAGACCGTAAGTTATCTAATCTAAACACCTTGTTTTCATTACATTTAACTAAAAATGTATTGAACTCCTCGGGGTTCGAATCAGCCCACTGTTCAATCTTTATAGTTTGAGCATCTTGTTGTTGAGCATTGCTGGCCAGAACTGGTGCGCTTAGCACTATCGTTCCCAGCATGAAACTAAAAATGAATCCCTTCATATATTCTCTCCTGTCATTAATCACCTGCATATTTTTCACTCAGATATCAATCAGGATCAACTACTAAAGGTACTTTTTAAACGAAGCTGTGGTCACCGTCACTGCAATACCCAGCAAAATAGCGGCGGGCAACAGCAGCAGGTTGGGATATACCGCCGTTGGCCACGACAGATACAGCATACAGGGACATAAATTGCGGGTTTCACCATTCGTTTTGCATGGTGATACACAAAACTCGACGCCTACCCGACGCGTGGCGGCTGTTTCATTACATGCCACAGGATTTTTACCGCGACGTCAGTTCGATGAGCAGACCAAAGTTGACGATGAAAATTATCGGTTATGGCCCTAATGCAAAAATCATCTTCGCCTTACAAGGGATTACCCTAAATACTATTTTTAATAGAGATGGCTGACGCGCAGTAAGCTGAAACGTTATCCATCAGCCAGTAAAGAAGCTCCGACGGTATGGCCCCGCTCCCGAATCTGATCCAGGCATGACTGGTTGCCTATTCTGGCAAACGGCCGGTTTTTCGGCAAATCCAGCAGGTGTCATCCAATCCCGTGCAAAATGGAGCCGACATTGGCTATAAGATATGCACCACGCCTCCATGTTGCGCCGTGCATACAAGCAACTAATTTATTGCAATAATTCTGTCGACAGCCTTAAGCGTTTTTTCCCGATGTGCAATAATAACTCTTGTAATATTGAGCTTTTTAATTTCTCCATTTACAAACCGCTCACTATTACTATCAAGAGAGCTTGTCGCCTCATCCATGAACAGAATAGAAGGCTTTTTATAAAGTGCGCGGGCAATAAAAACTCGCTGCTTTTGCCCACCTGACAGTCCTTCACCCAGTTCTCCAATTAGCGTGTCATAACCCATAGGCATTTTCATAATCACATCGTGAATATAGCTGGTTCTGGCGCACTCTATCATCCAGCTTTCATCTACATTCTCTACAAATCCGCAGATATTTTCACGTATTGAACCAGAGAATAACCTGTCGTCCTGCATGATACAGGCAATCATTTTATGATAGTTATTTATTCCCGTCTGACGGATATCAATCCCATTAACGATTACCTTACCGGTATCAGGTTCAATCAGCCCGCATAATATTTTCATCAATGTGGTCTTGCCCGAACCAGAGTTACCTGTTATCGCTACACTTTCGCCTGGTGAAATTGAAAACGACAGGCTGCTGAATATCGCAGCTGACTGACTATCGTAGCTGTAGCTGATATCTGATATTTCCAGCGATACCGGATTCATAGTCGCGATATAGTCGATATCCGCTTTTTTTTCTTCCCGTTGATGTAAAGCGATATCCGCAATACGTTCATTATGCAGACTCATGATGCGCAGTTGCAGGAGAAAGTTTGTTAGTGAAGCAATCCTGTCGGAAAACTGGCCACGAAACGCACCAAATGCTACAAACATACCTATGGTCATTTGGTTATCGATAACAAGCCCAGCGCCCAGCCATAAAATAGCAATCTGATCGCATGTAGCTACAAACGTATTTACTCCGCCAAAAAGGAGATCCATCTTATTTAATTTGATACCAGAATTTATCGCATCAATTTTCAAATTCAGCCAGTGTGTTCCGCGCCTTTCCGTCATTCCCTGTATTTTGACCGTGGCTATACCATACAATGTCTCCATAAAATAGGAGCTGGCACGCGCACCTCTGACAAGCGTTTCTTCTGAAACCTGACGGTAATGACCATAGGTCAATAGCCGAATAATAACATAGACCGCAGTAAAACCCAGTACAAACCAGGTTAACCAACCACCATATAGCGCCATCATTATCAGGACACTGACGACCATAATACTGTCTATGATGGCGCCAACAACGCTGGTCGTAAAGGTAGAACGTAGCGTATCCAGCGAGCCAAAACGAGAATTAATATCACCCAGCCTGCGCCTTTCAAAATAAGTTAAAGGAAGCCTTAACAAATGATTAAACAGGCCAGACTGCCATTGCACATTAATAAAAGTCCCCATAACCAGTGAAGACCAGGCTCGAACAATGCCCGTTGCCGCTCGCAGAAATATAAAGAACATTAATCCGAAACAAATCAAAGTTAATAATCCTTTATCGCTTGCCGGAATAGCATGATCCATCACCAGCTGCGTACCTATCGGCATCACCAGATTGATGGCCTCAATAATTACTGACAGGAAAAATATTTTTGCCAGCATACTTTTAATGCCATAAATACTACTAATCAGCGTACGCAGGCTCAGGCGATTCTTAACCGTTTGTTCTGTAAATTCACTGCCGGGCCAGACTTCCAGCGCGACACCGGTAAAGTGTTGCGACATTTCTTCAAGCCCTATATGCCTTCGTCCTCTGGCAGGATCGTGCAGAATAAAACGGTTGCGTTTCACGCTGACCAGCACGACAAAGTGGTTAAAATCCCAGTGAAGTATGCAGGGCATTTTCAGCGCGCCCAGCTCGCTTAGGGCCAATGACAGAGGACGGGTCGCCATCCCCAGCTGTTCTGCAATACCGTTGAGACCAGCAAGATTGGCACCGCGCGTCGATAAATTGAACCGCTGTCGCAACGATATCAAATCAATGTTTTTGCCGTAGTGTCCGCATACCATCGCCAAACAGGCGAGTCCACATTCTGAAGTCTCTGTCTGATGAATAACCGGAACTCGCCGTTGCCACCGCAAATCCAGTTGATTCACAATCTTTTTAAAAGCAGTGCTACTCATCTACCTGTCCTGTGGCGCTGTGCTTCATGTCATAGAGTGGTGAAAGCATCCACTGGTAAATTTTTCTTTTTTCCAGAAATAATGTGCTTTGCGCTTTCATACCATTTTCCAAAGGCAGAAATTTCCCGTCATAAGTAATAATCTGCTTTTCAGGTTTAACGATTACCTTATACCAGGGGCCAGAGGTGCCTGATGAATACCCAGGAGATCCCTGATAAGTGAGCATCTCTTTTGCTGTGGCTGGCGTCCTGGTGATGGTCGTCACCGTTGCGGAAAACTGGCCGAATTTTTCTGCCGGAAAAGCCTCATAACGGATATTAACTTTATCTCCCGGTGAAATATAAGGTACAGCATCATTAGGCACCCAAATAATGAGATAATAATGATCAATGACCTGAGGGAGAAGCTGTAGCAGACTGTCCCCAGCATTTACCATTTGCCCTGGCGTGACGCTCATTGAATCTATTTTTCCGTCAGAAAGAGCACGAATAACGATTTCTTCGCCCTCGTCGGTGTCAACCAACTCTTTTTGTAAGTCGAATTGCTGTAGTTCCATCTGATAAATGCGATTATCAAATTCTGCCGCCTGCGTCTGAACCTGGCTTGCAAGATTGGTTACCTGTAACGCATTTTGTTCATTCTGCCCGCTCAGGTTAAGAAGATTATTTTGCTGCTGATAATACAGTGCCACCTGATTAGTCAACTGATCTTTGGTGATCAGTCCTTTTGATTGGTATTTCCGGTAGTTCTCCATATTACCTTTCATGATATTTATGCCCTCTTCAGCTCGTCTGATAATATCTGATGAGCGTCGGAATGCATCACTGTATTGCATATGTTGTTGTTCTAACATAGCCAGTGTGACTTTTTTATTTTCTTTCAGGTGGGAGATAATATTCCTTACGCGAACCAGCTGGCTTTCAATATCCCTCCGACGATTTTCACTGACGACGCCGCCTGGCGTGCTTTTGCTAACGTCCAGTTGATAAACAGGGTCACCTTTTTTTATGATATCCCCTTCATGGACAAACTGCTTCACCACGATCCCTTGTACGCTGGAGTAAATATTAATCGCCCGTGGCCAGGTAGTAATTTCTCCGCTGACATTAACTCGACGCGTATAGGTTCCTTCCGTAATAAATACCAGAAAAGCCACCATGAAAGTGACAGAGACTAATATAACCAACCAGAGCGGAATGCCCGGCAATAAGATCGCACGCCCATGCCATTGCATTTTCCTGTTTTCTATTGCTTCCTTACGAAACAAATTTTCTTCCTCGGAATGTTTCGACTCTAATTTTCTTCCTACGGCTTAACCAGCGCACTGGTTCTTCACCCCAAGGTCGTAGTTGGGAAAAACGCTCAATAGCCTTGCGGCCAAAACCGGGTTTGCAGCAAAAATCGAGGATCCAAACCCTGCCGTCTTCATTCCATTCAGAAGGGTGCAGTCGGAATTTTGGATCGTCAAGCAATCTCTTTTCCGTATCTGCAGCCAGGTATGCCCAGGTGATATAGGCCAGTGGAAAACCCTGCACGTCGAAAAGAAATTTTATTTGGTGGTGCTGTATCGCGTATTCAGTCCAGAGCTGAATAGTTAAAACCGGATAGAGGCTGTAATTACGGTTATGGAGCATACAGCTAACGGCAAAACCAATCTGTTCCTGGGCTGACCATGTATCCTGGCCATCTACGGTTTCCTGTATATACAATGTCATTGTTTTCTCGCCTGGTGCCCGTGAATGGCTAATGCGCTACTGCCTAATACGTCGTTAGCAAATGTCTGCATTTTGATCCCCATTGCGACGAATGCCTGCCTCAGAGACACAATATCTTTTTCATGCGTTTTTAGCAGATGCGCTATTTCTTCAAACATTTGCACTTTGCCTAAACAGGCTCGGGGCAGCAGTTTTTGTCGCGCGCTCTGCTCCACTTCTTTTATCATTGCGGCGTTATCAACTCCCTGCTCATGGCAAGTGCTGGTCAGCCAGCCTATGGCGTCGGTATAACTTCGCAACAGTTCCGGAAAGCGGTTATCCTCCTCCAGGTCATTATCATGTAAACCTCTTTGTCCCTGGCAGCGCTGGATTAAACCTGTAACAATGTTTTCCAGTGAAAATCTATTCTTTTCAACGCGATACGGCATGTTGCCAGGCCTGGCAATAAATGCCACAAAGTTTTTAACTAAAGGTTTTAGCGTTTCAGGCACTGGTTTCTGTAAGGGAATGGTTATACCCAACAATTCCAAATAGCCACGGTAGCAAGCGTCCTGGAAAGCCTGTTGAAAGACGTCTTCTGTCTGCTGACGGGCAGTCACCGTGAATCCCGGATCGAACAGATATTTACCTGCGTACAGGCAAAGATTGGATAGCCCCTTTTGCAACGTTGCTGGCTCTTTCATCAGCGCCATAAGCCTGAGATGGTATTCAAAGCTATCGCTACTTTCGTCCGGGAACAGACAGTTCAGGCCATTAAAATCCAGCAGCTTGCCGTCCATTGAGATATTGGATGGCGACGTCGTTAACCTCAAAAAACGTGTCCGGCAAAATGCCATTTGCCGTGCCTGGCGTCTGGCAAGCTCACATAATCCTTCGATGCAGTAACGCTGCGGATCGCGATAAGCCCGCTCGCTAAAGCCATCTGGCGGCATCGGCAAACTTATCGGCAACTGGCGGATGACAGAACTCACCCGTCGGGCATCATGCAATAGTTGCCCGGCATAGTCAGGCTGCGGCCGAAAATAGGGTGCCCGTTCGAAATGAGCCGGACGCACTACAGGCTCACGGATCAGCAGCGCCCGCCGCGAAGAGCCTGCCGCAAGTTCACCGGCGTTGGCAATATCATTGTCGATAAGTAAAACTGCGCGCGTTTGCACCGCGCCATAAGGGAGAATTTGCCCCAGCACTTCGCTCCATAAAGCTTCATAAAGCGCATGAACGGCGCTCAATGTACCATTTGAGTGACGTTCGTCTGAGCCCTTACCCACCAAGGGATTAGCCCCCATTCCTTTCACCTGATAATGCCCGTCAAAACCGCAGCGGGCACCGCCGCCGTTGCGCTGAATGCCGCTACCGCCATAACGCTCCGCATAAAACTTTTTGGTCGCAGCGGAACGGGCTGGATCGATCAGATAGCTACAGGCGTTGCGTAGTGCTTCTGGATCTTCAACGTCCGCAGCGCACCACAGCAACGAGGATGACACTTGTTGGGCATAAAAAGGCACCAGATTTTCTGCCAGGCCTGAAAGCAAAGAGGAATGACTCATTTGCTGGCATTCTCCAACGTGTTTTGATGATATGCGTTTTGCTTCTTTTTAGGCGGGTAATTTCCAACGCGCTTAAATAGGGTCATAAGATACATAATAAGCAGCGGGTATTTTATTGAGCATTTTCTTATCCAAAAAGAAATAGCAGAAGATAAAAAGGGTACAGAATTTATAATAAAGAGCCTTTAGACACCACAGGAATAAAATTAAATTTTTTTTAAAGTTATCAAAGCGTCAGTATTGCGTCAATGATTACGCTAGTGCCAGCTAATGATAATTTCATTTAATATAATTTAACTGCGTTATTTTTTAGGACCATGTATACATAAACTACCCGAGCATAATTTAGCCAGACAAAAATAGACTGCGGTATCATTTTCATTACCTCTCAATCCCGCTGGGAAAATAGCGACCAATTAAAAGGTAAGGTTTGTAGAACTTATAATCACGAACAGATGAAACTAATTTTTTATTGCTTACTGTAAAGATAGCGTTATTATACTTTACAAAAATGTACAATCAGACAACATCAAAGGAGAATAAAATGCGCAATTTAAGTATTGAAGAAATGCAGTTAGCCAGCGGGGCTGCGGATATTGTGAGCGCTGCTCAGACTATCGGTTCTGCCGTTGGTGGCACCGCTGGCGCCTATGCAGGAGCAGAAGAAGGAGCCTTAATCGGTGCCGGCATGGGCGGGCCTGCCGGTGCCATTATTGGTAGCGGTGTAGGTGCAGGCGTTGGTTACTTTGGCGGTGATGCCATTGGCTCGGCTATCTCTGCCGGTTACGATGCCGTCGGTAGCTATTTTGGCGGCGATTCAGCCTCTTCTTCATCGTCTTCAGGCGCTTAACCTGTTTTACCTGCGGGCGGCTGCTCTGTATTGAAAGGAAATTAGTAAGTGAATACTCGCTATACGCTTCATCGACTGAGCCTGCTTGACCAGTGGCGTTTTGACCGTTTTCGCCTGCTCTTTTGCATCGCCGTCGTGCTTATTTTTTCCGCCGTGATTTACTGGGTTCTGCCTTTGTTTGGTCATGGCAATGTACAGAACGGTTTTGTCGGAATGTTGTGCGGACTTTCCGTTAATTTCTGGCTGACTTGTATAGGCCGCCTGCGTATTGATTCTGTCGATTATGTGGACAAGCTGGCAGTAATCCTGGAGCGTTACAAATATAAAAAAAATGGTTTGGGCTATTACGACATCCCGGCGCATCGCTATATGAAATTTAAATCTCAGCGGATTTATCTCAACAGAAAAAACGAAACCCTGGTGATTACCGGTCCCTATAACATCCTGAAGAAAGTTATTAAGCAGCTTAATGCCGGCGCACCTTCTGAAGATGCGACTAAATAGTCTCAATCTGAGGCGTACCTGACAGACAAAACGCTGATCATTATTTCTTGTAGAGAAGGGTTTTCCCATGCGCGTTCTTTTTATCGGCCCTCCTTTATATGGCCTGCTATTTCCCGTGCTATCTCTGGCTCAGGGATTTCGCGCTAACGGACATGAAGTGCTAATCGCCAGCGCCGGAAAGTTTGCACAGAAGGCTGCCGAAGCAGGTCTGGTGACGTTTGATGCTGCGCCAGGACTTGATTCCGAATCCGAATACCGACGTCAGGAAGAGAAACGAAAAAAAAGCAATAAAACAGGAAACTTCTCTTTTTACAGTGACCAAATGGCCGATCGGCTTATAGAGCTGGCCGGCAAATGGCGGCCCGACCTGATCGTCTATCCTCCGCTTGGCGTGGTCGGCCCTCTGATCGCGGCCAAATACCGTATTCCTGTTGTGATGCAGTCGGTGGGTTTTGCCCATACGTCATGGCATATAAAAATGGTGACGCAATCGTTAGCCGATGCCTATGCTCGTCATGGCGTTACTGCACCGCCGCGCGATCTTGCCTGGATTGATGTTACACCGCCGAGCATGAGCATCCTGAAAAATGAAGGCGAACCCGTCATTTCTATGCAGTACGTTCCCTATAATGGAGGCGCCGTCTGGCAAAAATGGTGGGAGAGAACCCCGACACGAAAGCGTTTATTGGTTAGTCTTGGCACCGTCAAACCCATGGTCGATGGTCTGGATTTGATTTCGTGGGTCATGGACTCGGCAGATGACGTGGATGCTGACATTATTCTTCAGCTGGCGGCCAATGCACGCGTTGGCCTACGTCAGCTTCCGCCAAATGTAAGACTGGTCGACTGGATCCCGATGGGCGTATTTCTCAACGGCGCAGATGGATTTATTCATCACGGCGGCGCAGGCAACACCCTGACAGCCCTACGCAGCGGCATCCCTCAGATAGTGTTTGGCGAAGGTGCCGACCGGCCTGTTAACGCCAGAGCTGTTGTTGAGCGAGGCTGTGGGATCATACCCGGCAAAAATGGCATAACAAGCGAAGGGATCAATACCTTTTTGGGCAATAGAGCATTGCGCGAAGCTTCGGCACAGGTTGCTGTGGAAATGGCTGCACAAGCCAGCCCTTCAGACGTTGCAAAAGAGCTTGTTACAAGGCTAAGCGGTTAATCATCGTCAGCTGCGCTATTTGATCCTTACGCCAACAGATAATAACTATGGCCAGTCAGGCTTTTGGCTGGACTCTATACTGCAAAAACAGCTTCGATTTCATTAACGCAAATGAATGTTAGCAACGTTTGCTTTTAACGCTTTGTTGTCTGTTCATGCCTCGGGCTTAGTTCTTATTCTCATCAGTGCCTGTTCAACTTTCTCCGCATTCTGCTCCGGTATAACTTCTTTATTAGCTATGCCGGTTTGGTCACCTGACGCTGTGCGGTATGTCTGAACATAATGTTCTGACCGGCAGCTACAGCAATAAATTTATCTTGCTGGGGTATGTGATAAAGATTTGTCGATCCGGAGGGACGAAGTCGATGCTGATAAAGAAGCCATTTGATGAAAAAAGGGTTGCGTAAGCGCAGAAATATCACAGGCGATACGCTCACCGGTTACACATTCGGCTAATCATTTTAACGCCGCCATCCTTACCTGAGTTATTATATCGCGAAGGCCAGATGCGCTCCGGCTCGGTGTCCAGAGCTATGGCAATCAGCCTCTCCCCTTTTGGCCAGTGGCGGTTCAGCGCGTTGGCCAGCGTGGACGAGGCCAGCCCAGCCTCGCGGGAAACGGCAGACAGCGTCGTGCCTCTCTTCTTCAGCTCGGCAATGATATCTGCCGGGTGCCAGTCCTTATCGGTTATCTCTGTCATCCTTGTCAGCTTCCATCAGACGTTGCTTGTTGAGTATCACTAAACAACTACGATGTTAAGTAATGCTAAACAGTAAGTCAATGTATGATTGTTGATGGTGTTACTGATGATCCCAGCTCGTTTGAAAGCCGCCCGTCTCCATGCTCGTCTGACTCAGGAAAAGCTGGGCGTTCTGGCGGGCATTGAAGAGGAAACGGCGCGCTCGCGCGTTTCGCAATACGAAGGCGGGATCCATCGTCCAACGTTTGAAACGATGTGCGCCTTTGCAAAAGTGCTCAACGTGCCGGAATGCTATTTTTATACGATTGATGACGCCTTCGCCGAGACGATTTTAGCGCTCTGGCACCAGAGACAACGTCCCGCCTGACGCCGCTTTAACAGTGGCCCTGTCGCTTTTCAGACAATCGCCAGCCCTGCGGTCGCTCCCCTTATTTCACAAGCTGTACGCCTGTTCCGATGTCTTTTCCTCTGTCGCCAGAAGCAAAAAAACCATCGTCAGGCTTGATCGTTTCCCGTAAATGATAATACTGTGTTTATATACAGCTTATTTCGGGATAACCCCATGAATTTACTTCGTCCGGTCGAAGTCCGCGCGCTTCTGCGGCTGCCGCTCTTTATGAGCCGCGTGCCCTGCGGCTCACCTGCCAGCGCGCACGACCATGTTGAACAACGTCTGGACTTAAACGATCTGCTGGTGCAGCGGCCGGAGAGCACCTATTACATTCGCGTCAGCGGCGACTCAATGAAGGATGCCGGGATCGATGACGGCGACCTGCTGGTGGTCGATAACGGTATTGCCGCCGATCACGGCGATATCGTGGTCGCGGCGGTAAACGGCGAGTTCACGGTAAAAAAGCTGCAGCTGCGCCCGGACGTGCGGCTGCTGGCGATGAACAAGGCCTGGCCGCCGATAGTGCTGGCGGAAGAAGAGCAGCTGGATATTTTTGGCGTGGTGACCTTCACCATTAAGGCGATGGAGTAAGCCATGTTGAATAATCGGGTTTACCGCGCCTGCGCCTCTGACGTTCAGACTTCGCCGCCGCATCAGGTTAAGTTTTTGTTCAGTCGGCTGCACGAGCTGGTGCCGACTAATAATGATTGCTATCTCTGCGCCTGCAACGGCAGCTTTTACATTATCGATCGTTACCGGCCTGCCGTAGCGGGCAGCCGCGTGCTGATTGATGTGGCAGGCCGCTGCGAATGGGCGCGTATCGGAAATAATCCACAACGAATCGTCACCGATTGCGGGCAAACGATTGAGGGTAATCAGCTACAGGAAGCGATCATACTGGGGGTAGTAATCCGCGAGGTGGTGCCCACCTACCCATTTAATCGCTCTGACATAAGCTTAATTGGCAACGATTAGGAAAATTCTTAAATCTCTGTTGCTGAATAAAAGAAATGTGGTATTTTTATTCATACAAAGGGATATGAAGAGGATATTCAGAGGGAACATGAACAATTCTTATGTTATCAATAATGCTATAAAGTTTAGCCCGGCTGATAATAAGCTATTTTTTTTAAACGGTACAGCTGATGCCATTACTCTTAACCACCCGGCCAGCCTGTGTTTTCTTGAATTAATAAGAAAACAGGGTGAGATAATCACTCAGCAGGATTTTATGAATGAGATATGGCATAAAAATGGAAAATATGTAACAGCCAATACTTACTATCAAAATATTTGCCTGCTACGTAAATGTTTAAAAAAAACCGGGCTGGACGAGAACACTATTGTCACGGTGCCCCGTAAAGGACTGATGCTGCCACGATCCGTTGAAATCAAAATCCTGCCCGTAGCTTCAGCAGACCCGCTTAATCATATGGAAGGCAGGCTGGCGGCCTGCAGCCAGCCTGAACCTACCGTCGGAAACGCCCCGACTGGAGTCGCTTCGCCGGGCATTAAGCCCGCGGCAGAACAAGCTTTCTCCGATTCGCCAGGAGTTAAGCCATGTGCATTGATACAAGGAACGCAGAGAAAAAAAGCAATGCTGAAGTTCCCCCATGCAGGCTGGAAACGATATAAAACATCTTTCTTATTCACGCTTTTATTCTTTTTTGATTTTATTATAACCATCAAAGTTTTCCCTTAAACACCTACCATAAATATTAATTAACAGTTCCGGATGGATTTTATCCATTCGGATCAAAAAGCACAAAACACCATAAGAAGAAGGAAAGCTTCACACTCTTTAATACGTGGATGGGCGGCCATCTTTTCTGCTGTTGCATATAGCAGATAAGAAGGAAGATCGGCGAACGCCGTTCTGAAAAAAATCTCCTGTGAATAAGATATAATTCAACAGCCCTGCTGTAGACTTCACTATCTTGTTACTATAAGAATAGCGATAGGCCAGACCACTTCAGGCGCCTGCTTCACTTATTTTTATCATTAAATGGCGCGATGGATCTTAAACAGTGGACTGAGCAGCAATGACTTTGACAGGTGCAGGAGGCATCAGTGATAACTATGGGAAAAAATCTTATCGGTAAAAAAAATGGCGTGATCTTCATTATCAATGAAGAGATCACGTTTGATCCTGATAAATGCATTATAAGGAATATCATGCATAACCAGGAAATCAGGCTGAATATGCCTGCCAGCCGTTGTCTTACTCTGCTGTTAATGAATCCGCATTCCGTGATATCCAGGGAGCATTTCCTTGAAGAGGTTTGGCAAAAAAACGGCGTTGTCGTCTCACAAAACACTTATTACCAGAACATATCAATATTGCGCAAAACTTTAAAGCAGGCCGGATTAAGTGGTGAATTTATTGTTACCGTTCCTCATAAGGGGCTAACCTTATGCCAGAACATTACGATAACACACCAAAAAATCAGAGAAACGGATCCGGAGAATGATGTTATTAAAATGTCATACAATAAAATCCATAATATGAAAATAGCACCACAAGCGGAGAAAAAGGAGAGCTCCCGGAAGGCCCTTCCTTTTTTTAATCGAGGGGAAATCCGATTTTTTTTCACGGACGGAGATGAATGCAGGCACATCTTCTCGATGATCCTTATCGCTTTGATAATCTCTGTCATCATAACATTGATTAACAGTTATGCTGTAAATGCCAAAGGGATCACCCCCACCACGAAAGAGCAAAAAAGCGAATTACCTTTTTGTTTTGCAAAACAAAAGACCGGCTGTTCTGAAATTGTTTTAATGAGCAGAAGGTTCTCTCTTTCACAAAATCACGCTGTGATTCACAAGTCCCCCAAGCTTAGTCTGTTCAGATGAATCTCATCAACAACATAAATTCACAATGCTTCATATAGACTACTTCCAAATCTTACGATTATATTATCGGCGCTGCATCAGCTTGCAGGCAACAGATAATTCCCGTTGCTTTTAGCGTATCGGCTATAGGTTACCGGGAATGCCTTATTTAAATTGCATTATCAGGATTATTATTAACAAGGAATAGCACTATGAAAATTTATAACGCGCTGTCAGCGCTGGCTTTATTAACCATTTTCTCTACTACTTCCGCAGCTGCCGCAGACGGGACAATTAACTTTAAAGGCAGCATTATCGATACTGCCTGTACTGTTGACCTCGACGGTGCTGGCGCGACAACCATGGATGTTATCATGGGAAATGTTCATAAATCCGCGTTTAGCGGCGTAGGATCAACGGCTGGCGGCAGTGCCAGCGCCACTAAATTTACTCTTACCCTGAAGGACTGTCCGGCAACCGCAGCCACGGCAAAAATAAAATTTGATGGTATCGCCTATGCAGGTGATAACACCGTGCTGGCTTTGACTGATGAAGCAGGCGTTGCAACAGGCGTAGGTATTCAGCTCTCCGACAGCAGTGGCGTTCTGCCTTTATATACCGAGTCAGCTTCCTATCCGCTGACTTCTGGTACCACTTCCAATACTCTGGACTTCTATGCTCGCTATATCCAGAAAGCGGCTACCGTCACTGCTGGCCCGGCTAACTCCGTAGCAACTTTTACCGTTAATTATTAATTTGCTGAACATTAACACCATCCGTTACGGATGGTGTTTTCCATCGCTCCCAGGAGGATAAAACATGCGACATTTCCATATTTTCCTGTTTTTTATTGGGATGTTAAGTATCTCAGGCGCCAACGCTGGCGTCATTATTGGGGGTAGCCGGCTGATTTATGAAGGAAACAAAAAAGAAAAAGCGATCGGTATAGAAAATCCGGATACCTCTCCTTATTTAATCCAGTCATGGATCGAAGATGAACAGGGGAATACCATTAAAGATACGCCCCCTTTTATTGTCACGCCGCCTTTATTCAGAATGGATGGCGGTCAAAAGAACCTGCTGCGTATTATTCGGGGAGCACGTGCATTGCCTCAGGATAAAGAGTCTCTCTATTGGCTCAATATCAAGTCTATTCCCTCATCATCAGAAGAGAACAGAAACACGCTGCAAATAGCCGTGCGCGCCCGACTCAAACTGATTTACAGGCCAGATGCCCTGTCGGGAGAAACAGCGGAAAAGCATACTGATGAGCTGGTCTGGAAAACAGAAGGAACAACCTTAACCGTTACTAACCCTTCTGATTACTATATGAATTTTATGTTTATAAAAATCAATAATAACAGTATTACCGAAGGTGGACTGGTCGCGCCACGCTTATCCGCAACCTTTAAACTTCCGGCCAGCAATGTTGCTGGCAATATTAGCTGGAAGTTAATAAATGATTATGGCGGTATCGGCGAGCTGCATCAGGCTTCACTTTAATTTTAAAGGATGAATCACGAAAGTTTTCTTAACTTTTGCAACTTTCGACCCACCTGTACTTACGCAATGGAATGTGATTATGTATGGAACCTCATCTGCCAGATGTAAGAAAAAAATTAGCCGTTGCCTTTGGCCACTGATGCTGCCAGCCCTGCTGGCTGGCCTGATTGAAAAGCAGGCTAATGCGAGGGAGATGTTCAACCCCATTTTTCTCCAAACCAGCAGCGGAAGTACGGAGATAACCGATCTGTCGGTATTCGAGAATCCGCAGTCTCAGGCGCCGGGCGATTATGTAGTCGATATTTTTATTAACGATAGCTTTGTCGAAACTAAAAAAATCACCTTTTTTAACCACGAGCTGTCAGCAAGCGAGAAGGTTCTACAGCCCTGTTTAAGCCTGCAACTGCTGGCTTCCTACGGCGTGCGCACCACGGCCTTTCCGGATTTAAAAGAGAACGCGGCGGGATGCGTTGCGGTTACCGCGATACCGCAGGCCTCTGTCACCTTCAATTTTAATACTCAGCGACTGATGTTAAGTATTCCGCAAGCAGCACTGCGCACCAGCGTCAGGGGATTTATTTCGCCAGAGCAGTATGATGAAGGGCTGACGGCGCTTTTCCTGAACTACCGATTTTCTGCGGCTAATAATTATGCCCGTGACATTCATGCTCACGACAGCGACAGCCAGTACCTTAATCTGCGCCCCGGATTGAACATGGGAGCATGGCGGCTACGCAATTACACCGCCTGGAACCGCAGCAGCACCTCAAAAGATAAAGGCAAATGGGATGCCGTCTATACCTATCTGCAACGTAATATTATTCCGCTGAAAGCGCAGCTTACCGTAGGCGAAAGCACCTCGCCTGCCGATATCTTCGAAAGCGTGCCTTTTCTTGGCGCGCAGCTGGTTACAGATGATGAAATGCTACCGGAGAGCCTGCGCGGTTACGCTCCGGTAGTACGAGGAACGGCCCGGACAAATGCTCAGGTTATTATTCGCCAGAACGGCTATATCATTTATCAAAGCTATGTTGCGCCGGGCGCTTTTGAGATCGCCGACCTGTACGCTACCGGCGGCAGCGGTGATTTATACGTCACCATCAAAGAAGCCGATGGCAGTGAGCAGAATCTGGTTGTGCCTTATGCTTCCCTGCCGGTACTGGCGCGTGAAGGCTATCTTAAATACAGCTTCACCACGGGTAACTATCGTCCTTACGACAGCGCCGTTGATGAAAGATATTTCAGCCAGGCGACGGTTATCTACGGCCTGCCCTGGAATATTACGCTGTTTGGCGGCTTACAGGCTGCCGCAAACTACCAGTCGCTCGCCTTCGGCATCGGTAAAAATTTTGGCGGCCTGGGCGCGTTCTCTGCCGACGTGATTAATGCCTGGTCAACGGTAAAAGACCAAGGCAAAACCGACGGCCAGTCCGTACGACTCCGCTACAGTAAAAACTTTTATGAAACGGGGACTAACTTTGCCATTGCCGGTTACCGCTATTCGACCCGTGATTACTATTCTCTGCCCGAGCTGATGGATACCTGGCGTTCAGGCTACAGCTCATTGTACCGGGAACAGGCGCGTAACCGCACGGAGCTGACGCTGAACCAGCATCTGGGCCAGTCCGCAGGCGCCCTGAGCCTCAGCCTGTTACGGGAAGACTACTGGCGTACCAACCGCCGGATGGAGTCGGTTTCTACCAGCTACAACAACAGTTATAACGGCATCAGCTACGGCGTAAGCTACAGCTTTAACCGTAATTCGTCTGACTTCTCCGGCAATCGCACTGACGCCAAAGATCGGATCTTTTCCTTCAACGTTTCTATGCCGCTGAGTCGCTGGCTGCCCAACAGCTGGGCGAACTATACGGTGACCAGCAGCAAACCGGGAAGCGTCAGCCACAGCGCTGGCCTGAGCGGTACGGCGCTGGAAAACAACAACCTTGCCTGGAACCTGCGCCAGGGGTATGCCAGCCAGGGGACGGGCAACAGTGGCAATCTTGACGCCGATTATCGCGGTACTTACGGTGAGGTCACCGCCGGTTATGGCTATGATCAGACGATGAAAAGAGTGAGCTATGGTGCCGAGGGCGGCGTGATTATCCATAGTAAAGGCGTCACTTTGAGCCAGCCCTTTGGCAATACGGCAGCGTTAGTGGAGGCGGAAGGCGCCAGCGGCGTACAGTTAATTAACCAGACCGGCGTTAAAACGGATTTCCGTGGTTATACCGTTGTACCGAACGTTGCTCCTTATCGTCGCTCAGATATTGCGCTTGATACCACCACGCTGTCTGAAGATGTCGATCTGGCGTTAAGCACTCAAAGTGTAGTGCCCACACGAGGTGCGATTGTTCATGCCCGTTTTTCCGCCCGGGTAGGCGGCAGAGGGATCATGACGCTGACGCATAACGGCCAGCCGGTTCCTTTTGGCGCAATGGTGGTGGAGGCTAATGAACAGGATAAGCAAGGATATATTGTCGGAGAAGCCGGTCAGGTTTATCTCAATGGGCTTAAACCTTCAGGGACTTTGCTGGTGCAATGGGGTAAAGCCAAAGAACAGCAGTGTCGCGTGAACTATAAGCTATCTGAAAAGAAAACCGGGAACGGTGTTCAATCTTTGACTGGCGTCTGTCGGTAATCGGAAAGGATTCATTCTGCTGGGCAGAAGGAGTATTGCAGCAATGAGAGTTTTTAAATTTAGCCTGAAAGTAAGAATAATTTTTTTATTATTATCCCTGCCCTCGTTTTCTTGCGTTGGAAGCTGCGTAATGGGTTCGACAGTTAAAGCCTCGACCGGCGCATTAACATTAGCGGTGGATCCAAGAGTGAATATAGGGGAACAAATAGGTATCCGCTACGGTAAGGGATTTGCCGGTCAGACATTTACCGTTATCTGCACAGGAAGCACGCCTTATCGCTCCGCCTCTCTGTTAACGGCCAGTACAACTGTAGCAGGTGCCTATGAAACAGGAATTGCAGGTGTGGGCGTCATCATTAGCGATCTTTACAAGGCAGGCGTAAACGTTCCTCTTAATACATCCGTTTCACCCAATTCGCTGACGCCCTGGGTAAACCAGAATGAAGTCAAACTGACCTTTGTAAAAACTGGCCCAATAACGCCTTCAGCAATCGGTAGTAAGGTTTATGCCAATTTCTATCTGAACGGCGGAGCCTTTGCAACGCTGACGGTAAACAGCCTGGCCATTATTCAAAAAAGCTGTCTGGCGGATGTGAATTCACAAAATCAAACTGTGAACCTCGGCAGCCCAAACCGCAGTGAGTTCAGCGGCGTGGGCAGCACGGCTGCCTCTTCAGAACGCAACTTTAGCGTAATACTACAGTGTGAAGCAGATAATATTCCGGTTCAGGTAACGTTCAATCCGGTAGGAAATTCATCCGCTGACGGCCTGCTGGAAATTGATGCGGATGCGGAAGCAGCGGCGGGCGTCGGCATTGAGGTTCTGGACAGTAGCAGAACCCCGCTTACTTTTGCTGCGGCAAAGACTTACCACGCCGCAGCGGAAAAAAGCATCGAAATCCCATTGATTGCCCGCTACAAACAAACCGGAGAGATTTCACCAGGGAAAGCCAATGCCGCCATGACTTTTACTATTACTCAAAATTGATGCTGGCTGACATTTGAAGTTAAAAAATTTATATTCAATTCAGAATTCATAAGATATACATGCAGTCAAAACTAACAAATTAATTCCTCAAGAGTGCGTTTAACCTGCATTCTGAACAATGACCATAGAACTTTTCAGGAAAAATTCACATAAAACGGTATTAAAGCCACTTGAATGACGAAGGAAAAACGCATTAATATTTACGCCTCGGTTTTACACGAGAAGTAAAAACAGGAAGGGCTTATTTATATAAGTCCATAAAATAAAAAAGGAGTAGTAAAATGAAAGAACTTTCAGTAATGGAAATGAACGATGTTTCTGGCGCCTATAGCTGGGACTTCACTAACTTCTGGACTGCTGGCGCAAGCCTTATCGGTAATGCTGCCGAACTGGTTGGTTCTGCAGCACTTGGCGCTGCCGTTGGTGGCGCAGCTGGCGCAGTAATTGGTGGTAAGCACGGCGGAGATGGCGGTGGTATCCTGGGTGTGGGTATCATCGGCCAGGGAGTTGGTATGATTGGTGCTGGCATTATTGGTTCAATTTGCTTCGGTATCACGGGCGCATTATTTGGTTGGGATAACACCACTAAATATGCAGAAAACGCAATCAATGGCCTGATAAACGGAACGATTTACTAAATCCGCATGGTTATCAAGAGCCACTCCGGTGGCTCTTTTTTTCTCTCTGGAAACTCCTATGGATAACAATAAAAATAAAAGCCTGTTCCGCAGCGACGCGTTGGATTATCAGCGCCAGAAGTGGACAGGAAAGGCGCTGCTTATTTCTAAGATACCAGCATCTGTTATTACAGGATTTTGCCTGCTTTTTCTTATCGTAGTTATACTGGCTATGGTCTTCTTTGATTACAGCAGACGTATTGATGTTGATGGTGAAGTGATTACCCTTCCTCATGCTATCAATATTAATTCACCACAGCAGGGTTATATCACCACCACCTTTGTTAAGGTTGGCGATCGCGTTAAAAAAGGCGATCCGCTGTATGAACTGGACGTTGCCCGTATTACCTCTTCAGGAAACGTCAGCAGCGCCGCCGTCGAATCCATTAAAATTCAGACGGCTAATCTTCATGCAATGATTGCTAAATTAGAAAGTAATAAAGCGTCTACGCTGGAAAACCTGCAGTCGCAGATAGACAGCTATGCAAAGGCCCATAAAGAAACCGAGAAGATGGTTAACAGCGCCCGCGAAGGCGTAAAAAAAATGAATGAAAGCCTGAATAACTATGAAAAGTATTTAAAAAAAGGGTTAATCACTCAGGATCAGCTTAATTATCAGCGCGCGCAGTCGCTTTCCCAGCAGAGCGCCTATCAGGCGCTGAACAGTCAGAGTATTCAGGAAAAAATACAGCTTTCGCAATTACGCAGCGATAAATTTACGCGTGCCGCAGATTTTGATAACCAGATTATTCAAAATAAATCTCAGCTAAGCGATCTGGAACGACAGCTGGCAGAATATAAAGCGAATAACAGTATCATTATCAGTGCAAAGCTTGACGGTATTATCGAATCGCTTAGCGTAACGCCGGGCCAGATGGTGGAGACCGGCGCCAGCCTGGCGCAGATTAAGCCGGTGGATAACGTGCACTATTTTTTATTGCTCTGGCTTCCGGATAACAGCCTGCCCTATGTCAAAGTGCAGGACGGCATTAATATCCGCTACAACGCTTTCCCTGCTGATAAGTTTGGGCAATTCCCAGGAAAAATCATCTCGATTTCCTCTGTCCCTGCCTCGCCGCAGGAGATGAGCACCTATAGCAGCGGTGCCCGCCAGGAGAAAGGCTCTTATTACAAAGTTCTGGTTGCCATTAACGATATAGAATTCAGTGATAAGGGAAAAAAACTGCAAATATCTGGCGGCCTTCAGGCCAGGGTCATCGTCTTCCTTGAGAAAAAGCCGTTATATCAATGGGCGATTGCGCCTATAAATAAAATAAAAAATAGCGTGAGTGGAGTTGTCAATGACAGGTAAGTCGCTTTTTGAAAAAATTAACAGCAAAATAAATTTTTCACTGCGCCGTAAAGTTCCGAAAATTTTGCAGTCGGAGTCCTCAGAGTGCGGGCTGGCTTGCCTGGCGATGGTCTCTTCTTACTACGGTCTGAACGTCGATTTATTTAACCTTCGTCAGAAGTTCGGCGTATCAACCAAAGGCGCGACCTTAAATCTTGTGGCCGGCATCGCCTCGCAGCTTCAGCTGAAAACCCGCGCGCTTTCGCTGGATATCAATGAGGTCGGTAAGCTGAGAACGCCCTGCATTTTGCACTGGGATATGAACCATTTTGTTGTCCTGGTAAAAGTGCGCCACAACTCATTTGTGATCCACGATCCGGCCTTCGGGCGGCGGGTGGTGGGTATGAAGGATATGTCCAACCACTTTACCGGCGTGGCGCTGGAGCTGTGGCCGGATAAGGAATTCCACAAAGAGACGGTAAAAACCCGGCTGCGCCTGCTGGATCTGATGAAAAACATCAATGGTCTGCCCGGCGCGCTGTTAAAAATATTCGCGCTGTCAGTCGTCATTGAGTCGATTAATCTGCTCCTGCCGGTAGGAACTCAGCTGGTGACTGACCATGTTATTCAGGCGCATGATTACGATCTGCTAACCGTGATCTGTCTCGGCCTGATTATCTTTACCCTGTTTAAAGCCTTTGTCAGCGTAATACGGGCATGGACCTCGATCGCGCTGGGCACGTTGACGGATGTGCAGTGGAAGACCACGCTGTTCGATCATCTGATGAAGCTGCCTTTATCCTTTTTCGAAAAGAGACATCTTGGCGATATTCAGTCCCGTTTCTCCTCGCTGGACGCCATCAGAACAACATTTACCAACAGCATCGTTACCGGGATTATCGATACCATTATGACTATCGGGCTTTTTGCGATGATGATGGTTTACGGCGGCTGGCTGGTCTGGGTCGTGATGGGCTTTACCCTTTGTTATGCACTGATGCGTCTGGTTACCTATCGCCTGTATCGCCAGCTGTCAGAAGAACAGATTGTCAAAGGCGCCAAATCCAGCTCCCACTTTATGGAAACGCTTTACGGTATTTCCACCGTAAAATCCCTTGGTATCGATAATATTCGCTCCAGCCACTGGCTTAATCTGAATATCGACGCCACCAATACCGGCATTAAAATTACCCGGTTTAATATGATGTTTGGCGGCATCAATACCCTGGTCAGCACGCTGGATCAGGTGGCCATACTCTGGCTGGGGGCTTCCATGGTGATTGATAATAATATGACCCTGGGGATGTTTATGGCTTTTAACTCCTACCGGGGACAATTTTCCCAGCGCGCTGGCAGCCTGATCGATCTGGCGCTGAGTCTGCGAATGCTCTCGCTTCATAATGAAAGGATTTCCGACCTTATTTTCACCGAGGCAGAAGAAACCGTCGCGCCACGGGCTATTTTCAGGCCCGGAGAAGGTATTGCGCTTAACGTCAAACAAGTCAGCTATCAATATGATGCGTTATCAAAACCGATTTTTACCGATCTGAATATTGCCGTTCAGCCCGGGGAAAGCGTTGCTATCGTCGGCCCTTCCGGCGTCGGGAAAACGACCTTGCTTAAAGTCATGAGCGGTCTCCTTATGCCCACCAGCGGCGAAATTCTGGCCGGAGGCCTGGATATTCATAAAATCGGGTTGAATAACTTCCGGCAAAGCATTGCCTGCGTGCTGCAGGATGACCGGCTTTTTTCAGGATCTATCGCGGACAATATCTGCGGTTTTTCCCCGGATGCTAACCGGGAGCTGATTATGGCGTGTGCGGTTTACAGCAATATTCACCACGAAATAATGAGTATGCCGATGGGCTATGAAACCCTGATTGGCGAGTTAGGCGCAGGCATTTCCGGCGGTCAAAAACAGCGGCTGTTTATTGCCCGGGCGCTTTACCGGCGTCCCAGCATCCTGTTTATGGATGAAGCAACCAGCCATCTTGATATCGAGAATGAAAAGGCCATTAATAACGCCATCTCCTCGCTTAAAATCACCCGCATTATCGTGGCCCACCGCCCTTCCACCATCGCCTCTGCCGATCGCGTAATTGAGCTATAGCGGCCCGATTTAAAGCCCGCTGAAAAGCGGGCTTCAGAGCAGCCGATGCGGAATTACTTCGCGTAGGCTTCGGTAGTAATGGTCAGCTTCACGTCGTCGCTGACGGCCGGCACATATTTATCCAGCTTAAAGTCGGAGCGTTTAAAGGTGGTGGTGGCATCAAAGCCAACCGCTTCCTTCTTCACCATCGGGTGCATGCCCTGCTTGTTCAGCACCGCATGCAGCACGACAGGTTTGGTGATGCCCTTAATGGTCAGGTCGCCGTGTACATCCAGGGTATTTTTACCGGTGCTGACCACTTTTGTGCTTTTAAAGGTCGCATTCGGATATTTGGTCACGTCGAAATATTCCGGGCCTTTGAACTCTTCGGTCAGCTTGTCTACGTGCGTATCAATGCTGTTGACCGGAATAGTCACGTCCACTTTAGAATCGCTGACTTTAGCGGCATCAAAATCAATATTGCCGGTAACATCAGACAAATCGGCCGTTGGATGGGAAAAACCGAAGTGGGTCCACGAAACAACAACGGAGGTATGCCCGCTGTCCATTGCGTAATTAACGGGCGCGGCGGCAGAAAATTGTGACCAGAGCGCGGAGCTGATTAATAACGGTAAAGCGACTTTCTTGATTAACGTCATGCCGGTTGTCCTTATTTTCACCAGGAATGTTTAAGGATAGTGCAGCATTAACGGTTTGCCCGATAGTGAAGATATTTGACCGGCTTTGTCAAAAAGATTAGCCAACAGCAAAGGATCCTGGCGATCGAGCGGGACGACCGGGGATCCCTTTTGCAAGATTATCCGGACGCAGCAATGCTTTAACAGCTATCACCGCGTCCCGTGCGAAAAGCGCGGCTTTAAGCTTTGGCCACAAACGCTTTTACCACATCCTGCCACGGCGTGGTCGCCCGGCCGATCAGGCGGCTTAAAGTATGGCTGTCATCATACAGCGCGCCTTTGGCCGCATTGGCATCCGAATCCGCCAGCATCTCTGCCAGCCCGTCAGGCAAACCGGCCGCTTTTAACGCGGCGGCAAAGTCGTCCTGAGGCAAATTTTGATAACGTACGGCTTTACCGCTGGCCTGGGCGATTTCCGCTGCGAACTGCGTCAGCGTATAGGCCTCGTCGCCCGCCAGCTCGTAAACTTTATCAACAGGCGCGTCGCTGGTCAGTACAGCAGCCGCCGCTTCAGCATAATCCTGACGGGTAGCAGAAGCGATTTTGCCCTCGTCGGCCGCACCAATAAACACGCCGTGCGTCAGCGCTGGCGCAATGCTGGCGGCATAGTTTTCGCTGTACCAGCCGTTGCGAAGAATAACGTAAGGCACGCCGGATGCAATCAGCGCCTGCTCGGTTGCCCGGTGTTCATCGGCCAGCCCCATCGGCGAGCTGTCGGCATGAAGCAGGCTGGTATAGGCCAGCAGCTTAACGCCTGCTGCTTTGGCCGCCTCGATGGCCGCTTTATGCTGCGCCTCACGCTGGCCGATCTCGCTGGAGGAAATCAGCAGCACTTTATCCACGCCGCGAAAAGCGTCGGCCAGCGTCTGCGGTTGGTTATAATCGCCCTGGCGTACCTGAACGCCCAGCGCGGCGAGGTCGGCCGCTTTCGCCGGCGAACGCACCACGGCGACCAGCTCTTCGGCAGACGTTCTTTTCAGTAAAGCATCAATCACCAGGCGGCCAAGCTGGCCGGTTGCTCCGGTTACTGCAATCATAATGTTCTCCTTAGCGGTGATAAAAGCGCATCCGGCTTAGCCCCGGAAGCGTTGTGTTCAATCAGCCTATGCCATACACTAACCAAAAGTAAGTACTTACAGGTTTGTTAGTATGGAAAAAAATAGTTCCTCAATCGTTTCGCTTCGCGACAGGCTGCAACGCGGCGAATTATTGAACCGCGACTGTCCGTCGCGCGAAGTATTAAAACGCCTGACCGGCCGCTGGAGTTTGCTGGTGCTGATTGCGCTGGAGAACGACACGCTGCGCTTTGGCGAACTGCGGCGCAAAATAGGCGGCGTCAGTGAAAGAATGCTGGCGCAAACGCTGCGTTTTATGGAGGAAGACGGCTTTGTGGAGCGTATCGCTTATGAAGTGATCCCGCCGCACGTTGAATACAAACTTACCGTGTTGGGTCATGAAGCGCGCGACCGCATTACGGGCCTGGCCGACTGGATCGAGGATAATCTGCATCAGATTATTGATAACCGCCGCCAGTTTTCAGCAGAGGAATAAATCTGTATTCGGCGGCGGCCAACGCCATGCTGCTGATTTGCTCCTTTTCCCTTCCCGGCAAAACGGTTGATAAAGTTCACCTTACCCAGTGATGGCATATTATTTTCGCCGACCCTGAATAAAAAAGGCCTTCATAATGAAGGCCTTTAATAATTAAGCGCGCCATTTATCGCTTCGGCGCCGCATCCGGATACATCGCCAGCAGGCGACGCGTAACGCCGTTTGTCCAGCCGAATCCATCCTGCAACGGATATTCGCCGCCGCCCGCTAATACCGGCGCGCGGCCGGCAACGTTATATTTCTCCACCATCTTATGGTGACGATGATAGGTAGCGCCCGTTACCTGAAGCCAGCGTGCGGCTATTTCTTTCGCCAACAGCTCTTCACCGTAGTTATTAAAACCCTTGATCGCCATCCACTGCATCGGCGCCCAGCCGTTGGGTTTGTCCCACTGCTCACCGGTTTCTTCTACCGTAGTCAGCACGCCACCCGGCGCCAGCAGATGCGAGCGTACCGCCGCAGCGGTGGCAGCCGCCTGCTCCAGGCTGGCCATTCCTACGTAAAGCGGCGTCACGCCAGCCGCCGAGAAAGCGCCTTTTTCGCGCTCCCGCCAGTTGTAGTCGCGGTACAGCTCGGCCTGTGCGTCCCATAACCAGGCATCGACCGCTTCACGGCGGCGCACGGCTTTTTGCTGAAACAGTTCTGCGGTCGCACGATCGTTTTTACGGGCAGACAGGCGAGCGATCGTGGTTTCCAGCTTGTAGAGAAACGCGTTTAAATCGATCGGTACAATGCTGGTGGTCTGGATGCTTTCCAGCCGTCCTGCTTCGCTCAGCCAGCGGGAGGAAAAGTCCCAGCCGGAGGCCGCGCCCGCTCGCAGATCGCGATAAACCTCGCTGGAAGGCCGCGCCGAGTTTCTGGCGGTTTCCACGTCTTCAATCCAGGATTCGTCGCGCGGCGTATCGCGATCGTCCCAGTAGCGATTCAGTACCGATCCGTCCGGCATCATCACCACATGACGCCATGCTTCGCCGGGCGTCAGCGACTCCGTGCCGTCCATCCAGAAGTCATATTCACGCTTCAGCTGACGAAGATAACGCTGCGCCTGGCTAACGCCATCTTTTTCAAACAGTTCGACCATCAGCGCAAACACTGGCGGCTGCGAGCGGCTCAAATAATAGGTGCGGTTGCCGTTTGGAATATGGCCATATGTATCGATCATCCACGCAAAGTTATCCGCCATCTGGCGCAGCAGATCGGTCTGTCCGCCAGCCGCGAAGCCCAGCATGCTGAAGTACGAATCCCAATAGTAGGTTTCGCCAAAGCGGCCGCCCGGCACGACATAAGGTTCCGGCAACGGCAGCAGCGAAGAAAATTCAGAATGCTTTTCCGGCTTGCGCGTCAGTACCGGCCACAGCGAGTCAATATGCTCGCCCATGCTTTTTGCCGGATCGGCCACGTAGCGGCTGTCGTTAATTTTCGGCAGGTCGAAATTCTCCAGCACAAAGGCCAGCAGGTTAAAATCCTCTCGCTCGCGCTGAATAAAGTAGCGGTAGAGGATCATCTCCGGTTCGATTTTCGGCGCGCAGTCTGCAAAGGTTTTGCTGTCGGCAAAGATCCTTGCGCTCTGCACGGCTTCAAAGAGTTCCTGGTAGCGATCGGAAGGCGTCAGAATATCCGGCGCAGGCAGTCCCTGAATAGGTTCAGGCTGCGGTTCGGCCAGCATATCCAGCGCTTCATAATCGTGATAATAAGCTTCGTAATCTGCCAGGTTATTGTCAATGGTCAGGTCGTTATGATTAAAAGCGATAAAAACCTCCTGATGTCGATGATTGACAATGTGGTGTACGGTTAATTATGTATAAGGTTAAGTATAGTACTCGTGTCTCATAGTGCAAATAAGCGCGAATATGACAGAAGTTAAGATAATATTTCAAAAAATAAACAAACAAAGAATAATCGCTATTTCCCTCCTTGATTAAAGGAATAGCAAGAGGTGAAACCCCTCTTACATTTTCTGAAAAAAATGAAATAAAGCAGCCGCCCTCTCTTTAGCAGGTTCAGGCCCACCTTGCCCCATCTTTCGGGCTTCCGCCTGTTGCTTCTTTCTGCTTGCCCGCAGTCGGTACAAAGCAGCTTCAATCGAAAATTAAAGCGATGCTTTTTCATTCTTTGAAAAATTATTTAAATTTCTCATTTACATTAAATTTAAACGGCCGAATACTAATGCGGGTCAAATGCTGTTATGGCGATGGCAGCGATAAGTTTATCTGATAGCAAACCAGCCCTTTCAAATACGATTAAGGAAATCTCGTGGCACCGGTAGTAAATAAATCCGCAGCGTTGCACTCGGAAAGTCTTACAGATGAAGACGACAGTTTAGTTTCTCCCGTTAATTCTCCTGATATAAATAAAACCTATATTATTCGCGGCACGCGCAGATTTATGCACGCCACGCTGGCGCTGTTCTGCGCCGGCCTGTCCACCTTCGCCGTACTGTACTGCGTGCAGCCTGTGCTACCTGTTTTTTCGCAAAGCTTTCATCTGACGCCTGCGCAAAGCAGCCTGTCGCTGTCGGTCACCACCATCATGATGGCGCTGGGGCTGCTGGTGACCGGGCCGCTGTCGGACGCCATCGGCCGTAAATCGGTGATGTCCGTTTCGCTGCTGCTGGCCGCCTGCTTTACGCTGATCTGCGCCACCATGAGCAGCTGGGAAGGCGTGCTGGCGATGCGCGCGTTGACCGGGCTGGCGCTAAGCGGCGTCGCGGCGGTGGCAATGACCTGGCTGAGTGAGGAGCTGCACCCGGTTTTCCTCTCTTTCTCTATGGGCCTTTATATCAGCGGTAATTCGATTGGCGGCCTGGTTGGGCGGCTCTCTACCGGCATGCTGGCCGATCACTTTTCCTGGAACGTTTCGCTGTTCGTGGTCGGCCTGTTCGCGCTGACGGCCGCCGGGCTGTTTTTCCGCCTGTTGCCCCCTTCGCAGCACTTCCGCGCCACTTCGCTGCGGCCGCACCAGCTGCTGGTCAACTTTATGTTCCAGTGGCGGGATATGGGATTACCGATGCTGTTCCTGGTCGGCTTTATTCTGATGGGCAGCTTCGTGACGCTGTTTAACTATGTCAGCTTTCGCTTTCTGGCCGCGCCTTTTTCCCTCAGCCAGACGGTGGTCGGTCTGCTCTCCGTCGTCTATCTGACCGGCACTTACAGCTCGCCGAAGGCGGGCGTGATGACCGCTCGCTACGGGCGCGGCGTGGTGCTGATGGCTTCGCTGCTGTTGATGCTGGCCGGCCTGATCGCTACCCAGTTCACCACGCTGTTGCTGGTGCTGCCAGGCCTGATGCTGTTCGCCGCCGGTTTTTTCGCCGCGCATTCGGTCGCCAGCAGCTGGGTCGGTCACCGCGCCCGTCGCGCCAGAGGCCAGGCTTCTTCGCTCTACCTTTTCTTTTATTACCTGGGATCGAGCGTGGCGGGGACGCTGGGCGGCGTGTTCTGGCACGGCTACGGCTGGGCTGGCGTCTCCGCATTTATCGCCGTGATGCTGCTGGGCGGGCTATGGCTGGCTAACAAACTGCGCCAAATTCCCGTGCTGGTGAAAAAAGTCCGTTAGTTTTACGGGGCGGCTCGCATTCTCCGCCCCGAACCGCTTCTGCTTAATTTACTTCCCCCTGCGCAGCCATTAAGCTACGGCCACCCGAAAGGTTCCTGTCGCTCATTGTTCAAGGAATAGTGTTATGTCGCTCCACCTCTGGCTTGCCTATGCCGGTATTATTGCCGTTCTTATCGCCGTTCCCGGCCCTTCTGCGTTGGTCAGCATGACGCACGGGCTGCGCTACGGCCGACGCCGCGCGCTGGCGACGGTGATCGGCGGCGTGATGGCGGCCATGACGCTGATGACCGCATCGGCGCTGGGGCTGGGCGCGATCCTGGCGGCCTCCACTACCGCCTTTACCGTGCTGAAAGTGGTCGGCGCCGCCTATCTGATCTGGCTGGGCATCAGCGCCTGGCGCAACAGCGCGCCGGCAGAAAGCATCGTTATCAGCGGCCAGCCGCAGGCGATGCCCGGCCTGCTTAAACTGTTTCGTAAAGGCTATATGGTCGGCATCAGCAATCCCAAAGACCTGCTGTTTTTCGCCGCGCTGTTTCCTAACTTTGTGGAAGCCAGCCAGCCGCACGCTGTCCAGTTCGCCACGCTGGCCGTCACCTGGGCCGTCACGGACTGCGGCCTGATGTTCGCTTACGCCTGCGCCGGTCGCCGCCTTTCTGGCGTATTTGCCAACCCGTCGCGCCTGCGCCTGCTTAATCGTGCCGTCGGCAGCCTGTTTGTCTTTGCGGGCAGCGCGCTGGCAATCTCCGCCCGCTAATGAGCGACGTCGAAAACCTGCACGCGATGGTGATTTTTGCCCGCGTGGTAGAAACGCTGAGCTATACCGAAGCGGCAAAACAGCTGGGGATATCCAAGTCGGCGGTCAGCAAAGAGATCGCCGCGCTGGAAATACGCCTGGGCGCAAAGCTGCTGCTGCGCACCACGCGCAAGATCGCCGTAACCGAGGTCGGCATGACCTGGTATCACTACTGCGCGCGCATTCTCAGCGAGGTAAAAAGCGCCGAGCTTTTTATTCGCCGCTTCCACGAGGAGCCGACCGGCAGCCTGCGCGTCGTCGCGCCGGTTACCTTCGGCTGCCAGTGCATCGTGCCGGTGCTGAACCAGTTCGTGGCGGGCAATTTGCACGTCAGCGTAGATCTCGACCTTACCGACAGGCCGGTGAATCTGGTGGACGATAATCTCGATCTGGCTATCGTCATCCGCCGCGACAGGCCGGAACATCCGCACTGCCTGCCGCTGATGGATATCAGCTGGGGGCTTTACGCCGCGCCAGCCTACCTTGAGCGTTTTAGCGCTATCCAACGGCCGGAAGATCTGACGCGCCACGACTTTATCCTGTTTCGTGGCCCGGCCCATACTATCTCGCTGCCCTTTCGCAAAGAGAAGCAGAAGCGGGATATCGAGGTGCGCAGCCGGTTTCGCGCCAATAACAGTACCGCGCTGGTTAATTCAGCGGTGGCGCAAACGGGGATAGCCTATCTGCCGGATTACGTTGCCCTACAGGCGGTGGAGGAAGGAAAACTCTGTCGGGTACTGCCGGAATGGGAAATGGATCTTTATAAATCCTGGATCCTGACCAAAGAGAACGGCCTGATTGCGCCGCGCGTCAGACTGTTTATCGCCGCGCTGCAGAAAGCGCTGAGGTAAGGCGGAACCGAAGCTCCGCCCTGCATAATCAGTAGTAGTTGCCGTGGCGGTAATCCCAGGTGGTAAAGGTGTCTGACAGCATCGACATGATTTTATCCACGTCCAGCCCTTTACGGATCAGCACCGGACAAGGCGTAATGTTGCGCTCACCCTTCTGCTCCGGCACCAGCTTGCCGTTTTCATCCACCATCGCCACCATCACGCCCTGCTCGTAGCGGGTTTTCTCCGATTCGTTAGGCTGGATAGACTTCACATAGTCGTTGGCTTCGATAATCAGATCCGCCTGGGATTCGATACGCTCGCCGATGCCTTCGACCAGGCCACGGTTGCCTTTGCCTGATGGGTTAGCCGAGCTGGCGAAGGAGAATTTACCGTGGTTTTCCCACAGCTCTTTCGCCAGTTTCTCGCCGGGCACGCCGAATTTAATCACGAAGCAGCTGGTCTGACGGCGATCCATCATCAGATCTTTTGAACCGTCTTCCGGGATACGCGCCACCGCCTCTTCTTTCCACGGCAGGATGCAGCCCAGCAGCACGTCTTTGTCCCAGTGCTGCTGATACAGCGATTCAATTTCCGGGTTCAGCTGCGCCAGCTCTTTCAGCTGCTCCAGCGAGCCACACAGCACCACGCCCGGCTTATTGCGGTTGCGCTGCTTGGCGTCGAACTTGCGCTCCAGGCCTTTCGCATCGGAAGTCATGATGATGTAGCCCACTTTGGTCGGGCAGACGATCATGCCGCCGTCGGCAGACAGGATATTTACCGCTTCCGGCTGCAAGCCGCCGTTCCAGTGAATGGTTTTATTGCTCATGATTGCCCCTGCCAGTATAAGAGTCATGTGGGGGTCAGCGCCTTTTTGGCCTGCCCGGATAACTTCATCCTAACGCAGGCGGCTTTTTTCGCAACAGTCAGGCGCCTCTTTCGGCTATTGTTTCCACCAGGAAACAATTGTTGCAGAATGAGGCCGGATAGCGCCGCCAGACCTGCGGAACAAAGAAAGTTGAACCCTTCGCGGATTTTCGCCACTCACCTTTTTTAGCCTGAGCGAGCACCCTATGCAGATTGCCTTTTTCGCCGAGCAAGATCGGCTTGCCTTAAGCAGTTGGTTTACGTCGCAGGCCGACGTTACGCAGTGGGCCGGGCCGGGCGTCGCCTGGCCGCTGGAAGAGTCGTTTCTCGCCACGCTGCTGGATTCCGCCAGCCAGCAGCCTGCCAGGCTGCTTACTTTTGCCGGAAAACAGGCGGGCGAACTGGCTGCCGTGGCGCAGACAGGCTTTGACTGGAACAACCATCTGGCCTGCCTCTGTCGCGTGGTGGTCAATCCAGCGATGCGGGGACAAAATCTGGCGGAGCACATGCTGCGCCAACTGATTGCGACGGCTTTTCAGCAGGAAGGCATCGAGCGTATTGAGCTACGCGTCTACACCTTTAATCAGGCGGCGATACGTACCTACGAGAAGCTGGGTTTTGTGCGGGAAGGCGTACAGCGGCAGGGCGTGGCGGTAGGAGAAGCGCGCTGGGACTGCGCGCTCTATGGCATGCTGCGTCAGGAATATGTGCAGCCTGAAGCAGCGCGCCGCGCGTAATGGCCGTCACGCGCGGCGCCTGTAGCATCAGGCCGGGATAAGTTTTTCCGCCTTCAACCTGTCAAACAGCGCGAAAAACGCATCGCGCGTGGGCTGATAACCGGTAAAGCCCGCCTTGCGGCTTTTGCTGACGTCGGTAAAGACCTCCATCGGGCGGCCCAGATCGGCGTCGGTATGCCACCAGGAAACCAGCCGGTTGATATCCGCTTCCTTGAGGTCGAACTGCTGCGCGATGGCTTTCCACTGCTCTGCCGCCGCATCCATCCGCCCTTCCAGCGGCTGCATCTCGTCCGGGTAAGGCGCGGCTTCCACGCCAAAATAGTCGGCGATCTGGCCCCACATCCATTTCCAGCGGAACACGTCGCCGTTGACCACGTTGTAATCTTCATTCTGCGCCGACGGCGTGGTCGCGGCCCATTCCAGCTGCTGCGCCAGCACGCTTGCGCTGGTCATATCGGTCACGCCTTCCCACTGCGCTTTCGAGCCGGGGAAGATAAACGGCTGGCCGGTCTGCTTGCAGAGGCTGGCATAAACGGCCAGCGTCTGGCCCATGTTCATCGCGTTGCCCAGCGCAAAGCCGATAATGGTATGCGGACGGTGCACGCTCCAGGTGAAGCCATACTTCTTCGCGCCCGCAAAGACTTCATCTTCCTGCGCGTAATAGAAGTTATCGACAGGCTGGCGGCCCTGCTCTTCGCGGAACGGCGTCATTGGCACCGCGCCTTTGCCATAGGCGTCAAACGGCCCCAGATAGTGTTTAAGGCCGGTGACCAGCGCCACGTGGCCGCCTTTCAGGCCGTCGCCCAGCGCGTCGATCACGTTACGCACCATCGCGCCGTTTACGCGGATATTCTCTTTTTCATTGGCCTGACGCGACCAGACGCTGAAGAAGACCTTATCAACCTTCAGGTCAGCCAGCGCTTTCTTAACGGATTCAGCATCGGTAAGGTCGGCGGTCAATGCCGTGCAGCCCGCCGGCACCGCCGTGCGGCCGCGTGAAAGGCCATAAACTTCCCAACCGTCGCCGGTCAGCTGCTCTGCCAGTGCGGTACCGATAACGCCGCTGACGCCGACAATAAGTGCGCGTTGTTGCATAAATTTTCCTCCTGATTGCTAATTCATTAAGCTTAATAGAGAATTAAAATCCTATTAGAGGTATAAATTCATATTATTTGAGAATATGAGTCATGAATAATGATCGGTCGGGATCGCCTTAAAGATATCACCCCCTTTGTCGCCAGCGTGGAACACGGCAGTTTTACCGCCGCCGCCGATTCGTTGCATCTGACCAGTTCAGCCATCAGCAAAAGCGTGGCAAGGCTGGAAGCCCGGCTCGGCTCGCGGCTGTTTGAACGCACCACGCGACGACTGGCGCTGACGGATGCCGGTCAGGCCTTTTATGAAACCTGTACGCGTGTGCTGAGCGAGCTGGCGGAAGCGGAATCCGTACTGGCCGCCCAGCGCGCCATTCCGGTCGGACGGCTGCGGATTGCCGTGCCCAACACCTTTGGCCGGATGCGGGTGATGCCGCTTATCAACGAATTTTGCCAGCAGAACCCGGAGATGCAGATTGCCCTCTCTTTCTCCGATCGCTTTGTCGATCTGTTTGAGGAAGGCGTGGATATCGCGATACGTATTGGCGGCTCGACAGATTTTCCGCCCTCGCTGGGCTGCCGCTTTTTGGGTAATGAAAGGCTGATCTTCTGCGCTTCGCCGGACTATCTGGCGCAGCACGGCGTGCCCGACTCTTTGCAGGCGCTGACCGAAAGGCGAGCCATTGTTTACGATCGGGTAGATGGCAGCACCAGTCCGTGGCATATCCGTTCGCCGGATGGACGAACGATAACCCGAACCCTGCCTTATCGGATGGCGTTAGGGGATGGCGAAGCCCAGGTCGCCGCCGTAGTAGCCGGACTCGGCGTGGCGCAAATGGCGACCTGGCTGCTGGAAAAAGAGTTGGCCAGCGGCGCGCTGGTACCGATCCTGCCAGAGCTGGCGGTAGAAGGTCTGCCGCTATTTATCGTCTGGCCGCGCAGAAAGCAGCTGCTGCCGAAGGTCGACGCGCTGCTTGCCACGCTGGATCGGCTGAAAATCAGTCAGTAGCGGGTTTATTTACGTTGATGCGCCACGGCACGCCGAACTTATCGATCAGCGTACCGAAACCGGCCGCCCAGAAGGTTTCTTCCCATTCCAGCGTGACCTTACCGCCAGCGGAAAGATTATCGAACCAGCGTTTGCCTTCGGCAGGATCGTTGCTCGACAGGCTGACGGCAAAACCGTTATAGCTTACCGCTTCCGCGCTGTCGCTCATTTGCAGCTCGCCGTCGCCGATATGCAGCAGCGCGTGCATGATTTTATCATCCGCTGGCTGTTCCGCGCTTGGGCTGTTCTGTTTCTGCGGCTGCTGTTTTTTCTCCGCAGGCACGTCACCCCAGGTCATTTTAACCGTCAGTTCGGCTCCCGTGGCCTGCTGATAAAAAGCGATAGCCTCTTCACAGTTTCCCGAAAAGTATAAATAAGGCGAAAGTTGCATAACATCTCCTTCGTTTGAGGTATGTGCTGAAGAACAAGCTCGAAGAAAGTGTAGCAGGCGACTGAGATCTGGCGCTTAATTACATGTTACTGAATAAAAACGCATGCCAGGAAAAGCAGAACGTTCTTCTGTCCGGCTCTGGCAGGAAGGCTCGTCGGTTTAAACCAGACGCTTTCGACACGGCAAAAAAACGGCCAGTTTGCTGGCCGCTTCATCTGAAAGGTATAAAAATATGTTGCCCTGCTACCGACGCTATCCGGGCCAACGCTTTCATGCCTTTGCCGTTACTCTTTGCCTCAGGTCGTTCCAGTAGTTGCGACAGGAGCGGTAATAAACAAGCGCTCGCCCGCGCTAATTATCTGCGTCCGTTTCAACATCATTTTTCTGGTAACCTCTTCCTGGCGACTATGGCATGTAGCTGACGATAAGATTCCATCTGGTCTCAAAAGCGACGGATATTGCGTTTCAATTGCGGGTCTCGCAGAAACTTCTGTGTGTAAATGTGCGGCCCAACCGGTATATCAAAATAACGCCTGTGTTGTCGTATTGGTTGTTATATACGTATTCAGCTTGCGGAGCGGCATTATCAGCGTCATTTTTTTGACCCTGGTGTAGTGACGTTGCGAGCAAGATTGACCTTTGCAGGGGTAATAAAATAAGTGTTGATTTAGCTGAGTAGCAGCGGTTTTATAACGGGGAACCGGCCTTGTGTAAACCGCCAGTGGCCCGGCTTTGACCATGCCCCGGCAGCAGTGCGCCAGGGAGACAAGCCAAGCGTTCCAAAGTTGAACCAGCTGGCAAGTTCAGTCCCGGAAGCCAGAGCGATTGCAGATGTTCTTCAGGCACGATGGCGTGAAATATCCAACCAGCGGTCTGACAGAGATGTTTTCAGTTACGTGATCAACCTTTATTGGAAGTTTATACGAGGCAAAGAAAAGCAGTAATCATTTTATTTATACAAGGAAGAATTATGGCTCAGGATATTTTCATAAAATTTAATGGAATTGAAGGCGAGTCTCAGGATTCTACACATAAAGGTGAAACAGAAATCCTGAGTTGGGAATGGTCTGTCAGACAGGCATCAAATATGCACCTGGGATGGGGTGGCGGCGCCGGGAAGTGTACCGTTGACGACTTGTATTTTGAACATTATATCGATAAGACCAGCACCAACTTACTTCATTATTGTCTTACTGGAAAACGTATACCTGAAGCCGTTTTGACTGTCAGAAAAGCTGGCGGCTCTCCGCTGGAGTATATGCACATTACGCTTCAGGATATTATCATCACCGGCGTAAATCCTGTGTATCTCAATACCATGCGCGTCCCGCGTGAAGCGGTCAGCCTCGCGTTCTCCAGGATAAAGATGGATTACGTTTTGCGAAATGCGGGGAGAAATATAGCGGGTACGGTTTCTATGGGATATGATATTAAAGCTAATACGGATATTTAACTATAAGTAATATAAGGGAATATAACTATGCTATTCGTTAATAAAAATGGGTTAGTGGATGCGGAACGTATTATCGTCAGACGTTTCAGCACGATAGAGCGTGGCAAACTGGACAAAGTAAATGGGATTATCGTACATCAGACCGGAGGATCGACAGCAGAAAGCTCTTTTAACAGTTATAAAAACACAGGTGCAAATGGTGCACATTTTCTGATAGATAAAGACGGTACTATTTACCAGACAGCTTCAGTCTTTAAAATTACTTATCATGTCGGCAATATAAGATCCAGATGCTACATGGAAAAGAAATGCAAACCTTCGGAAATTTCCAAAATAAAGCCATTACTGAATAAATATAAGCAGCTCTCTCGTTTAGAACAGAAAAAGCCATATCCAGAAAGATACCCTGCTAACTTTGATTCTCTGGGCATAGAAATAGTTGGAAAACCTGTTTCAGGTGAAGACCAGGATGCTATTTATGAAAAGATCAATGATGCCCAAAACAGTTCATTGAAATGGCTTGTAGCTGAACTTTCTGACACATTAAAAGTATCGATGACTGAAATTTTCAGACATCCTGAAGTATCATATAAAGTTAAGACAGAAGCGGGTACAGCACAATGGTAAAAAAAATTTTCGTCATGCTGTGTGTGTTTTTTACTATAAATATAGCTTTTGCAGGACATATGGCGACCCGAAAAATCACAGGCATTAAAATTGATGAAACGGGAAAAACCGAAGATGAATCAGGAAATGTCAAAAATGGCTGCCTGGCATTTAAAATAACAGAGCGAGACGTGACGGATTTTTTTTCTGAGGCGTATCCGGTGCCTTTAAGTTTTAATGTACATGATCGTTATTCACCCTGTTATGCTAAAGGGACTATTGAATTTAGCAACAACACCCGTGGTAAATGGAAAATATTCTCCAGTGGAGGAGGAACACTACGATGGGACACTGGTGATGTAGTAACTTTATTTTATAATGATTATAAATGGACAGATCCTTTCGAAGGAACATACACGTCTGATGACGAGCTTGATTAACAATCAAAATCTGCTCCCAACCATTAAGGTACACGCCTGACTGGCGTACCTTATTTACTGGGTGTTTCAACTTTTACAGCGCAATCTGGCCGGGCTGGAAAAGGGTGCCGGGTAACAAAATTTTGGCGGTTCCGGCGTAACTCTTGGTAATGAGCGGACATCAATGCCGTTTTCTGCATCTTTGTGGAAGCAATCTGTCCCCGGATCGGGCACGCCGTCTACAATCTGAAGCGGCCATTTACTGGCCGCTTTTTTACCGGTCAAAGTCGCTTATTTCACTTCAGTCAGCTTCTCAATATCCACGCTGCCCTGCTGTTCAGCGTCGTTTTTACGCACTTTCGCCACGTCGCTGGCGCTAACCTGCTCTTTGGCCGTATTGCCCCAGCTGGTGCGGATAAAGTTCACCACGTCGGCGACCTGCTGGTCGTTCAGCCGCCAGCCGAAAGCCGGCATGGCGATGGCAGAAGGGGCACCCTTCACGCCCGGTAGCGTCGCGCCGCTGATAACGATATGGATAAGCGAGGTTGGATCTTCCGCCAGCACCACAGGATTGCCGCTCAGCTGCGGGAAGAAGCGCTTATAGCCGCTGCCGTCCGTTTTATGGCAGGCCGCGCAGCTGTCGACGTACACCGACGCGCCCGGTTTGCTGTCGTCGCCCTTCCACAGCGCCTTCGCTACCTTGTCATCCGGCGTAAAGCCGACCTGATTTAAGTCTTTCGCGCCCAGGGATTTCAGATAGCGCGCAATGGCGGTGATATCTTCGTCGCTTAAATGCTGTAAACTGTGCTGCACCACTTCGGTCATGCCGCCAAAGGCCGCGGTACGATCGTTGCGGCCATAGCGCAGGAACTGCGTCAGATCGTCTTCACTCCAGCGGCCCAGTCCGTCACGGCTGTCGCCGCGCAGGTTGTTGGCGGTAAAGCCGTCAATCGGCGAGCTGCTGCCGGAAAGGTAGTCGCTGCCTTCGCCGTCGTTCAACGCTTTTTCCTGCATGGTCAGGCTACGCGGGGTATGACAGGCGCCGCAGTGGCCCAGGCCTTCCACCAGATACTGACCGCGAGCCAGCACCGCATCCTGCCCTTTAATCGCCTGGAAAGCTTTTACGTCCGGTGCAAACAGCCCGCGCCAGATCGACAGCGGCCAGCGCATCGACAGCGGCCAAGGAATGTCGCTTTTCCTGTTTTCGGCCTCAACCGGCTTCACGCCATGCATAAAGTAGGCGTAAAGCGCGTGCATATCCTCATCGTTAACCACGGCATAGGAAGGATAAGGCATCGCCGGATAGAGCGTGTCGCCGTTCTTCGCTACGCCGTGGCGTACCGCTTTCTGAAAGTCGTCATAGCTGTAATCGCCAATGCCGGTTTTCTTATCGGGCGTGATGTTGGTGGAGTAAATCTTGCCGATGGGCGTCGCCATCGCCAGCCCGCCGGCAAAAGATTCGCCACCCATTTTGGTATGGCAGGCCACGCAGTCACCCGCGCGCGCCAGATACTCGCCGCGCTTGATCAGATCGGCGCCGTTATCCTCCGCCGCCGCAACAAAGGTGGTCATACCCAGCATCAGAGCCGGGATCAGCATTTTCATCATGGTCATCCTTACGCCTGCACCAACGGACCTGGACTTGGAAGGTACTGTTCACGAATCGCTTTCGCTGACCAGTAGGTCAACGCCGCCACCATGCCGGTCGGGTTGTAGCCCAGACCCTGCGGGAAGGCGGACGCGCCCGGAACAAACACGTTCGGCACATCCCAGCTTTGCAGATAGCGGTTAACCGCGCTGGTTTTCGGATCTTCGCCCATGATCGCGCCGCCGTTCATATGCGTGGTCTGATACACGGTGGTGTCGAAATGCGTGCCCGGCATTTTCGGCGCGCCGCTGATCAGTTTCGGGTTCATCGCTTCGGCGATTTTGTGCATCCGGCCATGCATAAACTGCGACATTTTGATGTCGTTTTCCTGCCAGTCGAAGGTCATACGCAGCAGCGGCTGGCCGAAGGCATCCTTGTAGTTCGGATCCAGATCCAGATAGTTGTTGCGATAGGACTGGTGCGCGCCGTGCGCGTCCATCGAGACATGATGCGTATAGTGATCGGCGACCGCCGCTTTCCACTTGCTGCCCCAGCCTGGCGTGCCCGGCGGCGTCGGCAGGCCGGAGATCGGCTTCACGCCCGCCTGGTTAACCCAGAACGGCGAGCCGCCGACAAAGCCATATTTGCCGTGGTCGAAGTTATCCGCGTTGAAGTCGTCCACGCCCACGCCCGCGCCGCCCGCGCCGATAAAGTTGTTGGTAAAGACGTCTTTATCAAAGAAGGCCTTGATGGTGGAAATATTCTGATAGGCAAAGTTACGGCCTACGGTGCCTTCGTTAGTGACCGGATCGTAAGGCTTGCCGATGCCGGACAGCAGCATCAGGTGCACGTTATGGAACTGGAAGGCGGACAGGATCACCAGGTCGGCGGGCTGCTCGATCTGGCGGCCAAGCGCATCGACATAGGTCACGCCGGTAGCGCGCTTTTTGTCGTCGGTCAGGTTGACGCGCAGCACGTTGGCGTTTTCGCGCAGCTCAAACTTCGCTTCCTGACGTAGCGCAGGCAGCACGTTAACGTTCGGCGACGCTTTGGAATACATATAGCAGGCGTAGCCGCTGCAATAGCCGCAGAAGTTGCACGGCCCCATCTGCGCGCCGTAGGTGTTGGTGTACGGGCCGGAAGTATTGGCGGAAGGCAGATCGTAAGGATGATAGCCAACGGATTCAGCGGCCTGCGCGAACAGCTGCGCGGAGAAGGTTCGCTTCTGCGCGGGCAGCGGGAACTTGTCGGAGCGATCCGGCGCGAACGGGTTGCCGCGTCCCTGCTGGCCGACGACTTTGCCCTTAACGCGCCATTCCGAGCCGGAGGTGCCAAACACTTTTTCGGCCTTATCAAAAAACGGCTCCAGCTCGTCATAGGTGACGCCGAAATCCTGAATGGTCATGCCCTCAGGAATAAACTTTTTGCCGTAGCGCTCTTCATAGTGGCTGCGCATCCGCAGCTCGATCGGATCGACGCGGAAATGCACGCCTGACCAGTGCAGGCCCGCGCCGCCGGTGCCGGTGCCGGGTAAAAACGCGGCAAGCTGGCGATAGGGCTGCGCGGTCTGCGCCGAGTTATGGCGGATGGTCACGGTGCTTTTGGAGAGATCCTGGAACAGCTTTTTACGGATGTTATAGGTCAGCTCATCAATAACCTGCGGATACGCGCCGTCAGGATAGGTGTCGCGATGCGGGCCACGCTCCAGCGCAACCACGTTCAGGCCCGCTTCGGTCAGCTCTTTCGCCATGATCGATCCCGCCCAGCCGAAGCCTACGATCACCGCATCTACTTTTTTCATTACGTTTGCCATGCTTATGCTCTTTCCCCACGAATCGACACCGGCGGGAACGGATAGCGCTCGCCCCGTTCAACCCAGTCCATAAAATCAGCGCGCGCGCCCGGAAAGCCGATCAGCTTCCAGCCGACCATATTCTGATTGCCGCCATGCACAGGATCGCTGAAGAAGCCTTCGCGCGTGTTCTGTAACAGGAAAGAGAAGAAAACCTTAGCCGGAACCTGTTTGAATTCGGCTTTGCCGGCTTCAAAGGCCTGTAGCAATGCGTCCTGCTGGTCGTGGCTCAGGTCGGCGAACGCTTTGCCGTGCTGCGCTTTGGAGAAAGCATCCGCGTCCGCCAGGCCCAGGCGGTAAATATCGCGCGGGATCAGCGGGTACTGATAGCCCAGCTCTTTGTCGGCATCGGGATGGAAAGGCCCCTGCATATACCAGTTGGAACCGGTCGCGTAAGGCGTGTTCATCTGACGATCGATATACTCCGGCACGCCCGCTTCCAGCGCGCCGGGGCCGCGTTCGTCGGCAGGGATCAGGCGCGCCACGGCCGCCTTAATAAAAGCGTACTCTTCCGGGGTAAACCAGGTGGGCTGGTAATCGCGGGCCTGCTGCGGCCCTGCAGGCTCGGGCGCGGCTACGGCTGCGGCTGGCGCGGTTAACGCGCCCAGGCCCGTGCTGCCAATCGCCACGGCGGGCGCAAGCGTAATGGTTCTCAGCAGAAAGTCCCTGCGGGAGCTTCCGATCGTTTCTTTTGACATGACATTGCCTTTTAAAATGGCCTGGTTGTTCGGCTGTAAGCATTCGTGATGGGAGACCCGCTAGCCTGTTTTTTTATAAAAATCGGGCGCTAGCGTGATCTGAATCAATGTTACCGGTAACAATTTATGGATTTTAACAGGAATCGGCGCAAAAAATTAGCGTAAATAAACAAAATGGCACAATTTCATTAACAACCAGGCAGGCGGAAAGAGAGAGGCACGTCACCAGAGAGGGCCAGCGCGCAGCAGAGCGTTATAAGGGATGAGCTATTGAAGAACGCGCGGCCGCAGCAGAACCAGCATGCAGCCTGACGTTGTAAGGGATGAGCTACTGAAGAACGCGCGGCCGCAGAAGGCCAGCGCCTTATGATGGATGAGCCGCAGAAGGCCAGCTTGTCACATTGCGCGCGAATGATTTAGCCAAAGGCGCGCGCAAGGCCAGCGCGCAGCACGACGCCCTGGTGGATAAGCTACGCGGCGATCGTAGCCATAACGCTGTTCAGGATCGGGCCGCTAAGGGTGAACCTGGCCGTCGCGCTTTTCGTCCAGGCCAAACAGCTTCAGCCGCGTCTCCGACGGCTGCGGGCGGCCAAAATAATACCCCTGGAACAGCGTACAGCCTTCGATTTTCAGCTGCTCGAACTGCTCGCTGCTCTCCACCCCTTCCGCCGTGATTTGAATATCCAGGCTGCGGCTCATGCCCGTAATGGCCCGGATAATGGCCAGCGCCTCGCGGCTCTCTTTCATATCGTTGATAAACGACTTGTCGATTTTGATCTTATCGAACGGGAAAGAACGCAGATAGCTGAGCGACGAGTAGCCGGTGCCGAAGTCATCCAGCGCGATGCGCACGCCCAGCTTTTTCAGCTTTTGCAGAATGCGGATATTGACCAGGGTGTTGTCCAGCAGCACCGACTCCGTGATCTCCACTTCCAGCCGGTGCGGGGCCAGCCCGGAATCCTTCAGCGCCGCTTCCACTACCGACACCAGCGAACTGTTTTTAAACTGGAGCGGCGAAAGGTTGACCGCCACGCTCTGATGCGCCGGCCACTTCGCTGCCTCGCGGCAGGCTTCGTACAGCGCGAAGGCGCCCAGCGAGTGGATCAGCCCGGTTTCTTCCGCCACGGGAATAAAGTCCAGCGGCATAATCAGCCCCTGTTTCGGATGGTGCCAGCGCATCAGCGCTTCGTAGCTGATGATCTCCTGGCCCAGACTATCGGTAATCGGCTGGTAATACAGCTTGAGGTGGCGATGGGTCATTGCCTCGCGCAGATCGGTTTCAATCATGCGGCGCTTGCTGGCGGCTTCGCCCATTTCGCTGGAGAAATGCTCAAAGCGGTTGCGGCCGTTGCGTTTGGCTTCGTACAGCGCCATATCGGCACAGCGCAGCAGCTCGGCGGGGGTAGTCAGACCGCCTGCGACAATAGAAATGCCGATGCTCAGCCCTACCGTCAGGCTATGTCCGTCGACGTTGAAGGTCGGACGGATGGCCTCAATCAGTCTTTGCGCCACCGCTTCGGCTTCCTGTAAATGCGTCAGGCCCGGCAGTACGATAGAGAATTCATCGCCGCCGTTGCGCGCCAGCGTATCCTGTTCACGCAGCACGCCGCGCAAACGGCTGGCGACGGCGCGCAGCAGATCGTCGCCGACCTGATGGCCCAGCGCGTCGTTGACGTTCTTGAAGTTATCCAGATCCAGACAGAGCGCCGCCGTCTGTTTACCATTATCGAAATCGCAGCGCAGCGCCTCGTTCAGCCGCTGGCTGAACAGCACGCGGTTCGGCAGGCTGGTCAGGTTATCGTGATGCGCCATATGATGAATGCGCGCATCAGCCGCGCGCTGATCGGTAACGTCGTCAGCAATCAGCAGCACGTAGTTAGTATGGGCGTCGTTGCCGTTAATAATCGAGGCCGAAGCGTTGATGATCCGTTCGCCGCCACGGGTACGCAACAGCTGCTCGTTTTTATGCACGCCTTCATTGCGCTGTGCGGCGGTCGCCAGCTGGGAAAAATAGCCGCTCAGCTCTGAGGGCATGTAATCGTCCAGCCTTTTGCCGGCAAGCTCTTTCATTTTTACGCCCAGCAGCTGCTCCGCTTTGCTGTTCAGCAGCAGCACCTCGCGCGATACCACGTCTTCCACTATCACACAGCAGGGAATATTGCCGATAATGGTGTCGAGAAACTTCGACAGCGCGGCCATCTTATTGCTGTTCTGCTCTGCCAGATCTTTTGCCCGCAGGATCTGCTGTTCGTACTCGCGCAGTTCAGTGCAGTCGCGGGTAATTTTGGCAAAGCCAAGCAGGCGGCCTTCTTTAGTATGAATCGCTTCGATCACCACGTGCGCCCAGAAGGCGCTGCCGTCTTTGCGATAGCGCCAGCCCTGATCTTCAAAACGCCCAACGCTTTGCGCAATCGCCAGGTTTTTGTCGGGCAGGCAGGCAAAGCGATCCTGCGCGCTGTAAAAGCAGGAGAAGTGTTCGCCGACGATTTCCTCCGCCGTATAGCCTTTGGCGCGATGCGCGCCGGCATTCCAGTTCACCACATGGCCCTGGGGATCGAGCATATAGATGGCGTAGTCGGTGACGCCCTCCACCAGCAGACGGAACACCTGTTCCCTTTCGCGCTGTTCTTGCAGCACGCGCTGTTGTTCAGTGCAGTCGCGGGTGATTTTGGCGTAGCCGATTAGCCTGCCGTCGTCGTCGTGCACGGCGTCAATGACCACGTGCGCCCAGAAAGAGGTGCCGTCTTTACGATAGCGCCAGCCCTGCTCTTCGAATCGGCCGGTACGGTAGGCGGTTTTCAGGTTGGTTTCCGGGAGCTTAGCCAGCCGGTCTTGCGTGCTGTAAAAGCAGGAGAAGTGTTTGCCGACGATTTCTTCCGCCGTATAGCCTTTGGAACGCCTTGCGCCTTCGTTCCAGTTCACCACATAGCCGTCGGGATCGAGCATGTAGATGGCGTAATCGACCACGCCTTCGACCAGCAGACGGAATTTCTGCTCCTGGGCGCGCTGTTCGGCAAGCTGAGCCTGCTGTTCGGTGCAGTCGCGGGTAATTTTGGCGAAGCCGATTAGCCCGCCGTCGTCGTCGTGCACGGCGTCAATCACCACATGCGCCCAGAAAGCGCTGCCGTCTTTGCGGTAGCGCCAGCCTTCGGTTTCAAAACGTCCTTTTTCGCGGGCGATGGCCAGGCCGCGCTGCGGCAGACCTTTTTCTCTGTCTTCCGCACTGTAAAAACAGTCAAAATTTCTGCCGATAATTTCATCCGGCAGATAGCCTTTCGCCCGCTCCGCGCCCGCGTTCCAGTTGGCTACGGTGCCGTCAGGTTTCAGCATATAAATGGCGTAGCCGACCACGCTTTGCACCAGCAGTCGGTACATCACATCATTATTTTCGTTCATTTTCTTTCCGCCTGAGGGACGCTGCCCCGAAGAAGGCCTGGCCTGCAGATAAGCGGCCCTCCGCTGCAGGCCCGCCTTTTCTGAAGCAATCCCGCGCCGCTATTCCCTGTAAAACCTTGCTGTATCAGGCTCCGCTGCCTGAAAGTGCCTTATCGTTATCGGCCTCGTTTAAATAACATTCAGCATTTATTTTGCCGGGCCAGGGCGGGGGGACTATGCAGGGTTGAACGCGTGGCTGCAACCCGCGATCGCTACAATCCCGGGATAAGATGTTTGCAGAATATTAAAATAATGGCCTGTAATTTATTAACGCTTCGCGACCGCTATTCACGTTAATGACTGGCGTAACGGAAACACTCGCCTGTTGCAAAGGCGGCGGTCAGACATCAGCGGATACAAAACCGGTAAGACCATTAACGAGTAATCGCGTTAGATGGTGGCCTTACCGTTCTGGAGTCGCTATGTTTAAATCCTTTTTCCCCCGCCCCGCGCTGTTCTTCAGCAGCGCCGCCGTCTGGTGCGCGATCGCCATTCTCGTCTGGTTTGCCGGCGGCAGGCAGTTTCTTACCTCATTCGCCCATGCCGGCCCGCTGCCAAATAACGCCTTGCGCTTTATCGCGCCTTCCGCCCTCGCTTTTTATCTTTATTATTTTGCGGCTTTCGCCCTGTTCGCCGGGTTCTGGCGCGTGTTCAGTCCGCATCCCTGGCAAAATTGGTCGGTAAACGGTTCGGCGCTGATTATTTTTGTGACCTGGTTTTCGGTGCAGATGAACGTTGCTATCAACGCCTGGTATGAGCCGTTTTACGATCTGATCCAGCGCGCGCTGACCCATCCCAATTCAGTGCCGATCGCCACGCTTTATCAGCAGCTGATCGGCTTTCTCAGCATTGCGCTGATCGCCGTGCTGGTGGATGTGCTGAATATGTTCTTTATCAGCCACTATGTTTTCCGCTGGCGCACGGCGATGAACAACTATTATATGGCGCACTGGTCGCGGCTGCGCGGCATTGAAGGCGCGGCGCAGCGCGTGCAGGAAGACACCATGCGCTTCGCCTCGACGCTGGAGGATATGGGCGTCAGCCTGATTAACGCTGTTATGACGCTTATCGCTTTTTTGCCGGTGTTGATTGGGCTATCGGTGCATGTGAAAAACGTGCCGCTGCTGGGTGACCTGCCCTACGCGCTGGTGATTGCCGTGGTGCTCTGGTCGCTGCTGGGCACCGGGCTGCTGGCCGCCGTCGGCATCAGGCTGCCGGGCCTGTCGTTTCGTAATCAGCGGGTGGAGGCGGGCTACCGTAAAGAACTGGTCTATGGCGAAGACGATCCCGCACGCGCCAGTCCGCCCACGGTGCAAAATTTGTTCGGGCTGATCCGTAAAAACTATTTCCGGCTCTACTTTCACTATCTCTATTTTAATATCGCCCGCTCGCTCTATTTGCAGCTGGACGCCGTTTTCGGCCTGGTGGTGCTGTTCCCTTCTATTGTCACCGCCGCCATTACCTTCGGGCTGCTCCAGCAGATCAATAACGTATTTGAACAGGTGCGCGGCGCCTTTCAGTATCTGGTTTATTCGTGGAGCACGCTGGTTGAGCTGTTGTCTATTTATAAACGTCTGCGGCTGTTTGAACAGGTACTGGACAGGGAAGCGGAGGGAGAGCTTTAACAGGGCGCGGAAGGAACCGCGCCCCGGAAGGGCCGCTTATTGTTGCGCGGCCAGCCTGGCGAAGACCTGCTCTACCGCGTAAGCGCCCGGATCCTTCACGCCGTGCAGGCTTTCCTGGTTAAGGTAAGAGGAGCGACCCGCCTGCGCTTTGCTCATCTGCGCCGTTTTTTCCGCGCCCGCTTTTGCCGCCTGCGCCGCCTCTTCTCTACTTTTACCCGCCGTCAGCGCGGCAAAGGCCGGATCCAGCGCGTCAATCATGGTGCGATCGCCCGGCCGCGCGCCGCCGTAGTGCTGCATCCGTTCCAGCCCGTAGCTCAGCGCCTGCGGCAGCGCCTCGCCTTCTTCCAGCTTCTGTCCGGCGGCGGTAAACATAATCGACATCAGCACGCCGCTGGATCCGCCCATCACCACCGCCAGCTCTTCGCCAATCAGCGTTAGCAGGTTTTCTGGCTCGTTCAGCGGCAGCCTGTTCGCTTCCAGCTCGGCGAGGATTTTTTTCGCCCCGGCGGCAAAGGTCGAGCCGGTGTCGCCATCGCCCACTTTGGCATCCAGCTGGTTAAGCTCGGTCTCCAGCTCTGCCAGCGTGCGGCAAACGGTAGCAACTATGGCGGCCGTTGATGCATTTTCCGAAGGCGCAAAATGCTGCTGCCGCGCAACTTTTTCGCTCTGGCGCGTATTAAGCGGCGCAGGCTTGCTCGCGGGCTGCCAGCCGCTGGCCTCAACCGGCGCCTGCAACGCTTCCGCCAGCGCGTCGGTCAGCAGCAGCGTCGACAGCGAAAAGCCTTTCATATCCAGCGCGCTAACCAGCGTCGCCGGGCCAATCAGCAGATCGACCTGTTTTCCCAGCGGCGAACGCAGCACCTCGCGCGTCAGCACCGCCATTTCCAGCGAAGAGAATCCGCCCAGGTTATTGATTAACAGCGCCGTTTTTTTATTGTCCGGATTGTGCTCCGCCAGCTTCGCCGCCATCAGTGCAACGATCTCGCGGCTGTCCTGCGTTTTCAGCGTAGAGGCGCCCGGTTCGCCATGAATGCCCATGCCTAACTCGCTTTGGCCTTCTTTAACCCGCTCGTCCCGCTTTTCGCCGGGCACATGGCAGCTGCTGAAGGCCAGACCAAGGCTGGCGGTGGCGGCAATGGCTTCGTTGGCCGCTGCCATCACCTCCTCCAGCGATTTTCCGCTGGCGGCGGCGTAACCGGCGACTTTATGGATCAGCGCCGTACCGGCAATCCCGCGCGGCTGCGGATTATCCGGCAGCGCGATATCATCGGTCACCATCACCAGCTCGACCTTAAAGCCCAGCTTTTTGGCTTTTTCCGCCGCCAGGCCGAAGTTCAGCCGATCGCCCGTGTAGTTTTTAACGATCAGCAGGCAGCCTTTTTCACCCGTGACGTTGATGATAGCGCTGAGTACCGCCTCCACGCTCGGCGAGGCGAAGATATCGCCACAGACGGCCGCGGTCAGCATTCCTTTTCCGACAAAGCCCACGTGGGCCGGTTCATGCCCGGAGCCGCCGCCGGAAATCAGCGCTACGTCCTTTTTATCCCAGTCGTTACGCACCACCACCCGAATATCGGGGCCGGCGTCAAGCAGGCTAAGGCTGTGCCACGGGTTGCCGATCAGCGCGCCTTCAATGGCTTCACTGACCAAATCGCTTTTTTGATGCATGAAAAACTGACTCATAAATCTGTTTTCTCCTGGCTGAAAAGAGCGGACTGAGTCACTAACTGTAGTTGAATTCCTGCGGCGGCCGCGCAGGAAACAGGCAGGGCAAGGAGAAAAGCAGTAACTTAAAATGGACGTGATTTCCCTTTTTTCAGCAACAAACGTTGGTAAAAGCTAACGGAAAAACAACAGAATATTTTATATTTTTTATCACTTTTTGCCGTGGGAGAGTCGTTGCCCTTCTGGTCGGGCCTCTGCGTACCCGCCACAGGAAAACTCCGAATAACTGAAAACAGTACCATGATTACTAAAGAATTTATTATTGCAAACCCCGGCATTATTCCTAATTGTTTCTCTGCGCTGGTTTTGAGATTGCAGTATATCAGTCAATTATTATACAGTTTTGGTTATCGTTCTGCGGCGTTCGGGAAAGCTTCTTTTATCCGACAGCGCTTTCCCCCCTTAACGCAGACGATCCCCCTCTGTAGCAGGATAAGCTTCACCACGCCACCACCAGGGCGTTATGCGGAGCAGGTCGCAAGGCCTGCTCTTTTTTATCGCTGTTTTGGCTGTAAAAAGCCCGGAGGGGCCGCCCGCCTTAAAGCGTTATATCCGTGGAGAGAGCGTAAAACAGGCGTTGCCACCGCGTTTTCGGCCAGGCACCTGGGCAGGAGAATAAGGAAAGCGGGCGGGAATTGTGTTGTACCGTTTAAAAGTATACCGTTCAAAAGGCAGGCTCCGTCCGCTGCTCGCCAAAACGCGGCGCGACCGAAGCCTGCATCACCGTTAGCGGAACACGCTGATCGCTTCCACCAGACGGGTGGCCTGATGCGTCATTCGGCCAGCCGCCTGCGCGCCTTCTTCCACCCGCTCGGCGTTCTGATGGGTGATATTGTCCAGGTCTTCTACCGCCAGGCTGACTTCGCTCAGCGCCGTAGCCTGCTCGGCGGTGGCGGAACTGATCTGCGCAATCAGCGAGGTCACGTTCTGCACCTGAGAAACGATATCCTCCATCGTTTTGCCCGCGTCGTTAACGTGGACGCTGCCGGACTCCACCTTCAGCGCGCTGTTCTCCACCAGGCTTTTTATTTCGCTGGCGGCCTTGGCGCTGCGCTGCGCCAGGCTGCGCACTTCTCCGGCCACCACGGCAAAGCCTTTGCCCTGCTCGCCCGCGCGTGCGGCTTCCACCGCAGCGTTTAGCGCCAGGATATTGGTCTGGAACGCGATCCCATCAATGACGCTGGTGATGTTGGCTATCTTCTTCGAACTGTCGGCAATTTCCGCCATCATGCCGACCATATCCTTCATCACCACGCCGCCTTTGGTCGCGGCATCGCGAGTGCTGGCGGAAAGCGTATTAACCTGCTGCGCCGTGTCGGTATTGCTTTTTACCGTGGCGGTCAGTTCATTCATGGTGGCAGCCGTTTGCTGGACGTTGGCCGCCGCCTGCTCCGTACGACGGCTCAGCTCGTTGTTGCCGTGCGCGATAGCATCGCTGGCGCTCATCACGTTGACCGCCTGGCCGCTGACGTCTTCCAACAGCCAGCGGAACATCAGCCCCAGCTGCCCGACCGCCCGCAGCGTGGTGCCGATTTCATCCACGCGATCCATCTGGTCGACCTGCTGGCAGGCGCCGGTCGCCACGCTCAGCGCCTGTTTGCACAGCCGCTCGACGGGACGGGAAACCTGCTGCTCAAGCCAGCTCGTGGCCAGCAGCAGCAGCACGGCCATGATGGCGCTGAATATCGCCAGCGACTGGCCCGGTAGCCCCAGCGCCCAGACGCCCGCCACGGAGAGCGGCCACAGCGCCAGCAGCGCAGAGCGAATGCGCCAGCGCAGCGGCATGGTTTTCAGCAGCGAGGCCCAGCGCAGCGCCCCGGTACGCACCAGCAGCCCTTTATGGAAGCGCCAGCCCTTACGCTTGCCTTCGCGAAATTCTTTATACAATTTTTCAGCCTGCGCGATCTCCTGCGCGGCGGGACGGGTGCGTACGGACATATGGCCCTGTATCTTACCGTTGCGCACGATCGGCACGGCATTGGCGCGTACCCAGTAGTGATCGCCGTTTTTACGACGGTTTTTCACCAGCGCGGACCAGGGTTCGCCCTGTTGCAGCGTCGCCCACATATCGGCAAACGCTTCCGGCGGCATATCAGGATGGCGCACTATATTGTGAGGCTGCCCGTTGATCTCTTCCGGCGTAAAGCCGCTGACTTTGATGAATACGTCGTTCGCGTAGGTGATATGGCTGCTGGCGTCGGTGGTTGACATCAGCGTGGCGTTCTCATCAAACGCAAATTCCTGCTGTGTTACGGGTTGATTGCTGCGCATGGCGTAAATCCTTGAAGCGGTGACCAGGATTGGGCTTTGAGTGGATAAATTATCATTCGTTATATTTTCGGCCCGTTCCGCCTGAACTTTAGTTGCTAAAGCTAAATTCCATGCAAAGGTTAAAAAACCGCAAAGCCTTACGGACAGCCATCTGGCGAGAAAAGAACCGGTTCCAGCCGCCCGCAAAACCCTGTCGACGACAAGTCATTATTATGCAGAGATGTTTTAGTATGGTGAACGGATCACGCCCGCTGAAAGATCAAAAACGCCACCTTACGCCCGCGTTATAGCCCCAGCCTTTGCCGCCGTTGCCGTCGATTTCTTTCCGATAGTCCGCTTCCGCATAGAGCGACACGTTATTTTTAAAGACGGTGGTGGCGCCGACGCCGGCTTCCCACATCTGACCGAACTTACCGCTGCGGAAGCTCTGCTCAAGGCCGTCCACGCCTTTAGCGCCTATTGTGGTTTTAGCCTGACTGTCCCAGCCTTTGTAATAGTTGGTGCGCAGATAAGGCGTGTACTGGCGGCCGCTGTTATCGCTCCAGCGTCGATCCAGCTTCGCGCCGACGCGCCCAATGGTCTGGTGCGAATCGTCGTAGCTGACCGTCAGGTTATCCCTGTCGCTGAAGTTATCCAGCCCCAGATGCAGGTAAGTCAGCTGGGCTGAAGGCTCCAGCCGCAGCCCGCCGCCCAGCGCAAACGGATAGCCGCTCTCCAGCGAGGCGCTCCAGCCTTTGCCTTTGATCTTTGCCACGTTCTGCCTGCGTGCAATATCCGTTTCGCCACGATGCCAGCTGTAGGAGAGCGTGCCGTCCAGGTAGAAGCCGCTTTCCTGTAGCCAGGTGGCATAAAGCGCCAGCGTATCGCTGTCGAACGTGGTGCTGCTGTAGCCGTCGGCCGCGTCCGGACGGATGCGGCTGTTACCGCGTGTCCAGGCGACGCCGCCGCGCAGGCTGCCGTTGTCCCCATCCAGCTGCACGACGTTGCCGCCTACCTGCAGCGCGCTGTAATCCATATCCAGGTCGTAGCCGAAATTCTGGAAGCTCTGGCTGGTGCTGTAGCGCATGTTGGCGCCGGTATAGCGCAGGAACATTTCCCCGCCGGCCTCGCCCTGGTCCTGACGCAGCTCGCCCAGCCGGTTATGCAGATCGTTAAGCGTGGCTGCGGAATAGTACGCCAGCCCGGTCGGAGCGGAGAGATAAGCAGGCACCTGCGGCACTACCGCCGCACGGGAAACGCCGTTATTCCTGACGAGGCCGTTAGCCAGACGATAGTCGCGAAACTGGCTGCCGCTGCCGTCGACCTGCCGCTGGGCGGCATCGCTGCTGCCCGGCGCAAAGCTGTAGAGATCGTAGCGCCACGGCCCGGCTGCCAGATAGCCGCCCTGGAGCGCAAAGCTGTTGGCGCTGGCACTGCCTGCCACCTGTGCCAGCGAGATGCCTTCGTTCGCCTCAATAACGCCATTTTGATTAGCATCGTTCAGCGCGCCGGTGCTGCCTGCCGCTGGCGTGACGTTAATCAACGTGGTGCCGTTAACATCGCCGTTTACGCGCAGGATGTCGCTGCGCTGGTTGGCGGGCGCGCCGCCGCCGTTAAGCGCGCTGGCGAGCTTCAGCGTGCCGTTCAGCGAGTTCAGCGTGCCGTTGATGGTCAGCGTGTTGCCCGGCGATCCGGAGCCGTTGGTCAGATCCAGCGTACCGGCGTTATTCACCACCAGCGAATCGCTGGTGCCGCCTCTCAGTACGGGATCTACAAGGTTTCCGGCATAGAGCGTGGACTCGCGATCGATATTCAGGGTGCTGTGCGCCAGCTGCAGATTGTCGGTCAACGTCCAGTCGGTATGGTAGAAATTGATGGTGCTCCAGCCCGCGCCCAGGTTGACGCCCCGGCCTGCGTCGTCGCTGGCGAAGGAGCCGCCACGGGCCGCTATCTCGCTCAGGCTGAGCGTGCTGCCTTCGCCGCCCGCCGTGGTGATATGACTAACGTTAGCCAGGCTGACGTTCTGCACAAAGGCCTGGTTATCGATGCCGCTGCCCATCGTCAGGCTGCCGTTGAGGGTGCCGCCGGTCAGCGTCAGCGTATCGGTGCCGTTCCCCGTGTTCACATCGCCCTGCACCGCTCCACCGATCAGGGCGATCCGATCGTCCGTCGCGCCGCCCGCCACGATAACCGTATCGGCATATTGCGCGCCAATCGTGCCTTCGTTAACAAATACCGTGCTGCCGCCGCGCAGATCGATAACGGGCGCCACCGTACCCCACGAGAAGATGTCGCCCCGGTTTACCACTTCGCTGGCGGTCTGGCTGACAATTGCCGAACCGCCGCTTTCAGTGGTGATATAGATGTTTCCCTCTGAGATGACTTTCCCCGTGGTATTGGCGCGGATCCCCGTCCCGCCGCTGCCGACAAGGATCACCATGCCGCGTGGCACCAGCATGTCGGCCTGCGTGGTCGAGCCATCGGCATTAGCAAAGGTGTAGCCCGTTGCGCCGTCGGAAGGTTCGATACCAACGGCAAGCAGTGAATCGAAAGTGGTGGCGGAACGAATGCCGCTGCCGCTGCCCCTGGCATAGATATAGGTGTTGGCCAGGGAAATGTTGGGGGTTTCCGCCAGGTTATTGATGGCGCTGCCGCTGCCGTTTACCGTCAGCGTAGCGCCGTCAATCGACAGCCCGGCGGCGCCTTCTTCCAGCAGAACGGCGTCGGCGCTGCCGTTGCCCGTAATGCTGTTACGGAAGATGCCGTCGCCATACAGCGCAAAATTACCGTTATGGCCCACGCGTACCGCTGCCGTACCACCTGACTCCAGCTGGGCGCTTTCGGGAAAAAATTGCGCGGTGCCTTCGCTCACATCAAACGCGATACCGGTAGCAGCGACCAGACCGCCCTGCATCAAAAAAGAGCCGCCGTTTTGTATCCGTACGCCGGTGCTGTTGTCGCCGGTTAGTTTAACCAACGAAGCGTCTCCCAGCGTTATCCTCGCGCCGTTGGTTATCTGAAAAGCGGTTGCGTTAGCGCCACCGCCAGAAACGCTGCCGCTATCGTAAACCGATGTACCTGCGCCGTCAGCGCGGATGCCGACGGCGCCTTCTCCCCCCAGAGTGATTGGGCCAGTGAGGTAGGCATAAGCGTTGCCGCCCGCCTCGCTTCTTAACCACACCGCCGTATTGTGGGTGTCGCCTGACGGCCCGGTGCTGCCGTTAACGTTGACGATCCCGTCCGAGTAAACGCTGGCAAAGCTGCCGCTGCTGGCGATCGCTTTGATCCCGGTGCCGTTATCGCCATTCAGATTGATCGTCCCGGCGTTGCCGACCAGCCCGCCGCTGCCGGAGTCGATCGCCAGCAGCGCGATATTCTCCTCCGGGCGAAAATCCGCCTGACCGTTAACGTCAATCACGCCGTTATTTTGCAGGCGGGCGTTCGGGCCATTCACCACCTTCATGGCGGTGCTGTTCTGAGTTTGTGCACCCAGTACGATATGCCCGTCATTTACGGCGCTGCCATCACCAATCATATTAATGCCGACGGCGCCGGACAGCCGGGTATCGAAGGCTTCATCCGTCAGAGCATTTTGCGGCGATCGCCCCAGCCAGAGCGTGCCGTCCACAGCATTGGTGAAGCTCGCCTGCGGGCCGTTAACGAACACGCCGCTGGCGCCGTCCGCCGCGCCTGTATTAATGTTGCCGTTATTGATCGCGCTGCCGCTAAAAATCCCCAGGCCAGTGCCGCTGCCTGCGATGTTGATGACGCCGTTATTGGTGAAACGGCTGCCGTCCTGTAGCCGTACCGCATTGCGGCTTTGGCCGACCGTGCTGCTGTCCACGCCGCTGCCATCGGCATTATTGAAGAAGCCGGCATTAATAACGCCGTTATTAACGCCGGTACTGCCGCTAAGCAGCTCCAGCGCGTTGCCATCGGTGATGCCGTTACCGGTACTGGCGACCTTACCGTTGATAATCGCCGTGCCGCCGTTTGCAGCCAGCACCGCGCTGCTGGCGTTCGCCACCTCCAGCGTTTTATTAACCGTAACCCTGGCCTGCGCGCCGTCTGCGCTGAGCACCACCAGTTCGCCAATCGGCTGCGCCGCTTCGTCATCCGCATCCTGCGCCACTATGCCGTAAACGATTTGCCCGCTGGTGAGAGTTACGGCTTTATCCAGCTCGTCACGGTAGCTGTCGGGATTGAGCTGGCCCGTTTCCAGCTGCCCGATAAGCCAGTTGTTATAGTTTTTAAAATCATCAAAGTTGGTCACGTTGAATCGCGTGATGACGTTATTTCTGGTGGCGACGCTGAACTCGCCTTTGTAATCAGCCACGCTGTCTACGGGAAGGGTGAGGTAAGGCCCGCCAGAAGGTGGAAGCGCAGCGGTAAAGGTCAGGCGGTTATCGCCATTCCAGTTCATGTTGCCGCTGCCGGTGGCGGCAAAAAGCCGACTCTGTTTGGCCGCCATGCGCCAGCCGTTGGTTTCTGACGTCGTTGCCGCACCGGACTGGCCGATTGCCACGTTAATGGTGCCTTTACTGACCTGCGCCACGCGGGCGTTAATATATTGCCCGCCTTTGACGTCAACATAGTTTGGCAGCGGCGTATCCAGCCCGAGCGGCGGTATTTCGACCATGCTGGCGGAATTAAAAACGTCAAAGGGACGATAGCCGCCGTTCTCCCAGTCCGGGACATAAATGGTGTAACCGCCTGTACCGGGATCCAGGCCCGGCCTTTCTGCCAGCGACAGGTCAGGGTTATTCACACGGCCCTGTAGCTCTCTCAGCGTAAAGCTTTGCTCGCCGCTCAGCCCCGGCGAAAACTGCTGGTTGCCGCTAAGCGTTTGCGTGGAGCCGTTGCAGACGCAAAAAGCGCCGACTTTATTATCATTAACATAGGGTGAAAAGGGTTTCAGCGTCGCCGCCTGGCTGTAAAAAGCAGGCGCTATCGCGCCCTGTGCCGCAATAAGGCTTAACAAAAGGGGATGTAATTTAAACAAGGATATTTCCTCCAGAGCTGAAGAAAAAAGTAAAAAACATCTCGCCGTAAAAATGCGATTGCAGACGGCAGGCGGCGTGACGAATAATTAAAAATTGTTAATAACAATCACATCACTACTGAAAAGAAAGATCCATATAAATTTATGGCGGCAAACGACACCCCCGAAAAAATAAGAATAGTGCCGTAAATAATAATATTAATTACCGGCCCTTTATTAAACTCTACAGGCCTGATTGCTAAAAGGAATCGCCGCCTTTTCAGGCTTAACGTAAAATATAATTATAGTCTTGACAAATAAATGCAGCTCGCGATAAGAGAAAAAATGAGAAGATAAAATTTAACGGTCAACGCCATAAATATTTACTATTAAAAATCAGTAAGAAACGTTATTCAGCGGCGACTTAAATAATCTCATTTATGATTACGCAACCGCATAACCGCTGCGTTTGTGCCTTGCAAAAAACAAAAAAAATGGCCCGAAGGCCATTTTCATTTTTGCTGTTCTTCCGCGCCGGAGCGATCAGGAAGCGGATGCCAGACGCGCCTCGTAGGCCACTGCCTGTTCGGCATCGAACTGGTTTTCCCACTTGGCGATCACCAGCACCGCCAGCGCGTTGCCGACCACGTTTAGCGCGGTACGTGCCATGTCCATGATACGGTCAACGCCGGCGATAAACGCCAGGCCTTCCAGCGGAATGCCTACGCTGCCCAGCGTAGCCAGCAGCACCACAAAGGAAACGCCAGGCACGCCCGCGATCCCCTTTGAGGTCACCATCAGCGTCAGCACCAGCACGATCTCCTGACCAATAGAGAGGTCAATGCCGTACAGCTGCGCGATAAAGATCGCCGCGATGCTCTGATAGAGCGTGGAGCCGTCCAGGTTAAACGAATAGCCGGTCGGCACCACAAAGCTGGTGATGGATTTGGGCGCGCCGTAAGCCTCCATTTTCTCCATGATCTTCGGCAGCACCGTTTCGGAGCTGGAGGTGGAGTAAGAGAGGATCAGCTCATCCTTCAGGATGCGCATCAGCGTGGTAATGCGCAGCTTACAGATGCGCGCGACCGTTCCCAGCACCACAAAGGCAAAGAACAGAATGGCAACGTACACCAGGATCACCAGCTTAGCCAGCGGCCACAGCGAGGCGAAACCAAAGTTGGCGATAGTCACCGAGATCAGGGCAAACACGCCAATCGGCGCGTAACGCATAATCATATTGGTGACTTTAAACATGGTTTCCGAGGTGGAACGAAACACCTTCACCAACGGCTCGCGATGTTCCGCAGGCAGCGATGACAGCCCCAGACCAAACAGCACCGAGAAGAAGATGATCGGCAGCATCTCGCCTTTCGCGATCGCCGCGAAAATATTCTGCGGGATCAGCGACAGGATAGTGGTCACCAGGCTGTGCGGGCCGCCCTGAACCTGCGCCGTCGTGGCTTCATACTTAGAGATGTCCACCGTTGCCAGCGTCGACATATCAATGCCGTAGCCAGGTTGAAACACATTCGCCAGGGTAATCCCTACCACAATGGCAATGGTGGTTATCACTTCAAAATAGAGGATGGTTTTGACGCCGATCCGCCCCAGTTTTTTCGCATCGCCCACGCCGGCGATACCGACGATCAGCGTGGAAATCACGATGGGAACCACAATCATCTTGATCAGATGGATAAAGATATCCCCGGCAGGACTAAGAATGTTAGCGATTAACCATTCACGATCCTCCGGTTGATTATGCAGTATCGCGCCAACGACGATCCCCAGTACCAACGCCGTCAATATTTGCCAGGCAAGGCTGAATTTTGCAGCTTTCATAATAGTTTTTTCCTTAACAAAACCCGCTCTCCGCGTCTTTAATGCGGAGCGATCACTCTCAAGGGAAGCAGGCCGATGTCGGCGAATGCGCGGATAATGGATGGTTGATACCTGATTTGCAGGCGCGTAATCAGTACCATTTTCACGGGTATAAATGCAACCCTAAGTGATATACGGCTAAACTATCATCGCCGAACAGGATAAAGCTCTGGAATCGACGTGTACGACTAACTCTTTGTTATAATTAGCAATATATCTCCATACTTGCGCATAGCTATGCAGTTGCTCGCCAGACGCCTGGCGAACAGCCAGGTTTAGTTGTGCGCCTTTTGTACAGCCCGTTTGCGTTATGCGGCGAATGAGTGGGCGACGGTTGCAGAAAGTTCCACCGTATTACGGCAACTTTTTGACCATTTTCATCACCTGACGTTATGGCGTGATCCATGGCGCAAAAAGCAAACAAAGCCCGGCGGCTCGCTCCATCCAACCTTTGATTGACATATTATTAACATCTTCAAGGAGAGTAGCCATGAGCCAACAACACCGACATCCCGTTCCCGCGAATATCGCGGAAAATACGCTGATCACTGCCCAGCAGTATCAGTCGATGTACCAGCAGTCCGTACAGGATCCCGAGGCGTTCTGGGGCGAACAGGGTAAAATCCTCGACTGGATAAAACCGTACACCCGCGTGAAGAACACCTCATTTGCGCCGGGCAATATTAATATCCGCTGGTTTGAAGACGGCACGCTCAATCTGGCGGCCAACTGTCTGGATCGCCACCTGCACAGCCGGGGCGACCATCCGGCGATTATCTGGGAAGGCGACGACGCCAGCGAAAGCAAGACGCTGACCTTTCGCGAGCTGCATCGCGAAGTCTGCCGCTTCGCCAACTCGCTGAAAGAGCTGGGCATAGGTAAAGGCGACGTGGTGGCGATCTATATGCCAATGGTGCCGGAAGCCGCCGTCGCCATGCTGGCCTGCGCGCGTATCGGCGCGGTGCACTCGGTGATTTTTGGCGGTTTCTCGCCGGAAGCCGTGGCCGGACGTATCGTCGACTCCGCCGCGAAGCTGGTGGTGACTGCCGATGAGGGCATTCGCGCCGGGCGCGCCATCCCGCTGAAGAAAAACGTCGACGAGGCGCTGGCTAATCCCAGTGTCACCACGGTAAGCAACGTGGTGGTTTTCCGCCGCACCGGCGCGGATATCGACTGGCACAGCCGCGATCTGTGGTGGCACGAGCTGGTGAACAAGGCCAGCGCGCACCACCAGCCGGAAGAGATGGGCGCGGAAGATCCGCTGTTTATCCTTTACACCTCCGGTTCCACCGGCAAGCCGAAGGGCGTGCTGCATACTACCGGCGGCTATCTGGTTTACGCGGCGACCACCTTCAAATACGTTTTTGATTATCATGCCGACGATATCTACTGGTGCACCGCCGACGTCGGCTGGATCACCGGCCACAGCTATCTGCTTTACGGCCCGCTGGCGCTGGGCGCGACCACGCTGATGTTTGAAGGCGTGCCGAACTGGCCGAAGCCGAGCCGGATGGCGGAAGTGGTGGATAAACATAAAGTCACGCTGCTGTATACCGCGCCTACGGCAATTCGCGCGCTGATGGCGGAGGGCGACAAGGCCATTAGCGGCACCGATCGCTCCACGCTGCGTATTCTGGGTTCCGTCGGCGAACCGATTAACCCGGAAGCCTGGGAGTGGTATTACCAGAAAATTGGCAATAGCCGCTGCCCGATTGTCGATACCTGGTGGCAGACGGAAACGGGCGGCTTTATGATCGCGCCGCTGCCTGGCGCGACGGAGCTGAAGGCCGGTTCGGCCACCAAACCCTTTTTCGGCGTGCAGCCCGCGCTGGTCGATAACGAAGGCAACGCGCTGGAAGGTGCCTGCGAGGGCAACCTGGTGATCGTTGACGCCTGGCCAGGCCTGGCACGCACGCTGTTCGGCGATCACGAGCGCTTTGAACAGACCTACTTCTCTACCTTTAAAAACATGTACTTCAGCGGCGACGGCGCGCGACGCGACGAGGACGGCTATTACTGGATCACCGGCCGCGTGGACGACGTCCTGAACGTTTCCGGCCATCGGCTGGGCACGGCGGAGATAGAATCTGCACTGGTGTCCCATCCTAAAATCGCCGAGGCGGCCGTGGTCGGCATTCCTCACGCCATTAAAGGCCAGGCCATCTACGCCTATATCACGCTGAACAGCGGCGAAGAGCCGACGCCCGAGCTTTACAGCGAGGTGCGCAGCTGGGTGCGTAAAGAGATCGGCCCTATCGCCACGCCGGACGTGCTGCACTGGACGGACTCCCTGCCGAAAACCCGCTCCGGGAAAATTATGCGCCGTATTTTGCGCAAAATTGCCGCTGGCGATACCACCAATTTAGGCGATACCTCGACGCTGGCCGATCCGGGCGTGGTGGAAAAACTGCTGGAGGAGAAACAGGGTATTGCCATGCCCTGAAAATAAGCAAAAGTCAGTATAGCTTTATCGGGCAGCGTAATGATTATCACGCTGCCCTTTATTTATCAGCTTCCCGATGATGAGGCATTACCGGCGCGGTCGCTCAGTCAAGCCGGATCTCATAACAGCTCTTGCAATTATCTCTGGAGACTCTGTAATGAACGATAGATATCAGCGGATTGAAAAAAGCGCGCGCTTTAAAGAGCTGGTCAGAAAACGCCAGGCCTTCGCCACGCTGCTCTCGGTAATAATGCTTATTCTCTACGTCGGCTTTATTTTATTAATCGCCTTTGCGCCAGGCTGGCTGGGTACGCCGCTTGACGCTAATACCAATGTTACCCGTGGTATTCCGATTGGCATTGGGCTGATCGTTATTTCTTTTCTTTTAACCGGTATTTATGTCTGGCGAGCCAATGGCGAATTCGACCGCTTAACCAAAGCGCTGCTGGATGAGGTGAAATGATGAAACTTTTCCTTTATTTCGCCCTGCTGCTGCCTGTTTCCTCCCGCGCCGCCGATGCGATTAGCGGCGCGGTTGAAAAACAGCCCACCAACGTTGAAGCGATCGTGATGTTCCTGATCTTCGTGGCCGCCACGCTGGGTATCACCTGGTGGGCCTCCAAACGCACCCGTTCGCGCAGCGATTATTATACCGCAGGCGGCAATATCACTGGTTTTCAGAACGGCCTGGCGATGGCGGGCGACTTTATGTCCGCCGCCTCATTCCTGGGGATCTCCGCGCTGGTTTATACCTCCGGCTACGACGGCCTGATCTATTCGCTGGGTTTTCTGGTCGGCTGGCCGATTATCCTGTTTCTGATCGCCGAACGGCTGCGCAACCTGGGACGCTATACCTTTGCCGACGTTGCCTCCTATCGTCTGAAACAGCTGCCTATTCGCACGCTTTCCGCCTGCGGCTCGCTGGTGGTGGTGGCGCTCTATCTGATTGCGCAGATGGTCGGCGCGGGTAAGCTTATCCAGCTGCTGTTTGGCCTGGACTATCACGTCGCCGTGGTGCTGGTGGGGATCCTGATGGTGCTGTACGTCCTGTTCGGCGGCATGCTGGCGACCACCTGGGTGCAGATTATCAAGGCGGTGCTGCTGCTGTTCGGCGCCAGCTTTATGGCAATCATGGTGATGAAAACCGTGGGCTTCAGCTTTAATAATCTCTTTACCCAAGCGATGGCGGTGCATCCTAAAGGCGTGGCGATCATGCGTCCCGGCGGGCTGGTGCACGACCCGATTTCCGCGCTGTCGCTCGGGCTGGGGCTGATGTTTGGTACGGCCGGCCTGCCGCATATCCTGATGCGCTTCTTTACCGTCAGCGATGCCCGCGAGGCGCGTAAAAGCGTGTTCTACGCCACCGGTTTTATGGGCTACTTCTACTTCCTGACCTTTATTATCGGCTTCGGCGCTATTCTGCTGGTCGGCGCTAATCCGGCATTTAAGGATGCCACCGGCTTGTTGATTGGCGGAAACAATATGGCGGCGGTGCATCTGGCCGATGCCGTTGGCGGCAGCCTGTTCCTGGGCTTTATTTCCGCAGTGGCCTTCGCCACGATTCTGGCGGTGGTTGCCGGGCTGACGCTGGCGGGCGCATCGGCGGTATCGCACGACCTTTACGCCAGCGTGGTGAAAAAGGGCCAGGCCACCGAGAAGCAGGAGCTGCGCGTCTCGAAAATCACCGTGCTGGTGCTGGGGGTGGTCGCTATCGCGCTGGGTATTTTGTTTGAGAAACAGAATATCGCCTTTATGGTCGGGCTGGCCTTCTCGATTGCGGCAAGCTGTAACTTCCCGATTATTCTGCTGTCGATGTACTGGTCGAAACTGACCACAAGAGGTGCGATGGCAGGCGGCTGGCTGGGGCTACTGACGGCGGTCGTGTTGATGATCCTGGGGCCAACGGTATGGGTGCAGGTGCTGGGCCACGCGAAGCCGGTCTTCCCCTACGAGTATCCGGCGCTGTTTTCTATGCTGGTCGCCTTTATCGGCACCTGGCTGTTTTCCGTGACCGACCACTCGCAGGAAGGCCAGCAGGAGCGGCAGCGTTTCCAGGCGCAGTTTGTGCGTTCGCAAACCGGCGTGGGCATTGAAAGCGGGAAAAGTCACTAAGTAGCGATCTGCAAGGCGGCTGGCCGCCTTGCAGCGCAGCAACGCGCGCCCTCAGTAGTAGTTCAGCACCACCACCACGCTATCCTCTATACGCTGTGCCACTTTCGGCGTTCCGGTTGTTTGCATATACAGCGCCTCGGTTACGCCGCTGGTAAAAACCTTTAGTCCCTCAAGTTTTTTACCGCTTTAATCCAGGATCTGCTGCTCGAGCACGTTCCCCGCCGATGCCTGCTGCGTAATCTCCACTGTAGTCGACGGCACCGTTTTGCATATTAACGTGAGGTCCCCTACCTTGTGGTTACGGTTAATGGGCTCGCCGACGATAACCGTCCCCAGATCGTTGGGGTAACTCACCAGCTCTGCATGGCAGTCATCGATCGGCGTGATCGGTATGCCGCCGCTGCAGCGTGCGTCTTTGCCCAGGCCATCCCATCCTGACCAGCAGGCGCTGTAATCGCCTTCCTGTACCGGTACGCTTACCGTTTGCGTTAAGCGGTATTGCGCGACTTTTATCCGACTTGCTGGTTCGTCGGTGGCGTTCTGGCATTGTTGTACGGTTGGCGCGCCGCCGGGCGCATCGCTCATTCCGATAAACGTGGCGGCCACTTCAGGATCGCGGACGGTAAGGCCATAGATATGGAACACAAGGTCACGATCGTTGCCTCTGCTGGAGCAGAGCCAGACATCGGTGCCGGCCTCCACCGTAATCATATTGTTTCTGACCGTCAGGCCGGTCGTGACGCCCGGCACGGAATTGTAGTACCACGCCAGCGCCGACGTTGAAAAACAGATCAGGCTCAGCGCGAACATAATCCTTTTCATTTTATCTCCTTGTTATGAGCCAGCCAGCACCCCGTACGGCGGCGGCGGGCTGCGTCGGTTCAGGGGTATTCGATGATGTAATTCAGGCTGGCGGTGAATTCTCCCGCCGTCGGCGGCGTCGCGCCGTCCGCCCGTAGATAGGCCTGCATCGGGATAACGATATCAGCAGCATTCAAAGACAGCGTCAGGCCCGGCGAGGCGGCATTGACCGCCAGCGGCGCGCCCCGCACATTTTCGATGCCGATAACGATGCCGGTAGCGGTACTGCCTGCATCCGGTTGCAGCATCCCGTTACTGTCCCCATTCCCGCGCAGGAAAACTTCAATTCGGCCTGGCGTTGTTGCATCAAACTCGCAGTTTTCCAGATGAACGGCAAACGGGTAACGCGGGCTTTCCTGCGAGTTCTGCAACATGTTCAGCGTGACGGCCGCCAGCGGGAGCGTAATGTATTCATCGCCGGGCCGTATCGTACAGGGGCTGAGATTTTCAACCAGCGTACCGCTGAATTTGGCCTTCACCGCTACCTCTACAGGCGCGGCATAGCCGAGCGCAACGCACAGCATCATCCCCAGGCCTGACCACAGGCAGCGTAATAATCCCCTTTTCATTCGTAGACCGCCTTAATTGTCGCCGTCGCCTCAAAGTATCCGGGCGTTAACGAGGCCGCCGTATTTTTCACCAGCACGGCCATCAGAACGGGGGGATCCGTGCCATCAATAGCAAACGAGGTGTTTACCGGCTGGAGTTTACCGTCGTTCATTATTTTAATGGCCAGGCCGGGCTGGACATACAGCATCCCCTGGCCAAAATCTGCGCCCGTGCCGTCGATTTGCAGCGTTACCGCATTTTTACCCTGCTGCTTGCAGCTAAAGTTATAAGCAATCTCGCTCTGGTAATTAGTGCCGTTGATTTTTGCAATATCTACCTGATCGCCAAAGGAAACCTCAACGTTTTTGCCTTCATTAAGCTGACAGGAGGCAGACTGCACCACGTTGGCCGTCATGGTGAAGGTAAATACCTCCGGCGCTGCCGTCACCCGGCCTGAAAATAGCGTTAATCCTGTTAGCGTGCAGAGCACCGCTTTTGCAAAGGTGGTTGTCCTGTCCATCTGTTTATTCCTGCCGCCGTTTATCACGACTTATCCAACATAAACCTGCCGCAGCCCGAGCAAAACGCGGTTAAGCAAAGAAGCGTTGCGCGGCTGCTCTGGCGAAGCGGCAAAACTTTATGCGCTTAGCCAGCGGGCCTGACCGCCGTGGCCTTACAATGATCCCCGCTACAGGTAAACTGCAACTGCGGACGGGCGCCGTAATCGTTGATATAGGTGAGCAGCGGGCGGCTCCCCAGCGCTTCAGCGCTGACCTCAAGCACGCCTTTACTTTTCGGCGCGATCATCAGCGGCTTGAAATCATTGATGGCGCTATTCCTGGCGGCGTTGCGGCCATCGATCAGCGTCACGAAATAGGGCGTGGGATTGTTTACCTGATAGCGATCGCCGGCGCGAGTCAGCGTCAGCTGCTCCTGAAAGGGCACCGCGTTTCTTTTGGGCACCAGCGCCTGCGGGCGATAAAATAATTTTACCTTTGTCTGCAAGGCAAGCTGGAGCGTATTGGGGCGTTCGGATCGCGGCGGGATCTCACGCAGATTAAAGTAGAACAAGGTTTCACGATCCTGCGGCAGCGCGCCCACGGAAGGCAACGTCTCTATTTTTACCTGGCTTTTGCTGCCCGGCTCAATGCGCTGTACCGGCGGCAGAGCAGTCAGCGGCTGCTGGATTTTTTTACCCTGGCTATCTTCTATCCAGCCCTGCGCCAGATAGGGTAATTGTTTATTATCGTTACTGACGACCAGGCTGACAGACTTTTGGCCGCCCTCAAAAATCACGCGTGTACGATCGAGCGAAACAGCGCCATAGCTTTGTGCAGCCACCAGGACGGAGAGTAAAACGGCGATGCGTGATAAACCTGCTTTAGATGATCTCATTTTTTCCCCTTACACCATGTCAACTATCAGCGGCAGCCCTGCGCGGTTTATAACAGGCGGCACGGCAATAAAAGACGCTGAGAAATATCACCGGACAAGCTCTCCGGCAGTTTAAATTCGCACTGCTCTTTGCCGCTCCAGCTTACCCGCATCGTTATGCCTGGCTGGATACCGCTCAGATAGATGCTGCCGTCGTCATTCACAATGCCCACTTCCTGACGCTGGCTGTTTTTTACCGTAGCGCCAAACGGCGGGGCTTCGCCGTTTTCCAGGCGCAGTACCGCCATGGTTTTGCTCCCGGTCACCACTTTAAAGCCACCGTAGCCAATCGCGCCTTCGGTTAAGGTGCGCTGGATAACCGAAGCGCTCGCTTCAGCATTGTCCGGCAACGCATTGATATCGATACTGATGCGGTTACGGTAATAGCTGCTGATATCCGCGATAACGGCTTTGCCAAAGTGGTTACTCAAGGTATCCGCGCCGTAGCTTTTTACCGGAATATCCTTTACCGCGGTGTCGATCAGCATTCTGGTGCCGCCCGGCCTGCTGGTACGATGCAGCGCCGCACCCTGTGCGGTAGCCGTTACGCCGCCCTGCGCCGAAAGGCTTAAAGCTGAATAGCTGTTGCCCTGATAGCTGGCATTAACGTTTATCCGCGCTCTGTCTCCCTGATAGGTGTAATAGCCGCTTGCCAGCGTCTCCTGACCGGCAACCCCGCCGCTGATTTGGTAGTTGTTACGCTCATCCATCGTATTGAAGTAGCTGGCCTGATGACTGTTATTACCCTGATTAAAAGATCCGTTGTAATTCAGCGTGCCGCTGTTGCCCCACGGTAGAGACAGCGACAGGTAAATACCGTCATCATTGCTGCCGTCATATTTATTACGCCAGGCGGTGGCTGACAGACTGACGTTACGCAAGCGCCCGGCGTCAAAATATTTCGTCGCCGTCAGGGTAAAACGGTCATTGTCCGGTTTGTCCCACCAGGTCTGATGAGAGTAATTCAGATAAAAGCTTGCCCGCCAGTCGCGCAGCTGCTGGCTGAAGATGGCGGTATACATCTCTTTACCGTTGCCGTAGGCCCTGCCGTATTTATGCGCGTTAAGGTAATCCTGCATACTCATATAGCCCTGCTCTGAATAGCGGTAGCCTGCAAAGGTCATTTCACTGTCGGTTTCGTCGAACCTTTTTGAGTAGCTGACGCGCCACGAGGCCCCTTTCTGCGTATCCGGCAGCGGATCGGGCAAACGCCGGGCAAACGCCTGAGTAAAATCCAGAGAGAGCGCGCCGAAAGCCATCAGATCGCGCCCTGTGCCCAGCGCCAGCGCCTGGTATTCCTCACTGGCTATCGTCCCGCCGTACAGGGACCAGCCGTTACTGACGCCCCATGAGAACTCGCCGTTTACAAACCCCTCGCCTTCCATATGGTGCTGAGTGTTGGAAGGCCTGCCCGCCGCCAGCTTGTAGCGCACCATGCCCGGCCGCGTCAAATAGGGCACGCTGGCCGTATTGATGCTGAAAGTTTGTACTGAGCCATCCTGCTCTTCTACCCGCACATCCAGCTCGCCGCTGATCGTTTCGTTGAGATCCTGAATACGAAACGGCCCGGCGGCGACCCGGGTTTCCTTGATGACCCGCCCTTTCTGGCTGATCACCACTCTGGCGCTGGTTTTCGCTATCCCGCTGATTTCCGGGGAATAACCACGCAGATTAGGCGGCAGCATATTGTCATCAGACCGCAGGCTCAGCCCGGTATAGGTAAAACTGTCGAAGATATCTGAAAAGAGCGCATGTTCGCCCACGCCCAGCCTTGCGTGCCTGTGCGGTAAAGCGCGCCAGGCATAGAAACGCGTCCAGTCCCAGTTAAGGTTGTTACTGGCCTGATTGTCATAGCGCCCCTGCCAGTCGGCACGCAGGCGCCAGGGACCAACGTTGGCCCCAGCCGTCCCGTTGCCCGTGAACGTGTTGTCCGTCTTCTTCTCGTGCTCATGTCGGGTCTGGGCACTGGCGTAATAATCGAACAACAAGCCGGGTATCCCCTCATCCCACTGCGCTGGCGGATCCCAGTTGGGCGCGCGGTATTCCAGATAAATTTGTGGGATAGTTAAATAGAGCGTATTGGTGCCTAAATCAGCGCGCTGGCTCATACCCGGCAAACTGTCGGTATTCAGACACTGGCCCTCATGCCACCACGTTAACTGCGGGCGTAGCTCAGGCTTCAGGCCAATAAAATTGACCAGAGCGGCAGTCAGACAGGGCTTACTTTCTTTTTCATTATCTTCTGTCGTAAACCAGTCTACTGACTGCTCGGGGAGCTCATTATCATTAATCTGAAGTTTCAGAGTGTAGTTACCGGGCATGATATATCCCGCCTGAGAAAAACGGCTGAGATCGATGTTCGCTCTGTCTTTCACATCTAAAAGATCGGTATTAAATTCTATTCCACGTGCCTCGACAGACCGCGCGAAACAGCAAAGAATCAGCAGGAAGATGGCATGCCACAGCCATAAAATATCTTTTTTTAATATAATATTCACTGACATCGGCATCCTTACGAGAAGTTAATCCCTGGGTAAGCCTTTCATAACCGATTTAATAATTTTTTGTCGGAGGAATTAAGCATGGAAATAATTCCGCCATTCTGCCGACAAACATGAACCTGTTTTGCCGTTGTTCCCCAGGCAGAAAACACTCCCGGCAGAAACGCCGGGAGAGGACAAGGTCCGTCAAATCGACTTATTGATATGCAAGTGTGAAATCAGCAATACTCTGGAATTCGCCAGGCGTTACGTCTTTACCATCACCTTGCACATAGGCAGAAAAACTCAGCGTATTATAGCCAGTCTGCAAAACCTGCTTAGCGCTCGGACTGCCGAGCTTGAGCACTGCGCCAGTACCATCAGTGATGGCGATACTCGCGCCCTTAACTGTCCCGGTCATGCCCAACAGACCGGTAGCGCTTTCCGGTCCGCTAAACGTGGCCGTTACCGCTGCGGCGGTCGCAACCGTACAGTTTTCCAGTTTAATCTGGAAAGGACGGGGATCGGAGGTTCCACCATCCTTCAGGGTAACAGTCGAGATTTGCCCAAGAGGCACGTCCTGATAAACAGAGTCAGGATTAATTGAGCAAGGAGACTCAATGACGGAGCCAGAAAAAGTCACTGAACCATGTCCCTGGTCGGCATAAGCTACAGAAGTCATGCCGAAAATGGCGATAGCTGACAGTAAGATTTTATTCAGTTGCATAAAGTACATTCCTTTGATTATAAACCTTTCCGTTTATCGGATGATAAATGTTTATTTATAACATCATTTTCTTTGCTGAAAAAAAGCCAACCTGTAAAAACAGATAAGTTAATAATGCATTAACGGCGCTTCAGTTTATTAATGGCCATTTACATTGTCAGGTAAATACAATCCTTAATAAATACCTATTCAGGGCGGCAGGATTATTCTTACAGAAGACATTTCCAGATGAAAGGTCTTTTTTCTTAAAAAATGACAGAAAAAAATGAAAGTTTAGACAGGAAGGTGTTACTGGCGATAAATGCTAAAAAATCGTCAAACAGAGATGCTCTTTAGAATAAAAAACCAAATAAAACCCATTTTGCACGCCGTCACTCTATAAATGACAAATGTAAAAAAAGAAGAAACAAACGGGGCGGTTTAAATATATAGCATTTATCTTTGCCGGAGTATTAAAAATATCAGGCAAGCTCCTTAATATAAGCTGCTATATTTTAATATATATCACCTGTTTGAACATTAGCGGCAACAACTTTATAAACCTTGTTAAAAGTTCAGCATAATAAGCCTGTTCCCGGCCTGTATCAGGGCATCAGCCGTACCGGGAGCAGGCAGGTCCGGCCAGAAGCCGGACACATTCAGCGGCGGGCCACCCTTTACAGGTTGCCGCCTTTGGCATCAGAAATGCAGGGATGCACCTACGTATGCGCCGTCAGCAATGACGTTGTCTTTACGACCGTCTTTGCCGTTCATCGCCAGGTACTGATAGCCCACGCGCACGTCAACCAGGGAGATTGGCTTAAAGCTCACGCCAGCGGAAGCTTCCTGGTAGTCATCAATGTGGCTGGAGAAAGAATCCGGCGAGTAGTAATACTGGCCAAATACGTTGAACATATTGGTGACTGGAACGCTTGCGCCAATGCCGACCGCAACGGCATAGCCGTCTTTGCTATCGGTTGGGTTAGTGGAAATCGCTTTCACGCCAGGCGTGATAAAGATATCGCCCAGACCCACATTGTAACCCAGACCCAGGCTGCCCATGCTGCCGTCGTGATCGCTACGCAACCAGTTACCGGTCAGCGCCAGACCAGGCGAGTCAGCGCCCATGCCCGCGTGTACATTAGTATAATCACGACCTACGTCGACACCGCCTTCAATCGCCTGCGCTGATCCGGCCAGCGCCAGCAGCGCCAGAGCGCCTGCGGTAGTTGCCACTGCTTTCATTTTATTCTCCTGATGAATTTACTTACGCCGTTTCCCGACGGCAGCGGAGGATAGATCATCAACAGAGGAAATAAAATGAGAATGCGACGAATCTTAGGGCTTGTTTAGTAAATGTTGCTGTTAGGGGGCGAACATACAGGCTTTAAACCAGCGTCCACATCAGGCGGCCAATCAGCGGCGCGATAACCACAGTCACCACGCCTGACAGCATCATCACCAGGCTGGCGACCACGCCCTCCTCCTGACCAATTTCATAGGCGCGAGCGGTGCCTGCGCCGTGTGAGGCCGCGCCAAACCCGGCGCCTTTCGCCAATCCCTGCTTGACGGCAAGCCGAATAAAAAGCAGATCGCCGACGGCCATGCCGAATACGCCGGTGATCACCACAAACAGCGCCACCAGATCGGGCTGCCCGCCCAGCTGCTTCGCCGCCGCCAGCGCAAAGGGCGTAGTGACAGAGCGCACCGCCAGACTACGCTGGATTGCCTCCGGCAGCGTCAGCAGCCTTGCCAGCCATACCGAGCTGCAAACGGCGACCAGCGTGGCGGTCAGTACGCCCGCGCTAAGCGACAGCCAGTGGCGGCGGATAATCGCCATATTTTCATAAACGGGCACGGCGAAGGCCAGCGTAGCCGGGCCAAGCAGCCACAGCAGCCAGCGGTTTTCGTCGATATAGTTCTGCCAGGAGATATGGGTCAGCAGCAGCAGCGCCACCAGCACCATTGGCGTCATCACCAGCGGCATCAGCAGCAGCCTGTGCCAGCGGCGGTAGAGACGTTTATTGAGAAAATAGACCAGCAGCGTCGCCAGCAGACAGAGCAGGCTGATAAAAAAGTTATTCACCCTGACGCTCCTTTTTTCGTGCCGCCAGGCGCATTTCAAAACGATAGACGCGATCCACCACCAGCGCGGTAGCGGAAAGCACCAGCAGCGTACTGATCATAATCACCAACATAATCCGCCAGCCGTCCACGCGCAGCAGCTGCGAATAGTTAACCACCGCCACCACGGCAGGAATAAAAAACAGCAGCATTTCCGCCAGCAGCCAGCGCGATCCGGCTTTCACCCAGTTCAGCGGCAGCACCCGCAGCATAATCAACGCCAGCAGCAGCAACATGCCCACGATATTGGCGGGCAACGGCAGCCGCAGCCAGTCAACCAGCCGCTGCGCGGTCAGAAAAAAAGCGATATACAGCACCACCTGTAACGGAACCTGAATACGTTGCTGCCACGTGCTTTGCGGGCGTATCGCCAGCTTCATGATGGGTCTCTCTCTGAATAATGCGTAAAGAGAGTATAAAGCCGTACCAAAGGGTGAAAAAAATGACTTAATATTATCTGAACTATGCCTTACAGGAATGTTTATGGACGTCAGAGCCCTGCGTTATTTTGTGGAAGTGGTGCGCCAGCAAAGCTTTACTCGCGCGGCGGAGCAGCTGTACGTCACGCAGCCGACCATCAGTAAAATGCTGCGCCAGCTGGAGGATGAGCTGGGCTGTACGCTGCTGATCCGTGAAGGACGCAAGCTGCATCTGACCGATACCGGACAGGCCGTTTATCAGCGCGGACTGACTATCCTTCAGGAATTTAAGCAGCTGGAAGCGGAAATCAGCGATATCAACGACCTGAAAACGGGCGAGCTGCGGTTAGGCATTCCGCCAATGGTGGGGATGCAGATTGCCGGTTCGATCTCCGCTTTCCGCCAGCGTTATCCCGGCGTCGAGCTGAAAATTTCCGAATTCGGCGGCCTGACGGTGCAGCAGGCAGTGCTTTCCGGCACGCTGGATATTGCGATGACCGCGCTGCCGGTAGCGGAAGATCTGCCGCTGAACGCGCTGCCGCTGATGAGCCACCCGCTCTGCGTGCTGGTGCCGAAAACCCGCGAATGGCTGCGCCGTACCCATATTCCGCTGGCCGAGCTGGCCGGGCATCCTATCCTGATTTATAACGAAGAGTTTTCGCTGAACCGCCAGCTGATGCGTGCCTTCCAGGCCAGCGGCTTTACGCCGCAGATCGCGGTACGCAGCGGCCAGTGGGATTTTCTCGCGGCGATGGTACAGGCCGGTATGGGCGTGGCAATCCTGCCGGAGCCGATCTGCCAGCGGCTGGATAAAAGCCATCTGCTGTGGCTGCCGCTGGAGTCGGAGCTGGTCTGGCAGCTGGGCCTGATCTGGCGGGAAGGCAGCTACCTCTCAAAGAGCGCGCAGGCCTGGATCGCCTGCTGTCGCCAGTTCTGGCCGGGTCAGACGCCAACGCTGTCGGTATAAAAAACGGGGGCGCTGGCAGCGGCCCCGGAGACGCTAAACAGGCGCATTTTTACCTGTCTTTTAACCTTATTCGTTCTGCCTCTTACGGATATTGCTATTCAGCTTGTCTGCTGCCTCTGCGTTCTGGAAAAGAATGCCGAAGAAGATATAGATCGGCACGGATGAAAGCGTATGACTTCATCAGCAATAATTAGCAGAACTGTTACGTCAGAGACTGGCCTGATATTTACCAGACCCAACCCTGAGCCTTAAAGCGCGTTTTCCTGCCGTTTACAAAACAAAAGCAAAAGAAAATAGTATTAGCCTGGCGGAACCTCTCATTTCATCAGAACAGCAGCAAGCAGAATAAACCACCGGTTACCCCCCTTATCATAATATTTCCTTTTCCTCCAAAATATAATTACCGTTATATGAAGAATTTATCTTTCGCTGTACGGTTGAATAACATCAGATGACAGAGGCGATTTTCTTAACGCAGCATGACGAACATAAATTAAGCTGATAAACTAACAGAAAACCGGGCAATAGCGCTCGTTGACCAGCAAAAGGAATATTGCATGTCACCTTCTCTACAGGCTTTACGCCTGCCCTTCGATGTTTTTCAGACGCAGAAACGCATGGATGATTACGGTGCCGATGATATGCAGTGCGGCGATTTGAGCGAGCTGCAGCTGAAGAACTTTTATCGGCTGGAGAAAGTATCCGGTCAGTATGATCCCTGGCGGGCAGAGAGAACGGATTTTCCCATCAGTAACTACGGGATTATACGCCATAAAATGCGTCGTCAGGACGTGGCGGGCAGGCTCTTTGATGAGTTCCGACGCGACGCGACTCCTTTCTCTTTCATGGGGCACCGCAGCTTATTTCTGGCTATGGTTAACCATTTTCAATATGGTGGAGGCAACGCCTTTTCCAGTAATGAACTGAATAGCGCCTACCGGCGGCTGATTATGGGCGAGCGCTTCAAGCAAAACAGCTCTGTCAGCCGAATCAGAAATTTTATTTCCCGAACGCTAATAACTAATAAGGGAACGTTCCCCGATGACTTAAAGCACGATCTTACCGTTGAAATTGCTAACAGCTTCTTACCCCATTTCGATCGCTGGCAGGATAAGATTAATGGCCTGGGCATGTCTGTTCATGGTATCTATGCTACGCAGATCATCCTGAAATCCTTAGAAACGAACGGCTATGATTACAGGGCTGTGCTGCAATATAAAGGACAGGACCATTTTGGTCTGGACGAACGAGACATTTTAGATCCTCGTTTTCATTCGCTAAATATATTTCGCATCTGGTTTATATTACAACGTTGGCAAAACTTCGCGTACAGACCCTTTTTTACCAATATGGAAGCGGTTGTCACTCTAACGGGAAATTAGCCATGAAGCCGATTAAGAATATTTTCCCAGCTTTTGTTATCGTTGCCTGGCTGTATGCCATTTTTATGCTGTCGCAGCCGGTGGAGATTATTGCAGTTCATCAGGATGATCTTCTGGTAAGAAACTTTCCTCTTACCGATAAAGGTAAAATTAGCTGGTGGAAAAAAAATTCGGCTATGTTGAAAGCAAAATATGCGCTTGATGCTGGAAATTCTACCATCAATATTTGGGATTTTGGCGAGGGTTATCAGACCGAAACGCCGGATAAAACCACCTTCTTTCCCAGTCATGATACCGACTATTTGCTTTGTTTTGACGATATGAACGTACCGGAACGCTGTATCAGAAAAGAAAATTTCCTCATGTATCTACATCAAGCGGCGGATGGCTTAACATGGTATACAGTTGAGGGCGGCGTATATTACCAGAAAGAAAATGGCCCTTTAGTAAAGCATGAAGACTAAACGCGTTACAGCAGCAGTAGCCATAAAAAAGACCGCGAGCCGGGCGGCTCGCGGTCTTCCCGCTACTCTTCTTTCTCGATCAGCAGCGTTTCCAGCAGGTCGAGATCGTGCAGCATCTTCTGCATGGTTTCGTTGCTGATTTTCTGCGTGGCGCGCAGGTGATACAGCTCGCCGCGCTCGGCGCGCAGCGCGGTCAGACGGAAGCGGCGCTCCAGATTTTCCGCATACAGCGCCCGCTCCAGATCGTCCTTACCGTCCACGCGACGGCGCATATTGCCAATCACTCGCGATGCGATTTCTTTGACCAGGTCAGCGTCGATATTCTCTTCGGTATCGGCCGCCAGCCGCTCTTCCATCTTGTGCAGGCTGTCGATAGCCGTTTCCGCCATCGCCGCGCGCGCCATCTGGATCTCATGGCGGTGCGCCGTCTTATCCCTGCCTGCCACGCCGCGCAGCAGCAGCGGCAGCAACACTACGCCGACCAGCAGCGAGAACAGGATCACGCCCATTGCCAGGAAAACCAGCTCGTAGCGCGCCGGGAAAGCGTCACCGTTGGTCAGAAACAGCGGAATGGACAGCACGCCGGCCAGGGTGATAGCCCCGCGTACGCCGGCAAAAGAGGCAATCAGCAGCTCACGCAGGCTGTAGCTGCTGAACTCCATTGGCCGCTTTTTCAGCAGGCGCTGGCTAATCAGGCGCATCGTCCATAGCCAGGCGAAGCGGACGATCATCAGCGCGGCATAAATCAGCACCACCGACAGCACCAGCATCCACAGATCGACGTTAGGATCGGCCTCTGCCTGAGTCACGGACAGCTGTAAAATGTCCGGCAGCTGTAAGCCCAGCATCAGGAACACCATGCCGTTAAAGACAAACTCCAGCATCTGCCAGACGCTGTTGGCACGCAGACGCATCGCCAGCGGCGCCTGACGGATAATGCCCGAACGGGTAATGGTCATGCCCGCCGCAACGGCGGCCAGGATCCCCGATACGCCGATATGTTCGGCAATCAGGTAAGAAGCAAAAGGCAGCAGCAGCAGCAGCACCGTCTGCGTAGCCGGATCGTCACCGCTCCAGCGGCTGAACAGACGCAGCGACTTGCCGTACAGCCAGCAGATAACAATACCGGCCACCAGACCGCCGACGGCAACCTTTACGAACTCCAGCGACGCGCCGGAAACCGTGAACACCATGGTGCCCATCGCGACCGCAACGGCAAACTTCAGCGACACCAGGCCCGAAGCGTCGTTCATCAGCGCCTCGCCCTGCAGTATCGACATAATTTTTTTCGGGATGCGCCCTTCTCCGACAATCCCGGAGAGCGCCACGGCGTCGGTTGGCGACAGCACAGCCGCCAGCGCGAAGGCGGGCAGCAGCGGAATACCCGGCACCAGCCAGTAGATCAGATAGCCGATGCCGACCACGGTGATCAAAACCAGCACCAGCGCCAGGCCGATAATCTCGCGTCCGTGATGCAAAAACTCGCTGGTTGGCGTCTTCCAGCCGTCAGCAAACAGCAGCGGCGGAATAAACAGGACCAGGAACAGCTCGGGATCGAAGTCGACGTGCAGGCCGAAAGTCGGCCACGCCAGCAGCGCGCCCATCACAATTTGCACCAGCGGCAGGGGGATTTGAAAAGGAATAATGCGTGCGGCTACGCCAGAGAGCGAGACCACCAGCGTGAGGATGAGAATAGTAAAAAAGATTTCCATGTTGTCCTTTCATAGCTTCCAGATAGCGACAAAAATATCAGGCTCGGAACAAATAATGCCCTGTGTAATAGTAAAGCAAAAATGGGATGGCTTGAAAAAGCTGATGTGTGCTATTGCGTGGAAAAAAGCAAAAATTCGGAACGGAGGCCGGAAAAACCGGCCTCGTAAAAAGGGATCAGATAGCCCAGCCGCCGGCGTAAAAAGCGACCAGCGCGATAGCGATAACCACGGTGCCGACGTTGAGCTTGCGCCACTCGCCCGCAAAGATGCGGCCAATGACCAGCGAGCCGAAGCCCAGCATAATACCGGTAACGATATTGCAGGTCAGCACGATGAACACGGCGGCCAGCAGACCGGACATGGCGTCAACAAAATCGCTGAAGTCGATTTTAGAAACGTTGCTCAGCATCAGCAGGCCGACATACATCAGCGCGGGCGCGGTAGCATAGCCCGGCACTAAATAAGCCAGCGGCGACAGGAACAGGATCAGCAGAAACAGCACGCCTACCACGATAGCGGTCAGGCCCGTTTTACCGCCCGCCGCCGTGCCCGCTGCGGATTCGATATACACCGCCGCAGGCGAAGCGCCGATAAGGCCGGAAAAGATGCTGCTGACCGAGTCGGTGGTCAGCGCTTTGCCGCCGTTCAGGATCTGATGATCTTTATCCAGCAGGTTCGCCTGGCCTGCTACCGCGCGGATGGTGCCGGTGGCGTCAAACACGGCGGTCATCACCAGCGCCAGCACGCTTGGCAATACCGCAGGCTTCAGCGCGCCCAGAATATCCAGGCTGAACACCAGCGAGTGGCCCTGCGCATCCGACAGTGAAGGCATGGCAAACAGCCCCTGATATTTTACGGCCGGATCGAAAATCAGTCCGAGCACGGAAATGGCGATAATAGTCAGCAGGATCCCGCCCGGCACGCGCAGCTTTTCCAGACCGAAGATTGCCGCAAGGCCTGCCAGCGTCATCAACACGGGGAAGGAAGCGAAATCGCCCAGCGCGACCGGCAGTGCGCCAGGTACAGGGTTTTTTACGACCAGGCCCACGCCGTTAGCGGCAATCAGCAGCAGAAACAGGCCGATGCCGACGCCGGTGCCGTGCGCCACGCCCATTGGCAGGTTGCGTAAAATCCAGGCACGGATGCCGGTTGCAGAGATCAGCGTAAACAGCACTCCCATCAGGAATACGGCTCCCAGCGCTACGGGCACGCTGATATGCTGGCCCAGCACCAGGCTGAAAGCCGTGAAGGCGGTCAGCGAGATCGCGCAGCCGATTGCCATCGGCAGGTTCGCCCACAGCCCCATAATGACCGAGCCGAAGCCCGCCACCAGGCAGGTAGAGACAAAAACGGCGGCGGGAGGAAAGCCCGCCTTGCCGAGCATGGACGGCACAACAATCACCGAATAGACCATGGCGAGGAAGGTGGTAAGTCCGGCTAAAATCTCCTGGCGGACGGTGCTGCCGCGTGCAGAGATTTTAAACCAGGCGTCTAACGTTCCGCCGGTCTGATGATGAGTCGACATAATGGAAATCCCCTGAACTTTCTTATGAATTATCGATGCCTGATGGCGGGTTGGTACCACGTTTACATCCCTGATAGCGCTATTGCAGATCGCCAAAACTTCGTAAAGAAGCCGCGATCGGAAAAAAGCAAACGTTTAACCCGACAGGCATAATGCCCTTTTTATAAAGGCAAACGATTATCCTGCCTTTAAGGCCGCCTTTTCAACTGCTGATGCCGGGAAGGCGGCAGATTTTCGTCTCTTTTACGTCCGCGCCTGCCTGAGCAGACTTTAGCTGGCTCGCCGACAAGCGCGGTCATAGCACTTTCTTATGGTCGCGGGCGCGATGAAACGTCAGGGGCCGCCGCGCGATGATTCATTCAAGAGTGAGCGCACCGCCTTTTTGCAGCGCCCGCTGCCAGGCCGCACGGCTTTGGACTTTCTTCAGCCAGCCCTGAATGGCAGGGGAGTCGCCTGCGCCGCCGCGCGCGCTGAGCGCCTGAAGCGGAAAGCTCATCTGCACGTCGGCAATGCTGAAGCGCGACCCCGCAAACCATTCGTTGCCCGCAAGGTGTTGCTCGATAAATTCGCGATGGGTGGCGAGCTGCTTATCCAGGAACGCCTTCTGCACGCCCTTGCCAAAGGCGCGGCCCACCGGCCGCAGCAGCCACGGCACCGGCGCCTCGCCCATTCGGCTGAAAATCAGCTTCATCACCAACAGCGGCATCAGTGAACCTTCCGCATAGTGCAGCCAGTAACGAGACTCGATACGCTCATCTTCCGTGGTGAGTTTCAGACGATTTTCTGCGTCATAGTGCTCCGCCAGGTATTCCAGGATCGCGCCGGACTCTGCAATCACCCGATTTCCATCGGTGATCACCGGCGATTTGCCGAGAGGATGCACTTTTTTCAGCGAATCGGGCGCCAGCATCGTTTTTTCGCGCTGGTACAGTTTGATTTGATAAGGCGTTTCCAGCTCTTCCAACAGCCAGAGAATACGCTGCGAACGGGAGTTGTTCAGGTGGTGAACGGTGATCATGACCTTTCCTTGTGCGTAAACGAAGTGCTATCAGTATAGACGGCCTTATTTACGTTCAGGCTCCAGCAGGATTGCGCCCGTGCCGCGCTCGCTCAGGCGGTCATCCGGGTTGCGCAGCGGACAGTCCTCCATCGATAAACAGCCGCAGCCGATACAGCCATCCAGATCGTCGCGCAGTCGGGTCAGCGTATCAATGCGGCTGTCCAGCTCCTCGCGCCATTTACGGGTCAGCAGCGCCCACTCTTTAGGCGACAGCCGCTTGCCCGGCGGAAACTGCACCAGGTGCTCGCCGATGGTCGCCAGCGGGATGCCGATCCGCTGGGCGATTTTAATGACCGCCACCCGGCGCAGGACATCGCGATGATAGCGGCGCTGGTTGCCGCCGTTGCGAAAGCTGACGATCAGGCCTTTGCTTTCATAAAAATGCAGCGTCGAGACGGCGACGCCGCAGCGTGCGGCCACGTCGCCGGGCGTCAGTTCGCGCTTGTTCAGTACGGGATTTTTTTTCATTTTGCGCTTTACCTCAAGTTAACTTGAGGAATTATACTCCAGCCCTTAAGAAGGCGAACCCCTCTTTTTCGCCATAGCGATCGGCCGCCAGCCCCAGGGAGAAGACCAGTATGCATGATGAGATTATTCACGCGCTTACCGACTGGATTGACAGCAATCTGGACAAAACGCTTTCTATCGATGACGTTGCGGCGCGATCCGGCTATTCGAAATGGCACCTGCAGCGCATGTTCCGCGCCGTGACCAAACAGACGCTGGGCAACTATATTCGTGAGCGTCGCCTGACGCTGGCCGCGAAAGAGCTGCGCCAGACGCAGCGTCCGGTGTTTGATATCGCCATGCAGTATGGCTATGACTCGCAGCAGACTTTCTCGCGCGTTTTTCGCCGCCAGTTTTCCCAGACGCCGACGGCCTGGCGCAACACCATGCGCCGTCAGCAAAAGCGTCCGCTCTATTTTGACTGCTCTGAATTCCCGTCAGCGGTCAGCACCAACGGCTAAACGCTTTCGCACTCCAGCGCTGCCGACGCCTGTCGCCTGCTCCAGAGCGCGGGCGAAAAATACCAGCCGCCGCCCAGCGCTTTGATGTGGTACATCGCCGCATCGGCCTGGGCGATGGTCGCCTCGCCGGTATGATGATTTTTCGCCAGCGCGATGCCGATACTCAGAGACTGGGTAAGGATCGTGCCGTCGTCCAGCCTTATGGGTTCACGCATCGCCTCAATGACGCTTTGCGCAACGCAGCCTGCCTGCTCGCCGCTGTCAATCGCTAACAGCAGTACCGCAAACTCATCCCCGCCTAGCCGCGCCACCAAATCGCCTTTGCGCAAGCGTGCGCGCAGGCGCTGTGCGGTAATGGTCAGAACCCTGTCGCCAGCAGCATGGCCGTAGCGATCGTTTACCTCTTTAAAACGGTCGCCGTCGATAAACAGCACCGCCACCCGCGCGGCGGTCAAAGGATTGTCCAGCTGTTTGTGCAGCTCCTGCTCAAAAGCCGTGCGGTTTGGCAGGCCGGTTAACGCATCGTGCCGCACCTGATGGGCCAGCGTGGCATTCTCGCTTTGCAGATGGCGCTGCCAGTCGGCCAGCTCGTCCAGCAGGCTGTTAAAGTCGCCGCTCAGCTTGTTTAATTCGGCAATAGAAGAAGAAGGCACGCGCAATGAAAAGGCTCGTCGCCTGCGTACTTCATGCGCCACGCAGGCGATGTTTGACAGCGCGCTGACGATGCCTGAATGCATTCGGCGCGACAGATAAAAGGCCAGCAGCGCGGAGAGCAACATGCTGCATCCCAACCATGTCAGCGCCTGATAAAGATAATGCATTACCCGACATCCATCGCCGGTCAGCCAGATGGTGCCAATTTCTTTACCGCCGCGCAGGACGGGGATCTGCACCGGTTTGGGAAATAACCAGCGCGATACCAGCTCGCTGAAGGCGCTCTTGTCGCGATTATCGTTTGCAGCCCAGCTTGCCAGCAAACGGCGATCCGCATCGAGGATCCGAGCCTGACCAAACTGTGTTTTCGCGCCGATAGCCTGGAGGATAGCGCGCGCCGCTGCGCCGTCACCTGTCGCTACCGCCTGCCCGGCGCTGTAGCTGATGGTCGTCGCCAGCAGCTCGGAATTGTTTTCGGCGTAGTTACGCAAAGCCAGCACCGAAAGCAGCGAGAGCGAAATGCCGCTGAACGTTAGCGAGACAAGAATAATAGTTAAATGAATACGCCGTAGCGACTTGCGTAGCGTAGGCAGCGGCTTAGCTGCCGGTTGCGCGGTAATGTTTCCCGCGGGACGGTCATGATCCATGATTCCTCCCACGCCAACCGAACGGATCTCCGCTCATGCAGCGCTTCTGCATTGGGGGCTTGCGTTGGCGACCGCCCGTAGCAGTAACGCTGCCGGGACCAGGCTGCTGCCCCGATCTGAGGTAAAGAGCAAGCTGCACGCGAGGGGAATGTTGTTTGCGGGCAAAAAATGGCTTTTCGACCCTGAACAGCCACAGGCAAACAGGCAGGCTCCGGTTATCTGACGTAAAATTTCTGCTATTGCCATCCTGTGCGCGTTTACCGCTGATAGCTTATGCAGGAAATAAAATGGCAAAAATTAGTTTTCAAAAATCCTACAACTCCTCTTCATCCCATACAACTTTTAACAGGTCAGATTCATCCCAAAGGAGCCAACTATTGCCAGATAATTTGGCATAATTCAGCGAATAGATAAAAATAACGGCGCGGAGAAATAAGTTAAAAGCGCTAAGGCAATTTCGGAACGGTGGGCGAAATGATGTAAATTACTCTCATTCCTTGTCTCAAAAATAACCTGAGTTTGAACGTAATTTAAAAAGATATTAACTTTTTCAGGCGCTATTTAACGCCCGCCGCGCAATATCACCGCTAACTTACGGGAAATAAATGTGATTATTGTGCGCGATCAAAAAACGCCCATAAGCGGTCTTAAAAGTGTTCAAAACTCGCCTGACGCAATGCTATAATGTGACCGTCATCACACTTACTCCCTGTATCCGCCCCGATGAAAAGCAATCCTGGCCTTTTCGTCCGGACAGATGACGCTTTTTCTATTGCCAGGCCTGATTGACGCGGAGTTTCAGAGATATGGGTACCTTAACCGCTAGCCTGGTGCTGATGAGATGGGAACTGGTTAGTGCAGTCATGATGTTTCTCGCCAGCACCTTTAACGTAAAATGTCGTCAGTCCAGCCGCAACGGCATGGCCTTCATTTTTACCGGCGTTGGCATAGGCATGTCGTGTTGGTTCGTTACCGGCCTGTTAGGTATCACGCTGAGCATGGATAACCTGCTTAACTTCTGGCATATCACCAAAGACGTGTTTGTCGATGTCATGAGCCATACGCCAGCCGATTATCCTCTGCCATAAAAGCGTAAAGCCGCATGAAGATCATGCGGCTTTCGTCTTTATACTTTCTTCAGCGTCCCGGCCATCGCCGCCGCTTCGCCGCCAATCGCCTTCAGCGTTTTTGGCTTACGTTCCTGTAGCCACATGTCGCCCATCATCTTATCCAGCCCCTGATCCAGACCGGTTACCATGCCTGCGCCCGGCGTGAAGGTCAGCTCGCCGAAGTAGATTTGCCCTTCGCTGATATACCAGTCAACGCGCACGTAATCGAAGTCGCTGGCCAGCTTTTTGCTCAGCGCCAGCGCTTTTTCCAGCGTTTCCAGGTCGCCGCTGATATCCAGCCCCGTATCACGGATCTTATAGAAGCAAGATTTCAACGTGTTAACGTAGAAGTTCATCGACAGCGGCGCATTACCGCAGCGATTATAGATAATCTGCAAAACGTACTCGAAAGTACCGTCTTTCTTGTTAAACATGTGAAACTTGTAGTCAACGGCGGCAAATTTACCGTCGCCGACGTACTGCTCAACCAGAATGCGCGGCTTGATATAGCGATAGTGGATCTCACGCGCTTCGTGCGAGAAATCCCGGCTCAGCCACTCTTCGCAGCGCTTGATCAGCAGCTGTTTCTGCAAACAGTCCGGCTCTTCCAGCAAAATCTCCACCATGCCTGACCCGTGATTGGGCTTCACCACGGTGTTCTTCAGCGAGCTAAGCCCCAGCAGCGTGACAGGATCGGCTGTTTCATGCAGCAACGGGATTAAATATTCATCCCCAATAGTCTGAGAAATATAGTCACGAACCAACAGCTTATCGGACAGCATGCCATAACGCAGGTAGTCGCCGGTGACGAATTTGCGGTACAGAACTTTCTCATTAAACAGTTTCGGCTGGTGTATGTTGGGTAATTTTTTAAATTTATGCAGATAATAAATTCTGTCCTGGTAGGACCAGGGCATTTTTTTGAAAAGGAACAGGAAACCTTTTCTTATTTCTGCTTTGAGTTTTAGCATTTTCGACCTCATTTGCAGGCTTTATAATTGTTTGAGGAAAAATTTCTTCAAAATAGCGTTTTCTCGCCATCCGAAATCGCGACACCCGCGTCTCATTTCTCCCGGCAGACATAAAAAATCCGTCAGCTGCTTTACCCGTTTATGCAGTTTTCCTGCGCACGGTCTCTGCTTCCTGCAAGGCAACACCAGATTCATGCCTCTGGCGTCAGAAGAGAGAAAACTGACTGACGAAAAGCCCGTTAAGGACGCGCTGAGCAGATTCCTGCTTGCGGTAGTGCCCTTCGCGGGACGACAACTCCATTTTTACTGAACAGAGCGGCCTGCGGCCGTCCTGGGTTTTATTACTGTTTCTTCTGCGCCGTCGACGGCGCGCTTTCCTGCCGCTCCGCCTGGGTGGCTGATTGACCATCCTGCAGCCACATCTTGCCCATCATTTCGTCCAGCCCGTGCTTCAGCACCGGCATCAGGCCTGCGCCTGGCGTAAAGGTCAGCTCGCCAAAGTAGACGTCGCCCTGGCTGATATACCAGTCAACCCGTACGTAATCGAAATCGCTGGCCAGCTTTTTGCTCAGCGCCAGCGCCTTCTCCAGCGCGGCCCGGTTGTGGCTGATATCCAGTCCGGCAGTATCAAAGCGGCGGTAGAAGCAGCTATCAAGATTATTGACATAGAACAGCATCGACAGCGGTTGATTATCGCTACGGTTAAACACCACCTGCAGCACATACTCAAAGTGGCCGTCCTGCTTGTTAAACATATGAAACTTGTAATCAATCGCCGTAGACTTACCGTCTCCTACCCGCTGCTCAACCATGATCTGCGGTTTGATATAGCGGTAATGGATTTCACGCGCTTCGTGCGAATAATCTTTTGTCAGCCACTCACCACAGCGTTCAATAAGCTGATGTTTTTCGACAAAATCAGGTTCTTCTACAAAGACTTTAACCATCCCTGAACCGTGATTTGGCTTAATGACCGTATCTTTTAGCGTTTCCAGCTCAAACAGCGTCTCAGGATTATCCGTGGTGTGTAACAAAGGGATCAGGTATTCCTCACCAATCTTGTGGGAAATATAATCCCGCACCAGGATCTTATCTGATAACGCGGCGTAACAATCGTAATCGCCTTTAATAAACTTGCGAAACAGTACCTTTTCATTAAAGGAATAGGGATGACGAATATGCGGCATCCGTTTAAACCGATGAAAATAATATAATCTGTCCTGGCAAGACCACGGCATAATTCGGATGCAATTCAGGGCGGCCTTTTTAAGTTGTTTTTTTGCGTCTACCATTTTCTTACTCACCTATAGGTTTTGTAGTTGAGTGAGGAAAGCTGCATCTTAAGAATGACCCCATTCTTAAAGAAATAATTCATCAGCGTCAGGGATAACAGTTCCGTGACCAGCACGCTCCACGCGGCACCCGTCAAGCCCCAAAAACGAATGAAAAACCAGTTGGTTACTACGCTGACCGCCACCAGTAAAATAATTTTCACCAGCAGATAATTAAAACCGCCCTCTTTCACCATGTAGCGATAGGCTACGGTACCCATTGCTGAAAAGCAGGTCGCCAGAGAAAGCAACGTGACCAGATCGCCTGATTGCTGATAGTCATGACCGTAAAGCAGGCTGACAATTTTTTCGCCGAACAGCGCAACAATCAGCAGCATAAACAGTGAAACGGCCATAACGTAGCCGTTAAGCCTGGCGGCCAGTCTCAAAGCTACATCCGCCCGCTCGCGGAAAATTTCCGAGAAGCTGGAGGTGATAATCGCCACCGGGATAAATATCCATGAGGCAGAAATCGTATTCGCAGCGGTAAACAGCCCAAGCTCGTGTGCCGATCCCACGCCGACCAGGAAAAACTGCGCCAGCTTCACCTGAACAGAAATAAACACGCTGGAGATCGCCAGCGGCAGTCCCGCATGGAACAGATAGCGCAGATAGCTGCGGTGCTTGCGCCTGGTTGGCGGGCTGATGGTGTTTTTTTGATAAAACATCGTCCGCTTAATCAGGTACGGCACCAGCGTCACCGCAACAATCGAGAAGGACAGCAGTAGCGGATTAAGCTTGAACCACGCAATAGCAAAGCTAATGGCGAAACTGATAATCATTCCCGTTGCGTTCGCAACCGTGTTCATCCGCGATTCCAGTCGCGCATTGTTATAAACGCTAAAAATATCCTGGGTCACGAAAATAGCCGACAGAAACGACGCCACGGCAAAAATCAAAAAATTTTCACGCATCTCCAGCCAGACCCACGCCAGCACCGGCAAAGAAAGTAATAATAACAATGCCATACGCAGCTGTTTTGCCACGGCCATCAGCCGCAGGCCTTTCGCCGCGCTTTTGCTGATGCTTTTAAACAGGATGGTTTCCGTACCAAAAATCGCTACGGTTTGAACAATGGAAAAAATGGATGCAGAAAATGCGATTTGCCCAAAAACAGATGGCCCAAAAGATTTTGCAACATAGGATGTAACAAAAATTACACCAAAAACCGAAACCACCTTCTCTGACATCATCCAGGCAGCGTTCGTAACGACACTGTGTTTCATTGAAGCTTCCTTCGTAGAACTAATAACTTATAACGAAAGTCAGTACATCCTTGTCTATCACAGAGAAAATAAACCTGGCCTGGGCCTGGCAAAATAAGCGTCCGGAATATTATTTTACGGGCGATAGCGCACCGCTCTTATTTAAAAGATTTTATTTTATCAGATCGTTTTTTTAACGAACCGTCTGATTCTTCCTGGACTTGATACTGGTTAGCAACCCACCTCAGCACGAACAACGCTGGAGAATATCCTGGCACAGTTTTTTTCTTCCGCCTGCTGGATCATTCTGAATTACTAACTGGCCTTGCTGCTGGCATGAATCGAATTTATAACAAAAAGCGCTTTATCGAAAGCTAACCAGGTGCTTTGCAAATAAAATAGGAGAAATCCCATGATGATATTTATTCATAATCCCTTAACTTAAAGCCTGCAATTCAAATCGCGCACTTAACGTCGCTGTCCTGATTAATGGATAAATTAGATCCATTCTTTAGTGCAGCCATTCTCATCACTTTATAGTTAAGAAAGGTAATAGCATCCATGAGAAAGTCACGATATACAGAAGAGCAAATCACCAGTGCCATTAAAGCATCTGAATGCGGCGTAAAGGTTAAGGAGATTTGTGAAGAACTGGGGATTTCTGAGGCCACATTCTACAGCTGGAAAAAGAAATACGCCGGGCTATTCTCGGAAGAAGGAAGAAAAATCAAGGAGTTAGAAGAGCGCGTACACAGTATGGAACGCGAACTCCAGATGCTCTCTTCAGATAAAGAAATGCTGCAGAGCGTATTGAAAAACTTCTTTACTACCAATGATAAGCGTCAGGCGGTTAATTTTCTTCAGGATACTTTTGATATCGGCACGCGCCGGAGCTGCCGCTTGCTGGATATTAGCCGCAGCGTTTATCATTATCCTTACAACTGTGAGAATCAATAATTGCGACGCAGTGCGCAATTTTTTTACTGTTCAGGACCAAATTAAAATATTCCGATCTTTAATTAAAAAGTACCGTTCCTTTTTATGGCGACCTGATTCGGTGATGAGTTTATTCCTATAAACCCGCCTCACCAGGCTACCACAATTGATCGTCACCAGAAAAATTATTTTACTTTCATACAGTTAAGAGCGCATTTATCTTTTTGGTCAACGATAAATGCGCCAATTCTGACATAAAACCTTCTTACAGATCGACCCGAAAACCCGGCATCTACTTCAGTAATGATAATGCTTATCAGTTTACGAATGGTTTACAGTTCTCACTGTTCTCTGCCGTTCACCATGCGTCCTTTCGCGTGAAAACCCCGCCACTCCGGCCTCCTCCGTTTCGCTACCCTGCTTTCAAGACCAACGATAATGCAACAGACCTTAACATTCCTGACCTTTACGACCGACATTGATGTGCAGAGTTAATCTTTTCCTGTGATTTATTAATGTATCCATCTGCCGGGCATCGTCCTTTCTTCCGTTTCTGTTCATTAAAATTTGAGTTAAAAATGGTTTATTGCTGCTAAAACAGTCTCAAAAAAGAAGCAATATTGAATGTGTAGTAAGAATTGACTGTGTTTGAAAATAACCAAATCCGATTAGCGATTATTCTTATAGCGGAACAATCGGTCACTGTGTCATAGCGGTCTTTGATGGAAGCCGCTTTTTTTCCTCACCGCATCGGAAAAAAAACGTGATAAAAATCACACATAGAGCTAAAAACTTCCGGAAATTACAGCCAGCGGCAATAAAAAAAGAGCACGAAAAGCGCTCTTTTTTTTACCTTAATCAAAATAGTTTGCCAAAGGCTGTGCCTTTTTCGGCCAGTCTCTTAAGAAAAGACGGATTTCTTAACCGGTTCAGGTTGGATACGTGTCGCCAGCACTACGCCCGCTATCAGGGCCAGAATGCCGCAGACCGTTACTGCTGAAGGCCAGCCCTGCCTTAATAAAAAGGTGTAGGCCAATGCCGCCAGCGTTTCAAAAACAATCAGCGGGCCAACCAACACGGTGGGTAAACGCTGGCTGGCTTCGTTCCAACACAAAGCGCCCAGCCAGGAGCAGAACAGGCCCAGCGCGATCATTAAGGCGATAAAAAGAGCGGGATGGGGGCCAAAAGGCAGCGAAAAGTCGGGACGGGTAACGTGCAGCTGAATGCTCACCAGCAAATAGCCCACCAGTGCCAGCGGCAGCGTGGCTATGCCTTGCGCCGTCGCCCAAGTCGTCGCGCTTTTCTGCGGATGCGCGCGTAACCAGCGAGCGTTGCGTAGCGGATACCATGTCCAGCAAATCATCGCCATTACCGCCAGCCCTATGCCGCTCAGATAACGTGGCAGATCGCCATGCTGAGCGCTATCCTGCCATTCCGCAACGTTGACGCAGCCTAATCCCAGCGCGATCAGCAGCAGTACCGGCACCAGCTTTCGCCACGGCAGCCGCCCTTCATGGTGCCCATAAAACAGGTTAGCGCTGACGGAAATAACTACCGGCAACGTGCCGATAATCATACTGGAAACAGGTGCGCCGGTACGCTGAATAGCACTGGCTAAAAAGGTGTAATAAAGAAGGTTACCGATCAGCGCCAGTTTGAGTGCTTCTTTCCAGTCGCCGCGCGACAGCTGACGCAACCGGCGTCGATCCTGCCACGCCAGCGGCAGAGCAATCAGGCCGAAAGCCACATAGCGGCCTACCGACTGTAGCGCGCCCGGGTAATCCGGCACCAGCAGAGGCACCACAAAAATAAGTCCCCACATCAGTCCCGCGCTCAGGGCAAAAAAGACACCAGCAAACATAAACAGCGATCCCGTTAATTAAAGCGAAAACGCTATTCTGACGCGCCGTCAGGGGAAAAGATTGTAGCAGATTGCGCTTAGCCTCTTATCTGCTTCTGATAGCGCACCGGGGTAGTGCCGTAGCGGTTAGCGAAGCTGCGGGTCAGATGAGCCTGATCGGTCAGGCCTACCGCCAGCGCGACGTCAGCGGCCGGGCGGCCCGAGGCCAGCAGCTCTTTTGCGCGCCACAGGCGAAACGCCATCAGCATCTGATGCGGCGTAACGTGATACTGCGCCTTGAACTGTCGTTGAAAATGCCAGGGACTGAGCGAGGCCAGCGCGGCCAGCTCGTTCAGGGTGATATTGTCAGCAAGGTTGTCGCGTAAATACTCTTTTATGAGGTCGAAGCGGTGCCTGGGCGCGGCTGCCATCTTATCGCCAATCCGGGCGCAGGGACGCAAAAGGTCGATCGCTGTCAGTAAAATGCCGTCTCTCGCCAGCGGATCCCGCACCTGCCAGAGCATAGCCAACAGCGCGGAAAGCTGGGCCGCTCGAGGCGGATCGAAGCACACCGCCTCGGTAAACCACCAGCCCTGCTCGCCCGTTATGGCGGCCAGCCGCGCCGGATCGAGATAGAGCATACGATACTGCCACCCTTCTTCGCTGGCCGATTCGCCGGTATGCAGCTCGTCCGGATTCATTAACACCAGCGATTGCGCGGGTGCCGTATGCACAGCGCCGCGATAGCGAAAACGCTCCGCGCCTGCGTCTATCGTGCCGATGCCGAACGCCTCATGCGTGTGCGGCTCAAAGGCGTAGCGCGAAATATGCGCCTGATAAAGCTCTACGCCCGTCAGGCCATCAAGCTGGCAAAAGCGGGCGCGATCTTTTTCATCATTAAACTGCGCGGGAACACCCTGCAAGCCAGCCTCCGGAAAATTGAGCGAGGAACCCTCTTCTGCTTAATACAAAAGTATAACGTTAGCAGCGAACGTCATCCTTAATTTGTCTGTTTCCTGCAATTGATTTGGCATAAGTGATTAATAAATTAAACATTCATTCAACCAACAAGCAATGCTCTTAACTTGTAAATCGTCATTTACTCAATGTTGAGGTTGCCGGTGTTCAACTGAGTTTTTTCCACTGGAACGCCGAAGATGTCCGATATCACACTTACGTCAGGTCAGGAGAGCAGCCTGACCCTTTTTCTGTCGCTGGTTACGGGCAGGCTGAAACCGGGCAAGCTGTGGTATGACCGGGAATATCGCCTCAAGTATTTGTTCCGCTCGCTCGCCTGTCCGCGGCAGACCCTGAAACTGGCCGATGCGATTATTCATGAGCCGGTGATGCGTGAAATACTGGCCGTCCAGCATACGCTGCCGAGCAAGATCCATCGCCCCTATCTCTATGGCGGCATGCCGGTGGCGGATCGGGCCGGGGCGATTATCGCGCACTACCGATTCGCCAGAGACCTGCCTTACTCTGTCTTTCGTCAGGCGCTGCTCAGCCAACAAGGGGCGGAGCTGCTGCGTTTTGCAGGCAAAGGTGGCGAAAGCTTTTCCATTACCATGGCCTGTACCGGACGCTGTGAAAGAGAAGGCGAGGTCAATCTGTTTTTCAGCCAGGACGGGATCAAGCTGGCGATAGTGACCTTTGCCGTAACCGAGCAGCAAGGTGAAAAGGTAGCGATCGTCGGCGGTATTCAGGGCGCGCATCGCGATACGCCGCACGAGCTGATCCGTTCGGCGACCAAGGCCTGCTATGGTTTATTTCCGAAACGCCTGCTGATGGAAACCCTGGCGCTGTTCTGTAAGGCAACGGGGATTTCGCAGATCCAGGCCGTCAGCGACACCGGCCATATTTTCCGCAGCTGGCGCTATCGCCTGAAAAAGAAGAGTTTGTTTCATGCCAGCTATGACGAATTCTGGCAGACGCTTAACGCTGTGCCGCTGTCGTCAAAACTCTGTCGCTTGCCGACGACGTTTGCACGCAAGCCGCTGGAGGAGATAAGCAGCAAGAAACGGTCGGAGTATCGGAAACGCTACGAGCTGCTGGACGCCCTGGCCGGGCAGTTCACCGCGCATATCCGCTGAGCCGCGTGCCACAGGTGACCGTACCGGCCCGCGTGCGGTTCACCTTAGCGGCTTTCCTTTACCACATCATCAATTTTCCAGCCGTCGCGATCTTTGCGCATCGTGACCAGCAGCAGCTGACGATCCTCTGGATCCTTGCCCAGCGCCACGTCGCCGGAGGCGGTTTCGCCGTTGACGGTAAACCGGCTAACGCTGACGTGATCCACCCAGCTGTCGCTGTAATCCTGATCCTGCAAAAAGAAATCGTCGTCCATGCCGTCAGGGCTTTTGATCAGCACGTTGATCTTTTGCAGCAGCTGCGGCGTGACATACTGATTTAACACCGGATCGTGCTCGTCGATCGGGCTTTCATCCTTGCTCAACGCGTTAAGATACCAGCTGTAAAAATCCTGGCTTACCTTTTGCGGATCCTGTTCCGCCGCGCCAGCCTGCGACGCCAGTAGCGCTATGCCCAGCGCCAGTATCCATTTTTTCATCAACAAATCTCTGCCCGTTACGCTTTTACGTGGCGGCTCCACGCTGCCGGTTAATTTACCTTTTCATCGCCCTGAATGAACCCGTTTCCGCATTATTTTTGGTAAATGTTTATACCGTGTCGCGCCGTAGCCAACGGGTCATGACTTTAGCCAGGGCAGCAGGCGCCGCAGCGGCCTGATAACTGCAACAGCCTGCAAATCCGGACGACAAATGCGAGCCATGCCGAAGTCCTCAATGTTTTTCCGCTGCGCCGTCAGAAAACAGTGTCCGCTTTTTTTATGTGGTTATAAGATTATCGCGCTGCCGCAACTCCTGTCTTAATTATCGTAAGCGTCAGCTTTGCCGTTCAGACCGCAATGGAGAGCAAACAGATGGAAAGACGAGTCACCAGGCTGGAAACCGATGTCGGGCATATGCAGGAAGCTATTCAGGAAATCAAAAGCGACATCCGTGAGTTTAAAAAAGAGGCGCGCATGGATTTTCGCCTGCTGTTCGGCGCAATTGTGACCACAACTCTGGGGCTGGCTTTGCTGATAGCCAGGGGTTTTGCCTGGCTGTGACGCGGCCTGCCCGCTGGAGCCAGGTTATCCTTTACAAGCCGGGCCGGTTTCTGGCGGCAGCGGGTGCTGCTGATGCTTTATACCGCCCTCTCCTGGTGTTTCATGCTTAGCGCTATGGCGCGTCCCGGCGCGGCGCATTTTCCCGCAGCAGACCGCCGGGATCGGGCGCAGGATAGTCGGCATCAATGCGTAACGGCGCGGCATAGCGGCTCTGCCACAGCTGCTCATAAAGCGCATCCAGCCGCGCCGCCATGACGTCATCATTCAGCACCAGCTCCAGGTTGCGTGAATTATCAAAGTAGCCGCCGCTCCAGTTACTGGTGCCTGTCCAGGCCAGTTCGCCGTCGATGGTCATGATCTTACTGTGCACGACGCGGGCGTAGGGAATAAAACCGCTGCTCGCCTCCGGTATCGTCACGATTTTTATCGTTACGCCCGGCACCAGCGCCAGACTTTTCAGCCAGGCGATATCGGGCTGTTTGGTATTCCAGTTGGCGACCATCAGCTCGACCTGTACGCCGCGCGCCGCTGCTGCGCGCAACGCATTGTCGATAACGGCATAAAAGGGGCGAGTGCGATTTTCGCCAAACGACAGCGGCGCATATTCCATTACCTGCACCCGAATACGCTTTCTGGCGGAAGCAAGCAGCTGCGGCAGCACCAGCTGCGAATCAGGAATACCTGCCGGATTCCAGGCGCGCGGGCTGGCGACCAGATAACGGCCGGCGCGAAGATCGGCAGGCAAAGCACCCTTACCGGTTTCGGGCACCTTTTCGCCCGCCTCCAGCAACGGCTGCGCGGCCCAGTCGTGATTAAAGATGGCGGCAATTTGCGCTACAACAGGTGCGTCGTTAATCAGCAGACCGGTTTCCTGGATATGCTCCAGCGCCCGCCAGTCGAAGTTCTGGCTGCCGACAAAGCTCTGCTTACCATCCACCAGCAGGTATTTTGCATGAATAATACCGCCAGCCAGGCGGGCGAAAGGCATAATGCGCAAGGTCAGTCCCGGAATGGCTTTCAGCTGCGCCAGCGTTTCCGGCGTGCTGAGCTTCAGCCCCTTTTGATCCATTAAAAAACGAATTTTTACGCCGCGTTCGCCAGCCTGCCGCAGCGTCTGGATCACCTTATCCAATTGCGAACCCGGCTCGTTGGCCACATAGAATTGTGCAATATCGATCTGCGTACGGGCGCTGGCGAACATCTCTTGCCACACCACGGCACTGCTGCGCAGATCTGACGCCGTCAGGGTGGTTTCGGCGGGCGCATCATAAACCAGTTCATAACCCGCGATGGCGAACTTTGCCTCACCGAGCGGGCTGAACAGCAGCAGCCCGCCGCACAGCAGCCGTTTGCACCGCTGCGCAAGATCACGCATAGCGGCGCACGCCATTGTCCTGCGGCCCGGCAACAGGCTCGGCCCGCTGTACGGGCGTAGCCGCCCGCAACAGCAGCACCTTAAGTAATTCATTAATGCGCTCCATACGGTTCTGCAAAAAGTTATTGCTAACCAGGCAAACCAGCGCGATAGCGATGCCTAATCCGGTGGCGTACAGCGCGGTGCCCATCCCGGCGGAAACCTGGCTGGCGTCCGACACGCCTGCCGCCGCCAGCGCTTTAAACGTGTCGATAATTCCCATTACCGTGCCCAGCAGCCCCAGCAGCGGCGCGGCGGTCACCACCGTTTCCAGCAGCCACAGGCCGCGCGTCATGGCCGCTTTGCTCAGCAGATACTGCGCGTCGACCTCGTCGCTGAGCGCCTCGGCGGAAGCCTGCGCTTTACGTGCCAGTACGGGCTGCACTGCGCGCAGCGGCACGCTGCTGCGTCGGGTTACGCTTTCCGGCAGCGCGTGCGTTTCCGTCGTCAGTACCGCCGCCAGCTGGCTGGCCTGCCGCCGCGTCCACGCAAACCAGATAGATCGTTCAATAATAATCACCAGCGCTGCCGCCAGCGAGAAGTACATGACATAAAAGATTGCATCGTGCATCAGGGTTGCATTCATCTTCTTCTCTCTTTCGGTTAAAAAGTGGCTTCCAGCGAAACGCTGTAGGTACGCTCTACGCCAACATTGTAATAAGGCGTGGCGGCGCTAAGACCGTTACGCGCATCGGCGTTAAATACCGTAGTGCGCGCCGACGTCAGGTATTCCTTATCGAGCAGGTTGAGGATGCCGAACCGCAGCGCGGCGCTTTTGACGATCTTTTTATCCACTGGCAAATAAACGCCTGCCGCCAGATCGAACACCGTTCTGCCGCCCACTTTTTCATCGTTGGTCATGTCGCCGTAAAACGCGCCGACATATTTTCCGCTGACGCTGCTGTAGTAGCGGCCATCATCGTAGCCCAGCGTCAGGTTCAACAGATTTTTGGGCGAGTTGGGCAGCTGCTTGCCGCTGGTCGGCAGAGAGATATCTTCCCGCGTGACGTTATCTTTCTGCTCGGAGTCGGTATAGGTGTAAGACGTGTAGTAGTTGAAGTTATAGGGCAGCTTGCCGCTCCACTCGACCTCCAGCCCCCGGTTTTCCACCTTGCCGACGTTCATCATCTCGTAGTCGCCATCCGGGTTGGTGGTGGAAATCTGACGGTCGGTATAGCGCAAATAGAACAGCGTGGCGCTGAGCAGCATATCGTCTTGCTGAAAGCGCCAGCCCAGCTCATGGTTCCAGCTCAGCTCCGGTTTAGTATTAATCGAATCGCCGACGTTATAGAGCACGTAGTTTTGCGGTGTACGCATATTGCGCGTCAGGTTGTAAAACACCTGATTCTGCTGATCGAGCCGATAGCTGGCGCTGAAGTTCGGCAGGAACTTGTGATAGGTGGCGTGGCGATGCTCCGGCGCGTTTTCCAGGCTGCCTTTGTTTTCGCCGCGACGATCGACGTGCTGCCAGGCCAGACCGCCGACCAGCGTCCAGTCGGGCGTGACGAACCAGCTATCCTGTAGCCAGATTTTTTGCGCGGGCGTGATGGTATACTGGTTGCGGCCCTGCACGGTGTTGCCGTTGGCATCCTTTACCTGTCCGGCACCGTTCGGATCGCCCCACAGATCAGCTGGATTACCGTCGCTCTTGATCGCCACATAAGGCTGCGTTTGTAGCTGGCGAGCGCGTTCATACCAGTAGCCCAGATCCAGACTGTGCTGCTCGTTGATATCCCACTTCAGTTTAGTCGTGATGCCGGGCCGCCAGGTTTGTGTCCACGACGGGCGGTAATAAGTATTGCTGGTCAGATTGCTGAGATCGTACTGGCCCGCCTGATCGGACGTTGGCCCCAGCGTGCTGGCGCTCTGGCCGGTAAAGCTGCCGCCGTTGCCCCAGTAATAGTAAGGCTGCAACGTCAGCGACAGGTTATCCTGCAGCTGGAGTTTCTGCGTAAAGCTGAGGGTGAAATTCTCGAACGGGTTACGGTTCAGCTTGTAGTATCTCGACAGCTGACCACGGCTATTGTACTGCGGCGTAGCGGGATAATCGTTGGCGTAGCGTCCGTCCTGTTCAAACTGCGCCTTGCTTAACGTGTTGTAATTGGCGTTTTCCTGACGGTTATACTTCATAATCAGGTTGCTGCTGTTGCCATTTTCCGCCTCGAAGAGCGAGTTCATCTCAAATTTATTGGAATATAAGCGTCCTTCGCCGCGCCATTTTTTCGCTTCGGTATGCGAATAAGAGAGCCAGTTACTGAAGCCGTTATATTCGCCGGTTTCCAGACGGGCGAATGTTTTACTCAGATTGTTACTGCCCAGCGTCTGCTTCACAAAGCCGCCGAAATCTTTTGCGGGTCTTTTGGTCACCAGACCGATATTGCCGCCGCTCGATCCAATATGGGGGCCGTCTGCCTCGGACGAGCCCTGCGTCACAAACACCTCTTCGATATTTTCCGCGTCGCCCACCAGATTAGGGTAAACCGCGTAGTTGCCGGAGTCGTTAATTGGAATGCCGTCGATCGACAGGCCAATCTGATCGGAGTTCATGCCGCGCATGGTGTAATCAACGCCGCTCAAACCGCTGGCGTCGTTGCTGTTAACGTTCAGGCCGGGCGTATATTTCAGTCGATCCAGCGCGTTTCCCGCCATATCCGCCTGCTTCTGCATCGCCTCTTTAGTAATGGTAGAACGTGCTTTCGCCGACTCTTCCTGCACCATCATGCCGCCGCCCAGCGTCTCGCCCTGAACATTAATGGCACCGACATCGGTACTTTCTGCTGCCTGTGCCGCCATTGATAAGGCCGACATCACCGCAAGGCACACCCCGGAACGTATAAAAATGCTCATTATTATTTCCTGTTTTGATGTTGGGCGTTCACGGCGCCCGATAATTCAGCGTGGCGGTAAAGCGCCTGCTGTTTTGTCCGGCGAAGGCGTCGGCCGGGAACGGCTTGACCTGCCTGATATTTTGTAAGCTGCCCAGCGCGGCGCGATTAAGCAGCATATTGCGAGCTTTACTGCTGATGCCGGAAGCCAGTACGCGACCGCTGCGATCGACTTCCAGCCAGATTTCCACGCTGCCTTCCGGGCGTTCCAGCGAGGCCTGACGGCCGGTGGGATAGCGTTTTTGTGCCTCCAGATCGTGACGTAGCTCTGCGATCCAACCGTTTTCGATGGCGCCGCTGTTGACGCGCGGCGCGACGGGTTTGGGCGTGGCGACCGGCGACGCGGCGGGTATCGGCCTTGCAACGGCAGTAGGTTTAACCGAAGTACTGGCTGGCTCGATCGCCTTTTTCGGTTTTGGCTTTGGCTTCGGTTTGGGCTTCGGCGGCGGCGCAACGGGTTCAGGCGAGGAGAGCGTAGGTTCCGGCGGCGTTTCCACTACGGGCTGAGGCTCGGGTTCCGCTGGTGGTTCGGAAGGCGTTTCAACCGGCGGTGTCTCAACCGGCGGCGTTTCAGCCGATGGGGGTTCCACCAGCGCCAGTTCCATGGTTGATTCGTCGTAGCGCGGTTCAATTTTCAGCGTGGCGTGCTGATTCATCAGCACCCAGCCAGCCGCCATCAGCACGGGCAGCCAGCTAAAAGCATGGCGAAAACGATAGACGGCGTACATGTCATAGTTTCCGTGTTGCGATAGAAATAGCGGTAAAGCCGCCCTGCCGCAGGCTGTCCATTACGGCAATCAGCCGCTCGACGGGCACGCTTTTATCGCTGTTAAGCACGATCGCCGTTTTCTGGCCGTTTTCCTGCTGTGCTTTCAGCCGGTTAACGAGCGTTTCTGGCGTCACCGGCTGTCCGTCCAGCTCCAGACGGTTATCCGTGCCCAGCGTAACGATGGCGTGCTGCTGCGGTTTTAACTGCTGCGCGCTGGCCGCGCCCGGCAGCTGGGTTTTCATTCCCTGGGAAGGAATAACGTTCAGGCTGATCAGAACAAAAAACACCAGCAGGAACATCATCACGTCAATCATCGGGATCAGTTCAATATGGGCTTTATTTTTGACAGGTTCATTCCAGCTACGCATCAGGCTCCCCCTCTTTTTGGAAGGCCAATATAGAAGCGGAATGTTTATTTTTAGTTACACTTTTAAGATAAAACGGTGGATCATTACGATTAACTTACATATTAGTGACGGAAGGAAATTAAAAACGGGTGAACGGGGGGTTTTGCGAGGGGCATCTGAAATCGAAAAGAATTATCTCTCAGAATACAGGCTTAAATACGTGAACGCAGTGCAAGCGTAATAATTAAGCTATTGATAATAAAGTTATTAATGGAAAAACCGCGCGTAAAACTTAGCGCTTTGCCAAAGCCGAAAGGCTTGTTATCACTCTCTGGCGGGAGTAACGTCATCAGGCCATTCATTACCATTTAAGGAAGAATATGAAACTCTATTACTCTCCCGGCGCCTGCTCGCTGGCCCCGCATATCGTCCTGCACGAAACTGGCCTGGCACACGAGCTGGAGGCGGTGGATTTAAAAACCAAAACCACCCGCAGCGGCAAAGATTTTCGGGCCATCAACAGCAAAGGCTATGTGCCCGCGCTGGCCCTGGACAACGGTAGGGTGATGACTGAAGGCGCAGTGATTTCACAATACCTGGCGGATTTAAACCCCGAAAGCGGCCTGCTGCCTGCGCAAGGCGAAGCGCGCTACGCCGTGCTGGAGTGGATGAGCTTTATTTCTGCCGAGCTGCATAAGACGCTGGCGGCGCTGTTTAACCCGGCGGTAAAAGGCGAGTGGAAAGATGCGGTGGTTGCTCAGCTGACGCGCCGACTGAGCTGGCTGGAAAATGAAATCGACGGTAAAACCACGCTGACCGGCGACCGCTTCACTATTGCCGACGCCTATTTGTTTACCGTGCTCGGCTGGAGCAAAGTGGTTGGATTTAGCCTGGACGACTGGCCTGCGGTGCAGCGTTACCTTGCCAACGTCGCGGAACGGCCCGCCGTGCAGGCCGCGCTGAAGGCGGAAGGCCTGATCTGAATAGCTGCGCGGAGCGAGGTTAACCTGCGCAACCCGCGTTCATCCGGCCTTTTGCGTACGGCAAAAGGCCGGGCGGACAGCGCTACGCAGGTTTCCCGGCCCGTTCGGTCGCAGGCAGCAAGCTGGCCTTCAATCTGGATGTAGAAACAGAAGTCCGGGCCGTATCTGCCGCTGCCCATCTTCGTTAGCCTTCAGGAATAAATATGCACCTACACCAAGCAACGCCGCTTATCCCGTCACGTGCGCTCAGCCTGCTGGCCGGACGTGACGTCTGGCTAAAAATGGAGGCGTTTCAGCCGCCCGGCTCTTTTAAAATCCGCGGTATCGGGCTGGCCTGCCAGCACTATTTACACCAGGGTGCCGAACGCTTTGTCTCTTCTTCCGGCGGCAATGCGGGCATGGCGGTCGCCTGGGCCGGTCGCCAGCTGGGCGTACCCGTTATCGTCGTCGTGCCTGAAACCACTTCCGCGCGCGCCGTTGAGCTGCTGCGTCAGGAGAACGCAGAGGTTATCGTACACGGCGCGTCCTGGCAGGAAGCCAACCACTACGCTCAGTCGCTCTCAGGCAGCAAGGATGCTTTTCTGCACCCGTTTGACGATCCGTTGCTGTGGCAGGGCCATGCCACAATGATCGATGAAGTGGCCGCTGACGGCTGTAAACCTGACGTGGTGATCCTGTCTGTTGGCGGCGGCGGCCTGCTGAACGGCGTGGTGGAAGGGTTGCAGCGCAACGGCTGGCACGATGTCCCCGTGATAGCGGTGGAAACCGAAGGCGCAGCCTCCTTTCATGCGGCTCTGCAGGCCGGTCATACCGTGGAGCTGGCCGCTATTAACAGCGTGGCCGGTTCGCTGGGTGCAAAGCGCGTCAGCGAGCAGTCTCTACGCTGCGCCGCTACGCATCCGATCCACAGCGCGCTGGTTACCGACAGCCAGGCTATCGCCGCGTGCAGCCGCTTCCTGAACGATCATCGCGTGCTGACCGAGCCAGCCTGCGGCGCAAGCCTGGCGGTTATTTACGATAGCCATCCGCTGCTGGCGGCGTTCCGGAAACCGCTGGTGATTGTCTGCGGCGGCGCTACCGTTACGGCGGAACAGCTGTGGCATCTGTCCGAAAAGCGCTAAAGGCTGTAAATGCGTCTGGTAATGCGGGCAGAAAACGCTAATCTTCTGATTTTGTTAATAACAGGACAGAAGAAGCGCTATGGCAGATCGCGAGCATGACTATCAGGTGACCGTGGAGTGGACCGGCAACAAAGGCCAGGGCACCGAAAATTACAAGGCCTACGACCGCCAGTTTAAGGTGGTAGCCGACGCTAAAGCAGAGATAGCCGGCTCCGCCGATCCCGCTTTTCTGGGCGACGCCAGCCGCTGGAATCCCGAAGAGATGCTGCTGGCTTCCGCTTCCGCCTGCCATAAACTTTGGTATCTGCACCTGTGCGCCGAGGCGGGCATTAGCGTGCAAAGCTACTGCGACAGGGCGGAAGGCACCATGCTGGAAGCCAGACGCGGCCGTTTTACCCGAATTGTCCTGAAGCCGCAAATCACGCTACGCGCGGGTGACGATATTACCCTGGCGGCAGCGCTGCACGAAAAAGCGCATGAGCAGTGTTTTATCGCCAACTCGCTGAACTTTCCGGTACTTTGCGAGCCGACTATCAAACACGCCTGAGTGAAAAACGACGTTAACCCAACCGGAGAAGTCATGAACCCTTATTTTACGGAAGTTATCGCTGCCCACGTGGCGATTGAAAACTGGCTTGGTCAGGGTAGCGGCGACATACAGGCGCTTTTAAATCGCTTCAGCGCGGACTTTGTGATGATCCCTCCTACCGGTCGCTGCATGGATATGGCCAGCGTGAGCGACTTTTTTCTGGCGCAGCGCGGCGGCAGGCCGGGGCTGGCTATCGTGCTTGAGGAACTGACGCTGGTGGAAAGCTGGCCCGGCGGCGCGGTAGTACGCTATCTTGAACGGCAGACCCGGCCAGACGCAGCCGCCACCGCGCGCTGGTCAACGGCGGTGTTCCGGCTGATCGACGGCCATCCACAGTGGGTTTCCCTGCACGAAACCTGGCAAAACGCGTAACCAGCGCGCCTTAGCTCGCGCTTTGGCAGTCCGCGTCCGGGATCGGCATAAATTCCGCGCATCACTGGCACGACGTCGGCCAGGCGCTGCGCGAGGTAAACCGCGTCCTGAAGCCGGGCGGTAAATTTATCCTGATGGATACCGCCTCGCCCGGTCAGCCGGTACTGGATGTCTGGCTGCAAACGGTGGAGATGCTGCGCGATCCTTCTCACGTACGCAATTACTCGCAGGGTGACTGGCTGAAGATGGCGAACGAAAGCGGGATGATCGTTAACCGGGTGGTGATGGATCGTCTGGATCTGGCGTTCGCTTCGTGGATCGAAAGAATGCAAACGCCGCAGACGCTGACGCAGGCGATCCTTTTGCTGCAGGAAAAAGCATCCGCCAGCGTGAAGCGCCATTATGCCCTCCAGCCGGACGGATCCTTTAGCACCGATACCCTGATGTTTCAGGCACAATAACCCTGTTCTGCTTTGTTTATCCTCAGCTTGCTGATGCGTTTGAGCGGCATTTTTTCATCTGCCCGCCAAAACGCATTACGCTGCGGCCTTACAAACGCCGCGTGCCGGTCAGCTTTTGCGCTTTTTATAACCGTAGCAGGCTCATTCAGCCACGGTTTTCATCTTTCGCCGCATCGCTCTGGCGGGCCTGGGGTAATCAGGCCATAGTTATCGGACGCTGTCTTCGAGGAAAAATAGAATGAGAATTGCCTGTTTGGGTTGGGGATCGCTTATCTGGAAATCCGGCGTGCTGCCGGTCGAGGGCGAATGGCATAAAGATGGGCCGCCTGTGCCGATAGAATTTTCCCGCATCAGCGACGGCGGCGAGCTGGCGACGGCTATTTGTATCAACGCCGATCCCGTTCCTGCGCTGTGGGCATGGCTGACGGTTGATGACCTCGCGACGGCGTGTGAACTGTTGAAAGCCCGCGAGGCCATTCCGGCACAGCGTAGCGACGGCATCGGCTCGCTGATAGTGACCGACAGGCCGGCAGGCGCGCTGGCTAAATGGGCGCACGACCGGCATATTGATGCGGTGATCTGGACGGCTCTGCCGCCGTGCTGCGATAAGATTGAGAGCCGTACGCCTTCTTTAGAGGCGGCGCTGGCCTATCTGGACAGCCTGACGGGCGAGACGCGGGAACATGCTAAAGATTATATCTGCCGGGTGCCGGCGCAGATCGACACCACTTACCGTCGGGCCATTGTAGAAAGCTTAGGCTGGACTGACTAAACGCCCGTCTTGTTACACGTTATGCTTTTCCGGTAGCGTGTCGTGAGGTGACTTTACATGGAGGTACGATGCGCAGGTTCTGGAAGCCCCTTTCTTACTTTATTACGCTTTTATTGGGCGGCGTGCTGACGCTGGCCTGCCTGGCGGCGCTGATGATTTACTCACGCGTTGCGCCTGCCGATGAGGCTTTTCAGCAGGCCTGTCCGCGCTTTACGCCGGAAGAGGTCCGCGAGGAATATATTCGGTCGTGGCTGCGTTCGGCTGGAGAAAATGAGCGGAAAGCGGCTATCGGCCTGGACAGCCTGAGTTTTAATACCGCCCCGACTTTCGGGAACAAGATGTGGTTCGGCAAGCTCCAGGTCAGCGGCAGCAAAGGCAGTGATGAAGCTTATGTCATTCTGGACTGCCGTACGGGAATGTTCGATTATTCGGGAACTGAACTCTCCTCCGGACGGTGACTTCCTTTTCCACAGACGTAAAAAAACCCGCACGAGGCGGGTTTTTTGTCACTGTTATTATTTTCCACTTAACTGCTCAGGCTGCTGCCTTCATCGCTATCGTAAGTGTGGTAATAATATTTACAGTGCGACGACGTTTGCAGCTGAAGGGCCTTTAGCACCATTTTCGATGGTGAATTCTACCTTCTGGCCTTCGTCCAGCGTTTTGTAGTCATTACCCTGGATTGCAGAGAAATGTACAAATACGTCTTTGCTGCCGTCCTGCGGAGAAATGAAGCCGAAACCTTTATCCGCGTTAAACCATTTTACTAAACCAGTCATTTTACCAGACATCGATACTTCCTTAATTTTGAGCCACTTAAATTGGCGTGAAGGCCTGTTTCCAGAGCATAACTTATTGGGCACTTAGAAGAAGATCAGGAGGAAGGATATCGTTGGATAACGCTTGCGCTGAGGACTGCTTTACTAAAACTGCTTTCATAAGGTCTGTATTCCAAACCGATGACGCTATTAAGTCATGCCTGACTCAGTTAAGCAACGTTTATTTTTTATATTTTATTCGCGCCGGGTTTTTTGGCCGCCGGTTTAGAAACCAGCCAGCGCCAATACGCTATGATTTTACGCTATTGCGCTGGCCCGCTGCGGCAAAAAAGACGCTGGCGCTTTCGTCTGTTTTCATGCACTTAACTCAAATCCGCCTCCGGAGACGCGTTTAATGTTAAACGAAACTTACACTCGCTATAGCAGCCTGCAAAATAAGACCATCATCATCACCGGCGGCGCAAGCGGGATCGGCGCAGATCTGGTTGCGGCTTTCGCTCAGCAGCAGGGCAAGGTGCATTTTCTGGATATCGATCGCAGCGGCGAAGCGCTGGCAAAGCAGCTCGGCACAACTTTTCACTACTGCGATTTGCGTGACGGCGCGGCGTGTCGGGCGATTATTAACGATATCGCCAGCCAGGAAGGTGCGCTGGACGTGCTGATCAATAATGCCGCCAATGACGATCGCCACGATTTCTTTAGCGTGGAGCCGGCATACTGGCGCGATCGGCTGGCGGTGAATCTGGATCACCAGTTTTTCGCCAGCCAGGCGGCGGCGGAGATTATGCGCCGACAGGGATCGGGGAATATTCTACTGACCAGCTCAACCTCGTTTATGAGAGGCCGCCCCGGGATGGTCGGTTACACCACGGCCAAAGCCGCCGTTATCGGGCTGACCCAGACGCTGGCGCGTGAGCTGGGCCAGTACGGTATCCGGGTCAACTGTCTGGTACCCGGCGCAATCGCCACGCCCAGACAGCAGGCGCTGTGGCGCACGCCGGAAGCGCAGGCGGAAATTCAGGCCGCGCAGGCGCTGAAGATAGTGCTTCAGGGTCGCGACGTGGCCGCAATGGCGCTGTTTGTGGCCTCCGATGAGGCGCGAGGCTGCACCGGCGCGCAGTTTATGATCGACGCGGGTATCCGGCTCGCCTGACCTGGTCGGCGTCGCGGCTTCAGAAGCCGTCGCAGGCAGTCGAGGTTCGGCTACTCGTCTTTCTCAGGCAGGCGGCCACCAATAAACAGGCGCGGCTACTCCTCCCTCTCAGGCAGGCGGCCACCGATAAACAGGCGCGGCTACTCTCCCTTCACAAGCAGGTGGGCACCGCTGAGCAGGCGCGGCTATTCCTCATCCTCAGCCAGAAAAGGCAGCAGCGTCGCCAGCACGTTTTCCGGCACCTCCTCCTGAGGCGAATGCCCGCACGGCAACGCCTCGCCGCTGACGCACAGGGCTTTTTCCTGCCATGTGGCGACCACGTCGTAAAGCTGGCCTACCGTGCCCTTCTCGCCCCACAGCAGCAGCAAAGGGCAACGGATACGTTGATCGCTGTCCGCCGCATCGTCTGCCAGGTCGATTGTCGCCGAGGCACGATAATCTTCGCAGACCGCGTGGATCATCGCAGGATCGCGGTAACAGCGCAGATAATCGGCGAAAATTTCCGGCTCCGTGGCGCCAGGCGTTTTCAGCTGTCCTTCAATATGCTTTTGCAGGAAAAAAGCCGGATCGTTGCCGATCATTTTTTCCGGCAGCGGCTCGGGCTGGATCAGGAAAAACCACCAGAAATAGCGGGTTGCAAACGCTTTGTCGGTCTGCGCATACATGGTTGCCGTCGGCGCAATATCGAGAAAAACGCAGCGCTCCACCCGATCAGGATAATCAAGCGCCAGCCGGTGTCCGACGCGGCCGCCGCGATCGTGGCCGACAAAAGCGAAACGGTCATAGCCCAGCGCGTCCATCAGCTGGGCCACATCCTGCGCCATCACTTTTTTGGAATAGCAGCGGTGATCGGCATCGCCTGGCGGTTTATCACTGTCGCCATAGCCGCGCAGATCCGGCATCACCACCGTGTAGTGCTGGCTCAGCGCCGGCGCAATCTTCCGCCAGGCCAGGTGGTTCTGCGGATGTCCGTGCAGCAGCACCAGCGGCTTACCCTGCCCCATAACGGCAACGCGCAGCGTTATCCCGTTTGGCAGCTTTACGTCCTTAAGCGAGCAATCCGCAATAAACGGAGATGCGCCTCTTGCGGTTTCAACCTGTTGATCTGTTGCCATTTCACGCTCCCGTAATGTCATCCCCTGTGTATAAGACGGCGTTTCTGTTTTCGGGCCGCCTTCTCGTCGGAAAGTTTAGCGTGCTTTTACAGCGCCAGAACTTTCCTGAAAGAGACGAAAATCACATTGCATTTCCGGATGCTGTCTATAATCAGTACAAAGTTTCGCCGCCTGGCTGAGTATGGCCTGCGGCGCGGCGACTTGTGCGGTTCAGTCTCCAGCCGCCTTTTCTTCTGCTCCTCACTGATTTTACCGCTTTCCCCCGTTCGCCAGCTTACGGCGGATATTGCCTTTTTTACGGCGTGGAAACGGTTTTCGGACCGATCGTAATCGGCCTGCACAGCTGCTATCCAGCCGTCGGCACCCTGACGCTGGCGGGAAAATATTCTCTTTTAAACGGTAAGGGAATTTTGCATGGCGCCATTTCGCAGTTTTTGGCAGGCAGGTTACGAAGGAGCCGATCACATTAATCCGCAGGGCCTGCGCCTGTCGATGAATGCGATTACCGACCACCTGACGCAGGCCCGACAGGATTATGCCCGGCTTAAACATTTTAATATTTCCACCGTGCGCGAAAGCGTCGGCTGGCGGCTCGCTGAAACGGCAAAGGGCTACGATTTTTCTTCCGTCGCGTTGCGAATGCAGGCCGCATGCGAACACGATATACAGATATCCTGGACTCTGTGCCACTACGGCTGGCCTGAATACCTGAACCTGTTTTCTTCCGAATTTATCAGCAGTTTCGCTGCATTTTGCGGCGCATTAGCGGAATTTCTGGCGCCGTTCTATGCAGGATCGGAAGCGCCGGTTTACGCGCCGATGAATGAGATTTCTTTCCTCAGTTGGGGTATCTCGGTCGGCCTGTTCGCCTGTGCGGGCGGCCCGGCAAATGACCGCGCGCTTGCCGCCAAGCGCCAGCTGGTGCGCGCCACGCTGGCCGCCTGTGACGCCATTCGCCTTGCCGATCCCCGCGCGCGCTTTCTGCACTGCGATCCCCTGATCCACGTTATCGCCGATGAAGAAAACGAAGCCTGTCGGCAGGCCGCCCGCAGCATAACTGAATCCCAATATCAGGCCTGGGATATGATCGCGGGCCGCTGCGAGCCCGAACTGGGCGGCGCGCCGCACTATCTGGATCTGATTGGCGTTAATTATTATCACGACAATCAGTGGGAAGCGTTTTCCGGCCGTCGGCTCTACTGGCATCTTGGCGACGCACGCCGCAAGCCGCTGCATGCGCTGCTGCATGCGCTGCATAATCGCTACCAGCGGCCGCTGCTGCTGGCCGAAACCAGCCATGTCGGCAGCGGGCGCGGCGCCTGGATCGCGGAGATCGGCTCGCAGCTTGCGCAGGCGCAGCTGGCTGGCGTCACCATCAGCGGCGCTTGCCTTTATCCGATTATCGATCGACCGCTTTGGGAAGACACCGCTTTCTGGACCCGCAGCGGCTTGTGGGATCTCGATCGGCAAGGCCCCGATCCCTGTGCACGTCAGCTACAACACCCTTATGACCATGCTCTGCTCCTGGCGCAGCGTACGATGCGCCGTTTTCATTCCTTTATCACGTCGGCCAGGGAAGCCCGGGAGAATAATATGAAAATACCAGTCCTGATTGTTTTCAGTCATCTGCGTTGGGGATTCGTTTTTCAACGCCCTCAGCATCTGCTGACCCGCCTCGCGCAGCACTACCGCATCCTGTTTGTTGAAGAGCCGATTTATCAGGCGGGAGCGGAAGAGATCCATACCAGCAGCCCGGCGCCTAACGTGACGGTGGTGCAGCCGCATACCGACGTCAACGCGCCGGGTTTTCACGACAGCCAGATTGCGCCGCTTCAGCTTCTGCTCGCCACGCTGATTGATGAGGATGAGCAGCCGCTGATTTGGTTCTATACGCCTATGGCGCTGCCTCTGCTGACGGGCCTGAAGCCGCGCGCCATTATTTACGACTGCATGGATGAGCTGTCGGCGTTCGATCAGGCGCCGCGCCAGCTCCAACAGCGTGAATCCGCGCTGATGAGCCGGGCCGATCTGGTGTTTACCGGCGGCACCAGCCTGTACGAGGCGAAAAAAAGCAAGCATCCTCACGTACACTGTTTCCCCAGCAGCGTAGACGCGGTGCATTTTGAGCAGGCGCTGGATCGCAGCAACGGCCATCCTTTGCAGGAAAATTTGCCGCCGCTGCGCCTGGGCTACTATGGCGTGATCGATGAGCGTCTGGATCTGCCGCTCATTGCGGCGCTGGCCGACAGCCATCCGGACTGGCAGATCGTTATGGTCGGGCCGGTGGTGAAAATCGATCCGGCTACGCTGCCGCAGCGCGGCAATATTCACTGGTTCGGGCAGCAGCCTTATCAGGCGCTGCCGCAGTTTCTCGCGGGCTGGGATGTCTGCCTGATGCCCTTCGCCCTGAACGCCTCCACGCGCTATATCAGCCCAACCAAAGTGCTGGAGTATATGGCGGCTCGTCTGCCTGTCGTCAGCACGGCTATCGCCGACGTGCAGCGGCACTACGCGGGGCTGGTCGAAATTGCCGATAGTCACGCGGCCTTTATCCACGCCTGTGAAAAGATGCTGAAACTGACGCCGGACGCTCACCAGATGCTCGCCGCGAAGATGCGCACCAAAGTGGCGGAGACGTCCTGGGATCGCACTGCAGATCGAATGCACGAGCTGATGACACAGGCTGTCGTCGCCCACTCCGCGCCGTCAGCCGCCGACGCAGCCGTTAAGGCACAGGATGTCGCCTGGCTTAACGTGCAGGCCGAAGAGGCAGAGAAGGTTCCCTGTTTGATTATCGGCGCCGGGCCGACCGGGCTGAGCGCGGGCTACCACTATGGCGAAGGCGCCGTGCTGCTGGAAAAAAACGCCGCGCCCGGCGGCTGGTGCCGCTCGGTCGAACACGCCGGTTTCACCTTCGATTACGCTGGCCATATTATGTTTTCCCAGGATCCCTACGTGCTGCAGCTTTACGAGATGCTGCTGGGCGATAACCTGCACTGGCAGGATCGGGAGGCCTGGGTTTACAGCGAGGGCGTGCACACCCGCTACCCTTTCCAGTCCGCGCTGCATGGGCTGCCGCCGGAGGTGATCAAAGAGTGCATCCTTGGCGCTATCGAAGCGCGCTATGGCGAGGCCGAAGCGCAGGCGGTGCCGCTTAACGCCGCGGCCGCCAGGGATTTGCGCCGCACGGAGAACCGTCTTAGCCACCGCGACTGCTGCGCGGATGGATCGGTGCCCGATGAAGCGTGCGCACTGACCGTCGGCAAACCGGAAAATTTTGAGCAGTTTATCCTGCATACGTGGGGAAAAGGCATCGCGCGTTATTTTGCGCTGCCCTACAACAACAAGCTGTGGAAGCTGCCGCTGAGCGAAATGGAAACCTCATGGCTCGGCGGCCGCGTGCCCTTACCGGATTTGGATCAGATTATCGACGGCGCGCTGAAGCCGCTGGCGAAGCCGGTCGGCCCAAACGCCCGCTTCGGCTATCCGCTGCGCGGCGGTTTTCAGGCGTTGATGTCCGGTTTTTTACCCCATCTGAAATGCAGGCTGGAAACCAATGCTGCTATCGTCAAGATCCTGCCGCAGGCGCGCACCGCGCTGCTGGCCGACGGGCGGGCCTTTCGCTATGAGCAGCTGATCAATACTATGCCGCTGCCGGAACTGATCGTTCTGATGGGCGATGAAGCGCCGCAAAACGTGCAGGCAGCCGCCAGGCATTTGCGTCATGTTTCAGTGCGCTGCGTCAACCTGGGCATCGGCCGCGCTAACCTTAGCGAGAAACACTGGATTTACTATCCGGGCGAGACGATCTTCCACCGCATTTTCCTGCAAGGCAACGCCAGTCCGTTTAATAACCCGAAAGATGGCTTTGGCCTGACCTGCGAGATCAGCTATTGCGCGGAGCACCCTTTGCCGCTGAAAGGCGACGCGCTGATAGCCCGCTGCGTGGAGGATTGTATTCGGGTTGGTATTATCCGCGCTGACGATCCCGTGATTACCGCCAGCGAGGTCGATATGCCTTACGCCTATGTGGTGTACGACCATCACCGCCAGGCGAACGTCGCGTTAATCCGCCAGTGGCTGCTGACCCAGGATATTCATCTGTCGGGTCGCTATAGCGAGTGGGAGTACTACAATTCGGATCACGCGTTCCTGGCCGGTAAACGCGCGGCAGAGAACGTAAAAAGCGAGAGCGTCGCCACCAGCACGCTGGGTTAATCCGCTGCAGCTATAAAACTGCGGCCATAAAAAAACCCCGTATAAACGGGGTTTTTGCTGTTTAGTCTGCCCAGGCCTTGGCCCGGCGACAATAATCAGAACGGGATATCGTCATCGAAATCCATTGGCGGCTCGTTGCCCGCCGGCGCGCTGTTCTGCTGCGGCTGTGGACGAGACTGCTGCTGCTGGCCGCCGCTGAACTGGTTGCCGCCCGCAGGCTGCTGCGGCTGGCCCCAGCCGTTGTTGTTGTTCTGACCCTGGCCGCCGCCAGCCGGTGCGCCGCCGCCCTGACGGCCGCCCAGCATCTGCATGGTGCCGCCAACGTTAACCACAACCTCGGTGGTGTACTTCTCCACGCCCGCCTGGTCGGTCCATTTACGGGTTTGCAGCGCCCCTTCGATATAAACCTGAGAGCCTTTGCGCAGGTATTCGCCCGCCACTTCCGCCAGCTTGCCGAACAGCACTACGCGGTGCCATTCCGTTTTCTCTTTGGTTTCGCCGGTCTGCTTGTCACGCCAGCTTTCGGACGTGGCCAGCGTAATGTTGGCAACGGCGCCGCCATTCGGCATATAGCGGACTTCCGGATCCTGACCCAGATTTCCCACCAGGATTACTTTATTTACGCCTCTGCTGGCCATGTTCGTCTCTCCGATAAATGTTCTTAGCTTAAGGATGAAATTCTAACACGCCCTACCCATAGATTATACCTTCGGATCCGGGTTTCAGAGGCGGATCGCAAAGGGTCGCTTTCAGGCGCAGCCTTTCGGCAGGCGGGGCGGGCAGGATCGCAAAATGCCCTGGCGTCGCCTGGCAATGCCAGGATCCCGTGGCGTATTATACAGCAAAGTACTGTATATCCATTCAGCTTTTTTTGTGCCATACTAACAGGCTTAATTCTGGCCGTGCCGGACAGGCATGGTGACGTCCGTGTTAATCCGGGAATTGTGAATGGATAAGATCGAAGTACGGGGTGCCCGCACCCATAATCTGAAGAATATCAACCTGATCATCCCGCGCGACAAACTGATCGTTGTCACCGGCCTGTCGGGTTCGGGTAAGTCCTCGCTGGCGTTTGATACGCTGTATGCCGAGGGGCAGCGCCGCTACGTGGAATCCCTTTCCGCCTATGCGCGTCAGTTCCTCTCGCTGATGGAAAAGCCGGATGTCGATCATATAGAAGGGCTGTCGCCAGCCATCTCGATCGAACAGAAATCAACCTCGCATAACCCACGCTCTACCGTCGGCACCATCACGGAAATCCACGACTACCTGCGCCTGCTGTTTGCTCGCGTGGGCGAACCGCGCTGCCCGGACCACGACGTCACGCTGGCGGCGCAGACGGTCAGCCAGATGGTGGATAACGTGCTGTCGGAGCCGGAAGGCCGCCGCCTGATGCTGCTCGCGCCTATCGTTAAAGAACGCAAGGGCGAGCACACCAAAACGCTGGAAAACCTGGCTTCACAGGGCTATATCCGCGCGCGCATCGACGGCGAAGTCTGCGATCTCTCCGATCCGCCGAAGCTGGAGCTGCAAAAGAAACACACTATTGAAGTGGTAGTGGATCGCTTCAAGGTGCGGGAAGATCTGAAACAGCGCCTGGCGGAATCCTTTGAGACGGCGCTGGAGCTTTCCGGCGGCACCGCCGTGATCGCCGATATGGACGACGCGCAGGCGGAAGAGCTGATCTTCTCCGCCAATTTCGCCTGTCCGATCTGCGGCTACAGCATGACGGAGCTGGAACCACGCCTGTTCTCGTTCAACAATCCGGCCGGCGCCTGCCCGACCTGCGACGGTCTGGGCGTACAGCAATATTTCGATCCGGATCGCGTGGTGCAAAACCCGGAGCTGTCGCTGGCCGGCGGCGCTATCCGTGGCTGGGATCGCCGTAACTTTTACTACTTCCAGATGCTGCGCTCGCTGGCCGAGCACCTGGATTTCGACATCGAAGCGCCGTTTGATTCGCTGAGCGACAAGGCTCGCAAAATCATCCTGTACGGCTCCGGCAAAGAGAGCATCGAGTTTAAATACATCAACGATCGCGGCGATACCTCCGTGCGTCGTCATCCGTTCGAAGGCGTGCTGCATAATATGGAGCGCCGTTACAAAGAGACGGAGTCCGCCGCAGTGCGCGAGGACCTGGCGAAGTTTATCAGCAACCGCGCCTGTGCGACCTGTGAAGGCACGCGTCTGCGCCGTGAGGCGCGCCACGTCTACGTTGAGAACACCACGCTGCCGACTATTTCGGATATGAGCATCGGCCATGCAATGGCGTTCTTCCAGAACATGAAGCTGAGCGGCCAGCGCGCCAAAATCGCCGAGAAAGTACTGAAAGAGATCGGCGATCGCCTGAAGTTTTTGGTTAACGTCGGCCTGAATTACCTGTCGATGTCCCGCTCTGCTGAAACGTTGTCGGGCGGCGAAGCGCAGCGTATCCGTCTGGCGAGCCAGATCGGCGCCGGGCTGGTGGGCGTGATGTACGTGCTGGACGAGCCTTCTATCGGCCTGCACCAGCGCGATAACGAGCGCCTGCTGGAGACGCTGGTACACCTGCGCGATCTGGGTAACACCGTGATCGTGGTAGAGCATGATGAAGATGCGATCCGCGCTGCCGATCACGTGATCGATATCGGGCCGGGCGCGGGCGTGCACGGCGGCCAGGTAGTGGCGGAAGGTACCGTTGACGACATCATGGCCGTGAAGGAGTCGCTGACCGGGCAGTACCTGAGCGGCGAGCGCGGAATCCAGGTGCCGGAAGAGCGCGTCAAAGCCGATGCCAGCAAAGTGCTGAAGCTAAGCGGCGCAAAAGGCAACAACCTCAAGGACGTAACGCTGACGCTGCCGGTTGGCCTGTTCAGCTGCATTACCGGCGTGTCCGGTTCCGGCAAGTCGACGCTGATCAACGATACGCTGTTCCCTATTGCGCAGCGCCAGCTGAACGGCGCTACCATCGCCGAGGCGGCACCCTATCGCGAAATTACCGGCATGGAGCATTTCGATAAGGTTATCGATATCGACCAAAGCCCGATCGGGCGTACGCCGCGCTCCAACCCGGCCACCTATACCGGCATCTTTACGCCGGTGCGCGAACTGTTTGCGGGCGTGCCGGAGTCGCGCACGCGCGGCTATACGCCCGGCCGCTTCAGCTTTAACGTGCGCGGCGGACGCTGCGAAGCCTGTCAGGGCGACGGCGTGATCAAGGTGGAAATGCACTTCCTGCCGGATATCTACGTGCCGTGCGACCAGTGTAAAGGCAAGCGCTATAACCGCGAGACGCTGGAGATAAAATACAAAGGCAAAAGCATTCACCAGGTGCTGGAGATGACTATCGAAGAGGCGCGCGAGTTCTTCGATGCGGTGCCTGCGCTGGCGCGTAAGCTGCAAACGCTGATGGACGTGGGCCTTTCCTATATCCGTCTGGGGCAGTCGGCCACCACGCTTTCCGGCGGCGAGGCGCAGCGCGTCAAGCTGGCCCGCGAGCTGTCGAAGCGCGGCACCGGTCAGACGCTCTATATCCTGGATGAGCCGACCACCGGCCTGCACTTTGCCGATATCCAGCAGCTGCTGGCCGTGCTGCACCAGCTGCGCGATCAGGGCAATACCATCGTGGTAATTGAGCACAACCTCGACGTGATCAAAACTGCTGACTGGATTGTCGATCTCGGCCCGGAAGGCGGCAGCGGCGGCGGTGAGATCCTGGTTTCCGGCACGCCGGAAACGGTGGCGGAGTGCAAAGAGTCGCATACCGCACGCTTCCTTAAGCCGCTACTGGCAAAGAAATAGTTTGCCACGAAGGCGCGAGTCGTTAAGGACTCGCGCCTTTTTCCTTCTGCACTGCCGTTATCGCTTCCGCTGTTTTCTTCCGCGTCTGCAATAAAACTTTCTTATTAGCGCCTGTTTTTTGTCATTTTCCCCTAAAAATTGCAGGATCAGGCAAGATTTAAACAGGTTCCGGCATACCCCTGCGCGGGTCGGGCCACTATCCTTAATGAGCCGTGAGGCACACGCCATTCCATTATCAGGAGAGTCCATGAATATTACCCATGCTTATGCCGCTAAAAGCGCCGATGCGAAGCTTGCGCCTTTTGAATTCCAGCCGCGCGAACTGCGTGAGCACGACGTACAGATTGAAATTCTTTACTGCGGCGTCTGCCATTCCGATTTACACCAGGCCCGCAACGAGTGGAAAAACACCATTTTTCCCGTCGTACCGGGACATGAAATCGTAGGTCGCGTGACCGCCGTCGGCGGCCATACGCACAAGTATAAAATCGGCGATTTAGTCGGCGTTGGCTGTCTGGTTGATTCCTGCCGCACCTGCGACAGCTGTAAAGAAGACCTGGAGCAGTATTGCGAAAACGGCTTTACCGGCACCTATAACGGTGAAGATCGCGAAACCGGCGACATCACCTACGGCGGCTACTCAACGCAGATCGTCGTCAATGAAGACTTCGTGCTGCGCGTGCCGGAGAATCTGGATCCCGCAGGCGCCGCGCCGCTGCTGTGCGCCGGCATCACCACTTATTCGCCGCTGAGCCACTGGGGCGCAGGTCCGGGCAAAAAAGTCGGTATCGTGGGCCTGGGCGGTCTGGGCCATATGGGCGTGAAAATCGCACACGCGATGGGCGCGCACGTCGTGCTGTTCACCACCTCCCCTTCTAAGGTAGAAGACGGCAAACGCCTGGGTGCGGATGAAGTGGTGATTTCTAAAGATCCTGAGCAGATGGCGCAGCACGCCAACAGCTTTGATTTTATCCTGAATACCGTGGCGGCTCCGCACGATCTGAACCCGTTTATCACGCTGCTGCGTCGCGACGGCAACATGACGCTGGTTGGCGCGCCGGAACACGATCATCCATCACCGCAGGTGTTTAACCTGATTTTTAAACGCCGCAGCATCGCCGGTTCGCTGATTGGCGGCATCAAAGAAACGCAGGAAATGCTGGATTTCTGCGGCAAGCACAACATCACCTCGGATATTGAGATGATCAAAATGGACGAAATCAACGAAGCCTACGAACGTATGCTGAAAAGCGACGTGAAGTACCGTTTTGTGATTGATATCGCCACGCTGCGCGGATAAACGTTCTTCAGGCATCCTGAAGCCCGATGGGTATCAGGGTGCCTGAGCCGCGTCTTCTTTCACTACGCCGTTCGCGTAGCCAGCGCCTGCTGAAGCGAGGCGTCGATCAGATAGTAAATCTGCGAATCCTTCAGCGAGCCATCCAGCAGCACGGTGCTCCAGTGCGTTTTATTCAGATGCGCGGCGGGCACCACATCGCTGTGCTTTTCCCGCAGTAAATCCGCCAGCGCGGGCGTCGACTTCAGAGTTACCGCAGGACGGTCGTCCACTTCATGTACCATTGCAAACAGCACGTCATCCACTTTTATCTGGGTCGCTTTCCAGTCGTTATGCACGACCTGCTCCGCACCCGGCTTATCCATGCAGTAAGAAAGTAAATCCGATACGTTCATGTCATTCCCCCTGTAGCGTGGCGATAATGCGGCGGCTGCCGCCGTGATTGCGATGCTCGCCCAGCCAGATGCCTTGCCAGGTGCCCAGCAGCAGCTTGCCACGGCTCACCGGCAGCGTCAGCGACACGCCCAGCGACGAAGATTTAATATGCGCAGGCATATCGTCCGCGCCTTCGTAATCATGCTCATAGTTCGCCTTTTCCGGCACCTGCCGCAAAAAATGGTTTTCCATGTCGCTTCTCACCGTGGGATCGCAATTTTCATTCAGCGTCAGCGAGGCGGAAGTATGCTGAAGCAGCAGATGCAGCAGGCCGACCTGCACATCGCCAAGCCGCCGCAGCTCCTGGACGATCTCGTCCGTTACCAGATGAAAGCCGCGGGATTTGGGATCCAGGGTGATTGTCTGCTGATACCACATCGTTATGCTCCTTAACTGAATACGTTCCGTTAAGTGTGCAGCATGATGGGAAAAGGTAAACCTGCGGAGGGAAAAAAGAGTGAAAAAGGCCGGACGGGCGTCCGGCCACAGCGGCTTACATGACCGCCGCGAAAGCTTCGGCAACCTGATGCACGTTCTCGTTGTTCAGGCCCGCCACGCACATACGCCCGCTGGCGATCAGATAGATGCCGAACTCGTCACGCAGGCGATCGACCTGTGCCGCGCTCAGACCGGTGTAGCTGAACATGCCGCGCTGCTTCAGCAGGTAATCGAAGTTTTTGCCCGGCACCGCCGTGGTCAGCACGTCCACCAGCGCCTGACGCATGGTGGAGATGCGCACGCGCATCGCCTCGACTTCCGCCAGCCACTGCGCTTTCAGCGCCGCGTCGTTCAGCACGCAGGCCACCACCTGAGCGCCGAAGTTTGGCGGGCTGGAGTAGTTGCGGCGCACGGTGGCCTTCAGCTGGCCCAGCACGCGGGAAGCTTCTTCCGCATCTTCACAGACCACGGAAAGACCGCCGACGCGCTCGCCGTACAGCGAGAAGATTTTTGAGAAAGAGTTGCTGACCAGCGACGGTAAACCTGCGGCGGCAATCGCGCGGATCGCATAGGCGTCTTCTTCCATGCCTTCGCCAAAGCCCTGATAGGCAATATCCAGGAAGGGGATCAGATCGCGCTCTTTCAGTACCGCCGTCACGCTGTCCCACTGCTGGTTAGTCAGATCGGCGCCGGTCGGATTATGGCAGCAGGGATGCAGCAGCACGATGCTCTGCGGCGGCAGCGTCTTCAGCGTGGCGATCAGCTCTTCGAACTTCACGCCGTTGGTCGCATCGTCGTACCACGGATAGGTGTTTACCTGGAAACCCGCGCCGGAAAAGATCGCAATATGGTTTTCCCAGGTTGGGTTACTGACCCAGACCTGAGAGCCGGGAAAATACGCCTTGAGGAAATCCGCACCGACCTTCAGCGCGCCGGAGCCGCCAACGGTCTGGATGGTGGCGATACGCCCGGCCTGCAACATTGGATGCGCCTGACCAAACAGCAGCGGCGCAACCGCGCTGCGGTAGGACGGCAGCCCTTCCATCGGCAGATAGAGAGAAGCATCGTGCGCCTGCGCGTTCAGACGCGCTTCCGCTGCGGCCACCGCCTTCAGCTGAGGAATAACGCCCTGGCCGTCGTAATACAGCCCGATGCTCAGGTTAACCTTGTGGGGGCGCGTATCCTGCTTGTAGGTTTCCATCAGGGAAAGGATCGGATCGCCAGCATAGGCATCAACGTTTTGAAACACGGTGCAAATCTCCATTAATTAGTTGGTCGGACGCTGTGGCGCTCGCGGCCTTGCGCGACGAAGGGCGCCGCGCCTGGTTCAGACAGCGTAACGGCCAGGGCGGTGGTTCATGGCGATAATCAGGTTAAGGATCGCCGCGCCCGCAACCGAGGCCGCCAGCATCGGCAACGGCACCACAAACAGCGAGGCCAGTACCACGCAGGTATCGACCGCCATCTGTAATTTTCCGGCACGGATACCGTAACGATCCTGTAGCCATAACGCCAGAATATTCACGCCGCCCAGGCTGGCCTTATGGCGGAACAGTACTATAAACCCAATCCCCATAATGACGTTACCGAACAGCGTGGCGTAAAAGGGATCCAGCGCGGAAAAATGGATAAAAAGCGTATGCAGATGGGTAAACAGCGACACCAGGCCGACGGCGCTGAAGGTTTTAAGGGTAAACGCCCAGCCCATGCGCTTAACCGCCAGCCAGTAAAAAGGCAGGTTGATCAGGAAAAAAGCGAGGCCGAAAGAAGCGTGCGTCAGATAGCTAAGCAGAAAAGCGATACCTGCGGTGCTGCCGGTCAGGGCACCCGCGCTTTTTAACAGCATTACGCCAAACGAGACCATCAGCGTTCCAAACAGCAGCGCCAGCGCATCTTCGATAAAGGTATGGGGGACTTTAACAGGCTGAACGACGTTATCCATAAGGTTGATTCTCTGAGAAATAAACGCTGACTCAGCAAGAATCGCACCACTCTTTTGCCATTCGGGTGATGGCGAGACAAGTGATTGACTGGAAAGAATTAACCTTGTGCGCATTTACGGGGTAAAAGCAGCAATATATGCATGAATAAGAGGAAACACGCTTATATCTCGCATGGCATACCCTGACCATGCACTAAATTGATCCACATCTGCACCAAAAAAGGGCTATTGGTCAGCCAGGCGTCATCATGCCGTTTTCTTTCAGGCGGGTGAGCACGACAGAGGTCTTAACATGCGACACGCTTCGATGTCCCGCCACCAGCTGGCTAATCAGCGCGCTCAACGCGGGCAAATCGGCGACGGCGACCTTTAGCAGATAGTCGGCGTCGCCGGTGGTTTTCCAGGCATCGACGATAGCCGTTTCTTCAGCCACCATGCGGGTAAAGCTGTCCACGTATTCAGCGGTGTGGTTAATCAGGCGGACTTCAATCAGGCCGATCAGGCCCAGCCCTACCGCATTAGCTGAAAGCCGTGCGTGATAGCCGAGGATCAGCCCCGCCTGCTCAAGGTTGATGCGGCGGCGGGAGCACTGCGAAGCGGAAAGCCCGACCAGATCGCTCAGCTCCTGGTTAGTCAGGCGGCCATTGCTTTCCAGCAGCGTCAGTATTTTGAAGTCATAATCATCGATCTGGGTCATCATTTATCCGGCGGCTAATTATTTTTCCTGCCGGACAGGTAAGCGCAGTTCCCGCCTCGTTGTCCAATACTATTTTCCTAAGGGAAAAACCGCTGCCGGGTAAACGCACGCTTATTGGTAATGGCTTTCTTGTCAGAGATTAATATTCAAAAAAATTACGAGAAGAACAGCAGGAGAGAATAAAGGGTTAGCGTATTGATATGCCTGAAGGCAATGAAAACCCTCTTCCAATAACGGCCGCTACCGGAAGAGGCAAAGAAAGAAGAGCTTATTCGTCGTCGTACTGCGGGCCGGCGTAGTTATCAAAGCGCGACCACTGGCCGTTAAAGGTCAGGCGCACCGTGCCGATAGGGCCGTTACGCTGCTTGCCCAGAATGATTTCCGCAATGCCTTTCAGATCGCTGTTTTCGTGGTAAACCTCGTCACGATAGATAAACATGATCAGGTCGGCATCCTGCTCGATGGAGCCGGACTCACGCAGATCGGAGTTAACGGGACGCTTATCGGCACGCTGTTCAAGAGAACGGTTAAGCTGCGACAGCGCCACGACCGGCACCTGCAGCTCTTTTGCCAGCGCCTTCAGCGAGCGGGAAATCTCGGCAATCTCCAGCGTACGGTTATCGGACAGCGCCGGGACGCGCATCAGCTGCAGGTAGTCGATCATAATCAGGCTTAACCCGCCGTGCTCACGGAAAATACGTCGCGCGCGCGAGCGCACTTCCGTTGGCGTCAGGCCGGAAGAGTCATCGATAAACATGTTCTTCTTCTCCAGCAGGATGCCCATCGTGCTGGAAATACGCGCCCAGTCTTCGTCATCCAGCTGGCCGGTACGAATACGGGTCTGGTCAACGCGGGAAAGGGAGGCCAGCATACGCATCATCAGCTGTTCGCCGGGCATTTCCAGGCTGAAGATCAATACCGGTTTATCCTGCAACATCGCCGCGTTTTCGCAGAGGTTCATGGCAAACGTGGTTTTACCCATCGACGGACGCGCCGCCACGATAATCAAATCCGAGCGCTGGAGACCTGCGGTCTTCTTATTAAGATCCTGATAGCCGGTGTCAACGCCGGTTACGCCATCATGCGGCGTTTGGTAAAGCGATTCGATCCTGGAGATCGTCGCTTCCAGGATCTGATCGACGCTTTTCGGCCCTTCATCCTTGTTGGCGCGATTTTCGGCGATCTGGAAAACGCGGGATTCCGCCAGATCGAGCAGATCTTCGCTGGTGCGGCCTTGCGGATCGTAACCGGCATCGGCGATCTCGTTTGCCACCGCGATCATTTCGCGTACCACCGCTCGTTCGCGTACGATGTCGGCATAGGCGCCTATGTTCGCCGCACTTGGCGTATTTTTCGATAATTCAGCCAGGTAAGCGAAGCCGCCGACCATGCTGAGTTCACCTTTGGTTTCCAGCGACTCGGAAAGCGTGATCAGATCGATTGGCTTGCCCATTTCCAGCAGCCGCTGCATTTCGCTGAAGATCATGCGATGCGGACGACTAAAGAAGTCCTGCGCCACCACGCGCTCAGAGACGTTATCCCAGCGCTCGTTATCCAGCATCAGGCCGCCCAACACGGACTGCTCCGCTTCCAGCGAATGGGGCGGCAGCTTCAGCCCTTCCATTTGCCGGTCGCGCGGCTCACGGTTTTCATTGGATTTGTTGGTGGGTTTATTTCCTGCCATAGTGATGTAATACCTTGTGTGGGGACGCGCCAGTATACCCGTTTGACGGCCTTTCGTCCTCCATCAATCACGCGCAATCAACAGGAGTGACCATGCCAAAACGCATACAAATCAGTCAGCACGGCGGCCCGGAAGTGATGCAGATTATCGATGCGGCCATCCCGGAACCGGCCGCTGACGAGGTTGTGGTTGAGAACAAAGCGATAGGCATTAACTACATTGATACCTACGTGCGCAGCGGGCTTTATCCGGCTTCGCTGCCTTCTGGCCTGGGAACGGAAGCGGCTGGCGTGGTAAAGAGCGTGGGCGAAGGCGTGACTACGGTTAAGGTTGGCGATCGCGTGGTTTATGCGCAGTCGGCGCTGGGCGCCTACAGCGAATATCATGCCGTTGCGGCTGACAAGCTGGCGCTGCTGCCGGACGCCATCTCTTTTGAGCAGGCGGCGGCCTCGTTTCTGAAAGGGCTGACCGTGCATTACCTGCTGCGGCAGACCTACGTGGTACAGCCGGACGAAACCTTTCTGTTTCAGGCGGCGGCGGGCGGCGTAGGGCTGATCGCCTGCCAGTGGGCGAAAGCGCTGGGCGCGCATCTGATCGGCACCGTCGGCTCGGCGGAAAAAGCGGCAAGAGCCAAAGAGGCCGGCGCCTGGGAAACCATTAACTATCGCGAAGAAGATGTGGCAAAGCGCGTGCTGGAACTGACCAACGGCAAGAAAGTGCGCGTGGTGTACGACTCGGTAGGCAAGGATACCTGGGAAGCCTCGCTGGACTGCCTGCAGCGGCGCGGCCTGATGGTCAGCTTCGGCAACGCCTCCGGGCCGGTGACCGGGGTGAATTTATCGACGCTCACCCAGAAAGGATCGCTGTACGTGACCCGCCCTTCTCTTAACGGCTATATCACCAACGCCGATGCGCTGACGCAGGCCAGCAACGAGCTGTTTTCGCTGATAGCCAGCGGTGCGATTAAGGTAGAGGTGCCGGAACAGCAGAAGTTTGCGTTAACGGACGCGCAGCAGGCGCATAAAACATTGCAAAGCCGTGCCACTCAAGGCTCCTGCCTGCTGATCCCCTGACGGCAAACGCGCCAGGCCTGTCAGAAATAAGTGGGGCTTCCCGTAGGAAGCCCCTTTTTCTTTTTTATAGTTCGCGCTGGTTGTAGGGTCAGCGGCGATGAATTTCGGCAATTCAGTAAAATCATCCTGACAGAATTCATAAGTAAAAAATATGTTTAATTGCAAATTTGTCTGTGCGATCTGCCAGGTTGTGATCGACTCCGCATTACCTTTTGCAAACCTGGCGTCAACGCTCTGAAATTAGCGAGATATCCAGCGTGCTGTTTTTGACGGCGGTTTACGGTATGCGCGATAAATCCATACCGCAGCGACCGCCAGCGCCAGCCAAGGCAGCATTTTAATGACCACCATCAGCAAACCGGCGAACATCATCACTACGCTGGCGACAAACAGCGCCAGGATAATCCCCAGCAGCGAAACGCCCGTCAGCAGCAGCATGACAAAAAAGCCAAGCACGAAAAAGATTTCCATCAGCGTTCCTCCCGTTAAAGATGCTGTAGCACTATTACAAGATCCGTGCCAGAAATGCAGTTCATCTAAAGCTTTGAATTTAATGAGAAAGGATAAAAGAACCGCACGGAGGGCCTGGTCAATATCGCTATTACCTGGCGCGATATTGACCAGGTAATAGCGAGCCAGCAGCAGGCCGTGCTTTACAGGCGGTCATTCGAGGATTTCTGCCGGCCGCCGCTTACTGATAGCGCCTTTGGCCCGACGGCTTATACCGCTGTCGGTACCTTGTCGGCCACCAGCGCCAGCGCGGCTTCCAGCGTCTCTACGTTCGCACCCGGCTTGTGGGCATTTTCACTCAGATAACGACGCCACTGGCGTGCGCCAGGGATCCCCTGAAACAGCCCCAGCATATGGCGAGTGATATGGCCCAGGTAAGTTCCCTGCGCCAGTTCGCTTTCAATATAAGGGTACATTGAGCGCACCACCGCCACCGGATCGACCGCAGGACGATCGCAGCCAAACAGCTCCCGATCAACCTCTGCCAGCATTCCCGGATTTTGATAGGCTTCGCGGCCTACCATCACGCCATCCACATGCTGCAAATGCGCTTTGGCTTCCGCCAGCGACTTGATGCCGCCGTTAATCGACAGCGTCAAATGCGGAAAATCACGTTTCAGTTGATAAACGCGCTCGTAGTCCAGCGGCGGGATCTCGCGGTTCTCTTTCGGGCTGAGGCCGGAAAGCCAGGCTTTACGCGCATGGATAATAAACATGTCGCAGCCGCCCTGTTCCGATACCTGACGGATAAAATCGCAGAGAAACTCATAGCTGTCCTGCTCATCAATGCCGATACGGGTTTTTACCGTGACCGGAATCGACACGCGATCGCGCATGGCCTTCACCGCGTCTGCCACCAGCGCGGCTTCTCCCATCAGGCAGGCGCCGAAGCGTCCGTTCTGCACGCGGTCGGAAGGACAACCGACGTTCAGGTTGATCTCGTTATAGCCGCGAGCCTGCGCCAGTTCGGCACATTGCGCCAGCGCAAGCGGATCGCTACCGCCAAGCTGCAGGGCGACCGGCTGCTCCTGCTGGTTCCAGGCCAGATAGTCGCCTTTGCCATGAATAATGGCGCCGGTGGTGACCATCTCGGTGTAAAGCAACGCCTGACGGCTCAGCTGACGGTGAAAGTAGCGGCAGTGGCGGTCGGTCCAGTCCAGCATTGGCGCAACGGAAAAACGGTGGGCAGGTAAATTTTGGGTCATAAAGCGCAAAGACTCTGATTAACAAATGACGATAATGTGCGCAATGATAGCATGACTGCCCGCAATCGCTAAACGGGCTGTAAGGGCGCACGGTGATGCGCCCCTGAGAGAAATCAGAACGTGAAGTTAAGCTGGGCTACCGCGCCCCAGGTATTGTCATTGCCCCGCATTCCGGCCAGGTCCAGATGTACCTTGTTAAACGGCGACACGCCAAAACCGGCGGTGACCACGTTGGTATCGTTAGACTTCATATCCGCACGATAACCTGCACGCAGCTGCAGCCAGTCCAGTACGCGATACTCCGCGCCCACGCCTGCATACTGGCTGTCTTCCACCGTTTTAAACCGTTTGGTCGGCGTGGCGTCCACATCCAGCGCCGCCGTCAGCCGCTCGGTATGATAAGAGACGCCAGGCGTCACTACCGGGCGGATCTGGTAAGTATCCTTGTAGCCGTTCACTTCGCGGGTATCGATATCGCGGGCAATCAGGTTCTGCGCGCTGACGCCCAGCGTCCAGTTATCGTTCAGATCGGTCGCCGCACCGGCATCCATGTTGAAACCGGTATTGGAATTTTTATAGCGCCCTTTGGTGAAATCCGACTTGTCGTAGTTATAAACGGAGGCGCTATAGTTATAGAGATAAGTCTTCTGGATCTTCGGCGTGATGCCAAACGAAACCGGATGACCGGCAATATTGAACTCATGCGCCACGGCAACGCCGTAGTCATAAACTATGGCGCCGCGTCCCAGCGCTGACGAGGTCAGCGAGTCCTGCGCGCCCGGCCGTGGAAAATCGGTGCCGTCGGCAATGCGCTGCAAATAGTCGATATCGCCCTGGCTGACGTTCGCCGTCACGTGCGCCGTACCGTAAGCTTTCGCCACAAAGGCAAAAGGCAGCACTTCGTTCGGCACGGTCACCGCCACGGCCGCGCCTGCCGTAGCCCAGGCTTTGTTGCCCTTGATGCCGCGCAGCTGGCTCGCCAGATCGCCGGCCGCCGCCCGCACGCGTGGATAATTCGTGATCGGGCTGATGGGAGCCTGCTCTGCAATGTCCTGATAGCGATCAACGCTGTCGCTCAGGTCATCCACTTTATCGATGAGCTTGTGCTTATCCGTCAGCTGCGCGCCAGCGGCCGGAAGAATAATACTGACATCGTCTTCCGGCTGGGCTTTCGTCATCAGCGCCGGGTTAGCCAGCACCGCCGTGCCATAGGTTGAAGAGGCTACGCCCGTGCCACCCATCGCATCGTTGCGAGCGTCGTAGTAGTTGCCAGCGGCCAGAGCGCTTAGCGGAGCCAGAAACAGCACGGGAAATACAACCGGTCGGGTGAATCTGTTCAGCTTAAATTTTTTGACCATTTACTTCTAACCCTTCAACAAAGGAGACAGCGCCTGAAGCGCGACAAGTGTGATTGTCCGTATAATGGGCCGAACGGCGCTAAGTCATTAGCCTGAACTAAGTCAAATTACCGGGGCTTTTCTGCTCATTGCACGGCTTTTAATCTGCTAGCTGGCTTGAAAATAAGCCGTGTTTTCAACGTCTGCTGTGGAAAGGTTTACAAATATTTAAGTAAATGTAGCCAAAACATTTCAGAGTGCAACCGTTATTGACGGTCTTCTTTAGTAATGAATGGTACAACGCAGTTGATGACAAAGGTGAGCTTCCGCTCTTCGGATTTGACTGAAATTTTTTGCGGGCATAGCGATGAAGGGAGACGCTCAGGCGGGAAGCCGGAAGCGCGGCGTTTTTATCGGCGCTGTGATAATATAACGTGCTAAGCCAGCCTGGGGAGATCTATGAACATTAACAGTCCTGAAAATATTCTGTCGCAGGCGGAAGCTATCTGTCAGCAGCGCAACGTCAGGCTGACGCCTCAGCGTCTGGAGGTGCTGCGGCTGATGAGCCAGCACCACGGCGCGATCAGCGCGTACGACCTGCTGGACCTGCTGCGCGCCAGCGAACCGCAGGCCAAACCGCCCACTATCTATCGGGCATTGGACTTTCTGCTGGAGCAGGGATTCGTGCATCGCGTGGAGTCCACCAACAGCTATGTCGTCTGCCATCATTTCGAAGAGCCTGCGCATACCTCGGCGATGCTGATCTGCGACCGCTGCGGCGGCGTAGCGGAGCAACATGCGGAAGGCGTGCAGGATATTCTGAAGTCCCTGTCGCGGGCAGCGGGCTTTGCGCTGACCAACAGCGTGATTGAAGCGCACGGATTGTGCCAAAGCTGCGTTGAGGTGGAAGCCTGCCAGCATCAGGATGCGTGCCAGCACGATCATACGCTTGGGACAAAAAAGCGCGGTCGTTGAAACGGTCAACCATCAGAATAATTTAAGCGGCGGGATCGCGCCAGACAAAACAACAAGGGCAGCGCCAGAAGCGCTGCCCTTGCTTTAGAAGGCTATCCGGAGAGTCGGCCCTGGCAGTGCCAGTCAGCCTTTCCGGAGGCTATCTTATCAGAAACGATGGTTGTTGCTGGTTTCCCAGTCGCCCAGCTCTTTCTCAGCCTGGTCTTTGGTGTAGCCATAACGTTCCTGAATTTTACCGACCAGCTGATCGCGTTTACCTTCTACGACGGTCATGTCGTCATCGGTCAGCTTGCCCCATTTTTCTTTAAATTTACCTTTTAACTGTTTCCAGTTACCGCCGGCTTCGTCTTTATTCATCTTGTTTCTCCTTAACCTTAGGTGATAACAGCTTATCGTTACAGCAAAACCACTGACAGCAACATAAAACGCTGCCCAAATGCCTAACGTACAGATAATTGTAGTAGAAGATGGCAGGTTTGCACGGCGAGGCGGCGTATTTTTCTAAAAAAAAGCGAAGCGGCACGGGCCGGGCAGCAAAAATCGCGCGGGCTCGGATACTTAAGAAGCGGGAGAACAGAAGCGCTGAGGCGATTTTGCCGGTTCGATCGGCGGGGTTCAGGAAAAGACGGATGCAAACAGAGAGTAACTGCCCATACGGAATGCCAACACACAATAAACGCCAATGCGGAATACCAACAGGCAGTAAATATCATCGTGGGATACGAAAAGATAATAAACGCTAAATACGAACAGGAGCGGGCATCGATATATGTCGGACAGAACTACGATGGCTTGCGCTCCACAGAAGACATTCAGGCACGTTCAGACAATATGGCAGGGGCAGACAACAACCGTAGGTGCGGTCAGACAATATGGCAGGGGCATACAGCAGAAGGATTCAGACAATATGAGAGGTGCGAAATAAAAGCCGTAGGCGATACGCCCGCCGGTAGAAGCAAGCCTCTGCGTCATCGCAACGACGCAGAGGCGGCACGGCGTCTGGCTATTACAGCCAGCTACCGTTGCGGATCACGCCGACGGCAAGCCCTTCGATAGAGAAGGTATGCTCACGCAGATCCACCACAATCGGCTGGAACTCGCTGTTTTCCGGCAGCAGCTGCACAATGTTGCCCTGCTTTTTCAGGCGCTTGACGGTGACTTCATCATCAATACGCGCTACCACGACCTGGCCATTGCGCACGTCCTGGGTTTTATGAACCGCCAGCAGGTCGCCATCCATAATGCCGATATCCTTCATCGACATGCCGCTAACGCGCAGCAGGAAATCCGCGCCCGGCTTAAACAGATCGGGATCGACCTGGTAATGGCCTTCGATATGCTGTTCCGCCAGCAGCGGTTCGCCTGCCGCCACGCGGCCAATCAGCGGCAGGCCATCGACTTCTTCCATCATCAGGCGGATACCGCGTGATGCGCCGGAAACGATCTCGATAACGCCTTTACGCGCCAGCGCCTTCAGGTGTTCTTCAGCCGCATTCGGGGAGCGGAAGCCGAGCTGAGCGGCAATCTCTGCCCGCGTCGGCGGCATGCCGGTCTGGTTAATATGCTGGCGAATCAGGTCATAGACCTGCTGCTGCCTTGCCGTTAGTGCTTTCATCCCGCCCCCTGGTTGTTTATACAGTCGACTGTGAGTATATACAGGTATTTCGTCAATGAAAACCTCAAGCCGGATAAAAAACCATGGTGATAGCTATTTAGCCCGGCGGCTGGTGAGAAAGCAGAATCGTCAGCCAGACAAAAACCGCTAACAGAATAGCTAACAGCACGGCAGCTGAGCCCATATCTTTGGCGCGCCCGGAAAGCTCGTGGAACTCATTGCCCAGCCTGTCGACCACGGCTTCTATCGCGCTGTTGAGGATTTCCACAATCACCACCAGCGCGACGGAGCCAATCAGCATGACTCTGGCCAAAGGCGTCACGTCCAGCCAGCAGGCGATAATAATCGCCACTACCGCCGCAACCACTTCCTGGCGGAAAGCCGCCTCGTGTTGCCAGGCCGCCCGTAATCCTTTCCAGGAATACCCCGCAGCTTTAATGATCCGCGTTAAACCCGAGGCGTTATTTGCCATAATCAGGGAACCCTTTGTTCTGTTTAGCGTCAATGTCAGGGTAGCGCACATTTTGCAACACCACAGATCTCATGCAAGGATTCTGGTATGCTTGCGGCGCTTTGCTAACAAGAGGCTTTATGTTGTCTATGTCAGGTTGGCGTAACTTATATTACAAATTATTGAATTTACCGGTAAAAATGCTGGTAAAAAGTAAAGCGATCCCTGCCGAGCCGGTCGTTGAGCTGGGGCTGGATACGTCGCGTCCTATTATGTATGTGCTGCCATACGATTCAAAGGCCGATTTGCTGGCGCTGCGTGAGCAGTGTCGCAAAGAGGATCTGCCCGATCCTTTAGACCCGCTGGAGATCGACGGCACGCTGCTGCCCCGCTACGTCTTTATTCATGATGGCCCGCGCGTATTTCCTTATTACGCGGCCAATCCGGAATCCGTAAAGACGTTTCACGACTATCTGGATCTCCATCGCAGCAACCCGCTGCTGGACGTGCAGATGGTGCCCGTCTCGATTATGTTTGGTCGGGCGCCGGGGCGTGAAGTTCAGGGCGAAAGCCAGCCGCATCTGCGCGTGCTGAACGGCATTCAGAAATTTATCGCCGTCCTGTGGCTGGGCCGCGACAGCTTTGTGCGTTTCTCGCCGATGGTGTCGCTGCGCCGTATGGCAACCGAGCACGGCACCGATAAAACCATCGCCCAGAAGCTGGCGCGCGTGGCCAGAATGCACTTTGCCCGTCAGCGCCTTGCCGCAGTCGGCCCGCGTCTGCCTGTGCGTCAGGATCTGTTCAACAAGCTCTTACAGTCCAAGGCTATCGCCAAGGCCGTAGAGGACGAAGCGCGCAGCAAGAAAATCTCCCATGAGAAGGCGCAGCAGAACGCCATTGAGCTGATGGAAGAAGTTGCCGCAGATTTCTCCTACGAGGCAATCCGTCTGACCGACAGGATCATGGGCTGGACGTGGAGCAAGCTCTATCAGGGCATCAACGTCAACGGCGGCGAGCGCGTGCGTCAGCTGGCGCAGGACGGCCATGAAATCGTTTACGTGCCGTGCCACCGCAGCCATATGGATTACCTGCTGCTCTCCTACGTGCTTTATCACCAGGGCCTGGTGCCGCCGCATATCGCTGCGGGCATCAACCTGAACTTCTGGCCGGCCGGCCCGATTTTCCGTCGCCTGGGCGCGTTCTTTATTCGCCGCACGTTTAAGGGCAACAAGCTCTACTCCACCGTTTTCCGCGAATACCTGGGCGAGCTGTTCACCCGTGGCTATTCCGTGGAGTACTTTGTGGAAGGCGGCCGTTCCCGAACCGGACGCCTGCTCGATCCAAAAACCGGCACGCTGTCGATGACCATTCAGGCGATGCTGCGCGGCGGCAACCGCCCGATTACGCTGGTGCCGATTTACATCGGCTACGAGCACGTCATGGAAGTTGGCACCTATGCCAAAGAGCTGCGCGGCGCGACCAAAGAAAAAGAAGGCTTTATGCAGATGGTGCGCGGGCTGCGCAAGCTGCGCAATCTGGGCCAGGGCTACGTCAACTTCGGTGAACCGCTGCCGCTGGTGGCTTACCTGAACAAGCACGTGCCGGAATGGCGCGACGCTATCGACCCGATCGAATCCCAGCGTCCGGCCTGGCTGACGCCAGCGGTCAACGATATCGCCCAGCGCGTCATGGTGCGGATCAATAACGCGGGCGCGGCCAACGCCATGAACCTGTGCGTTACCGCGCTGCTGGCTTCCCGTCAGCGTTCGCTAACCCGTGAGCAGCTGGTGGAACAGCTGGACTGCTATATTCAGCTGCTGCGCAACGTGCCTTATTCGCCGGACGCCACCGTGCCGGACATGACGCCGGAAGCGCTCCTGGATCATGCGCTCAGCATGAACAAGTTCGAGATCGAGCAGGATAATATCGGCGAGATCATCGTGCTGCCGCGCGAGCAGGCGGTGCTGATGACCTATTACCGCAACAACGTTCACCACATGCTGGTGATGCCGTCGGTGATTGCGGTAATTTTGATGCAGCATCAGGAGCTGACGCGCGCCGAGCTGCTGCGCCAGGTCAGCGTGATCTATCCTATGCTGAAAAGCGAGCTGTTCCTGCACTGGGAAAAAGACGAGCTGCCGGGCGTGCTGGATCCGCTGGTCAGCGAAATGGCGCGTCAGGGTTTGTTGACCGCCGACGAGCAGACGCAAACGCTACGCCTCAGCCCTGCCCGTTTCCATACGCTACAGCTGCTGGCGGCCGGTGTGCGGGAGACGCTACAGCGCTACGCCATCACCTTTTCTATCCTCAGCGCCAATCCGTCGATCAACCGCGGTACGCTGGAGAAAGAGAGCCGCACCATGGCGCAGCGCCTGTCGGTGCTGCACGGCATCAATGCGCCGGAATTCTTCGATAAGGCGGTGTTCTCGACGCTGGTGCTGACGCTGCGTGATGAAGGCTATATCAGCGATACCGGCGATGCGCACTATGAAAGAACGCATAAGGTCTATCAGCTGCTGGCCGATCTGATCAGCCAGGAAGTGCGGATGACCATTGAAAGCGCGCTGACATACGAGTAGGTAAGAGATAAAAAAAAGGCCGGCGTGAGCATCACACCGGCCTTTTTTATTGGCTGTCGATCAGCCAGAAAACGGCGCACAGCTCAAAGCGATGCCGACAAACAGGATCAGCCCCACATAGTTGTTATTCAGAAAGCCACGAAAACAGGCATCACGTTCGCGAGCGCTAATCAGCTTTTGCTGATAAATAAACAGCGTCGCCGCCGCCAGCAGCGAGCAGTAAAAAGGCGTACCCAGCTGCATCAGCCAGCCGATGGCGGCCATCAGCCCCAGCGTGGCCAGCTGCAACAGGCCGATAATCAGCTTATCAAAACGGCCAAACAGGATGGCGGTGGATTTGACGCCGATTTTTAAATCGTCATCCCTGTCCACCATCGCATACTGCGTGTCGTAAGCGACCGTCCAACAAATATTGGCGAAAAACAGCAGCCAGCAGGCCAGCGGCACCGTTTCGCTGACCGCCGCCCAGCCCATCGGAATGGCCCAGCCAAACGCCGCGCCCAGCACCACCTGCGGCAGATGGGTGTAGCGCTTCATAAACGGATAGATCCACGCCAGCGCCAGGCCGCCAAAAGAGAGCAGGATGGTCATCAGATTCATGGTCAGCACCAGGCAAAACGACACCAGCACCAGACCGCCAAACAAAAATTTCGCCTCCGTCGAGGTGACTGCGCCGCTCGGTAGCGGCCGCGATCGCGTGCGTTTGACGTGTCCGTCTATCTTGCGATCGGCAAAGTCGTTAACCACACAGCCCGCCGCGCGCATAAAAAAGACGCCCAGCGTAAACACCACCAGCACGTTGAGCGGCGGCACGCGCAGCCCGGCCAGCCATAGCGCCCAGAAAGTCGGCCACAGCAGCAGCAGCGAGCCGATTGGCTTATCAATCCGCATCAGGCGACTGTAGGCCTGAAGCTTACTGACAGGTAAAGATTTTTCCATCTACTTCTTCCTTTCGGCCTGAACGGCGTGATAAAGCGGCGCAGGCGGTAAAAACAGTTCGGTCAGCAGCAGCGGCTTGCCGGAAAGGCGCAGCAGCGAGCGGCGACCCCACAGGTCGTGGCTGCGTCCCGGTTCGATAAAATCGCGGCTGAGCGTCGACGAGGCGAAAAGATAGCGCCCCAGCGGCTGGCTGCCAAGCTGTTGCAGCTTCTGCTCCGGCCCTTGTAGCGTGGATTCCGGCAGGATGGTGCGGGCCGCCAGCCAGGCTTCGCCATCGCCGCACAGCAGGATTTCCCGCAGCCAGTAGCGCGGCTCTTCAGGCAGCAGCAGCGCATCCGCGCCGGCCTCTTCCGCCCCGATAAAGCCCTCGCGCAGGATCTCAACGGTAACTTTTTCGCAGTGGCGTTCAAAGCGGCGGGTCATGGAATCTTCTTCCATCAGCCAGTCAAGCAGCGACGGCGTCAGCTGGGGCGAAGAGAGTGGAAGCCATTCGATAGCGTGCAGCTGCGTCAGCGCGCGGTTGGTCATTGCGCTTCTCCGGACAGTAAAATGGGGCTAGCGTAGCACAAGGCAAAAGGCGTTAAACAGAATTTTAACAGGATAGCGAAGCGGAAAGCCGCCCCGGTAGGACGGCCTCCTGGCTTACTTGCCTGCTGCGTTAACGATCACCGTGATGGAATTATGGGACAGCTCCCACTTCCCTTCTCCGGATGACCACAGCGCACCAGAAACAACGAGCACGATACAAAGATACCGTTTCATTGTGCGGCCCTGCTAAAGGCCGCTTCGCAATGCCACCACCGGAGATGTAACTGCGAATGCAAGCACTTGGGAGTACTTGCGTTTACGGCCGTTGGAAATCCTTTTCCCAATCCGGTGCCCGCTTGCTTAAGACGGCGAAAAGGCCCGCCCGCATTGTACGCTAAACAAGCAGTTTGTACACTTGACAGACATTCTTCAAAAGGACATTCTATGAGCACTTGGGAGTGCTTGCGTTAAATCAGCAATCAACCTGCTGGCAAGGCCGCTTACCTGGCCAGCGCAAAAAAACCGCCGTTAAAGGCGGTTTTTTTGTTTCTGCCCTTGGGCGAAAAGCTGCCGCTTCGTCAGCCCACAAAGCGTCTTCCTGCCTATTCGCGTTTCAGGCGGTTGCTGTTCGCCAGCCACAGCGTCACCACCAGGATCAGGATCGCGACAGAATAGGCCAGCGTGTCGAGCGGATTCTTATGATCGACGATGATCAGGCGGATAATAGCCGTGATGCCGATATACACAAAGTAGCGCAGCGGGAAGTGGTAGCCGGACTGGAAGTACTTCACAATCAGCGCAATAAATTCAAAGTACAGAAAGTAGATCACAATCCCTTCGATCAGCAGATACGAAGAGGTCTGCTCGCCGGTATTCAGCAGCACGTTGGCCAGATGAAACGTCTCTTTTCCTAAAAAAACGGCCAGAATACCGGCCAGTGAAATCAGGCCTACGTTCAGCACCATCTGTAAAAACCAGGCAATACGCGTGGCGTTAATCATTATCATCCTCTGCAAATACGATTTCCCGTCAGATCATCCTGACCGCCACAATATGCTTTAGTGTGAGCTGCTTCACAAGTTTTCCGCAGGCCAGCCGCCCGCAACAGGCATAAAAAAAGGGGCGAAAATTCGCCCCTTGCTGTGCACCCTAGCGGAAGTCTTTGTCCCGATCGGTGGTCATATCGTAAAGCTGATACTTGCGGCCCAGCATCTGACCGCCGTCGCGCGTCAGCGGCGTCCAGTTGACCTGCGCGCGTCCACGCGTCGGCGAAGCGGTAAACAGATCCATCGGAATAGAAATGTAGAAGCCTTTGGTGAAGTCGCCTTCGCCATACTCCTCCGCCGAAACGTTGGTTTTGGTGGCGTAAGCGCCGACGATCACGCCACTGTCGAACTGACGGGAAACGTCCAGCGTCGCCCCTTTGTCCTCGGCCAGATACTGACCCACGCTCGCCTTCACCAGCACCTGATGGTTAAAGAAGGAGGGACGCCAGTAGGCGGTCAGATTACCGACTTTCGCATTGTAGTCGGTGAACTGCATCATGTTGTCCCAGTCGCGCTGCTTGACGTAGTTAGCGTCAACGCCGAACGCCCAGTCGGAATCAAGCGGACGATAAAGGAGTTCGCCGCCCACGCCGCCATACATCGTTTCCAGATAGCCGCCGTAAACCTGCCCGTAAAAGCCGTTGCCCAGGGAGTGCATATAGTTGGCTTGCAGGTTATTTACGTAGACGTTGTTGTCAACATAGTCGCGGATATGGGTACGGACGCGCGGCAGCGAGGAATCGGCCGGCGCGCCGTTATAGGTGAACTTATCGTAATTGTTCGCCAGGTTGCCGAAGACGCTGCCGTCCACCAGCAAATGATCGGTCAGCCAGTAGTTGGCGCTGGCCATCACGCCGACCTGGTACAGATAGAAGCTTTCCGGCCCGCCGACGGACTGGTTCAGCACCGGTGACAGGCTGGCGTTAAAGCGATCCGCGTCGATGTAATAGCCCTGCTCGGTATGGCCAGGATCGGACGGGTTAACCCGCTTCTGATCCAGCATTTTTTCTTTGCCGAGCGGATAGCCTTCCAGCTGCTGACGCAGGCTGTCGGTGCTGGTTTCCGTAGTGACCTGCGGCATATTGTTGCGCGTTTCGGTCACGTTCAGTTTTTCGATGTTCTGCGGCAGCGCATTCATCATGATCACATTGGCGCGATCGATCCCTTCCTGGGTATTGCGATATTTTACCTGCTGACCGGAAACATAAAGCGTGTCGCCCTTCACCTGAATTCTTGGCCCCACCAGGCCCGCATTATATTTCAGGTCGGTCAGCTGGTTCGCCACCACCGTCGGCTCGAGGAATTCGCCCTGCGGCTGTGGATTATAAGCTGGCTTAGGCGCATCCACCGAGGCGGTATGCAGATCGTTGAAGTTGGTGCGCAGCGTAAAGCCCGCCATCAGCGTGTTGCCACGCTCGTAGCTGACGTTAACGTCGGCCCAGTCGGTAATGCGATAAATAGCCCCAACGTTGACTTTACTTTTCTGCTCCAGGCGACCGGCAAAATCATCCTGATAGTCGTTGCCTTCGTATTCCACCTTCAGACGCAGCGGCTGCCATGGCGTCTGGTATTCAATGCCGCCGAAAATAGCCGCCGGGCCTTTAAACAGATCTTTGTCGCTGACCGAACCGGCGGTGCCGTTGGTGTTGGAGCGGTAGCAGTAGCTGCTGTCCGCCTCGCAGAACGGGTTTTTGACCGTGCCGCTGTTGCCGAGATAGCCGAAGCCCAGCCCGACGGTGAAGTCAAACGGCCCCCAGGCTTTGCTGGCAACCATATATTCGCTGTCGAACAGTCCTGTACCGCCCAGGTCGCGCGCGCCGACGGAGACTTCCGGCAACCAGTAGCCTTCCTGCCACAGTCGCGCTTTAAGATCGAACGCCTTGTCTTTATAGGACTGGCTGCCGCTGAAGCTTTCCACGGCGCTGTAGCGACGGGTTTTCACGTCGGTATAGCGGATGGTGGCTTCCAGCCACGGGAAAAGCTGCACCGAGGAGGAATAGAAGCGGTACTGATCGTTATAGCGGTAGTTCAGGCTGAATTCGCCATCTTTCGCCATACGCGCCGTCGGCACCTGCAGCAGGCCCACGCCGCCAAAGTCGGACTGCGATGGCCCGACAGGATCCGCAGCCTGAGCCTGGCAAGCGCAGGCCACGGACATCGCCAGCAGGCTGAGAAGGTAAGTTTTTTTCATCAGTCAGGGATCCGGTGCGTCAAAACAGAAATAATTTGCTGGTTAAGATCCGGGCCGTCAGGCAGCGACCAGGCAGAAAAGCCAACGTAAATGATGCTGCCCGCGTCGGGTTCAACATCGCGGCGATTCCAGTAGGCGACCGGCACCTGCTCGGTTTTGCCGGTAGGCGCGATCAGCGTGACGAAATTGCGCTCGCCGCCGTCCAGACGCTCGTGGTCAGCCAGATAGTCAACCACGCTGCGGCCCGCCACCCAGGTTGTTTTGCCGCTGTTATTCGCCAGACCGGCGATCGTCAGGCTGCCGGGTTTTTGCAGCGTATAGACGCTGTATTCACCCTCCAGCCGACGGTTCTCTTCAGGGCGCAGGCGCACCCAGTCCGGATCGAGGTTCACAATCTGACGACCCGTGACCTTAATGGCGGCAATCTGCTGGTAAAGGTTATCGACAACCGCGGCTTTTTCGCCGTCGTCGTCGGCACGTAATTCCGCGCTCCAGCTTTTCAGACGCGCCAGCAGCTGCTGCTGTTGCTGTACCGCCGCTGCCGTCGCCAGCTTTTCGCTGATAACCGTGCCTGGCCACCAGGTACCTGCCAGCGCGGGGCTTGCCGTCAGCTGCGCCAGGTTCTGTGCATGGCTGACCAGCGCAGTTTCGCTGCGATCCGGCGAGAAGACGGTGACTTCGCTGTCGGCGCACACGTTCAGCGACACGCAGGCGGCGAGGCCTGCGAGGAGATAAGTAATATTTTTCATGATTTTGCAGGCTTCAGGATGGTGGTTTCAACGGAGACGTCGTCGCCGCCCAGCGTCTGCCGCGACTGGCGAACCTGGCCGGTAGTCGTGTCGATCCAGAAAATATTGCGCCAGGTTTTACCGTCGGCCGTGACCTCTTCCTGCCAGACGCGGCAGGCGACGCGGTGCCCTGTCAGGTCAAGTACCTCATCCTGCAAACGCGTAAAGCGCGATACCGCCGTCGCGGCGTGGAAGCGGCCCGCTGCCGACCAGGTCAGTTGGCGTGTCCAGCCTGCGCCATCGGTCAGATGCAGCGGATCGGCCAGCGGATCCTGAGCAAGGTTGCTCACCTCATGCAGGTTGTCCGCCAGGCCTAACGTTTTCACTACGCGGCCATGCTGCGTGACGATCATGGTGCGATCGCGCGTGATCCATTTTTGCTGGCCGTTTTCGTCAAAGCCCAGCACCACAAAAATACGCTGGCCGTTGTTAACGCGCAGATACATGCTGGCATAGGGCAGGCCTTCGACCTGCTCTGCCGTTACCTCGACGTCGTCCGGCCCGAGCAGAGCGAGTTTTACCGTCTCCCCCAGGCTTTTTTGTGTTTGTGTGCAGCCCTGGGCAAGCAGGCATAAAAGCAGCAGTGGTAGGTAGCGCACTGGTGTAAGTTCCTGAATGAAGTCTGAAAATATCAAAAAATAACCACACAAGCGTGTGGTTATGATTAATTTACTGCACTTAACGAGTGGTGCTGGTGGTGGTAGTAGTCGTGGTTCCGGTGTTGGAACCGTTACCGCCGCTGCTTGCTGCCAGCGCCACGCCAACCAGCGCGCCAAGCGCGCCCACACCCACTGCCGTGGTCGTCCCGGCGGAAAGGGTTCCCGCCGAGGCGCCCGCTGCGGCACCGGCCTCTTCAGGCGCGGCAAACGCGGCGGAAGCAGTCGCTAAGTACGCTACGGCTGCAGCAGCACATAAGACTTTTTTCATACAAAATCCTTCATAGAATGAATGGATAACTCGCCTGAAAGATTTCAGACCGGCTCATTATAAGGCAATAAATTACCAGAATTCAGGACGGTTAAACGCGCTGGCTGCTGCCGCTTCGCTGTGTGAAACAGAAACATTTTTGGAGGGATAAGGCAACAATTGGTCAATAAACTCGTTATATCGCTATTTATCGCTGCCATAACGCGACAAGTTAGCGCCATTCACTACCGATTGTGATTAAAACGGCCGTTTTATGGGCAGAAAATGCGGCAGCGCGCTTTTTCTGTTAAAAGTGCAGTTTTTCAGTGAGTTAAATGTATTTACTCAGCGTTTTAAGCGGATCGAACGAGAATACGTTTCGGACTATTCCTGCCATAAATTGACTTAGTGGCCTGAAATTTAAGAATTTCCTTAGTCAGGCAGCAGGTCATTCAGCAATTATTGGAAGAGGAATTAACCTTAAACTCTGTTACAGCGCCGCATTCGTCAGGGCCAGCGGGAAACCGCGTCGCTGTCAAACAGGACCACCAGTAGGTAAAGATGGATCTGATAAACGCATTATGCAGCTAAAAAAGGCCGGCGCGATGGCCGACCTTCAGACTTTGCGCTGCGCCAGCAGAGAGCCGGACGCGTGTCAGCTGTTTCAGCCGCGCCAGTTTTTGTAGCGGTTGATCAGGCCGTTGGTGGAGCTGTCATGGCTTGCCACCTGCTCGCCGCCGGAAAGCTCAGGCAGGATGCGGTTAGCCAGCTGTTTACCCAGCTCCACGCCCCACTGATCGAAGGTGAAGATGTTCAGGATAGCGCCCTGGGTAAAGATTTTGTGCTCGTACAGCGCAATCAACGCGCCCAGGCTGAACGGGTTGATTTCACGCAGCAGAATGGAGTTGGTCGGACGGTTCCCTTCAAACACTTTGAACGGCACGATATGCCCGACGGACTGGGCATCTTTGCCCGCATCAGCGAACTCTTTCTCTACCGTTTCGCGAGATTTGCCGAACGCCAGCGCTTCGGTCTGTGCGAAGAAGTTAGAGAGCAGCTTGGCGTGATGATCGCCCAGCTGGTTGTGGCTGACGGCCGGCGCGATAAAGTCGCACGGCACCAGCTTGGTGCCCTGGTGGATCAGCTGATAGAAGGCGTGCTGACCGTTGGTGCCAGGCTCGCCCCAGATGATCGGGCCGGTTTCATAGCTGACAGGGTTGCCGTTGCGATCGACATATTTGCCGTTCGACTCCATATTGCCCTGCTGGAAGTAGGCGGCAAAACGATGCATGTACTGGTCGTAAGGCAGGATAGCTTCGGTTTCGGCACCGAAGAAGTTGTTATACCAGATGCCGATCAGCGCCAGGATCACCGGCAGGTTTTGCTCCGCAGGCGTGTTGGCGAAGTGGTTGTCCATCGCGTGGGCGCCGCTCAGCAGCTGCTCGAAGTTATCGAAGCCAATGGACAGCACGATAGAGAGGCCAATCGCCGACCAGAGCGAATAGCGGCCGCCGACCCAGTCCCAGAACTCAAACATATTGGCGGTGTCGATGCCGAACTCGCCCACGGCTTTGGCATTGGTAGAGAGCGCGGCGAAATGTTTCGCTACGTGCTGCTCGTCGCCCGCCGCCTTCAGGAACCAGTCACGCGCGCTGTGGGCGTTGGTCATGGTTTCCTGGGTGGTGAAGGTTTTTGACGCGACCAGGAACAGTGTGGTTTCCGGGCTGAGATCTTTTACCGTTTCCGCGATATGCGTGCCGTCTACGTTAGAGACGAAATGCATATTCAGATGGTTTTTATACGGACGCAGCGCCTCGGTAACCATAAACGGCCCCAGATCGGAACCGCCGATACCGATGTTGACCACGTCGGTGATAGCTTTACCGGTGTAGCCCTTCCACTCACCGCTGATGATGCGATCGGAGAACGACTTCATCTTCTCCAGCACCGCATTGACTTCCGGCATCACATCCTTGCCATCGACCATAATCGGCTTGTTGCTGCGGTTGCGCAGGGCAACGTGCAGCACGGCGCGATCTTCAGTGCGGTTAATTTTTTCCCCGGAGAACATGGATTTGATAGCATCCTGCAGCTCGGTTTCTTTCGCCAGAGCCTGCAGCTTGTCGAGCGTTTCGCTGGTGATGCGGTTTTTAGAGAAGTCCACCAGCATTTGATCGTCGAAGGTGGCGGAAAATTTGCTGAACCGATCGGCATCTTTCGCGAACAGGTCGGCAATCTCTACGTCTTTCATCTCTGCAAAATGCTGCTGCAGCGCTTGCCAGGCAGCGGTTTGTGTCGGATTGATATTTTTCATAGCAACACACTCTTTTTATTTAAGAACCGTAAAACAGACCGGGCGCCATGTTACCTGTTACGCGTTTTTCGCACGCCTTTCCCTGCAACAGGTGACGGCTATCAGAGGAGAAGTTTTCCTCTCTTTTGCCCGGGGCTATTTATAATTCAGGCGGCGGGGTGAAACCCGATGCGTTTCAGTATGACTATTCTTGCCCTTTAAAGGAAAAATTTTATGGAGCTTTCTGCGCCACTCCTGTTGGTTATCATTGGATTAAGCTCGCTCGTGGCCCAGTGGCTGGCCTGGTTGCTGCGTTTACCGGCCATTTTACCGCTGCTTGTTTTCGGCATTCTCCTGGGGCCGGTCGGTCATGTTTTGCAGCCGGATGCGCTGTTTGGCGCTCTGCTGTTCCCGCTGGTTTCTCTCTCGGTAGCGATCATTCTGTTTGAAGGCGCGTTGACGCTGCGTTTCGACGAGATCCGTGGATTGGGCAAGGTGGTGCGCAATCTGGTCACAATCGGCATGTTTATCACTTTTCTGGCTATCGGCCTCACCTGCTGGCTGCTGCTCGACTTCCCGCCCGAGCTGGCGGCGCTGGTCGGCGCCGTCACGGTCGTCACCGGCCCGACGGTTATCGCTCCGCTGATGCGCGTGGTGCGTCCGAATAAGGCAATTAATCAGATCCTGCGCTGGGAAGGCATTGTGATCGATCCGGTCGGCGCTATTTTCACGCTGCTGGTGTTTGAATTCATTGTGCTACAGCAAAAAGCGGAGTCGCTGACCCATCTCTTCTGGACGTTCGGCCTGACCGTGGTGGTCGGCACCGTCGGCGGCGCGCTGTTCGGCTGGCTGATGGGCGTCGCGCTGAAGCGCGTCTGGCTGCCGGGCTATCTGCAAAACTTTGCGGTGCTGGCCGTTACGCTGACCGCTTTCGGCGCGTCGAACGCTATTGCCGACGAGTCGGGCCTGCTGACCGTCACCGTGATGGGGATCTGGCTGGCCAATATGCGCGATGTGGATTTGAGCGAGATTATCGCCTTTAAAGAGGAGCTGTCGGCGCTGCTGATCTCCGCGCTGTTTATTATTCTGGCCGCCAGGCTGGATCTCGGCGCGCTGCTGGCGATGGGCTGGCCGCTGCTTGGCCTGCTGCTGGTGGTGCAGTTTATCGCTCGTCCGCTCTGTATCGCGCTCTCCACGTGGGGTTCCTCGCTCTCCTGGCGCGACAAGCTGCTGCTGAGCTGGATTTCGCCACGCGGCATCGTGGCGGCGGCAGTCAGCTCGCTGTTTGCGCTGACGCTGGAAAAAACCGGCTATGAAGGCGCCAGCCGGCTGGTGACCGTGGTGTTTGCGGTGATTATCGGCACCGTGGTGCTGCAAAGCCTGACCAGCTCGTTCCTCGCCCGTGCGCTGCGCGTGCAGCAACGGGAGCCGCGCGGTATCCTGATTATCGGCGCGAACAGCGTCGCCCGCGCGCTGGCTGCCGCGCTGCAAAAGCTGGATCTGCCCGTGCTGGTGACGGACAGCAGCTGGGAATATTATCGGCTGGCCCGTATGGAAGGCATTCCCGCTTACTACGGCAACGCCTGGTCGGATCATGCCGAAAACTTCCTCGACCTTAGCGAAACGGCCCAGGTGCTTGCCCTGTCGCCCAATCGCCATCAAAATGCGCTGGCCGTTTACCATTTCAGCCATATTTTTGGTAACAACAACGTGGCGGCTATTCGTTCGGGCGCCGCGCTGAAAGGCCGCCGCGACAGTGAAAGCCCGCGCTTTCGCCGTCATGAAGTGCTGTTCAGCCAGGAGCATACCTATGCCCGCCTCAGCAGCCTGCTGGCGAAAGGCGGCGTAATCAAAGCGACGGGCCTGAATGAAAATTTCGGCTGGGAAGAGTATCTGGAAAAGAATCAGAACGCGCTGTTGCTCTTTGTGCAGGACGAACAGGGCAAGCTGAAAATAGGCGACGGCCAGCCGCCCGTGCTGCCCTGTACGGTGATCGCTCTGGTACAAAATGAATCATCGGCCAGTTCCGGGGATTGACAGCAAGGCAATAACCCGGTATTTCTGGGCGGCTAGCTGCGCATCTGATGCGCAGGCCAGAAGAGGCGCGTCGCCCAGGCAGTGTGTTGGAGGAACCGAATCCGTAGAAAACACATCAGGGGGAGCGACGCCGAGGTACAAACCATGCGGTATGGGGCGTATCGGCTACAGGGGCTGAATCCTCTGGGTTGTCACCACGATCGTCCGCCGGGCGGACGATTTGCAAGGTGGAGCGCTTCTGGGTGACTCGTAGTAATCCCTTTTCTACGTCTGCCCCGTTTCTGCTCTTCCCTTGTGCCAAGGCTGATAGATTTTAACCTGACACGAGGTATGTCAAGACATGTCCCAATCATTGATCGTGGCGAAGTTCGGCGGCACCAGCGTTGCCGATTACGCCGCCATGAACCGCAGCGCCGACGTGGTGCTGGCCGATCCGAATGTGCGCGTGGTGGTGCTTTCCGCCTCTGCGGGCGTCACCAACCTGTTGGTTTCCCTGGCGGAAGGCCTGGAGCAGGAGCAGCGTGCTTATCAACTGGATGAGATCCGCCGCATCCAGTACGCCATTGTTGACCAGCTGCCGCATTCTGAAGTGATTCGCGACGAAATCGATCGCGTGCTGGAAAACATCACCATGCTTTCCGAAGCCGCCGCGCTGGCTACCTCAACCGCGCTGACCGATGAGCTGGTCAGCCACGGCGAACTGATGTCCAGCCTGCTGTTTGTAGAGATCCTGCGCCAGCGCGAAGTGGCCTCCGAGTGGTTCGACGTGCGTAAAGTGATGCGCACCAACGACCGCTTTGGTCGCGCAGAGCCGGATGTCGCGCTGCTGGCGGAACTGACGCAGGCACAGCTGGCGCCGCGGCTGGGCGAAGCGCTGATCGTGACCCAGGGCTTTATCGGCAGCGAGCCGAAAGGCCGCACCACCACGCTGGGTCGCGGCGGCAGCGACTATACCGCCGCGCTGCTGGGCGAAGCGCTGCACGCAAGCCGTATCGACATCTGGACCGATGTACCGGGCATCTATACCACCGATCCGCGCGTGGTGCCGACGGCGAAACGCATTGATGAAATCACCTTTGGCGAAGCGGCGGAGATGGCGACGTTTGGTGCCAAGGTGCTGCATCCGGCCACGCTGTTGCCTGCCGTACGCAGCGATATTCCGGTGTTCGTCGGCTCCAGTAAGGATCCGGCCGCTGGCGGCACGCGCGTCTGCAACGAAACGCAGGATCCGCCGCTGTTCCGCGCGCTGGCCCTGCGCCGCAAACAGACGCTGCTGACGCTGCACAGCCTGAATATGCTGCACGCGCGCGGCTTTCTGGTTGAGGTTTTCACCATCCTCGCGCGCCATAATATCTCGGTCGATCTGATTACCACTTCGGAGGTAAGCGTTGCGCTGACGCTGGATACCACTGGCTCCACCTCCAACAGCGATGGCCTGCTGACTCAGGCGCTGCTGACCGAGCTCTCTTCGCTGTGCCGCGTAGAGGTAGAAGAGAATCTGGCGCTGGTGGCGCTGATCGGCAATCAGCTTTCCAAAGCCTGCGGCGTCGGCAAAGAGGTCTTCGGCGTGCTGGAGCCGTTTAACCTGCGCCTGATCTGCTATGGCGCAAGCAGCTATAACCTCTGCTTCCTGGTGCCGGGCAACGACGCCGAACAGGTGGTGCAGGCGCTGCATAAAAATCTGTTTGAGTAAGCGTGGAAGCCGGGCGGAAGCCCGGCTTCCAGATTGCTGACAAGCCTGCGGCGCCCTGCCGTTTTCGCAGCAATACAGCCGACCTTCATCAGCCCAATGGTGGCCTGATAGCCTGAAGGCTTATTATCAGCCTTGCCCGCTTTTTTACTTTTCTTGTTTTTCCCTTTCATCGCTTTACTCAGCGAGCGCTTATCTTTTGATCTGGCTCAAGCCAGTCGCTAATAAAGCCGCAGATCCGTCCGCAGACAGCATATTCTCCGTTCCGTTGATTTTCCGGTTGGACAAGCCAGGGATAATCGTGGCGTTAAATCAAATAATGGAGCAAAACATGCGTAGGTTAGTCGCTGAATCGCTGGGAACCTTTGTGCTGGTTCTCGGCGGCTGTGGTAGCGCGGTATTAGCCGCGGCTTTTCCCGAGCTGGGAATTGGTTTTGTCGGCGTATCGCTGGCGTTTGGCCTGACCGTCCTGACGATGGCTTATGCCGTAGGGCATATCTCGGGCGGTCATTTTAATCCGGCGGTAACCATAGGGCTGTGGGCCGGCGGCCGTTTTCCCGCGTCGCAAATCCTTCCCTATGTGCTGGCGCAGGTTGTGGGCGGCGCGCTGGCGGCAGGCACGCTTTATCTGATCGCCAGCGGCAAAGCCTCTTTTGACGCGGCAGCCAGCGGTTTTGCCGCCAACGGCTACGGCGAGCATTCGCCCGGCGGTTTCTCTCTGCTGTCCGGCATGATTGCGGAAGCCGTGCTGACCGCTATTTTCCTGATCGTTATCCACGGCGCGACCGACAAACGCGCGCCGAAGGGCTTTGCGCCCATTGCTATCGGTCTGGCGCTGACCCTGATCCATTTGATCAGCATTCCGGTGACCAATACCTCGGTTAACCCGGCACGCAGTACCGCCGTGGCTATCTTCCAGGGCGGCTGGGCGCTGGATCAGCTATGGATGTTCTGGGCGATGCCGCTCGTCGGCGCGCTGGTTGGCGGCCTGATTTACCGCGTTCTGCTGGAGGAAAAAGCGTAACGCCTGCCTGGCGGGCCGCTGCTGGCCCGCCCTTTTCCTGCGTCTTTCCCGCCGCTGTCCGCTCGTCCTTCCTTTCCCATCGGCTAATGCTATGATTCGACGACCGCTTTTCCCCCGTTCCGGGAAAACGGCATTTTGTAATCACAACATCAAAAGGAAGTCTGGCTATGCTCGCCACCGTTACCCGACTGTTCCCGTTATGGGCAGTCCTGCTTTCCCTTGCTGCCTGGTACACGCCAACCCCCTTTCTGGGTATTGGCCCCTGGGTCACTTATTTGCTGATGCTGATTATGTTTGGTATGGGCGTCACGCTGAATATCAACGATTTCAAACGCGTGCTGACCCGACCGGCACCGGTTATCGCCGGCACGTTTTTGCACTATCTGGTGATGCCGCTCGCCGCCTGGGCGCTGGCAAAACTGTTTAAGATGCCGCCGGATCTGGCAGCGGGCATGATCCTGGTTGGCAGCGTCGCCAGCGGCACCGCTTCCAACGTGATGATCTATCTGGCTAAGGGCGACGTGGCGCTGTCGGTGACCATCTCGTCCGTCTCCGCACTGGTAGGCGTGTTCGCCACGCCGCTGCTGACTAAGCTCTACGTGGATACGCATATTCAGGTGGATGTCGCCGGGATGCTGCTGAGCATCGTTAAAATCGTGGTGGTGCCGATTAGCATCGGGCTGATTGTCCATCACACGCTGCACGGCGTGGTGCGCCGCGTGGAGCCTTATCTGCCCGCTTTTTCCATGGTCTGCATTCTGCTGATTATTAGCGCCGTCGTAGCGGGCAGTCAGGGCTTTATCGGGTCGGTGGGGCTGGTGACGATAGCCGCAGTGATCCTGCATAACGCTATCGGCCTGCTGGGCGGCTATTGGGGCGGCAAGCTGTTTGGCTTCGATGAATCCACCTGCCGCACGCTGGCGCTGGAAGTGGGGATGCAAAACTCCGGGCTGGCGGCGACGCTGGGCAAGCTTTACTTCTCACCGCTGGCCGCGCTGCCGGGCGCGCTGTTCTCGGTCTGGCACAATCTTTCCGGCTCGCTGCTGGCGGGCTACTGGTCCAGCAAACCCATCAGCAAAAAATAGCGTTTCTCCCCCGCATTGTCGCGGGGGCTTGCGTTATTCCTCATCCCTGGGATCGTCAGGCTGCTCCAGCACGCTGTAGGCAACCGCGCAAAATAGCGAGTTCAACCTTTTCATATCGCCCAGCAGGCCCAGATGCAGCGAACTGGTTTCTATACTCTGCACGTTTTGCTGATGCAGACGATCGACATGCTTATGCGAATAGCGGCGAGTTGTAATGCGGAAACGGTGCTTGGCGCGCCGCAGCCGCTTAGCGCTGGTTACGTCATGTGATAAAAATACCGACAGGCTCAGACGCAGGTTGGCGTTGAGCTGCTCAAGCAGCGCATCCAGTTCCGCCAGGCCCTCCACCGAAAAAGCACGGCGCGCATTCAGCGATTTATCCACCACGTCGCCGCTCATGCGCTCCAGAATATCGCCCGCCATTTCCAGGTTCAGCGCCATTTCGATGATTTCCGCCCAGCGCCGCGAATCCTCTTCCGGGAGATCTTCTTTCGGCATCTGCGCCAGATAGAGTTTGATCGCGGTATAAAGTATGTCAACGTCGTCGTCCAGCCGCCGGATTTCCCTTTCCTCTCGCAGCTCGCCGTGCATCACTTTACTGAAGCTGGTCAGCATCTGTTCCAGCACGTCACCCATGCGCAGCGTCTCTCTTGAAGCGTTCGCCAGCGCCAGCGCGGGCGTATCCAGCGCGCTACTGTCCAGATGTTTCGGCTTCAGGCGCAAATCCGTTTCCGGCTCTTCACGAATAATTCGCTGGCACAGATCGGCCATCAAATCGGCGAAAGGCACCATCACCAGACAGCGGATCAGGTTGTAGAAGACGTGGAAAAAGATCACCAGCTCTTCGTCGTTAACCGGCAGCTTTTGCAGCCAGTCCGCCAGCAGATCGATGAAAGGCAGCACTATCAGCGAGCCGATAAATTTGAACAGCAGACTGCCCAGCGCCACCTGTTTCCCTGCGGCATTGGAGCCGCTGTTGTTCAGCATCGCCAGCAGGCCGCTGCCCAGATTCGCGCCGATCACCAGGCACAGCGCCACTTTAAAAGAGATAACGCCGGTCGCGGTGAGCGTGGCGGTGATCAGCACCGCCGCCAGACTCGAATAGCTGATAATGGCAAATACCGCGCCAATCAGCGAGTCCAGCATTACGTCGCCGGTGAGCGAAGAGAAGATTACCTTAACGCCTGCGGCCTGGGTGATTGGCGTCGCCGCCGCGACGATCAGCTGTAGCGCCAGCAGGATCAGCCCCAGCCCGATGCTGGCGCGGCCAAGCTGCCCGGCGCGCGTCTGTTTGCGTCCCAGGAAAAAGACCACGCCAAAGAAAATAAACAGCGGCGACAGCCAGGAAAGATCAAAGGTCAGGATGCGCGCCATGAGCGCCGTCCCCACGTCCGCGCCCAGTATGATCACCAGCGCGGGCGTCAGCGCCACCAGCTCCTGCGCCACAAACGAAGTCACCAGCAGCGTGGTGGCATTGCTGCTCTGCACCAGCGCGGTGACGCCGATGCCGGCCACAAAGGCCATCGGCTTTTTCGCCACGCTGCGGCTGAGCACGCGGCGGAGATCTGCGCCGTAAACTCGCATAATGCCGGTACGAACAATATGCGTTCCCCACACCAGCAGCGCTACGGCAGAAAGTAAATTAAGCAGGGTCAGCACCGATATTAACCTCACGGATTTTCACGAATAAAAGCTTTAGTCCTGATGAGCGACCGTCGCCTTAAGTTTAGTCGCTCTGGCGAAAAAGCTTTTTTATCAGCGTCATATTATTGAAATGGCATCGCGCGACTGGCGCTGGCTGAAGAGCAGGCGGGAGAAAAGCAGGGCAGATCCTGTTATCTGCCCCCGGCATTGGTCAGTCGGCGTCATAACCCAGGTTTGAGGCCAGCCAGCGCTCAACTTCGCTCACCGACATCCCTTTGCGCTGCGCATAATCTTCTACCTGATCGCGTTGCAGTTGAGCGACCGCAAAATATTTGCTTTGCGGATGGCTGAAGTACCAGCCGGAAACCGATGCGCCCGGCCACATGGCAAAAGATTCCGTCAGCCTCATGCCGGTATGGGTTTCAACATCCAGCAGCTGCCAGATGGTCGCCTTCTCGGTGTGTTCCGGACAGGCGGGATAGCCGGGCGCGGGACGAATGCCCTGATAGTTCTCACGGATCAGCTCTTCATTGCTCAGGTTTTCCGTAGGCGCAAAGCCCCAGATGACCTTACGAACTCGCTCATGCAGATATTCCGCGAACGCTTCCGCCAAACGATCTGCCAGCGCTTTCACCATGATTTTGTTGTAATCATCATGAGCGGCGTCATAGGCTTCCGCCAGCGAATCTTCCTCCAGGCCGCCGGTAACGGCGAACGCGCCCAGATAGTCGGCTTTGCGGCTGGCAGCCGGTGCCACAAAATCGGCCAGGCAGTAGTTCGCAAAGTCCGTTTTTTCCGTCTGCTGACGTAAGTGATGGCTTACTTGCAGAACGTCGCGGCGTGCTTCGTCGCGATAAATATGGATATCGTCGCCGACGCGGTTAGCCGGAAAAATGCCTACTACGCCGCGCGGTGTAAGCGCCTGCTTCGCGCTCAGCTCGTCCAGCATCGCGTTCGCATCGTCAAAAAGCCGTTTCGCCTCAACACCCACCACTTCGTCTTCCAGAATGCGGGGATATTTGCCAGCCAGCGACCAGGTCATAAAGAACGGCGTCCAGTCTATATAGTGCCGCAGCGTTTCGATGTTAGCGCTTACTTCGCTTATGCCCAGCCGGTGCGGCACGGGCGGCGTATAATCTTCCCAGTCCAGCGCCAGGGCATTAGCCCTTGCCGTCGCCAGCGAGACCGGCGGCGTGCGCGGCTTTTTACGACCGTGCTGGATGCGCACCGTTTCATACTCTTTACGCGTGCGGGCCACGAAATCGTCACGCTGCGTGGCGGAAAGCAGCGCTGAAACCACGCCAACCGTGCGCGAGGCGTTTTGCACATAGACCGTTGGGCCGCTATAGTTTTGCTCGATTTTAACGGCCGTATGCGCTTTGGACGTGGTTGCGCCGCCGATCAGCAGCGGCAGCGTAAAGCCCTGCCGCTCCATCTCTTTCGCCACGTTGACCATCTCGTCCAGCGACGGCGTAATCAGCCCCGACAGACCGATGATATCGGCATTTTGTTCTCTGGCGGTTTTAAGAATTTTATCGCCGGGCACCATCACGCCCAGATCGACGATTTCGTAGTTGTTGCATTGCAGCACCACGCCGACGATATTTTTACCAATGTCGTGAACATCGCCTTTTACCGTAGCGAGCACGATTTTGCCGTTGGTGCGGCCCTTCTCTTTGCTCGCCTCAATATAAGGCTCCAGATAAGCCACTGCCTGCTTCATTACGCGCGCGGATTTCACTACCTGCGGCAGGAACATTTTGCCTTCGCCAAACAGGTCGCCGACCACGTTCATGCCCGCCATCAGCGGCCCCTCGATTACTTCAATCGGGCGACTCGCCTTCTGGCGCGCGGCCTCGGTATCCTCTTCAATAAATTCGGTAATGCCTTTAACCAGCGAATACTCCAGCCGCTTTTCCACTTCCCAGCTGCGCCATTCTGCCTGCGGCTTGTTTCCGTCGTCCGCCTTGCTGCCACGATATTTTTCCGCCAGCGTCAGCAGCCGCTCGGTGCTGTCTTCACGCCGGTTAAGCACCACGTCTTCTACCGCGTTGCGCAGATCTGGCGCCAGGTCGTCATAGATGGCCAGCTGACCGGCATTGACGATCCCCATATCCATACCGTTGCGAATAGCGTAATAAAGGAAAACCGCGTGGATAGCTTCACGTACCGGATCGTTGCCGCGAAAGGAAAAGGAGACGTTGGAGACGCCGCCTGAAATCATCGCGTGCGGCAGCTCTCGCTTGATATCTTCACAGGCGCCGATGAAATCCATCGCGTAGTTGTTGTGCTCTTCAATGCCGGTAGCGACCGCAAAGATGTTGGGGTCGAAAATGATATCTTCCGGCGGGAAGCCAACCTCTTCCGTCAGGATCTGATAGGCACGACGGCAGATAGCGATTTTGCGTTCGCGGGTATCCGCCTGGCCGATCTCATCAAACGCCATCACAACCATTGCCGCGCCGTAGCGCCGCACCAGACGGGCATGATGAATAAAGGCTTCGATGCCTTCCTTCATCGAAATGGAGTTAACGATGCCTTTGCCCTGAATACACTGCAGGCCTTTTTCAATCACTTCCCATTTGGAGGAGTCGATCATCACCGGCACGCGCGCAATATCCGGCTCACCGGCAATCAGGTTCAGGAAGCGTACCATCGCCGCCTCCGCATCCAGCATCCCCTCGTCCATATTGATATCAACGATCTGCGCGCCGCTTTCCACCTGCTGCAACGCCACTTCCAGCGCCTCGCTGTACTTCTCTTCTTTGATCAGACGCTTGAATTTTGCCGAGCCGGTAACGTTGGTGCGCTCGCCGACGTTGACGAACAGCGTTTCAGCGCTGATGTTCAGTGGTTCAAGACCGGAAAGACGACAGGCCACGGGCAGATCCGGCCGCTGGCGAGGCGTAACGCCCTCTACCGCGGCGGCCATTGCGGCAATATGTGCTGGCGTAGTACCGCAGCAGCCGCCGACGATATTTAAAAAGCCCGATCGCGCCCATTCACCTATCTGCTCCGCCATAATGTCCGCGTCCAGATCGTATTCACCAAAGGCGTTAGGCAGGCCCGCATTGGGGTGCGCGGTCACGTAGCTTTCCGCAATGCGCGACAGCTCCGCCACGTACTGACGCAGCTCGTCCGGCCCCAGCGCGCAGTTCAGGCCGAACGACAGCGGCTGCGCATGACGCAGCGAATTATAAAAAGCTTCGGTAGTCTGTCCCGAAAGCGTACGGCCGGATGCATCGGTAATGGTGCCGGAAATCATCAGAGGCAGCGTAATGCCCTGCTCGTCAAATTCGCTTTTTACCGCGAAAATGGCCGCTTTGGCATTTAACGTATCGAAAATGGTTTCGATCATAATAATATCAACGCCGCCCGCCATCAGTGCCTTTGTTGATTCACGGTAGGCTTCGACCAGCTGATTGAAAGTGATATTACGGAAGGCAGGATCGTTAACGTCCGGCGAAATCGAGCAGGTGCGGTTAGTTGGCCCTAAAACGCCTGCAACATAGCGTGGTTTTTCTGGCGTGCGGGCCGTCCAGGCATCGGCGCACTCACGGGCCAGCTTTGCGGCGGCAAAGTTGATTTCCGCCGACAGCGAGGCCATATGGTAATCCGCCATCGCAACAGGGGTGGCGTTGAACGTGTTGGTTTCCAGAATATCTGCGCCCGCCTGTAGATAGGCGTGGTGAATGTCGCTTATCACATCAGGCCGCGTCAGCACCAGCAGGTCGTTATTACCCTTTAAATCGCTCTGCCAGTCGGCAAACCGCTCGCCGCGAAAATCCTCTTCGCTCAGACGATAGCTCTGGATCATGGTGCCCATGCCGCCATCCAGCACCATGATGCGTTTTGCCAGCTGCTGATGCAGCGCTTCTGTTCTGTTGCCCACTGTTGCCTCTTTCTCACCTGCGGCACGATGCCGGCAATCCATACTGGCACAAGTTTTCATCACGTAGAAGCATCCGACTGGCGGTCTGGCAAAACGCCCTGCGCTACTATTCCAGCGTTGGGTTCATATGACGCAGATCGAACGGCGTGATCTGGTAAACGTAGTAGTTCAGCCAGTTTGAAAACAGCAGGTTGCCGTGGCTGCGCCAGCTGGCTCGAGGCGGCAGTTCCGGGTTGTCCTGTGGGAAGTAATTACAGGGTACCTCCGGATGCAGCCCGGCTTCGTAGTCACGATGGTATTCGCCGGACAGCGTCAGCGCATCGTATTCCGGATGGCCGGTGACGAAAGCCAGACGCTTGTCTTTGCTGGCGAACAGGTAAGCGCCCGTCTCTTCTGATTCGGCAAAAATTTCCAGATCCGTGTAATCGCGCAGCAGGTGCGTCGGGAAATCCGCATAGCGTGAATGCGGCGCCAGAAAAGTATCGTCGAAGCCACGCGTTAACAGAGCGTGCGGATGCAGAATACGATGCTCATAAACGCCCGATAATTTTTTATCACGCGTTTGTTTAGGGATGCCGTACAGGATATTCAAAGCAGCCTGCACCGCCCAGCAAACAAAAAGCGTGGAGGTAACGTGCTCTTTAGCCCAGTGGAGAACGCGCTGGATCTGCGGCCAGTACGCCACATCGTTAAAATCCACCAGGCCCAGCGGTGCCCCGGTAACGATCAGACCATCGTAGTTATTGTCCTGAATATCCTCAAAATTACAGTAAAAGTTGTTCAGGTGCTCCACAGGCGTATTGCGTGACTCGCGGCTGTCGACGCGCAGAAGTTGAATATCTATTTGCAACGGCGAGTTAGAAAGCAGGCGTAAAAACTGGTTCTCCGTCTCGATTTTTTTAGGCATCAGATTCAAAACCAGCACTTTTAACGGGCGGATTTCCTGAGTGCTGGCCCTTGTAGAGGTCATCACAAATACATTTTCATTACGCAGAAAATTCACGGCTGGTAATTCATCGGGTACCCTAATCGGCATCGTTTACTTCCTCGGCTAACCATTTATACGTTTAGACATCCAGACAGCCAAAGATAGCGGGTCAGGCGCTGAAAGTCGAGATGAGATGAAGTAGTTGAAAATGTTTCATCACAGACGCAAAGGTTAAAGAATATACCGGATGACGGAAATATAAGCGTAAAAAGGGAATGCCAGGCAGGAAGTGAGAGGGGAATAAAGCCTGTAGCTCTTGAATCGGTTATCAAAAAGTTTC